>NZ_JBQFUL010000001.1:0-1072348 GCF_056539165.1 Ruegeria sp. BC7 | reverse complement strand
TCGTACCGACATCAGCCCCATCCGCCTCGAGCGCAAGCATGTTGCACGACTTCACAGCCTGACCATCCACATGCACAACACACGCCCCACACTGCGCCGTGTCACACCCAACATGCGTCCCCGTCATCCCCAAATGATCACGCAAAAAACCAGACAATAACGTCCGACCCTCAACCTCACCGCTCACAGCAACGCCGTTCACAGTCATCGAGACCTGTGTCATGAAATCCTCCCATTTCGTGTTTTCCCTTAGCCAGAGTTAAACACGGGGATTTTCATTTGAGAACAAAAAACTGCGATTGTTCCACCGCTTGGCGAATTGCGGGAAAGAACTTTATCGCTTTCGTGAAGATCTTGGTTGTGGCCGCGTCGGAATTTCCTTGAGCAAGCCGCCCACGCCCATCCCGGCAATATCAATACCCGTTGTCTCGACCCCGCACGCCACGCGTGACAGAACCCAGTCGGCCCCGTTCAAAGCAGGAGAGCGTGCACATCCCGGCAACCCGATCACTGGCCGGGAGTGCAACGACCCTAATAACAACAGATTTCCGGGATCAACAGGCATGCCAAAACGATCAACCTGCCCTCCGGCTGCGCGAACCGCTTGGGGTGCAACATCATATGCGTCAGATGTTGCAGAGCCGGTCAGAATCATCACCAGATCACCCGACATTGCCGCAATCGCTTCGGCCAAAGGCTCGGGCTTATGCGGGACAATGCGTACGTCGGTCATCTCCATCCCCAAGGCTTCGACCCGGTTTCGGATCGCCGCTATGCCCTTTTCGTTGGACGGTCCGCCAGGAATATCGGTCACCACAAGCCCTGCTGTTTTCAGCGTCGGCGGGACCAACTGAATTGAAGCAGTGGCAAGACGGGAGGCGTGCAGCACATCGTCCCCCGGAACGGCATAGGAGATGACCTTAATCGTCGCGACCATCCCGCCTTCGGTCATCTGCTGATACTGCGGAACAGTCGCCACGGTGATCATCGGATTGACCCGATTGAATTCCTCAAGCGCGTCGACATCAAGAACGACAACGCCCGGCCCATCGGCAAGCAGGTTCACTCGGCCGGTGAAGGGCGGCGTCACGCGCAGCCCGGCGGCCTTGGGGTCCGGTGCAAGCGCGTCCGCCAGCATCCGCGCGGCGTCGTCTTCATGGCAGTCGCCGGGTTCCAGCCGCGCAACCGTTACCGAAGTGTGACCCGAGGCCGCCAACTGATCGAGATGTTCAGACGCAAGCACAATACCCTTACGCAGTTTGCCCTCGCCGACCTGAACCGAGTGGGCCAGAATTGCACCGTTTGCATCGGCTACGGGAACGGGTCCGAACTTCACGCTTTACCTCTTAGAACAGCGGTCATCTGAGCCAGAATTGCCACGGCAATCTCTGACGGGTCTGCCGCGCCGATGTCCAGACCGATCGGGCCGTGAATTCGGCCGATCTGGGCTTCGGTGAAACCAGCCTCGGTCAGTCGGGCGACACGTTTCGCGTGTGTTCGGGTGGACCCCAAAGCACCAATGTAGAACACGCCGGCCCGAAGCGCTGACTCAAGCGCCGGATCGTCCAACTTGGGGTCATGGGTCAGCAAAACGACGGCGGTGCGCGAATCCAATCCGAGTTTGGCAACGGCTTCATCCGGCCAGTCGGTTAGAATGGTTTCTCCTGGGAAGCGCGCATTTGAGGCGAAAGCATCCCGTGGGTCGATGATTGCCGGATCATATCCCGCGATCCGTGCCATAGGCACCAGCGCCTGAGCGATATGCACCGCCCCAACAATGATTAACCGCAGCGGGGGGTTGTGAACCGCTACAAATGTCTTTCCGTCTTCCTCAAAGCCTGATCGATCCATACGCAGGCGCTGAGGATAGGCGTCGCGACGCAAGGCCCGGTGCCCTGTTTCCACGTTGACCTCGTAAACCAACGGCTCTCGGGCAGCGCGAGCTTCTACCAACTCCTGCAACATAGAGTCTGAAAGCACGCTGCCGATTGGTTCAACCAGAACCCGGATCGTGCCCCCACAGGCGAGCCCCACAGCAAATGCGTCTTCGTCACTGACACCGAATTCCAGAAGTCGCGCCTCTTTTTCTTCAATGGCTTCTAATGCTTCAACGATGACCGCGCCTTCGACACACCCGCCCGAGACTGATCCTTCGATCTGACCGTCCCCGCCTATCACAAGTTGCGCTCCAACCCGGCGCGGAGCACTGCCCCAAGTTTCGACGACAGTGGCAAGAGCAGCGGATTTACCTTCCTTGTACCAGCGCAATGCCGTCTCTGGGCTGTTGTCGAATCTGTCCATTGCACCCTCCCGGCGAGTTCACAATCAACATAGGCAGGTTTGGCGCAATGAAAAGTAAGCCTAAAGGCCAATATCATCACAGCCCCGCCGCACCTTCCGAACAGGAAATGAACTTCGGCACAAAAAGGCTCAGTTCAAGACAACTCATTCAAATCGTTGATTGTCACGGGATCACGTTCTAGCGTGTGCCTACCGTTGGATTGCTCTGACGGGCACCGAACCAATTTTTCACAACGGAGACAAAGAGTTGAAACGCATTTTTACACTGGGAATTGCCGTTGGTCTTCTCACTTCAACCATAGCGTCTGCTGACACGTTCCTGCGTTATGGCGAGGTCGAGGGATGGAAAGTATTCATCGACCAAGACAAAAAGACCTGCCTGATCGAAGCCGTTGATGATGCCGAAAACGTCGTGCAGATGGGACTGACCGAAGATCGCGCCGTTGGGTACGTGGGTGTCTTCACCAAAGAGGAAACGGACATCAAGCGCGGCGATACCGAGGCCGTTGCGATTCTGCTGGGTGAGAACCTCTATGTTGGCGAAGCGACTGGCATGAAGGGTAACATTACCAAGGGCTATTCGGGTGGATATGTCCTTTCGGACGATCCTCAATTTGCCGATGACATTGCCAAGCAAAAGGTCATGGTCGTCTTTCCTGAGAAAGAGTTTGCGTTCACCGTTGATCTGACGGGCACCTACAAGGCAATGGAAATGGCGCGTAAGTGCAACGAAGAGCAGCTGAGCTGATTTTCAATCCGAAAGCGCGGTCAACAACCGCGCTTTCTCACCCACGTCATCAGGTTTTGAGATGACAGAGGCCAAATCCTCTAGCGAAGCAATAGAATGGCCTGCCCTAAAGCTGTCAACATGCGGAAGCATCGCAGCAACACCCTGCGCTTTCGGCGCGAATCCATCCCAGCGCAGCAATGGGTTGAGCCAGATCAGGCGCCTGGCCGAAAGGTGCAGACGTTCCATTTCCTTCGCCAATGCTTCGGGTTCTCCGCGATCCAACCCGTCGGAAATCAAAAGCACGACCGCGCCCTGCCCCATAACTCGGCGAGACCAATCGCGATTGAAGGCGTGAAGGCAATCGCCGATGCGCGTTCCCCCTTCCCAATCCTGCGCTTCGGCCCCGGCTGCGGCCAGAGCCGCATCCACATCGCGTTGTTGCAAGTGTCGTGTGATGTTGGTCAGTCGAGTTCCAAAGGTAAACGCGTGAACCTTGGCCCAGCCTGCCCCTTTTGCGTTTGAAACCGTATGAAGGAAATGCAGAATAATCCTGCTGTATTGGCTCATAGACCCCGAAATATCGCAAAGCACAACAAGATTGGGCCAGCGCGGTTTCGGTTTGAGATGCGCAATATCTCGCAACTCACCACCTTGCCGCATTGCTGCGCGCAATGTTCGTGCGCGGTCGATGCGTTGCCCCAGATGGTTTGACTGACCCCGGCGCGATTCAATGGGCTTCACCGGAAGCGTCAGGCGCGACAGAATCCGTTTTGCCTGAGCGATCTCGGCTGTGCTCATCTGTTCAAAGTCCAGACTACGCAACCGTTCTTCGGAAGACGCGGTTTGCGAGGCATCAATTTCAAGTTCCGTTTCTTCTTCTGAATCCGACGCCTCGGGCAGGTCGCGCTCTACTCCATCCAGCAACGCCTCGGCCGCACGTTTTTCACCCGCGTCGGCTTTGCGTTCTTCTTGAACGCCGCGCACAGCAGGGAGCATCATGGCCATCATGTGCTCCATGTAACGCGGATCGCGCCAGTACATGCGAAAGACCTGAGCGAAGACGGTGCGGTGTTCTGGCCGATTCACGAAACAGGCGTGCAGGGTCCAATAGAAATCCTGTTTCTCGGAAAATCCGGCGGCCTGAACAGCCCGGATGGCATCAACAACGCGTCCTGTGCCGATGGGCAAGCCTGCCTTTCGCAACGCCCGCGCAAAATGTGTAATGTTCTGCGCCAGCTTGGGGTTTTCGGGGATATCCAGCGGGAGTTGTTCTACCATCAGACGTCATGGGGGCTCTGCCCCCATACCCCCGAAGTGTTTTTGAACAGAAGAAGCATCAGGCCGGTTCAAGCGTGGCTTTGGCTTCGTCCAGAATACGTTTTGCTTCGGAGCCTTGCAGCTTCTGGATGTCATCCTGGTATTTCAGGATCGCGCCCAATGTGTCGCCGATCACTTCGGGGCTGAGGTTGATTACGTCAAGCGCCAGCAGGCATTTGGCCCAGTCGATTGTCTCGGCTACGCCGGGCTTCTTGAAGAGGTCTTCAGTGCGCAAGTGCTGGACGAAGGCTACAACCTCACGGCTAAGCGCTTCGGCTGCTTCGGGCGCGCGGGCGTGGAGGATTTCGATTTCTCGGTCGAAGTCAGGGTAGTCGACCCAATGGTAGAGGCAGCGGCGTTTGAGCGCGTCGTGCACTTCGCGCGTGCGGTTTGAGGTGACGATGACAATGGGTGGCTCGGGCGCTTTGACGGTGCCAAGTTCGGGAATCGTGACCTGAAAATCGCTAAGAGCTTCGAGCAGGAAGGCCTCGAACGGCTCATCCGTGCGATCGAGTTCGTCTATCAACAGGACCGGTGCACCGTGTTCATCCGGGCGCATGGCCTGCAATAAAGGTCGTTCAATCAGGTAGTCGTCCGAGAAAAGCTCGGTCTGCAGCGCGCCTCGGTCTGCGCCGCCCGACGCCTCGGCCGTTCGGATCGCCACCATCTGCGCGGGGAAGTTCCACTCGTAAACGGCAGAAGACGCATCTAACCCTTCGTAGCATTGCAAGCGGATCAGGCGGCGGTTCAGACCGGCCGCCAGTGCCTTGGCAATCTCGGTTTTGCCGACACCGGCCTCGCCCTCAAGAAACAGAGGGCGGCCCAGTTTCAGCGACAGGAAGACGACCGTGGCCAAGGCCCGTCCGCAGACGTAACCCTGTTCGCCCAGCATGGTCTGAACGGCGTCGATGGAATTTGGCTGCGTCATGACATTCTCCCCTTCGGCACAAGAGGTCACGACGGCGCGTGCGCGTCAAGACCGAGAGGTTTCCGGCGGCTTACGACGTTCCGACAAGTTGACAGGGTGCCGCGCGCCATTCGGGGCTTTTCACCTTGGTGCGCGCTGTGATAGCCGGGGGCCATGACCGATACCCTGACGATCCGCCGCCCCGACGACTGGCATCTGCACCTGCGCGATGGCGCAATGCTGGAGGCCGTCCTGCCCGAAACCGCGCGCCATTTTGCGCGTGCGATCATCATGCCGAACCTTGTGCCGCCCGTCGTTCGTGGCGAGCAGGCAGCCGCTTATCGCGACCGTATTTTGGCTGCCCTGCCCGATGGGATGACGTTCGAGCCGTTGATGACCCTGTATCTGACCGAAGATACAGACCCCGAGGATGTCGCCGCAGCCCATGCCAGCGGGCTGATCAAGGCGGTCAAGCTGTACCCGGCGGGGGCCACGACCAATTCGGCCTCGGGCGTGCGGGATTTCGACAAGGTGCGCCCGGTGCTGGAGAAGATGGCCGAGATCGGCCTGCCCATGTGTGTGCATGGCGAGGTCACGGATGCGGATATCGACATTTTCGACCGCGAGGCGGTGTTCATCGACCGCGTACTGGACCCGATCCGCAAAGCCACGCCCGGCCTGCGCGTTGTGATGGAGCATATCACCACCGCGAACGGTGTGGACTATGTCAAAGCCAATGACGTCGATCTGGGCGCGACGATCACCGCGCATCACCTGATCATCAACCGCAACCATATTCTGGTTGGTGGGATCAAGCCGCATTACTACTGCCTGCCCGTCGCCAAGCGCGAGGAACACCGGCTGGCGCTACTGGCCGCCGCGACCTCGGGCGACGCGCGGTTCTTCCTTGGAACTGACAGCGCGCCGCATACGGATGCGAACAAGGAAATGGCCTGTGGCTGCGCCGGGTGTTTCACCGCGACGAACACCATGTCGCTGGTGGCCGAGATGTTCGACCGCGAAGGCGCGCTGGACAAGCTGGAAGGGTTTACCTCGCTCAACGGCCCCGGTTTCTATGGCCTACCGGTGAATGAAGGCACGATCACTCTGACCAAGGGCGAACCGGTCGTGTATCCCGACAAGATTGAATCCGGTGACGGCCCCGTCACGGTGTTCGACCCCGGATTTCCGCTGCACTGGCGCGTGGCCTAACCCGCCAGCAGTTTTGCCAGATCGCGGGCGCGGCCTCCGGTGCGCAGCATCGACCAGATCGCGTCCGCCTCATCGCCTCCGATCAGTTTGGCGGCCTTGCCGCGCACCCGGTCCTCTCGCTCGGCCAAGGGCAGCGTGGCCAAAAGGTCATGGCTTGCCTCCTTGCTTATCCCGTCGCGGCGCAGAAGGGTCAGGTGGGCTTGGGTTTCGGATAGCGTCTCATCTGCCTCTACGGTCACGCGGTCACGCAACGAAAGCAAACGCGGATCGGCGCATGTTTTTTCGGAATAGCTGGCAGGCAACGCAGTGTCATATCCCAGCGCCTGCATCGCAATCACGGTCCGATAGGAAAACTTGGCCCCCAACCCCGTCGTAGGCGACATCTGATTGCACACACTCATCCAGCGGGGATGAGTCCTGACCTTGATCTCGGCCACTTCCGGTTCCGCTATATCCAGTTCCAAGGCGGCCTCAAGTGCCGCATGTAGGCCGTGGCAACAGGCATGAAACTTGTGGCTGACTGTATCGAACAGCCATTCTTCGCCCAATCCCGCCGAAGCCGCGCCGACATCGGACTGACCTTTATGCGTTGTGCCGAAGCCAAACGGCCCTTCCAGGGCATCCAAACTGGGTTCAAACCCCTTGGCGACCAGCAACGCGGCCTCGACGCCTGCCGATGCTCCAAGCCCGGCATTATAGGGTTTGCCCATCGTTCCAAACTGGGCTTTCAGACCTGCTGCCCGGGTGGATGTCAGACCCAGAACTTTGCACATCTCTTCAACGTTGAAACCAAGCACCCGGCCCGCTGCAACCGCCGCCCCGAACGCGCCGGAGGTTGCGGTTTGGTGGAACCCGGCTTGATAGTGATCCCGTCCTAGCCAAAGCCCCATCCGAATGGACAGCTCCATCCCGACCAAAGCGGATTCCAGAAAGTCTACAAGAATCCGATCATCCCATTCGCACAGCGCCAACGCCGCAGGCAGCACCGCGACCGACGGGTGCCCGATATGAGCGAAATGAGTGTCGTCGTAATCCAGAGCATGGGAAACGGTCCCGTTGGCCAATGCCGCCCCTCGCAGGGGTGCGCGGCCACCACCAAACAGATGCGCCTGCCCCGTGCCGCCTTCGTCCAGAACCAGATCGCGAACTGTCACGGACACGGGTTCGCCGGCACCCGCACGACCGACGGCCATCCAATCAAGTACCGAAAGGGACGTCACGATGCGCGTCTGAGACGAAGTCGAAATTGGGCCGGATGCAAACTCGGCCAGAGCTGAGGTGAAATCGGTCATGAGGCGCAGTCTAGCGTGCGCCCATCGCGGGTAAAGACTTAGGCGTATAAATCGGCGGCCCGGCTCTCGAACGCCTGAACGATCCTGTGCATCGCCTCGTTGAAGACAACACCAATGATGCCCTGAAGAATGGCGTTCTTGAACTCAAAATCGACGTGGAACGAAATATTGCACCCACCGTCGGGTGCCTCCTGAAAATGCCAGTCGGACTTCATGTATTTGAACGGTCCGTCCAGATATTCGGTGTCGATTTTTCGCTGTTCAGCATGCAGCGTTACCCGACTGCCAAAGCGTTCGCGGAAGACCTTGAATGAGATCACAAGATCGGCCTCAAGCACCTGCGCCTCACCCGCGGCATAGGTGCGACGGATACGGGCCGCAGCGCACCACGGCAGGAACTGAGGATACTTGGCCACATCCGCGACAAGGTCATACATCTGCTGAGCCGTATATGGCAGGTGACGTGTCTCGGAATGTGTAGGCATGGCGTTCCGGTATTTACAGGTGACAATGGCGCGTCATGTCGTATGTTGCGCGCCAAAGATCAAGGGGGCAACGATGACCGACCGCGCATATGTGATAGATGAGATGATCTCGGCAAAGGCGATCGCTGCTCGGATCGAGGAACTTTGCCGCGAGATTACGCAGGAATTTGACAAGACCGACAAACTCGTCGTGGTTGGACTGCTTCGCGGCAGCTTCGTTTTCATTGCCGATCTTGTTCGGGAACTGGATCTTCCGATCGAGGTGGATTTTCTCGAGGCGTCATCCTACGGAGATTCGATGGAAAGCAGCCGGGAAGTTCGCATTCTCAAGGACTTGCGGGGCGCTATCGAGGGGCGCGATGTGCTGGTCGTAGAAGACATCGTTGATACCGGTCACACGTTGAACCATGTCACCAAACTCTTGAACAGCCGTAAGCCTAGCCGGTTGAAATCCATCGCATTGCTGGACAAACCCAGTCGGCGTGAAGTCGATTTTCGTTCAGACTGGATCGGGTTTGAAATTCCGGACGAGTTCGTTGTGGGCTATGGCATCGACTACGCTCAGCGCAACCGCAACCTGCCCTTCATCGGAAAGGTGCGTTTCGTCGAAGATGGATAACGCACCATGAACCCTCGGCATCTGCTGCGCATGTCTCAATGGGCGCGAAACCCGCCGTCCGAGCGGCGGGTCAAGTTGGTGTTTGGCGCAATCCTCATAGCTCTGGCAATCGGCGGAATTGAATACATGGGGTGGTGGCCAGAATGGGGACGACTGGAACCCGCACGGTCCCCAATGCGCTAGCGCACCAAATTCAGCAAATGGAATATCAATAGACAAACGATATTCGATCAGACTACCTTCCAATGAATTGGGAGGAGTTCGTTCATGAAGTTTTTTTCAACCAGCGTTCTAATTGCATTTGCTGTTGCGGCCTCGGCAGGAATAGCAGACGCAAAAGACAACAAGGCCAAAGGCAAAGGTGCTGACAAGGTCAAGGTGGAAAAGCCGCTAAAATCGAACAAGGGCGTTGGTGTCCCGCCAGGTCAGGTCAAGCGCTATACACGCGGCAATAAACTGCCCGATGATCTTGATTTTGACTACCTGGACGATCTCGATGGCTGGAACCTCAAGCCTCTGCCACCCGGTCAACGCTATGTCCGGATAGACGATGAGATCGTTTCGATTTCAGACGACACTCGCACGGTTATCGAAGCCGTGGGCATTGTCGGGGATCTGGTGAAGTAGACCTTTACCCTAGCAACGACCGGATTGAATTTACGAAGATGCCCGTTCCAACGGGGATAATGGCATCCGGGAAGTCGTAATCCGGGTTGTGTAGTTGCGGGTGATCCTGACCTGCACCCAGCCAGAGCATTGCAGTTATCGCACCTTTTGAAAACTGCCCGAAGTCCTCGGAAAACTTCTGCGGGTTTTCCGTCATTTCATGCTCGACGCGACCTGCTTTACACGCAGAGGCCAAAATTGCGACTGCGTCCGCGTGGTTCACACAGGAATCGAACACATCATCGTAGAGAATCTGGCATTGAAGCCCGTCCGCCTCGGCGTGCTGCGTGGCCAGCGCCTCGGCTTCGGCCATCAACTGCTGCATTCTGACGTCAGTCACCGTGCGCAAGGTGACCCAAAGCTCGGCCTTGCCCGGAGAGACCCCAAACGTAGGCTCGCCCAAACTGGCATGGGTCACAGTGGTCAGCGCGAAGGCATCATCTAACGCGCCTCCTGCCCCTAACTCGGCCATCTTCGGCATCAAAGCAGACAGCGCACCAGCCGGAGAAACGCCATCCTTGGGCGCCGCCGCATGAGACGTTTTGCCTGTCAGGGCAATCTTCATTCCGCGCGACGCACAGTTGGCCGCACCCGTACAAATCTGGACCTTGCCGAGGCCCAAGCCGGGCAAATTATGAAGCGAGAACACATAGTCCGGTGCAATTTTGGCAAACTGCCGATCCGCTCGAAAGGCCAACGCGCCTTTTCCGGTTTCTTCAGCCGGTTGAAAAATCAAAACCACGCGGCCCTTCTTAGGACGCGCGCGGCCGATTTCTTCGGCAACCCCAAGCACCATAGCCATATGGCCATCATGTCCGCACAGATGTCCCCGGTCAGGGACACGGGACACATAGTCCACGTCACTTTGTTCCTGAATTGGCAACCCGTCCAATTCACAGCGAACCGCAACCGTTGGTCCCGCGATCCCGCTGTCGAAAATCGCAGCGACCCCGTGCCCACCTATCCCGGCAACAACGCGGTCCGCTCCAAGCTCAGCTAGTTCCCTGGCGACCCGAGCGGCAGTGTTTTGCTCTTGCCCGGACAGTTCGGGATACTGATGAAGTTCACGACGCAGACGGACCAGCCGCGATATCGTGTCAGGGGTCACCCCCGCTCCAACATTTTTTGCCGAGCGTCCCGCAAGCGCGCAAAATCATCACCGGCGTGGTAAGACGACCGGGTCAATGGGGTTGCGGAAACCATCAGGAATCCCTTGCCATACGCCGCTTTTTCATACGAGGCGAACTCCTCCGGTGTGACGAACCGATCCACACCATGGTGTTTGGTCGTCGGCTGAAGGTATTGGCCGATAGTCAGAAAGTCGATGTCTGCGGCGCGCATGTCGTCCATGACCTGACGAACCTGCTGTTCATCCTCGCCCAGCCCGACCATGATGCCGGACTTGGTAAAGACCGACGGATCAAGCTCTTTTACACGCTGCAACAAGCGCAAAGAGTGGAAGTATCGCGCGCCGGGGCGAACCTCGGGGTAAAGGCCCGGCACTGTTTCAAGATTGTGATTGAACACATCTGGCTTGGCCTCGACCACGGTTTCAAGAACCGACGGATCGCATTTTAGAAAGTCGGGAGTCAGAATCTCGATCGTGGTCTTGGGCGAACGATGCCGAACTGCACGAATTGTCTGCGCAAAGTGGTCCGCGCCGCCATCTTCAAGGTCATCCCGATCAACAGAGGTTATGACCACATGATTTAGGCCCAGCTTTTCAACCGCGTGCGCAACACGTCCGGGCTCAAACACGTCCAATGCGTCGGGACGCCCTGTGGCGATGTTGCAGAACGTGCAACCCCGGGTACAGATTTCGCCCATGATCATCATGGTCGCGTGACCTTGGCTCCAGCATTCGCCCACATTCGGACAGCCGGCTTCTTCGCACACGGTAACAAGGTTGTTGTCACGCATGATCTTGCGCGTGTCCGCATAGCCCTTGCCACCCGGCGCTTTGACGCGAATCCAGCTTGGCTTTTTGGGCTGCGCATTGTCCGGCTTATGCGCCTTTTCAGGGTGACGTTGTTCGGGGATCTTCAGATCACGCACGGCTGGCTTTCCTGACTTTGGGTCAATTTGCTGTGCTCTAACATAGTACGTCTGCATGTACTATGCCACAGGGACATATCAGCCATGCAGCGCCCATATTGCGGTGCAGCATTTGCTGCTTCCTTTCGCTTTTGCGCCCGGTATATGAGCATTATTTCAGTGACCTACCGTCATTTGCCATCGCAGCAATTCGAGCGTTGAAGCCAGTTTAGAACTGTTTTAAACAGCGCTAAAACCCACCTTGAATCACAGGAGCTTGTTTATGAAAACCGGCGCGACACTACCTGCTGTCACCTTTCACACCCGCGTGCGCGATGAGGCCATCGAAGGCCCAAACCCGTTCCGCTGGGAAGACAAAACCACCGCGGACTACTTTGCGGGTAAGCGGGTTATCCTATTTTCACTGCCGGGTGCATTCACGCCGACATGCTCTACCTATCAGTTGCCGGGCTTTGAGAACGGTCACGCGGATTTCGCCGCGAAGGGTATCGACGAGATTTACTGCATGTCGGTCAATGACAGCTTTGTCATGAACAAATGGGCTCAGGATCAGGGCCTGAAGAATGTCAAAGTCATCCCCGATGGCTCCGGTGAATTCACCCGGAAAATGGGTATGCTGGTTGACAAGGACAACCTTGGATTCGGAATGCGGTCCTGGCGCTACGCTGCCATCGTAAATGACGGCGTCGTCGAAGCGTGGTTTGAAGAACCCGGTCTGATGGACAACTGCCCCGAAGACCCCTACGGCGTTTCGTCGCCGGAGAACCTGATGAAGCATCTGGACGAAGCCAAAGAGCCTGAGCTGGCTTAAACTGCTCTGAATGAGTGACACTAAGACCCGCCTTTGGCGGGTCTTTTCATGTTCTGGTCGCGTTGACGATATCCTCTCCCACGAGTCGGATGACTTCGGCCAAGCTGTCAAACCAAGCCTCCTGCCCCGTCGATTCGCGGCGCACCAATCCAATCGTGCGGTAAGGTTGCGGAGCGCCGAAACGCTGCAACTTCAAACCCGGCACAGCTTCGGCTTCTGCACGAGCTGCAAGTTCCGGCATCAATGTCAGACCGAACCCTTCGGCCACCAGACGGGACAAGGTTGCCAATGAAGACGCGCCCATGTTGATAAGCCCACTGCTTCTATCCTGACCGCACACCTCCAACGCTTGATCCGTCAGGCAGTGACCGTCATCTAGCAGCATGAGCTGTGTGGCCCTTAGGTCTATGGGGCGCAGTGCTTCTGGGTCGTTCGGCATCGACTGCAACCGTCCTGCGCTGCCTGCCAGCAGAAAGCGATCCTTGAACAAGGCCACCTCGTGAAGCTCACTGCCTCCAGACGGCAACGCCACAACGCCTGCGTCAATCTCGCCAGCTCGCAGCATGGATAGCAAACGCTCTGTTCGGGCCTCGCGGATTTGCACCTTTAGCGACACATCGGCCGTCCGCAGACCGGCCAGAACCCCCGGTAAAATGTAAGGTGCGATAGTCGGAATAATTCCTATGGACAAAGAGCGATGACCGCCTGACTGATCTCTGGCGAACTGATCCAAGCGATCGGCCGCGCCAAGAACCTGCCGTGCGTGATCCAGAACGTCGCGCCCCAGCGGGGTCAGCAGGATGTCGCGCGCCTGACGCTCGAACAAGGAACCGCCCAGCGTTTCCTCCAGCGCTTTGATCTGAACCGAAAGCGCAGGCTGAGACACATGGCAAACCTGCGCCGCCCGGCCAAAATTACGCTGCTCGGCTACGGCACAAAAATACTGCAGTTGTCTAAGGGTAAAATTCATAACCCATGACTATCACCGCGACGCGGATCTGCAACCTTTGCTCATTGAGTGACCCTCAACCGATCAGCCTGTTTTTCTCGGTCTGCTTCTCATAGTGCCTTTTGAGTCGCTGCAATGCGATCCGCAGAACTATCTTGCCCGAGCGCGCAGACCATCCCATGCGCTTTTCGGCCATCTCTAGCCCCTCCAAATAGCAACAGCACCGCAGCGCGACGTCACTTAAACCGGGTCCGAGGTCTGAAAGCGCGCGCTCGACCCGGTCGCGGGCGTCAGACGAGCCTCGATCGGCAGAAGCGTTTTGCCCAAAGCTCCCTCTCCCACCGGCTGTTAGAAAGTGATCCCAGTTCTGAGCAACTTGCGGTCCGATTTGCGCCAGTTCAAAGTCTTCTCTCAAACGCTCTCCGGCACCGACCAACGTTTCATCCAAAAAAGGTTTGCCGTCCTTGTCCCGCCTGCGAGCCAGCCCAATAAGGGGGCTTTCTGCAGCACTGTACCGGATACGTCTTTGCCGGTTCGCGCCTGAACTGCCCTTATTTATCCCCCTCTGGCTGAAACGGAGTCTGCGCCTCGGCCATTCCAAATTCGCTTCTCGCCCGTGCCCGATTTTCTGCTTCGGCAACAAGCTGGCTAAACGCCGTTCGCCCTGAAGTCGAAATTCTATATCTGGAAATCCGCCCGGGATTGTCGCAGGAAATCCAGTCTTTCAAAGCCAGAGCCTGCGCGATCTCGCAATCCACAACAGCGGTTCGGGTTGCAGCCTGTTCACCCGTATCCCGCACGACCACTGCCTTGTCCATATCCTCGGCAACGGCCAGTACGGACCCTGTTTCACAAAGACGCCGCAATACCCGCAGGGCTTCTCGGTTGAACTCGTCCTCGGCGGCGGTCTCGTCCTCCTGTGCCCCAGCAAAAAGACCGTCCTGATCCAGCGGATCGGAAAAATGCCTATCCGCCAGCGACTGAAGCGCCGCATCCACCAGCGGATCATCCCGCCGTGACTCGATGCGCCGAATTTGTCTGAGAATGGTTGAAGCATGGCACCCTGCTGACCGCGCGATGTCGCGGATCGACTGACCGGTTTCGGTATGCGCCAGATATCTCTGCGCCCCTTCGGGTACCCAAGCCGGAATGGTGAAAGCCATGTTGTTTTCCATAGTTACTTGCCCTCGTCGACAAAAAATCTGTTCCCAATCGCCCCCAATGAAATGGTTAACCAAATCTAACTAGAGTCGCTTTCGTTACTCGTTCGTTAACGGATGGAGACAAGAACTAGATTTGTTTCAAAATCATAAACACTCATGAAGTCAGAGTTCGGCGAGAGGGTGATTGAAGCAACACCCGCTTAGGTTGTGTGACAAACAAAGGGACTGCCACACAGACTAGGAACTTCTGAATGCAAGACCTGATGACCATGATCGCAACCCTTCGCCGCCCACGCCTATTGGCCCGCGCAGCAAAACATGGCGCACAGGATTATGATCGTGAACGTCACTTACAACGCATACTGGGGTATGGATCACTGCCGGGGACAGGTGCGGCGCTGATGCGACTGATAGAAATGGAAAAGGAGGTGAACGCGCAACGGACTGCCGAAGACGCCGCCTATTCTCTGGTTCGGCACCTGGATATTCTGATCGCGTTGCTGGGCGAGGCGCAACTGTTCAAAGCCAGCCGCGCCTCACAATATCAATGACTTAGCTGAAGGCGTCCGGCATGGATGCCTTTTTCTTTTCAATGTACTCATTCAGAGCAGCATTGATCGCAGGGTCGAGTTGGGGCTGTTGGTAATTGGCCAGCAAATGCTCGACCCGCGACGTCGCCAGTTGACGCGTGTCGCGGCCGCCTTCGTCTTCCCATGTCTCGAACGGCTTATAGTCCAGAACTTCGCTTTTCCAGAAGGCTTCCTTGAAGTTGGCCTGCGTGTGAGCGCATCCCAGATAGTGACCACCCGGGCCAACCTCGCGGATCGCGTCCATCGCCTGTGCGTTTTCGTCATAGGCTACGCCCTTGGCCAGCCCGTGCAGCACGCCAAGCTGATCGGCATCCATGACGAACTTTTCAAAGTCGGCCACCAGACCACCTTCCAGCCAGCCGCAGGAATGCAGCATGAAGTTCACACCGGCCATCAGACCCATGTTCAGCGAGTTCGCGGTCTCATACGCGGCCTGCGCATCAGGTAGTTTCGAGCCGCAGAACGACCCCGCCGAACGGAACGGCAAGTTCAGACGACGCGCCAACTGGCCCGCGCCATAGGTGACCATCGACGCCTCGGGCGTCCCAAAGGTCGGCGCGCCCGAGTTCATGTCGATCGACGACACAAACGCACCAAAGATCGCAGGTGCACCCGGACGGATGATCTGGCTATAGGCAACACCGGCCAGAACTTCGGCCAGAACCTGCGTCAGCGTCCCCGCAACCGACACCGGAGCCATCGCACCGCCTACGATAAACGGCGAGATGATGCAGGCTTGGTTGTTGGCCGCATAGACTTCGAGCGAGCCCATCATCACGTCGTCGAAGGTCATCGGCGAGTTGATGTTGGTCAGCGAGGTCATAACCGTGTTTTCCTGCACGAACTCTTTGCCGAACAGAATCTCACACATCTCAACGGAATCCTGCGCACGGCTGGGATCGGTGACCGAGCCCATGAACGGCTTGTCCGATAGGGTCATGTGCGCCATCAGCATATCCAGGTGACGCTTGTTCACCGGAATGTCCGTCGGTTCGCACACCGTACCGCCCGAATGGTGCAGCCATTTGGACATATAGGCCAGTTTCACGAACTTGTTGAAATCGTCCATTGTGGCATAGCGTCGGCCACCCTGCGCATCGCGAACGAACGGAGGTCCATAGACCGGGGCCAGAACCAGATTGCGGCCACCGATGACCACCGATTTCTCGGGGTTGCGGGCGTGCTGAGTAAACTCGCTGGGGGCGGTCTTGATCAGCTCACGCGCCAGACCACGAGGGATGCGAACACGTTCGCCATCCACATCGGCACCAGCGTCTTTCCAACGCTCCAGCGCAGCGGGGTTATCGACAAAGTTGACTCCGACCTCGGCCAGAATGGTTTCCGCGTTGGCTTCGATGATCTGCAACGCTTCTTCGTTGAGAACCTCGAAGTTCGGAATATTACGTTCGATATACTTTGCAGTTTCGATACGAACCGCGGTGCGTTCGGCTCGGCGGGCGGCGCCACCGCCACCTCTCGCCCTGCGCCGGGTATTTGCCTCTGCCATGAGAAGATCCCGTCTATTGGTTGGTTTGATGGATTTGTTACAGGAGGCAATAGGTGCAAAGCATATGGTTTACGGCGCTATAGGGGTAAAAGCGACATTTGGGCCGACGCTTTGAACAGGCCCGGCGCATCCGTTACCGAACCGGCTTTTCCATTGCCAAGCTGTTTCCTTTGGAGCTTGTGATGCCCCACCCCAAATATTGATACATGGCAACCGTTGTTTGCATCAAACGATGGGTCCGCAACCTAAGTCGTTCCACTCCCTGCGCGCGCGCTGTGTCTTCGACATGTTCCAGCAGCCTTTTTGCGACTCCCTTCCCCTGTGCGGCCGGCGAAACGGCAAGATTGAAAACCATCATCGCGTCTTCAACGACGTCATAGACAACATACCCAATAATTCCTGTGCCATCTTCGGCCACGACCGCCTCATAAGTGGCTATGTCATGGGCTACGCCACCAGTGACGTCCGGCAGGTCCGGTATTTCGCGCAACGCAGGCGCATAGGCCGCCGAAATGCACACGGTTGTCTCGTCAATATCGGCAAGGGTAGCGCGCCGTAGCATAATCTTTGACATGACATCCCCTTTCCTCACTATCCTGAGGCACAATTGCACAAATGATGTCATTGCGCTTGCACATGCAAGGCTTGCGACCTAATAGCCAACCATGACCCAGGACACTCATGACCGCCTTCTGATCATCGACTTCGGCAGCCAGGTAACGCAGCTTATCGCGCGACGCCTGCGTGAGCTGAACGTCTATTGCGAAATCCACCCCTATCAGAAAGTCACGATGGAATTTGTGCGCGAGATGGCGCCAAAGGCCGTGATCTTCTCGGGCGGGCCGGACAGTGTGACGCGCGAAGGTTCACCGCGCGCTCCGCAAGAGATTTTCGATTATGGCGTCCCGATCCTTGGCATTTGTTATGGCCAGCAGGTGATGATGCACCAGTTGGGCGGCAAAGTCGAAAGCGGCCACGGCACCGCCGAGTTCGGACGCGCCTTTGTCACTCCCAAAGGTCAGTTGGATATCCTTGACGGTTGGTTCGCCGATGGCGACGAACAGGTCTGGATGAGCCACGGTGACCACGTCAGTGAAATCGCACCTGGGTTCGAGGTGTTCGGCACCTCGCCCAACGCGCCTTTTGCAGTTACCGCCGATGCCAGCCGTCACTTCTATGCGGTTCAGTTCCACCCCGAGGTGCACCACACTCCCAAGGGCGCGAAACTGTACGAGAATTTCGTCAAACTGGCCGGGTTCAAGGGCGACTGGACCATGGGCGCCTATCGCGACGAGATGATCCGCAATATCCGCGAACAGGTGGGCGACAAAAAGGTCATCTGTGGTCTGTCCGGCGGCGTCGACAGCTCGGTCGCGGCGATCCTGATCCACGAGGCGATCGGCGATCAGCTCACCTGTGTGTTCGTAGACCACGGCCTGCTGCGCAAGAACGAGGCTGAAGAAGTCGTCGGCATGTTCCGCGACAACTACAACATTCAACTGATCCACGCGGATGAAAGCGACCTGTTCCTTGGTGAGTTGGAAGGCCAGTCCGACCCCGAGACCAAGCGCAAGATCATCGGCAAGCTGTTCATCGACGTTTTCCAGAAACACGCCGACACCATCGACGGGGCCGAGTTTCTGGCGCAGGGCACATTGTACCCCGATGTCATTGAATCAGTGTCCTTTTCCGGCGGCCCTTCGGTCACGATCAAGTCACACCACAATGTCGGCGGCCTGCCCGAAAAGATGGGCCTGAAGCTGGTCGAGCCCCTGCGCGAGTTGTTCAAGGATGAGGTCCGCGCGTTGGGTCGCGAACTGGGCCTGCCGCAGAGCTTTATCGGCCGCCACCCCTTCCCCGGTCCCGGTCTGGCGATTCGCTGTCCAGGTGAGATAACGCGCGAGAAACTGGAAATCTTGCGCGAAGCCGATGCCGTCTACATCGATCAAATCCGCAAGCACGGACTTTACGATGAAATCTGGCAGGCTTTTGTCGCCATTCTGCCTGTCCGCACCGTCGGCGTCATGGGTGATGGTCGCACCTATGACTACGCCTGTGCCTTGCGGGCCGTGACGTCAGTGGACGGAATGACGGCCGACTATTATCCGTTTAGCCACGAATTCCTTGGTGAGACCGCGACACGGATCATTAATGAGGTCAAAGGGATCAACCGATGCACCTATGACATCACATCAAAACCACCGGGAACGATCGAGTGGGAATAACAAAAAAGCCG
Organism: Ruegeria sp. BC7; assembly: GCF_056539165.1. Lineage (NCBI taxonomy): Bacteria > Pseudomonadati > Pseudomonadota > Alphaproteobacteria > Rhodobacterales > Roseobacteraceae > Ruegeria > Ruegeria sp. BC7. The sequence goes on along the minus strand of NZ_JBQFUL010000001.1, from coordinate 1,053,508 downwards.
GGGACTTCCCCGGCTTTATTATTTCGGATCAGGCAAACTTCTGTTTTCCTTAAATCCTCACCTTGGGCCTCAACAGATTTCTTATGGAAGCCAGCAGACCTCAAATCGGCAAAGCCGCACTCTGGATGACCGGGGCCATCGCCTCGTTTTCGTCGATGGCAGTTGCGGGCCGAGAACTCAGCGTATCTCATGACACGTTTGAGATCATGTTCTACCGGAGTCTTGTCGGCATACTCATCGTTTCACTTGCCCTGACAGTCACTGGCAAGTGGCACCATGTGACGACCAATCGTATCGGCCTGCACGGAGTCCGAAACGTTCTACATTTCACCGGCCAGAACCTTTGGTTCTATGCGGTATCGGTTGTTCCTTTAGCGCAGGTCTTCGCGCTTGAATTCACTCAGCCTTTTTGGGTCATTCTTCTTTCGCCGCTCTTGCTGGGTGAAAGATTGACCACAATACGCGTCATGTCCGCACTGATCGGGTTTGTCGGCATTCTCATTGTCGCCCGCCCCGGCGCGGTGCCACTGACCGGAGGCGTCATAGCCGCTGCCTTGTCTGCGGTTTTCTTCGCTCTGACGACGATTTCGACGAAAAAACTGACCCAACATGCCAGCATCGGTTGCATCATGTTCTGGCTGACGGTCATTCAAGCGATTCTGGGATTGGCGGCATCTGGAATTGACGGACAGATTGCGCTGCCCTCAGCCAAAACCGCTCCTTTTCTGTTGTTGATCGGACTAGCCGGACTGCTTGCACATTTTTGCATCACCAACGCATTGGCTATTGCCCCGGCAACAGTGGTGGTGCCTTTCGACTTTGCCAGGCTGCCGACAATCGCGATCGTCGGCATGATTCTTTACCAAGAACCGCTGGACCAATGGACGCTTCTTGGGGCAGCCGTGATCTTCTCAGGTATCTTTTTGAATGTTAGCGCCGAGAATCGTAACACAAACGCAACAGTCTCCCGACACGCTCCAAACAAGTAACGCACCGTCACCAGTTGACGATAAAGTAAACCTTAACAGAATAACGAGCACCACACACCGGGTCAGCAGCCCCTTACGGAGACGGGCACTGACCTTACAGGAGATATTTAGGGAGGGACTAAATGAGGAAAGCGCTTCTACAGGCGTGCGCTATGTGCGTTGGCGCGACGGGTGCCTATGCAGGCGGCCTTGATCGCAGTGGCCAAGGCGTGAACATTCTGTTCGAGGAAGGATCGGCCGTTCAGTTGCGTCTGGGGTATGCTTCCCCGAGCGTCAGCGGAGAGCAGTTCGGCGTCGACTCGGGCAATGTGACCAACAGCTTTTTTTCACCGGGACTAGCATACAAGCATGCGTTCAATGACAGGCTGGACTTCGCGCTGATCTATGATCAGCCGTTTGGCGCGGACGTAGAGTACGCGGCCAACTACCCGCTTTCGTTGAACCCGCTGACGCCGTTCGGCGGCCGGACCGATGTCCTGCGCGCCAAGGCTGACACGGACGCAATCTCGGCTGTGCTACGTTACAAATTCGAAGGCGGCTTTAGCGCTATTGCCGGTGTCCGGGGACAGCGTGCAAGTCTGGATGTTGCCGTGCCCGCAGCCGGTGGCTATCAAACCACGTCGGATGATGAAATCGACTTTGGCTACCTTGTCGGTGTCGCTTGGGAACGCCCCGAGATCGCCGCGCGCGTTTCGCTGGTCTACAACTCCAAGATCACTCACAATTTTGGACTGGTAGAATCCTTCAACGCTCCGCCGCCACCGGTGCCGGTACCTGTCGTTTCCCTGAACACAGAAGATGAGGTTATCACGCCCCAGTCGGTCAACCTTGACTTCCAGACCGGTGTTGCACCGAAAACCCTCGTGTTCGGTTCGATCCGCTGGGTTGACTGGCCTCAGGCAGTACTTGCACCACCAGCCTATGTCGGAATTACCGGTAGCAACCTGGTCGACTATGACGACGACACCTTCACCTACACTTTGGGCGTCGGCTATCAGTTCTCCGAGGAATTCTCGGGTGCTGTATCCGCTGGTTATGAAGCCTCGTCCGGCACACCGGTTTCCAACCTCGGCCCAACCGACGGTTTCTGGAGCATCGGCGTAGGTGGCACCTACTCTTTCGAGCAGGCTCAGCTTTCGGGCGCGATCCGCTACACCGATATCGGCGATGCCACCACCACCACCGGTGGCGAGTTTACTGGAAACTCGGCCTGGAGTGTTGGTCTGCAGCTCACATACGCGCTGAACTAAGAAGCTTTCAGGTAGTTTGAACAGGGGCCTCGCCATTTGGCGGGGCCTTTTCGCATGTTTCGGGTCGCGTTTGCCGCGTTTGAGTGAAAGACATTGGCATGGCTACTCAAAAACAACTTTCCACACAGGCATGGGCCGAACTTTTGTTGCTGGGCCTGATCTGGGGCGCATCTTTCGTTTCCATCAGGATCGCGCTGGACACTGTACCGGTGATGACCTCGGTCCTGCATCGCGTCTTCTGGGCGATGCTGGCTCTCTGGGTCGTGGTTTGGGCTAAGGGGCTAAAGGTGCCTTCTACCCCACGCATTTGGATTGCATTTGTTGTCATGGGAATACTGAACAACGCCATTCCGTTTTCTCTTATGGCATGGGGGCAGTTGTATATCGAAACGGGGCTCACCTCGATCCTGAACGCAACAACGGCATTTTTTGGCGTTCTGGTCGCGGCGATATTTTTCAAGGACGAGCAATTGACCCGTTCTCGCGCCCTTGGCGTCAGTCTGGGGTTCGTCGGAGTTGCGATCGCCATCGGAGTTCAGAGTTTCGCCAGTTTTGACCTGCAAAGCGCAGCGCAACTGGCAATCATCGCAGGCGCGATCTCATACGCCCTGGCCGGAGCTTGGGCGCGTGTCGCGTTGTCCGGCCTGCACCCGGCAGTTGCCGCAGCCGGGATGCTGACAGGATCTACGCTGTTTATCTTGCCGATAACTCTGGTCGTTGACGGTGTTCCAACGTTCGACCTGCCAGCCATTACCTGGGCAGCCATCGCCTATTACGCGCTGATTGCAACCGCAGGAGCATACCTTTTGTACTACCGCGTTTTGGCAATGGCGGGCGCGGGCAATCTGTTGCTTGTAACGCTGGTTATCCCACCTGTGGCAATCGTCCTTGGCGCAATCCTGCGCGACGAAGCGCTACAACCACAGGCATTTCTCGGCTTTGCAGTGCTCGCCGTGGGGCTATTGATCCTAAACCGAAACCGCGCACCTGATTGACGCCGCCCGCCGCCCCAATTAGCAAGGTGCTAAAAGGGGATAGCAGACGATGATCTACAGCTCGGCAAAAGATTGGCGCGAGGCAGCGCGAAAGAAAGTGCTGTTTTTCGGCATGTCGGGCCTTGGGAAAACGTATGTGTCCAATATCTTGCGGGACTCGGGTGACTGGTTTCATTACTCGATCGATTACCGCATCGGTACACGCTACATGGGCGAGTACATCACCGACAATGCCAAGGCAGAAGCGATGAAAGTCCCCTTTCTGCGGGATCTTCTTCTGTCAGACTCGATCTATATCGGCTCTAACATCTCATTTGAGAATCTTACGCCGGTCGCTGCCTATCTGGGTAAGCCTGGCAACCCGGCGCTTGGAGGGCTTGAGCTAACCGAATACCGCCGCAGACAGGAACAGTTCAGACTGGCAGAAATTCATGCTCTGCTGGACACAGAGTATTTCATCGACCGCGCCGAACGCCTGTATCAATACCCCAACTTCATCTGCGACACCGGCGGGTCAATCTGCGAATGGGTCGACCCCAACGACCCGCGCGATCAAGTCCTGTCCGAGCTTTCGCGGCAAACTTTGATGATATGGCTAAAAGGCGACGACGAGCACACCGCAGAGCTGGTCCGCCGCTTTGACAAGGCTCCCAAGCCGATGTCTTATCAGCCACAATTCCTGACTCAGGTTTGGGAGGAATATCTGGCCGAGCACGGCTGCTCGGGCTCTCAGGTGGACCCCGACGCATTTGTACGCTGGACTTACTCCCGCGCTCTTGCTCATCGTCAGCCCCGCTATCAGGCGATGGCCGACAATTGGGGGATAGCGGTCACTGCGGATGACATGCACAACGTCCGTGACGCCTCAGATTTCGACGAGTTGATCGAACGCACCCTTGAGGCCCGCCCAAACCACGCTTAATTACGGCTCTTACACTTAGTTTCCGAAGGCTTGCACCTGATGCCAATCAAGATCCCCTCCGACCTGCCTGCATTTGACGTTCTCACCAACGAGGGCGTCATGGTCATGGATGAGGATCAGGCGATGCGTCAGGACATTCGCCCCCTGCGGATTGGGTTGCTGAACCTGATGCCCAAGAAGATTCAGACGGAAAACCAGTTCGCTCGCCTGATCGGTGCGACCCCGCTGCAGATCGACCTGTCGCTGATCCGCATGACCGAGCATCGGACCAAAAACACCGCAGCCGAACACATGGCCGAGTTTTACCGTCCGTTTCAGGAGATCAAAGATCAAAAGTTCGACGGCCTGATCATCACTGGCGCACCGATCGAACACCTTGAGTTTGAAGACGTGACCTATTGGGAAGAGATCAGCGAGGTCTTTGACTGGACCCAGACGAACGTGCATTCGACCTTTGGCGTTTGCTGGGGCGGAATGGCGATGATCAACCACTTTCACGGCGTTCAGAAACACATACTGGATGCCAAGGCTTTTGGATGTTTCAGACATCGCAATCTTGCGCCCGCCTCGCCATTCTTGCGGGGGTTTTCGGATGATTGCGTGATCCCTGTCAGCCGCTGGACCGAGATGAAACAGGATGAGATCGACAGCGCTCCGGGTCTGACAACGCTGTTGGGCAGCGAAGACGTTGGCCCCTGCCTTGTCGAAGATCCTTCGCATCGTGCGATTTATATCTTCAATCACTTTGAATATGACAGCGACACGCTCAAGCAAGAGTACGACCGCGACATCGCGAACGGCACGCCGATCAACGTGCCCATGAATTACTATCCTGACGACGATCCAAGCCGAGATCCGCAAAACCGCTGGCGCAGTCATGCTCATTTGCTTTACGGGAACTGGATCAACGAGATTTATCAATCGACCCCATTCGATCTGGACGAAATTGGTCGTTAAATCTGTCATAACCCTCGGCCTGTTTCTCTCTGGCCTGACCTTGCTGACCGCATGGCGCGTGTCGCAAAACGAAGCGAGCGCCGAGGCATCCTTCCCACCCGAAGGTGAAATCATTGATGTTGACGGCGTTCCGATCCATGCGGTGGTGAAGGGCGAAGGCCCAGACGTGGTTCTGATCCATGGTTCAAGCGGCAACACACGCGACATGACGTTCGCTCTTGCACCAATCTTGGCAAAGAACTTCCGCGTGATCGTCTTTGACCGACCGGGACTTGGCTATAGCGGCAGCTTTAACCCAGACGGTGAAAGCATTGAAGAACAAGCTATAATTCTACAGAAGGCTGCTGCCATACTTGGCGCAGACAAGCCCATTGTCGCCGGACAAAGCTATGGTGGATCCGTATCGCTTGCTTGGGCCGTCACCCGACCCGAGAACATCTCGGCACTGGTTCTGATCGCCCCGGCCGCCATCCCTTGGGAAACACCGCTGGATGGCTTCAACAGGCTTGCGTCTACATCGGCGGGTAACGCTCTGGCTTTGCCTTTGATCAGCGCGTTTGTGCCGGAATGGTATGTAGAAAAGGCGCTTGATCAGGTGTTTGCTCCGCAATCCGCGCCCGAAGGGTATGCCCGTCACTTTGGCCCCGGCCTGACTATCCGTCGCTCGTCCATGCACGCAAATGCCAAACAACGGGCCAATCTTCTAGAAGAAATCCGCGCCCTTCAACCGCAGTACAAAGACATCTCGGTGCCAACTGAAATCGTACACGGAACAGCGGACGAAACTGTTGGTCTGGGCTGGCATTCCCAGCGCCTGATTGAACAGATACCGGATGCAGAATTAATCGAACTGGCAGGGATCGGACACATGCCGCAGGTCGTTGCCGCACCCGAAGTGGCCACCGCCATTGAAAGGGCGGCACAAAGGGCAGGTTTGCGTTAATCTCTCGGCTAATCCATAGTAGAAATTGGATTTTATCGAGAGGTGACTTATGGCCCGATCCGCAAAAGGCTCCATCGAAAAGTATTTCCGAAAAGAAGCCCCGAAAGAGGTCAGATCCTCAATCGAAAAGGCAAACAAGGATGACATCCTGAACCCCAGCTTTCCTTACGACGAACGAATGAAGCGTAAGGATTATGAAAAGCAGATGGAGGCGTTGCAGATCGAACTGGTCAAGATGCAATCGTGGGTGAAAGAGACCGGTGGAAGGGTCGCAATCATCTTTGAAGGCCGGGATGCTGCCGGAAAAGGCGGTACAATCAAACGCTTTCGCGAAAATCTTAATCCACGCGGAGCCCGCAACGTCGCACTTGGCAAGCCATCGGATCAAGAGCGCAGCCAGTGGTATTTTCAAAGGTACATCCCTCACCTACCCGCTGCTGGCGAAATCGTGTTCTTTGACCGAAGCTGGTACAACCGCGGCGTTGTTGAGAATGTATTTGGTTTTTGCACGTCAGATGAACGCGAAAGGTTCTTTCGTCAGGTCTTGCCGCTGGAAACTGGATTCGTCAGCGACGGCATCAGGCTTTTCAAGTTTTGGCTGAACGTCGGGCGCGCCGAGCAGCTCAACCGGTTCTTGGCCCGTGAGACCGATCCGTTGAAGCAATGGAAGCTCAGCCCGATAGATATTCAAGGTCTCAGCAAGTGGGATGAGTACTCGACCTCTATCGCTGAAACCCTGACACGCAGCCATTCGGCGCATTGCCCGTGGACAATCGTGCGCTCGGACGACAAGAAGCGAGCGCGGCTGGCGGCCATTCAAACCGTCCTGCATGCCCTGGACTATGACGAGAAAAATCATGAAGCCATTGGCAAAATCGATACGAAAATCTGCGGCGGGCCCGAAATCTGGGAGTCCTGATGAATTTCACTCGTTTTCCGCGCCATAGATGTTGGACGAAACGCACCGCTCGGATTATGTCAGAAGTCCAAGTATATGAACAACAAGGGCAAGTGATACAGGGATGACAAAACGCGGGTATCACCACGGCAACCTGAAGCAAGCCTTGATCGAGGCCGCGCTGTCCCTGATTGAAGAAAAAGGTCCGACCGGCTTTACCCTATCCGAAGCGGCCAAGACAGCCGGCGTAACGCCAGCGGCCGTTTACCGGCATTTTCAGGGTCGCGAAGACCTGATCGCCGAGGCCGCGCGCCAAGGGTTCGAGATGTTCGCGGACTTGATGCAATACGCCTACGACAAGGGTCAGCCATCCGCTCTGGCCGCGTTCGAGGCAACAGGTCGCGCCTATCTTGCCTTTGCCCGCAAGCACCCCGGCCATTACATCGCAATGTTTGAAAGTGGTGTTTCCATCAACCGCACGCCGGAACTTTCATTGGCTGCCAACCGAGCGAAAAGTGTACTCGAGAAGGCCGCGGCGGATCTGTCCCAGCACATTCCCCCAGAGAAACGTCCGCCCGCGTCGATGTTCAGCGCGCATATCTGGGCCATGAGCCACGGCGTGGTCGAGCTGTACGCCAGAAACACCGGCGCAACTTCGCCCTTTCCTCCCGAAGACCTTTTGGAATCCGGTATCGGAATCTATCTCAGGGGTCTTGGCTTGGTGCCGCAGGACGACTAGTCAGAATACGGTTCTGGGTTTTGGCATGCTAAGGCCCGAAGTCACGTTGATGAGGTCCATTTCACCCATTCCCTTAATATCGACACGCCCCAGATCGGAAACCTGAAACTCGTCGATCAGAGCGAATTTCATCTCCTCGGGCGCAACGATATTCATTGGATTTGCAAAGACTTGCAACCGTGAGGCAATGTTAACAGCAGGTCCGAAAACGTCGTAAACGTATTTCTGAATTCCCACGACCGAACCAACTGCCGGGCCCATTCCCAGCCCAATGCGAGCCTCCCATTTATGCGGGTGGCTTTCATTTCGCCGCTCAAGATAGCGAAGGAACCTGACCGCGCAATGAGCGACAGCCGTCGCATGATCCGGGGTCGCATCGGGCATCCCGGAAACCGCTAGGTATGCGTCCCCAATTGTCTTGATCCGTTCGCATCCAAACTGTTCGACGATCCGGTCAAAGGCGGTGAAAATGTCGTTCAACTCGCTAAGAGTTACAGTCGGGTCCGTCTTTGCCGCGAAATCCGTGAAACCGACAAAGTCCAGCATGACCACCGAGACCTGATCGTAAAGCTGCGGCGTCACAACGCCGAATGTCTTGAATTCCTCATATACCGCGCGTGGCATCAGGTTCAGCAGCAACCTTTCAACACGCTCTTTCTCGCGTTCCAGTTCGCGCGTGTTACGCTCGACCATTGTCGAGTAGCTGTCGATCATGCTCTCAAGTTCGCGAATGCGGGTAATGTTTTGACACTCAACGACCAATAGCTGCTCGTCCATCCCGTTTGCCAAGGAAACCGCAGTCGCAAAAATCAATGTTCTACGCTTTGGCTTGATCTGCATTTCGACGGAATAGCGAAGGCCAGATTGCTTTACATCCTCCAGCTCGCGCTGATCCAGGCCGGGAAACACATCCAGTAAAGATTGCCCTTCGGACGGAGCACCAAACCATTCGGCAAACGGGCCATTGTAGAACACGAACCCAAGATCCGAAGCCCGCACAACGGCCACGCCCACTCCGATCGCGCGGAGCAGTTGCTCATTTATGGCCAGAATACTCATGCTGCGTTGCGCGTCACGATGATGGAACGCTTGGATTCAATAGCGCTGAGGGCAATCTTGATATGACCGTCCTCCATACCGTGCATCTCCAGTGCCTGGCCGAACAGATCGGCCATCTCATCAAAGTCAGCATGAGATATGTTTAGATGCCGATGAACAGCCTCAATCCGCTCATCACTGAAGGACGCAGGCCCACCGACCAATGACGAAACAAACTTGGTTTGGTGATCAATTAGTCGAGGCATGTCGATGTCCTCGAAATGTCCTCCGATCTGGTCAGAATCCAAGGCCATCTCATAGAACGTCATTACGATCCTGCTGATCGTTTTAAAGCCACCATATCGTTCGTAGATCGTCTGACTCATACCGAAAACCCAAGCGCCAACTGGAAATAACACTCAAACGTTATATCAAATTGACAGTTTTGTTAACGGTTATAGGGCTGGAACCCGTATTCCCCCTATTTTTGTGGGAAACGGCGCACGCCTAGACGCTAAGATCATCCGCGCATGGAATAAATCCGATATAGCCGCCCTGATCTCGCAAACGTTTTTCGCCGCCCATTCGCCAGAACAGCTTGCGCCGCGCGGCCCGTAGTTCTCGGCGCACGCGAAACCACGTTGGCCCTTTGTCCAGACCGGTGTTGGTTTTCGTGTCCTGAGATCGCTCGCTAACCTTTACATCTTCGTCAGTCTGGCCTTGCTGTTGCGACCAGATCATTTGGACGCCCACAGCGGGAAAACACTGAAACATGCGCCAATCCTCGCGTGGCAGCGAGATGAAGTCGTCCAAATGATCCGAATACGGCTCGGACCAACGCAGCAGCCTGCGGCAAGCTGCCTGTGTGACAATATACGCAGCAGAGCTTGGGGCCATTTCTAGCATCGACCGAACCGGAACATCTGCGATTGTGCGCTGGGGTCCGAAACGCATTGATCTTGGGGAATAGTCGAGTTTCACCAGATCGTATTCCGACGCGTTCTCCAACACTTTGGACACCACGTGCCCTGCATTGACCGACAGCTCTACGTCATCTTCAAAAATAGCGACCGACTGGAGGTTTTGCTGCACGACGGCGCGCCATACTGCGCGATGGCTTTCAAAACAGGCAACCTCGCTTTGTTTCAAACCCCAGCGGCTACCTGTGCCCGGCACATAGCTATTGTCATCCAATGCGCCAGGAACCTGGCCGTCAACCGCACTGAACCGAACTGCCCCGGGCAGACCGGCATGGGCGAATTGTTCTTCCATGAATTCCCGCCGCGCTGGGACGCGGTCCAAGTTTATGTAGAAGACACCTGTCTCCGGCGGCAATTCGTGATGCACCACGGCAATTCCTTTCCAGTCGCCTTGTCAAATAGACACCGCCGAAGGGGACATTCAACCGTCAACTGCGCCTAGATGATCTATCCAGCCTTGGGCAACCGGTCTAAGCTGTGGGCAAACGGCAAAAAACAGGGCTTTGGAAATGTCATCACATGGGTACTCCAGCGGACGCTTAAACCTGCCTTTCGTAGGCATTTCGACCTTTGGCAAATCACCCTACATCGAAAACTGGGACCAGATCGAGGCGGACGTGGCGATCCTTGGCGCTCCGTTCGACTTTGGTACGCAGTGGCGCTCTGGCGCGCGGTTTGGGCCGCGTGCAGTGCGCGAGGCATCGACACTGTTCAGCTTTGGCCACGCAGGAGCATATGATCACGAGGATGACGCGACCTATCTGGATAGTTCCGTGCGGATGGTCGATATCGGCGATGCGGACATCATCCACACCAAGACCGAGGAAAGCCACGCCAATATCCAGTTCGGGGTCCAGAAGATTCTGAACGCTGGTGCCCTGCCCGTCACCATTGGCGGTGATCACTCGGTCAACATCCCCTGCATCAACGCCTTTGCCGATGAGTGTGCAGAGAATGGTCCGATCCATGTGGTTCAGATCGACGCGCATCTGGATTTCGTGGACGAACGGCATGGCGTGACCGCCGGGCACGGCAACCCGATGCGGCGCGCGATTGAGAAAGACTATGTCTCAGGCATGACCCAGTTGGGTATCCGCAACGTGTCCTCGACCGCGAAGGAAGGCTATGAGGATGCCCGCGCCCGAGGGTCTGACATTTTGTCGGTGCGGCAGGTGCGCGAACTGGGGACCGAGGGCGTTTTGGCGCGCATCCCCGAGGGCGCGCGGTATTATGTGACGATCGATATCGACGCCTTTTGTCCCTCGATTGCATCGGGCACCGGCACGCCCAGCCACGGGGGGTTTCTGTACTATGACGTGCTGGAAATCCTGCAAGGGCTGGCACAGCGCGGCGACGTCGTGGGCATTGATCTTGTCGAGGTCGCGCCGAACTATGATCCCACCGAAAGCACCCAGATTCTGGCCGCGCAGGTGTTGCTGAATTTCATCGGGTTCATCTTCCACGAACGTGGCAAGAGGGGCTAAGCGCCCCTCCTGCCTGTCCGGTTAGGTAATCGTGTTGTGTTCCGGCCCATAGGGGAAGCCGGTGATGTTCTCGGCCCCGTCTTCCTCGACGACCAGAATGTCATGTTCGCGATATCCGCCCGCGCCGGGCTGACCTTCGGGTATCCACAGCATCGGCTCGATTGAAACGACCATGCCCGGCTCTAGCACCGTGTCGATATCCTCGCGCAGCTCCAGCCCCGCCTCACGCCCGTAGTAGTGGCTGAGAACACCGAACGAGTGGCCATAGCCAAAGGACCGGTATTGCAGCAGACCCTCATCCGCGAAGAAGCGGTTTATCTCAGCCGTGATGCCCGAGCAGGTCGCGCCGGGTTTGATCAGGCTCAGCCCCAGTTCGTGCGCGGCGACGTTGGCCTTCCAGATGCGCAGGCTGTCGGCGTCGGGTTCGCCCAGAAACAGGGTGCGCTCCAACGCGGTGTAATAGCCCGAGATCATCGGGAACGTGTTGAGCGACAGGATATCGCCCTTTTGCAGCGCCCTCTTGGTCACGGGGTTATGCGCTCCGTCGGTATTCAGGCCCGACTGAAACCAAACCCAGGTATCGCGGTATTCCGCGTCGGGATAGGCGCGCGCAATCTCGGCCTCCATCGCGTCACGACCGGCCATGGCAATCTCAATCTCGGTCGCGCCCTCGCGGATCGCGGCGTGGATGGCGGCCCCGCCCACATCTGCGGTGTGTGCGCCGCCCTTGATCAGCGCGATCTCTTCTGCCGATTTCACCATCCGGGCGGCCATCGTATCAGCGGCCACATCGACCAGTTCCGGCTGACCCAGCATCGCCAGCGCTGTGTCACGTGCCGCAAGCGTCAAATGATCGCCCTCAATTCCGATCCGCTTCGCGCCACCGATCAGGCTGGCTACCGCGCGCCAGTAATTGTCGCGCTTCCAGTCGGTGTAGATCACGTTTTCCTCAACCGAGCGTCGCCACGGCTGCCCCGCATCGATATTCGCCGACACCGTGGTGCAAGCGTCCTGCGTCACCACGCAGCCGTATGGACGGCCAAAGGAGCAATACAGAAAGCCCGAGTAATAGGCGATATTGTGCATCGAGGTCAGCAGCACCGCCGGAATATCCCGAGCAGCCATCATCGCACGCAATCCCGTCAAGCGACGTTCGTATTCTGCCTTGCTGAATGGCAATGGCGCCTTTTCACCATTGTGACTGGTGAAGAACTCGGGGCGGTTTGTCAGGTCTGTCATCATGCTCTCTCCTGCAATGCCGGACGAAGGGTGCCCGGCCACAAGTCCCGGCGTTCAGGACAAGCGGCCTCGGGAACCGAGAGCCATGCGCCCGTTTGGATGTCACGACGCCATCGTGACCGGGCTACACAAGGGTACGGCTAAATCACACCGCCGCGCGCGTCAAGCGGGGGAAAGACCCCGCAGACGCTCGGACCGGCGGCGCAGCAATTCAACCGTGGTCAGCAGCGCGATTGAGATCACCACAAGGATCGTCGCCACCGCCAGAATGGTCGGGCTAATTTGTTCACGCAGGCCAGTGAACATCTGCCACGGCAGCGTTTTCTGGCTGGCCGAGCCGACAAACAGCACCACGACCACCTCGTCAAACGAGGTGATAAAGGCGAACAACCCGCCCGAGATCACGCCCGGCAGGATCAGCGGCATCTGGATCTTGAAGAAGGTGCGCACCGGCCCTGCCCCCATATTCGCCGCCGCGCGGGTCAGCGATTGATCGAAACCAACCAGCGTCGCCGTCACGGTGATGATCACGAACGGAATACCCAGAACCGCGTGGGCGAGGATGACCTTCACATATCCCACAAAGTTCTTGTCCATGCCCAGCGTGCCTTCAAGGAACCGGCCGATATCGCTGTAGAAAAAGAACATGCCAGTGGCCGAGATGATCAGCGGCACGATCATGGGTGAAATCAGGATTCCCATAATCGCCCGTTTTCCCGGAACGTGGCTTTGACTTAGCCCGATGGCCGCCAGTGTGCCCAATGATACCGAGATAAACGTCGCAATCGGCGCGATGATCAGCGAGTTTTTGAAGCTGCGCTGCCATTCATTGTTGGTGAAGAAATCGCGGTAATGCTTGAGGGAATAGCCCTCGGGGTCCAGCCGCAGCATCTCGGGCGTAAAGGTGAAAAAGTCCTGCGCGTTGAACGACAGCGGAAGCACCACAAGGATCGGCGTGATCAGGAACACAAAAATCGCACCGCAGATCACCCGGAAGGTGTAATGCCAAAACACCTGTTGACCGGTCATATACGGCAGCAGTTTCCGCCGATAGCGGCCCTCATAAAGCCAGAAGATGAAGAAGGCGAAGAACCATCCGGCCAGAAGCCCCACGATCAGCCCGGTCAATCCTGCGAACAGCAGGCCAAGCCCACCTAGCCCAAGGATCGTGATCCAGCGGGCGGCGCGCTCGTTGTCCAGGACATTCATGTAGACCCAGGCCAGCCCCGCCATCAGCACGGCTCCGATCAGGATACCCAGCAGGACACTGCCCTGCCCGGCCCCGACGAACATGCCGAGGAACCCTCCGGCAATGGCCACTGCGGGCAGAACGACCGACATGGGTTTGCGGGATATTGGTGTAAGTGCTGCCATCGTCTTTATCCCAGCTTCACGTTGTCGATGCCCACGATCTTGTCATAGCACCAGTAGAGTAACAGAACGACCGCCAGCAGGATCGTGCCCAAGGCCGCCGCCAGCCCCCAGTTCAACGAGGACGAGATGTGGTACGCAATCCGGTTCGAGATGAAGACACCCTTGGTGCCGCCTACGATTTCCGGCGTGATGTAGTAGCCGATGGCGAGGATGAACACGAGGATCGAACCCGCCCCAATGCCCGGAATGGATTGCGGAAAGTAGATGCGCCAGAAGGTTGTCCAGTTCGTCGCGCCCATGGATTTGGCAGCGCGCGTATAGGAGTCCGGGATCGTCTGCATCACCGAATACATCGGCAGGATCATGAACGGCAGCAGGATATGTGTCATCGCGATAATCGTGCCAAATTGGTTATTGATGATCACAAGTCGCGCATCATCCGCCACCAACCCAAGCCAGACCAGCGTTTCATTGATCACACCTTGCTGTTGCAACATCACCTTCCACGCCGAGGTTCGCACCAGAAGTGACGTCCAGAAAGGTAACAACACAAGGATCATTAACAGGTTCGACACGCGCATCGGCAGCGTCGCAAGCAGGTAGGACACCGGGTAAGCCAGCAGAATACAAGACGCCGTAATGATCAGCGACATCATCAGCGTACGACCGAACAGCTTGATCAGGATTTGCTTGTCTTCGGGCTGCGCCTGCGCGCCCTCAGGGGTGCGGCGCATGTCGATCGCATTCAGGAAATATCCGTTGGTGATGGGAACCGCGTGCGTCTTGATCGTGCGCCAAGTCTCAACATCGCCCCAGCCATCGTGAATATCGATCAGCTTGTCTTTGAACGGGCCGTCCGTTTCCGGGTCCAGCTTTTTGATCTGACGCCCAGAGCGGCGGAACATCGAGGACATACCGGTTTGTTCATAGTTCAGACGCGACCCCAGACGGGTGTGCGTTTTTTGGTCGATCGCGGTGATCATGTCCTTGGTGAAGGCAGCGTAAAGCGCCTCATCCGGGAGTTCACCGCTGTCGGCATCCCAATTGCGCAGCTCGACCACAGTCAATGGCAGCGTGTCGGCCACGATGCTGTTTTCGACCGAGCGGAACAGCATCGACATAATCGGGATCACAAAGGAAAGCAGGACAAACAGCAGCAGCGGCGCAATCAGGGCCAGCGCCCTCAGCTTGCGACGGCGCAAAGACCGCGCCAGAGATTTCTTCAGCGGGGTGCCATCTGCGGCCAACATCGGACCGGATTGAGTTGCGTCAGTCATCTGCGTCCCTTGGTCTTTATTGGTGGGTCGGGGCCAATGGCGGCCCCAACCGTTGACTTAAAGCAGGCTTATTGTGCCAGCCACGCCTGGAACTTGGCGTCGATATCGTCGCGGTAGTCAGCCCAGAACTCGTAGTTGTACAGGAACGTGTTCTTTGCGTTCTCTGGGTCGGTCGGCATGTGCGGTGCCATGTCGATGCCCAGATCGGCGTGCTGACCCACCAGCGGAGCCGACGAAGCACGGGCCGGACCGTACGAGATGTACTTGGCCTGATCCGCCAGACGCTGCGTGTCGGTGGCGAACATGATGTAGTCCAGCGCACGCTGCTGACGCTCTTCGCTCAGACCGGCGGGGATGATCCAGCCGTCCAGATCGAACACCTGCGCGTCCCACAGCATGGCGACCGGCTGTTTCTGTTCTTCGATCACGCTGAACAGACGACCGTTGTAGGTCGAGCCCATGATGACCTCGCCATCGGCCAGCAACTGCGGCGTGTCAGCACCGGCAGACCACCAGACAACACTGTCCTTGATGGTGCCCAGCTTGGCCAACGCCTGATCCTGACCTTCCGGTGTTGCCAGAACATCATAGACGTCTTCTTTGGCAACGCCGTCACACAGCAGCGCCCATTCCATGTTGTTGATCGGACGCTTCTCAAGCGAGCGTTTGCCCGGATAGTTTTCCAGATCGAAAACCGCGCAGATCTCGGTCGGAGGGTTATCGCCAACCAAATCAGTGCGGTAACCGAATGTGGTCGAATACACGATCTGCGGAATAAAGCAGTCGCTGACCAGAAGGTCGCCGAAATCTTCGGACGCCGGTGTGCCGTCCGGTGCAGCGGCAAGCTGGCTGTCAAAGTCGATTTCAAGCGCCAGACCTTCGTCGCACAGACGGATCGCGTCCGCAGCAACAACGTCCACCACATCCCAAGTGATGTTGCCCGCTTCATTCATCGCGCGAAGCTTTGCAACGGCCTCGGCCGAGCTGTCATCGTTCAGGATGGTGACGCCGGTCTTTTCCGAATAAGGCTCGTGATACGCTTTGAGCTGCGACTTGGAATACGCGCCGCCCCAGGAGACGATGGTCATCTCTTCGGCCATCGCGCCACCGGCAACGGCAGCAACCGCGCTTGCCATCAGAGTGGTTTTAACTTTCATGTTTAACTCCCTGTTATACCCGCTAAATTTAGGTTTCGAGACCGGATCACGGGGCAACCCGGCCAACTCTTGCCCCGCAACGGCGGGGTATTCATGCCTCAGGCGTCAAGCGCCCGGCAATCATGCGCCAGCCAGCCGATCTCGACCTCTTGGCCGGGGGACAATCTGACGGCATCCGGTGCGTTCCGAGTTTTGATGATGAAATCATCGTTGCCCGCCACAGATAGACGGAACCGGAACACATCACCCATGTAGATGAACTCTTTCACCGTCGCCTTCAGAGTGTGGGCATCGGCGTGCAGGCGATCCTTATTGAACTCAACCCGTTCCGGCCGGATCGACACCTTTGTCCGTTCGCCTGCCGCGCTCACGTTCACTGGCTTGGCGTCGATTTCAGAACCATCGTCCAGCGTGACCACGCAAGAGTCCCCGTCTATCGATTTAACAACACCTTCCAATGTATTGTTTTCACCAATAAATTGCGCAACAAAGCTGTTCTCGGGTTCTTCGTACAGCAAATCCGGCGGCGCAAGTTGCTGAATGCGTCCGTCATCAAACACGGCGACACGGTCCGACATGGTCAACGCCTCGGTCTGGTCGTGCGTCACGTAAACCGTCGTAATCCCCAGCTCATGGGCCAGACGCGTGATTTCAAACTGCATGTGTTCGCGCAGTTGCTTGTCCAAAGCCCCCAGTGGTTCGTCCATCAAGACCAGCTCAGGCTCGAACACCAAGGCACGCGCAAGTGCAATACGCTGCTGTTGACCACCGGACAATTGCGCAGGGCGGCGACTTCCGAACGCGCCCATCTGAACCATATCCAAGGCGCGCTTAACCTTTTCTTCGCGCTCATCCTTGCCAATCTTCCGTACCTCCAACGGGAACGAAAGGTTCTCGGCGACGGTCATGTGCGGGAACAACGCATAGTTTTGGAAAACCATGCCAATACCACGCTTGTGAGGCGGGATGTTGTTGATCGGTCGTCCATCCAACATGATCTCGCCATGCGTTGCGGTTTCAAAACCGGCGAGCATCATCAAACACGTCGTTTTACCGGAACCCGACGGGCCCAGCATCGTGAGGAACTCCCCTTTTGGCATTGAAAGGTTTAAATCTTTTACGACGAGTATCTCGCCATCATAAGATTTCTGGACACGCTGAAATTCGACGAACGCTGCGTCATTAGTCATTACCAACTTGGCTCCCCTGTGCCGTCCTTGGTCGCCCGGTTTATCCGGATCTCAAAGACCTGTCCGGCCCATTTAAGGACATGCGGCACGCGTCGCGCAACCAAAATATGACGACCTGATAACAATGGCACAGTCACAAGCCTGATAATCAGGCGGAATTCAGGTGCCGCATGTGCCATGCAAGACTTTGATTGCTGGAGAGAACCGGTTTCTGCAAGTTTTTTTGAATTTCCGGTATCGCATCAAAAGTTCTTATATTCGTACAGCTTATGAAAACAGCCTCAACTTGCGAATCAGACCCTAGCTTTAACGCGGCATCGACAATGGATTGCCGCGAAATCCGAACGACCCTGGATTCCTGCGCCTCTCCGAATGAGCCAAAAACTTCCATCGACACCCCGTTTTCAGCGAACGCACGGCGTAGGGGCTCGTTCACTTCCTCGATATATGGTGACAGCAGAGCAAACTTGGAAACCCCCAACTCGGCCGCGCACGCAGAACCCGCACGAAGCGGATTCGTGACAACTGCCGCATCACAGCTTTTCTGCACCAGCCTCTCTACTTGTTTCGACCCGATCACAGAGCTCGCCGATGTGCACCCATAGCCCACTACTCGGTACGGACGGACCTTTGGCAATAAATCCGCTGCAGCGGGAAGTGCCTGCTCCATCTCTGAAAGAGTGTCGGTCGTAACCTTGCTTCCGCTTGGAATCCGGGAAACATAAATGGGATAACTGCGATCCGAGAAATACGCGCTGAACTCAGGCTCGATCGTCTCATCTGTCTGCAAGACGATCAAACCAAGAGGCGTAGACTGCGGATCATCCGCATCAAGTTTGTATGGTAAGTAACTCATATCACATGCAACTCCGGCCCGGCGCGCGGACTGATAAATCGTGGACCGTCCTCGTTGATCACGATATTTTCCTCGTGCACCAATATCTTGTCGCCAACTGCGATACCGGGTTCAAGCGTCAACACCATGCCGGACTCCAGCACCGTATCGTCACCAGGTATGAGGGATGGCCATTCCGTTAGGGACATTCCCAACCCATGCCCCAGTCGCCCTGCTCCGGTATCTCCACTTTTGCGTGAAAGAACCGAATTCATCGCGTGATACAGGTCGCACGCGCGCGCGCCAGGGCGTGCGATCTCGAATGCGCTGTCAGCCGCCTCGATCAGTGTGGCAAAGGCTGATTTTACCTCATTGCTGGCCGGACCGATTGACCAGTTTCGGTCATAGTCACAAAAGTATCCGTCCCAAACCAACCCGGTGTCCAGCATTAGGACGTCTCCGTCGGTCATTGCGGTATCACGCGCCGGAGAGATCACGTCAGTGTACCCTCCTTTTTCAGCCCCTCCTGCCAGATAAGGAACCCAATCCGCGCCTTCCTCAAGGCAAAGCATTTGAAAGCGGCGAAAAACCGTGTCCAATGACACGCCCGAGCCTGCAATCTCTGGGACACGCTGAAAGGCTCGTGCAGCAATCTGGCAAGCGGTTTCGATCTTTTCAATCTCGGCTGAGGACTTCACCATCCGCAGTGAACGCAGAATTCCACTGTCGCCCGTAAGACGCCGATTTTCCAATGTATTTTGCAATCGAATAAAGTCAGCTATCGGCATGCGCATATGGGTTTCATGACCATCTGGCTGACCGATATTTGCGTCTGATGGCGTAACCTCTCTCAAGGTATCGGCCAACAAGGTGATGCCATCATCCACAAGGTCCGGCGAACTCCAGATGCGGATGTCGTCAATCCACGTTTGTCCCATCAGCGCCGCGCCAATCGAAGGAATGACGGCGATGGGTTTGCCAGATGCAGGCACGATCAGGAACCACGGGCGCGTCGGGCTTTCCCAGAACCGAGTCAAATATCCGGTGAAATATCGCACTTCAGGCTCGGTCGTGAGTAGGAGCGCCGAAAGCCCCTGCTCGCTCATTAAACGCTGAGCGCGTTCAGTGCGTGCCGCGAATTCCGAATCCTCAAACCCCCTCATTCTGCATTCTCGGACAAAAAGCACAAAACGCGCGCCTCGGGGCCAATAGACAGTTCATCGCGCACGTCGGAATTCATGACCGCCGCGATCCCTGCCCCACCGGACGCTGTTGTCGCGATCTCTGCCTTGGCCATTGCCGGTAGATGGCGCAGAACTTCTTCATCCGAAAGCGTCAGAAACTTATCCGCGTCTCGTGCCAGACCATTCAGCGCGATCAGCGACGGCTCTTTGCAGTCAAGGCGACCCATCACGCTGTCCGGCCCATCGGCAAAAACACATGCGCCCGCCTCGATACTGGCTTGCAATGCGGGTGCGGCCTCGGGCTCGACCACAATAATCTGAGGTGCATCTTTCCAAACGTCGCGGACATAGGCGGCGACGGCCCCCGCCAGCCCGCCAACACCGGCTTGCAAGAAGATGTGCGTGGGTATCTGCGGGCATTGACGCACCGCCTCGGCCGCCATTTGCAGGTAGCCTTCCATCAGGATGTGCGGCAACTCAAAGTAACCGGGCCAGGAGCTGTCAGACAGCAAAGTCCAGCCATTGTCCCGAGAGGCCTGCGCCGCAGCCTCCATACTGGCAGCATAGTCAGCACCGTGACGCACGACCCGAGCGTTCTGAGACCGCAAGCGATCCGCAAAGCTCTCAGGCACAGTTTCGGCGATGTAGACAACTGCATCAGCACCAAAAATACGGGCACCGGCCGCAACACTCATTCCGTGGTTACCCGCGCTGGCGGTCACATAGGTCCGACCGGTCAGGGTCGTGTTGTCGGGCGTCTCGGATATATCCGCCGCGTGGCGCGCAATCACATAAGCCGCGCCCAATGCCTTGAACGACCCCAGATTCATCCGCTCACGCTCATCCTTTACCCAGAGAGTTGCGACATCGGCAAGGCCGCCAACCTCCCTCAGCGGCGTTTCGGCGGCAGCGGGGCACTGGTCCAACAAGGCCGCTACACGCGCGGCTTCGGTAGAGGGGAACGGAGCCTCTGGGATCAGCTTCTGACCACCGCGATAAGGGTTGGATGAAATCTTCAATGGCCCGCCTTTCCTGTGTTGCCCATTGACGTGACCGAATTCGTCAAGTTCTGTCAACAAGACTTCACACTAGACAGGAGCAGCCCATGGCCCACGCTGATCCGGCATTTACTCGGGCAGAGTATGATCGCCGCCTGACCAAGACGCGCAAGGCGATGGCAAAGGCTGGCCTGGACGCTTTGTTTGTCGAAGACCCCTCGAACATGGCGTGGCTGACAGGGTATGAGGGTTGGTCGTTCTACGTGCATCAAGGTGTTGTGGTTTTTCACGACGCAGATCCGATCTGGTGGGGTCGCGGTCAGGATGCCAACGGCGCGCGCCGCACAGTCTGGATGGCTAACGACCGCATTCATGGTTATGCGGACGAATATGTCCAGTCTACCATTCGTCACCCGATGCAGGACCTTGCCGCGCTGATGGCGGATTGCGGTCTTGCAAGCGGGCGTATCGGAGTCGAACTGGACAACTATTATTATTCAGCCAAGGCCCACCTGACCCTTCAGGCAGAGCTTCCCAACGCAGACCTGATTGATGCAAACGCGCTGGTCAATTGGCAGCGCGCGGTTAAATCCGACGAAGAAATAGCATTGATGCGCAAGGCCGCGCGCATCTCAGAGCATATCATCGACGGCGTTCTGGAGCGCGTGGAACCGGGGCTTAGGAAAAACGAGCTGGTGGCCCAGATTTACAGCGACGCAATTC
Organism: Ruegeria sp. BC7; assembly: GCF_056539165.1. Taxonomy (NCBI): domain Bacteria; kingdom Pseudomonadati; phylum Pseudomonadota; class Alphaproteobacteria; order Rhodobacterales; family Roseobacteraceae; genus Ruegeria; species Ruegeria sp. BC7. The sequence continues at coordinate 1,032,336 of NZ_JBQFUL010000001.1, read as the reverse complement.
ATGGTGCCGACGGGAATTGGGGTGACTATGCGGCCATCGTGCCGTTGCTTCCCTCGGGGCCGGACGCGGCGGCACCGCATCTCACGTGGGATGGCGCTCCGTTCAAGTCAGGAGAGTGCACATTTTTTGAACTCTCGGGCTGCTATCGCCGGTATCACACGCCTTTCTGCCGGTCGGTGTTCCTTGGTCAGCCACCCGATCACCTGCTGCGGGCCGAAGCTGCGCTGGTTGAGGGGCTCGAAGCAGGTTTGGACGCGGCCCGCGCAGGCAATCAGGCCCGCGACATCGCGCTTGCGTTGGCCGCGCCGTTGGAACGCGCCGGGATCGAGCGCGGCGCGCGGTGCGGCTATCCTGTTGGTCTCAGCTATCCGCCAGATTGGGGAGAGCGCACCATTTCCCTGCGACCCGAAGACGAAACCGTTCTTGAACCCGGCATGACCTTCCATTTCATGCCCGGCCTTTGGATGGACGACTGGGGGCTTGAGATCACCGAATCCATCCTGATCACCGATTCCGGGCCAGCAGAGTGCTTCTGCGACCGCCCCCGCAAACTGTTCGTAAAGCCATGACCTTGCAAAGAACCAAAGAAATCCTGTCCGACCTGATCGCCTTTGAAACGGTTTCGGCAGATAGCAATCTTGAGATCATCCACTATTTGACCGACTTTCTTGAGGCTCTGGGCGCGCGGTGTATTCAGACACAGGACGCAACCGGCGCAAAGGCCAATATCTTTGCCACGCTTGGGCCAGAGATGGATGGCGGCATTGTCTTGTCCGGTCATACGGATGTTGTTCCGGTGGCCGATCAGGACTGGACCAGCGATCCGTTCCAGATGGTCGAGCGTGACGGCAAACTGTTTGGGCGCGGCACATGCGACATGAAGGGGTTCATCGCGGCAGCCTTGGCTTTTGCGGAAACTCTTGATGCGACACAGTTGACCCAACCGCTGCATTTCTCGTTCACCTATGACGAGGAAACCGGGTGTCTTGGGGCGCGCAATCTGGTGGATGACCTGTCTGAACGCGGCATCGTCCCGGACATCGCCATCATAGGTGAGCCAACAGAGATGCGCGTGATCGAGGGCCACAAAGGGTGCTATGAATACACCACGTCCTTTGTCGGGCTGGAAGGGCACAGTTCGGCCCCGGACGATGGGGTGAACGCGGCTGAGTATGCGGCCCGCTACATCGGGAAACTGCTGGAATTGCGCCAAATCCTGAAATCCCGCGCGCCAACCGACAGCCCGTTTGAACCGCCTTGGACAACAGTGAATATCGGGCGGATTTCCGGTGGGGTCGCGCACAATGTGATCGCTAGCAAAGCCGAGGTTGCCTGGGAAATGCGGCCCGTTCAATCCAGCGATGCGGACCTGGTCAAGCGCGCTCTGACCGACTACGTGGAACACGCGCTATTACCTGAAATGCAGGCCGTACACAGCGCCGCCACTATAACCCAACAGGCCGTCGCCGAAGTTACCGGTCTTGAGCCGATGGACAAAAACGCAGCCCGAGACCTTGTGGCCGAACTGACCGGAGCGAACGGCACGGGCGTCGTTTCATTCGCGACTGAGGCGGGGCTGTTTCAACAGCTTGGGGTTCAGGCGATTGTCTGCGGGCCGGGATCAATCACTCAGGCCCATAAAGCAGACGAATTTGTCGAGATTGAACAGCTTGAGCTTTGCTGCCGGATGCTCGACCGTTTGGGGCGTCGAATGACCGCCTAGCCTGCGCCGTGAGAACGATCATACGCTGATCGCGCAGGTTGGACATGCGCTTCGCGCGCGTCTTGCCCCGGATCATACACCTCAACCAGCAACGGATAGCAGGCCGCAGCGTCCGAGGAATGCTCGGATGAACAATCCCCTCCGGGACAGGCCGAAAGCCCGACGGTCAGATCAATCTCGGCGTAGAATTCCAGATAATCACCGGGGCGCACCGGGCTGGCCTTCATGAAATACTGCCCGGTGTCCCGCGTGAAACCCGTGCACATGAACACATTCAGAACGTCGTGCACATACATTTCTGCCTCATGAAGCGGCAGGTCGCAATGGCTGGCCAGAGCCCGCGTCAGGTTCGAGTGGCAGCAATAGTGATAGTCGTCACCCGACAGAAGACGGCCGGTATAGGGGTCACAGCGCGTTCCGATTACGTCATGAACGGACCCTCCGAATTCATCGAACCCGTACCAGTCCAAAGTGTCGCTTACGATGGTGGCCATCGGGCGCATGTGCGGAAAGCTGGACCACATGCGATCACCGGTCGACAAATGCGTTCCGTGCAGGGCGCGGGTTTTGCCGGAATAGAACCGCTCAGACAGGTCGTATTTGTTCCACATATTCAGATCGCCGACCTGTGGGCCATCAACCGAAACAACCCGAACGAAAGCACCGGCGGGAACATCAATGCAGGCCGCATCCCGAGGGGCGGCGGTCACCTCAGCCGTCTTGGACGCCTGTTGCCTGAGCGCACTCAACGCATCCAGATCGGGTTGCGGCAGCGTGTCTGGCGAATAGCAGATGACCGGAGGGATAGTTTTGCGCTGGTTCGCGTCTGATGGCGCCCTGAAATGCGGGTTCTTCAACTTCACGGGCACACTCCCTTCGCTGTTTCTGCCCAGATTTAGCGCATTACAAACGGGTTCGCCATCGGCTCTTGCGCGGTGCTGATCCAAGTTGTTTTGGTCCGCGTGTAATCCAGAACCGCCTCGACCCCGGCCTCGCGCCCATAGCCGGATTGGTTGAACCCGCCAAATGGCGCGATGGGAGAGATTGCGCGATACGTATTCACCCAGCAAATCCCAGCCCTGATCTGCTTGGAAACCCTGTGCGCCCGCGCAAGGTTCTGGGTGAAGACACCCGACCCAAGCCCGTAGGGTGTGGCATTGGCCAGTGCGATGGCCTCCTCCTCGGTATCAAACGGCAACAGAGACATCACAGGGCCAAACATCTCGACCTTCAGGGTTTCCGTTTCGGCCGAGTTGCACTGGACCAGCGTCGGATTCATGTAGTTCCCCGGCCTGTCTGCGGTTTCCCCACCAAACCGGATCACCGCACCCTGCCCGCGTGCGGTGGCCAGCGTCTCTTGGATTTTGAGAACCTGAGCCCTCGTACATAGCGGGCCAACATGCGTGTCACCATGCAAAGGATCACCCACCCGAATGGCGCGGGATTTTTCCTCGATCCGTTCGATCAGCGACTCCAATATGGGCCGGTGCACCAACCCTCGCGTTCCCGCAACGCAGCTTTGGCCTGACGCGCCGAAATTACCGGCAATCAGACCGTTCGCTGCCCCATCCAAATCCGCATCCTCAAACACCAGAATCGGGGATTTTCCGCCCAGTTCCAGAGATGTAACCGCGAAATTCTCGGCCGAGTTTCGCACAACGTGGCGCGCGGTTTCCGGCCCGCCTGTGAAAGCGATACGATCCACATCGGGGTGGCGCGTCAGGGGAATTGCGCAATTCTCGGCATCCCCGGAAATGACCGACACAACACCCGGCGGGAAACCGGCCTCGTCGATCAGACGAGCGAATTCCAGCATCGGGGCCGGAGCGATTTCCGAGGCTTTGAGAACAACGGCGCACCCAGCCGCAAGAGCGGGGCCAAGTTTTGTTGCCGTCAGGAACATCTGCGCGTTCCACGGCACGATCGCCGCAACCACACCTATTGGTTCACGGGTCGTAAACACGTGCATGTCCGGTTTGTCGATTGGCAAAACAGTCCCTTCGACCTTATCCGCCAATCCAGCGAAATACCGGTAGTAATCCGCGACATACCCTGTTTGCGCCGCAGTTTCCGCCAGCAACTTACCGCTGTCCGTTGTCTCAAGCTCGGCCAGACGCGAGGCGTTTTCTGCAACCAGATCAGCCAGTCGATACAGCAGTTTCCCCCGAGCGGTAGCTGACAGATCGCGCCACAACGGATCGTCCAACGCGCGTTTAGCAGCCGCGACAGCGCGATCAACATCCTCGGGCGCGGCGCAGGCAAAGGTCGCCCAACCTTGACCGGTGGCGGGGTTTTCAGACGTCATGACCTGTGACGACGCGCCTTCGGTCCGGCTGCCATCAATGAAAAGCTGAAAGTGCGGCAAGTTACCCATCGTGATCCTCACTGAAAAACAGGCATGACTTCATCAATGAACCGAGCCAACGACGCGCGTTTGCGATCGTTGGTCATTCCACTGTCGATCCAGAACGAAAACTCATCATAGCCCAAATCCTCGTACCGTTTGATCCGGTCGATGACCTGCTGCGGGGTGCCGACGGTCAGATCGGCCGCCAGCTTCTCGGTCGTGTACATCGGGTTCGCGTCCATCTCGTCCGATGAGATCGGTTTGATCAGACCCTGAGTGATCGGGCGTTTGTTCAGGAACCAAGCCCCGAAATAGTTGTAATACCGACGCAAATCCTGAACGCCACGGGCGACATCATCCTCGTCCGCGCCGACATATGTGTGATGCAGCAGCATAATCTTAGGACGCGGCCCAGAATAGCTGTTGCAGGCGTCGTTGAACCGCCCCATCAACGTTTCGATCTCTTCCACGCCTTGCCACAAGGGGGTGACCTGAATGTTAAACCCATTGTGGACGCCGAATTCGTGGCTGTTGGGATCGCGCGCCGCGATCCAGATCGGGGGTCCGTCTTTCTGCACTGGCTTTGGCGCGGACGTGGTTGCAGGGAAGGAATAGAACTCTCCGTCATGCGCACAATCGCCCCGCCAGATTTCTTTCAATAACGGGGTCGTCTCACGCATCCTTTGACCCGCCTCCCATGCGTCCATTCCCGGCATAAGGCGCTCGTATTCAAAGGAATATGCGCCGCGCGCGATCCCCAGCTCTATTCGCCCTTTGGTGATCTGATCCGCCGCCGCAGCCTCACCCGCCAGCTTGATCGGGTGCCAGAATGGGGCGACGACCGTCCCGGTCCCCAAACGAACATTGCGGGTGTGATGCGCCAGATCGACCAGTGACAGGAACGGATTCGGCGCGATGGTGAATTCCATCCCGTGATGCTCTCCCGTCCAGACCGCGCGCATCCCGCCCTCATCCGCCATTTTAACAAGCCCGACAAATTCATCGTACAAAACGTCATGAGGCTGATCCGGCGTCAGGCGTTCCATATGGGCAAACAGAGAAAACTCCATCAACGGGCTCCTTCATTCAAACTGTGGATGTCACCCTGTTTCGCGTCACCAAGGTAGAGAGAGAAGTTCCCCTCCTGCGCCTCGACCGCAAAGCGGGCCATCATGTCGTGGATGGCTTGGGTGGTGTAAGTGAGCTTTGGCAATGCGTCGACGGGCACCCATTTGGCGCTGTCTACCGCAGGTGTTTCGTGGCAGGAGGCCAGGAAAAACGTATAGTGCAGACCGCTTCCCGCGTCGCTGAAAGAGGAATACACCTGATCGACCCGCGCTGGCACACCTCGGTCTGCCAGCCCTTGCGCCAGCCTATTGCGCTGACCTCCGGGTTCGACGCCTGCGATCTGTAGCGGCCGGTACCGACCGTTGTGAATCTCAAGCAAAACGTGGCGCTTTGATCGCACCAACGCGCCGCAGATCGTCGGCTCTTTCGCGTCGATCTCACGTTCCAGACCCAGGCTGAAATACGAGCCCCCGACATAGCCCAGACCATTGCCCCTGGCGTGCGAAAACTCCTCAACCCGGCCAATCAGAACCGTATGATCCCCGGCAGGGACTGCGGTATGTGTTTCACAACAGAATTGGGCCAGTGCCCCTTGGATCAATGGCAGGTCACCTAACCCCCTGGAGTGGTCGACCTTGGCAAAGCGATCGCCTTTGTAGCTGGCGAAGGTGTTGGACACCTCCCGCTGTCCCTCAGACAGGATGTTGACTGCAAAATGCGAGCATTTGCCGAATACATTATGGCTGGACAGAAACTTGCCCGGACAGACCAACAGCAATGGTGGATCCAGCGATACGGACGAAAACGAGTTTGCCGTGAATCCAACTGGGACCCCGTTTTGATCAAGTGTGGTCACAACGGTCACACCGGTCATGAAACTGCCGAAAGCGTCGCGCAGCGCCCTTGGGTCGATAGATGTCATGTCAGGCACTCCTGTACGAACCCCAACAGAATAGAATTGACCTCAACCGGGTGTGTCATTGGCATCATGTGGGCCGCGCTGGATACGATCTCGGCACGTCCCTGCGCCACCAGACCCGCCATTTTGCGGGACATTTCCGGAGTAGAATTCGGCTCGTCCGCGCCTGTCATAAACAACGCCGGACGCGTGATTTTCGACAGGTCTTCATCCGACAACCCATCGCTTTCGGCAAAGACGCTGTAGGCGGCTTTGTAGGCCGCAGGATTTACCTCAGTCAGCCATTGTGCACAGGCTTCGCGTTCCTTGGTTTCTTGATCTCGGAACCAACGGGTTAGCGTGCCTGACGGGTCATTCGGTCCATCGGCACTCAAAGACGTAGCGCGTGCCATAACCGCCTGACGCGCCTTGGGATCGCGCCGATAGACGGCGTTCAGGGCGGCAACACCCCTTACATGCTCATGACCGGATGCGGCCAGTGATAAGGCCACCAACGCGCCCATAGAATGTCCGACCAAAACGGCTGGCTCGGACAACAGGGATTCAACGGGTTTAACGTAGCTGAGCAGCCCATCAGGGCTACGGAACACCGAGCGGCCATGCCCAGACATGTCCGGGCACAACACGCGAAAACCTGCCGCGACAAACGCATCAATCTGCGCATTCCACGCCTCAGCCCGCAGGCCCACCCCGTGCAGCAGGATGACCAGCGGCCCCTCGCCTGCGTCTATAGCGGCGAGGTTACCAAACTCAGACCGAGGCCGGGTTGTCCACGTCATGGCCCAGATCCTTCAAATCCTGATAGCGGTCCCCAATACGATGATGTGGCCGCCCCGAGGTCGCACCGCCCAGAACCACGACAACCTCTTCGGCGCGCGGCGCATCGGGGATGGCGAATTGCAGCGTCAGGTAGTGCGACCGACGGCCCGCGTCGTTCTTATCCATCATCGGCACCATGATCGGAGTGTTAGCGGGGCCGCGTGTATTGGTGAAAGACAGATAGGATTTCGCACCAACCGCCTGCCGGAAGATGTTCCCGAAATGCAGAGTGTGGATCAGGCCCGAGGCGTGCTCGACCTCTCCGTCCAGCCCGACGACGGCTGCCTTGCCATAGGCTTCGATCGCGTCGCCCCCTCCGGCCAGCGCTATCATTCGGCTGGTCAGCAGCTCTCCTAAGATCGGACCGAAGGCAAGAATTTCAGCGCGCAGATCGTCGACATACCGCCCGGCCCACGGGTTCGACACAACGGCAGCGACGGCAAACATACGCCAGGGACGGTCGGCCTTGCGAAACCCTTCGACCAGAACTTCCTCATCATAGGTTACGATTTTTCGGATGTTTGGCTTCACGATGGCCCCCTTGTTTTAGTCAGGGAAAATATCACCGCCGGAATCATCTTTTGACAAACGAAAGAACTTTGGCCTTAGGTATTACCATCACTAATAGGTCAATTACCGATGGCAAAAACACTGCCCCCGCTTACATGGTTCAGATCGTTTGAAGCCGCCGCGCGCAGGCTAAGTTCCACCGCCGCCGCCGACGAGATCGGCCTGACACAATCCGCCGTCAGCCAGCAAATCCGCGCGCTTGAGACGCGACTGGGTGTGGTCCTGTTTCACCGCCACGCCCGTGGTCTTTCCCTAACGGATGAAGGCCGCAAGCTGTTGCCGCAGGTCGAAGCCGCGCTTGAGATGCTAGAGGCCGCCGCCTCGCCCTACCTGACCGAGCAAAAAGCGCGGCATATCACCGTGGCGGCCTCGATCAGTATCATTGAATGGGTCATAGCGCCCGCCCTGCCCGAGTTCCAATCGCAACATCCCGAAACATCAGTGCGATTTGTCAGCACGATCTGGCCCGACGAATACGCAGCCTCTCGCGCGGATATCGAAATCAGGTTCGGGTCAGAAAAGCAGGTCGGCAAGAACGCGGTTCCGTTGCGGCCCAACCGTCTAGTTCCAGTCAAGGCACCTTCTTTGGATGGTGATCTGCAAACTTTGCCCCTAATCGAATCGGTGGGGACCTCCGACAGTTGGGCTTCGTGGTCCGAGGCAACTGGCCAACAGGTCGGACACCCGACCTACTACGTGGATTCTTACGGACTGGCACTGCAACTCGCGGTTACTGGAAACGGCGTGGCCTTGGTGAATTCGATTGTCGCGGCCCACGCCCTGAAAACCGGGGCAATTCAACCCGCTTTTGATGAATTCGCTTCGGCCAGCGAGGGGTATTACCTTTCAGTCCAACGCGACTCCGCGGAAGTGTCCGAATTTGCGGACTGGTTCTCGGGCTTGGTGCGTTCTCAGGCCGGGGTCTGATTCAGACATGTCGATGTCGCATCTGAGGATATCCAACCGCAACAAAATAGTGAATTCTGGCGAAAAAGGTCCGATTCATGCGATATTCCGGCTTTCGAGTCATCAAAGAGGCGCTTACCGGCCATAAAGGCTGGAAACCGGTCTGGCGCGAGCCTGAGCCCAAGCCGCATTATGACGTCATCATCATCGGTGGCGGTGGTCATGGGCTGGCCACGGCGCATTACCTGTCCAAGGTCTATGGTCAACGCAACGTGGCCGTGGTCGAGAAAGGCTGGATCGGGGGCGGCAATGTGGGGCGGAACACAACGATTGTGCGCTCGAACTATTTGCTGGACGGGAATGAGCCCTTCTACGAATTCTCGCTGAAACTGTGGGAGGGGCTAGAACAAGACCTCAACTACAACGCCATGATGAGCCAGCGCGGGATCATCAACCTGTTCCATACAGACGGTCAGCGCGACGCCTATATACGGCGCGGCAATGCGATGATCCTGAACGGTGCGGATGCCGAGTTGCTGGACGCCGATCAGGTCCGCGCCGAGCATCCCTATCTGAATTTCGACGACGCCCGCTTTCCTATCAAGGGCGGCTTGGTCCAGCGCCGTGCAGGGACAGCCCGCCATGACGCGGTGGCCTGGGGTTATGCGCGGTCTGCGGATTTACACGGCGTCGACATCATCCAGAATTGCGAGGTCACGGGCCTGCGGATTGAAAACGGCACTTGTCTGGGGATTGAGACCACCAAGGGCTTTATCGGGGCCAGCAAAGTGGGCTCCGCAGTCGCAGGCAATTCCAGCCGCGTTATGGGCATGGCCGGGATGCGGTTGCCCATTGAAAGCCACGTCCTGCAAGCGTTTGTGTCCGAGGGGCTGAAACCGGTCTTGCCCAGCGTCATCACCTTTGGCGCGGGACATTTCTATGTCAGCCAGTCCGATAAGGGCGGGCTGGTTTTTGGTGGCGATATCGACGGCTACAACACCTATGCCCAACGCGGCAACCTGCCCGTGGTCGAGGATGTTTGCGAGGGCGGCATGGCCCTGATGCCCATGATCGGTCGCGCGCGGTTGCTGCGGATGTGGGGCGGTGTGATGGATATGTCGATGGATGGCTCTCCCATCATCGACCACACCCCGGTTCAGGGGCTCTATTTCAACGGAGGCTGGTGTTACGGCGGGTTCAAGGCCACACCTGCCTCGGGCTATTGTTTTGCGCATCTGCTGGCAAAAGATGAACCGCACCCCGTAGCCACCGCCTATCGTCTGGACCGGTTCCGCACCGGCCGGATGATCGACGAAAAAGGCGCGGGCAACCAGCCCAACCTGCACTAAGGGGGACACCAGACATGATCATAAACCACCCCCTTCTTGGGCCACGCGATGCCTCAGAGTTCACCTATCTGGGCGACGCTTCCCTGATCGACCGGCCCGACGGGATGGGCGAGAGTGCCGCTGACGCGTTCTATGACTACGCCTATCTGCGCGACAACCCTGCCGGTGAGCACCGTGAGCTTTGGTATCACGAGGCCGGGGATCGCTCGTGGCTGGTCGTCACCCGCAATACACTGACCCATGAGATTTCCAAGGTGGAACTGGCCCGCGATGTGGCCCGCGCGCGGGGACGTTCAAAATGACGCAAACAAACCGACTGAACGGCGGGCAGATCGACCGTAATACAACTCTGAACTTCTATTTTGACGGTCGCCGCTATACCGCGCACCCCGGTGATACGTTGGCCTCGGCACTACTGGCCAACAATGTGCGACTGATCGGGCGGTCGTTCAAATACCATCGCCCGCGCGGGCTGCTGACGGCAGGGTCCGAGGAACCCAACGGCATGGTGGAACTGCGCAGCGGAGCTCACAAAGAACCCAACACCCGCGCCACGACGATTGAGATGTTCGACGGGTTGCTGGCAAACTCGCAAAACCGTTGGCCCAGCCTGCGGTTCGATGCGCTGGCGGTGAATGACCTGTTCTCGAACTTCCTGTCGGCGGGGTTCTACTACAAAACCTTCATGTGGCCCGCCGCGTTTTGGGAGAAGCTGTACGAACCCATCATCCGCCGCGCCGCTGGCCTTGGGTCGCTTTCGATGCAGGCCGACCCGGATGAATACGACAAAGGTTTCCGTCACTGCGATCTGCTGATCATCGGTGCTGGACCTGCGGGTCTGATGGCGGCGCTGACCGCCGGGCGTGCGGGTGCTGATGTCATTCTGGCGGATGAGGATTTCACCCTCGGTGGACGTCTGAACAGTGAGACATTCCCGGTTGGAGATCAAAGCGCCCCCGATTGGGCGGCGCAGGCGGTTGCAGAACTGTCCGCAATGCCCAACGTCCGGTTGATGCCGCGCACTACGGTGATCGGCGCATTCGACCACGGCATCTATGGCGCCGTCGAACGAACCGGAGATCACCTGCCCTCGCTGCCCGCTGGCAAACCGCGCCAGATCCTGTGGCGGATCTACAGCCAAAAAGCGCTGCTGTGCGCCGGGGCAACCGAGCGGCCGATTGCGTTTGAAAACAACGACCGTCCCGGCATCATGACCGCCAGCGCGTTGCGGACCTACGCCAATCGCTTTGCAGTGAAGGCCGCGCCTCGGGTTGCGATCTTTACCAACAATAATGACGGCCACCGCACCGCCGCTGATCTGCACGCCAAGGGCGTCAAGATTGCCGCTGTGGTGGATGTGCGCGAAGATGCTCCGCTCAGTTATGACTATGAGGTGCTCAAGGGCGCGCAGGTTGTGAACACTAAGGGCCGTCTGGGTCTGAGCTTTGTCGAAGTTGCCCTGCCCGACGGCTCGACCCGCACTGTGGATTGCGGCGCGCTGGGCGTGTCGGGCGGCTGGAACCCGAATGTGCACCTGACCTGCCACCAGCGAGGGCGGCCTGCATGGGACGACGCGCTGGCTGCCTTCGTTCCGGGTCAAGACCTGCCGGTCGGCATGTCCGTCGCAGGCGCGGCCAACGGCGTCATGTCTACGCATGGAGCGTTGCAGTCAGGGGCCGAGGCCACCGCAACTGCACTGGACCTGACCGCACTGCCTGACCTGCCCGAAGCCGAGGACGCGCCCGTCACGCAAAAGCCGTTCTGGTATGTGCAGGGTTGTAAGCGGGCTTGGGTCGATCAGCAGAACGACGTGACCGTCAAAGATGTGAAGCTCAGCTATCAGGAGGGCTTCCGCTCGGTCGAGCACCTGAAACGCTATACCACGCTGGGCATGGCAACCGATCAGGGAAAGACCTCGAACATCACGGGCCTTGCGATCATGGCCGAGGTCGCAGGCAAGACGATCCCCGAGACCGGCACCACCATCTTCCGCCCGCCCTATACCCCCGTGCCCATCGGCGCCTTCGCGGGCCGCATGACCGGTAAAGAGTTCCACCCGACCCGCCTGACCCCGTCGCACCATTGGGCCAAGGAGCGCGGCGCAGTGTTTGTCGAGGCCGGGAACTGGCTGCGCGCGCAGTGGTTCCCCCGACCGGGTGAGACGCACTGGCGCGAATCCGTCGACCGTGAGGTGCGCCAGACCCGTGCCTCGGTCGGGGTGTGCGACTGTACAACGCTAGGCAAGATCGACGTGCAAGGCACGGATGCTGCCGAATTCCTCAACCGCGTTTACGCCAACGGCTTTGCCAAGCTGGCGGTTGGTAAAACCCGCTATGGTCTGATGCTGCGCGAGGATGGAATGGTCATGGATGACGGCACCGCCGCGCGGCTGGCCGAGGATCATTTCGTCGTCACCACCACAACCGCAAACGCCGTAAGTGTCTATCGCCACATGGAATTCGCGCGTCAGTGCCTGTTCCCGGACATGGATGTGCAACTGATCTCGACCACCGATGGCTGGGCCCAATACGCGGTAGCGGGGCCGAATTCACGCAAGCTGCTGCAAAAGATCGTGGACCCGGACTTCGATATCTCGAACGAAGCGTTCCCCTTCATGGCCTGCGGCAAGATCACCGTGTGCGGCGGGTTGCGGGCGCGGCTGTTCCGCATCTCGTTCTCGGGCGAATTGGCGTTCGAGATCGCAGTGCCCTCTCGATACGGCGACGCGCTGATGCGCCGGTTGATGGCTGAGGGTGAGGAGTTCGACGTCACACCCTATGGCACCGAAGCGCTGAGCGTGATGCGGATCGAAAAGGGCCATCCGGTCGGCAATGAGCTGAACGGAACCACCACAGCGTTGAACCTTGGCATGGGCAAGATGGTGTCGAAGAAGAAAGACAGCATCGGCTCGGTCTTGTCCGAACGCGAGGCGTTGACCGCGCCGGATGTGTTGAAACTGGTCGGGTTAAAGCCAGTTGCCCCCGAAGACAAAGTCACCGCCGGAGGGCACTTGATGAACGCCGATGGCCCCGTCGATGCTGCGCATGATCAGGGGTATGTGACCTCGGTGGCCTATTCCCCCAGTCTGAGCAGCAATATCGGTCTGGGCCTGCTGAAACGGGGCGATGAAAGGCTGGGCGAGAAGATGCGTCTTGTCTCCCCGCTGACCGATCTGACGGTCGAGGTTGAGATCGTCTCGGCCCATTTCATTGACCCGGAAGGAGAACGTCTGCGTGCATAATCTTGTCGCGATAACTGCCCTCGGCGGGTCCGAGCCGCGTGTGGATACCGTTGGTCCGGTCACCTGCACCGAAACCCCCGGCGTGGCCTTGGCCTCGGTCGCTGCGCGTCTGGGAAAGGAGACAGCGGCGCAAAAGGCTTTGGCCAAGATGATCGGAGCACCAGCGCCCGAGGTTCAGCGATTTACCGGAGATCAAGTAATCGCCTTTTGGGCGGGGCCAGATCAATGGATGCTCGAAGCGCCCTTTGACAGCCACGAAGACCTTGCGGATCAGGTGAAGGCGACCCTTGGCCAAACAGCCTCGGTCACGGAACAAACGGATGCTTGGGCGCGGTTCGATTTGCGCGGCGATGGGATCAATGCGGTTCTGGAACTTCTGTGCCAATTGGACCTGCGCCAGTTTCCGGCCGGCCACGCCGCGCGCAGTTCAATTCACCATATCGGGTGTTTCGTCCTGTGCCGCAGCGCCGACCATGTCAGCCTTTATGGTCCCAGATCCTCGGCCGGGTCACTGCATCATGCGATCATCGCAGCTATGAGATCAGCCCACTAAGCCAATCAGACCGAGGGCAGCGGCGCGTTGTCCTCGACCCTGAATCGGTTGATCCTGCGCCGATCCTCGCTGGGGCTGAGGCCGAAGGCAGATCGGTAATGAGTGACCATGGGTGCAACGGACCCATAGCCAATAGCGGCAGCGATTTCCGAGATCGGGTCCTTGGTGTAGACAACCATCTGGCGCGCGGCCTTCATGCGCATAGAGCGGTAGTAATGGCTGGGGCTCTGGCCCGTCGCCTGCTTGAATGCACGTTCGATCTGCCGAGGGGTAACACCCATGTGCTCAGCAACTTTCGCGATCGAAATCGGCTGGCTCATATATCCCTCGAACAACTCAATACACCGCGCAACCAGCGCCGGAAACCTATCGCCAGTTTCCGGCGCAGTGGCGTAGGGTACTTGCTGTCGCACCCCTGCCCCACGCATCATCGGGTGCTGGAACCAGCACGCCACCTCATGCGCTGTATCCGCGCCCAGTCGATCCTGGATCAGGTGAAGCGCCAAATCAAAGCCCGCAGCGGCACCAGCCGCAGTGCAGCGCGTCTGCGTTCGGACTATGACTTCGCTACGACTGTCAACCTCTGGAAACTCAGCTTCAAACGCAGCTTCATAGCACCAGTGCACCGAGACAGGCTGCCCGGCCATAGCCCCCGACCGGACCAAGGGGAAAACTCCGCCACTGATCCCACCCAAAACAGTTCCGTGACGCCCAAGATTGCGCAGCGCTCCGTTTCCAAGGCGGATGTCATCGAAACGCGATGTCGGGCTGCTGAGCAAAAAGAGGATGTCAATGTCCTTGCAATCCGTCAGGGCGCGTTCGGCCTCGAAGCCAACCCCGGCGCTTGACTGCACCTTTTCGCCCCGCTCAGACAGCAAAACCCAACAGAAAGCCTCTTGCCCGGCGATTTCATTGGCTGCACGCAGCGGCTCAATCACCGAGGTGAGGCACGCCATTGGGAAGCCGTCAAACAGAAGAAATCCGATCTGGGTCTTATCTTTGGTGTGCATGCCGCTGACTTAACAGGAAAACGATCAGAAAGTCGAAAACGCGCGTCTATAGTCTATCTTGCATTAGACCTGCTTCGGCGAGGTCAAACACCAAACCCCCGGCCCAAACGGTCGCGACGACGCTTAATTGACAAGCGGAAGGCCCAGTCGCTGACCAAGGCCAGCGGGAACAACACTCGTTCACCCACCCCATCAATAACGACCAACTTACCGCCGCGTTCCTGCGCACGCACGACGTTTTCAAGGCCCATGTCGCCGACGATGATCCGGCCTTTTTCCAGATCGTCAAACAGCTCCATAAGTTCAGCATGTAGACGTTTTAAACCCTCGGGATTGCCCTTCAACGCCACCTTCTCGGATTGAACGGTCGGCGCGAGGTCGCCGTTCGGACCTGTTAGTTTTTCAACCACAATCGCTGGCCCATGCGAGGTCGAAGCATAGCCCATGAACCGCGCAAGACGCTCGATCTCTGGGCAGCCGCGATGTAGCGCGGCAAGGTATTCATTGGCTTCGCGGTTCCACTGTCGCAGGTTTCCATAACGTCTCTCGGCATACCGGGGGATGACGTGGTTGCGCACTGGTATGTCAACTCTGACCTTTAGCAACGCGTCTTGATGCTTGGGGTGCTGAAATATGAGATAGTTGCGGCTTTTACGCAAAGGTTCCAATTTACTCAGATCAATCATGATGCCTGCTGCCTTTGGTCATTTGCGGAACGTCCCGCAGGTGCGTTTAATGCCCAACTGAACCTCGTTCATAAAACCATCTTTTAGTTGTTACAAATTTCTTTTTCTCGACCCAGCTTTGACCATCGCGAACACTTCACCACGGCCTTCGCTGGGGTCTACAGCGCCTAAAAAATGCGATACTAGGGTCCCATTGGCGCGGGCGGAAGCAGAATAAAGGCTTGCTTACCAATAGTTTCGACAATCGGGACATGAGTCCACGTGCGCGGCTGGAACGGGGGATCGACATCCTCACACGACTCGGGCGTTTCCTGGCAGGCGAAAACCTCTGCGCCGGTGAGGTAAGTCAAGCGCAAGCGCAATCCCCTGAAATGTTGAATGCCGGCCCGGTAAGCACCATTCAATCCCGAATAGTGACCATAGATATGAATGGTCTCGGTGCCCTCGGGTATCTCCGCCGCAATTCCGCGCGTGGTCTGTTGCCAAGGCGGTATTACAATATATGTCAAATTGACGAAATGGGATAGCTTCAACATCATAATACACATAATGGCGATACGCGCGATACTTGCCATCCTGCCAGGCGTCTTGGACAAGTTGAGTGTTGCGAGAGTGAATGTAAGTCCAAACAAAAGCCAGATCCAACCAAAGGCTCGAACCGGAACGAGAACGCCGGACATCACTGATTTGGCGAGCAAGGGCGCAAGCCCTGCCAGCACAGCGGCCAGAATGGAAACAGCGACAAACGGTTGCTGGCTAAACAGGATTCCCCACGCAATCGCGACAAGTACAAGAAGTATGCCGCCGTTACGCTCGACACCTGCGCCAAATTGTTTGACCGTGTCATGAAGGTATAGTTTCAGCTTGCCCAGATTAGCGATCAAATCCTCAATGGTTTTGACCTCAGTAGGCGTTCGCCATTCGGCAATCGGAATGCCAAAAACCCCGTGATAGAAATAATTCAGGCTATAGACGGACAATAAGGCGACCGCGAGGCTTGCAAAAAACACAGCCAGTGTAATCGCAAGGCTCTTGTAGGTTTGCGGCGCCTTGTGAGACATCACCACCAAGGTCATCAAAAGGAACGGATATGTGGTGTACGCCATAAAGGACAGCGGCACCCCTACGAACAACAGCGCAAGCGAAGCCCTGTGCGGAAGGAAAACGACCAACAGAGCGAAGATCGTAATAACCCAAACACCCAGCAAAAGCGTATTGAACCACAACATGATCTTGAACGCAGGGATCGACAACACCACAAACAAGGCAAAAAAGCCTTTGAACCAAACCGGCGCATCTCGTCCCAGCACAATAACGGATGACGAGGCGGAAAAAATCGACCACGCGAGTATGTACAACACAAAATTGACCTGAGAGGGCCAGAAAACCGGTCGGAACTGCCACCAGTAGTTCAGCCACCGCCCCTCGTCCAACGCTTTAAAATAAGCTATGCGCTTGTGGCCCAAAAGTGCCGGAAAATCATCATGCCGGACCAAAGGATCGGAAAGCAGCGGGGCGTAAATCACCAGCGAGGCCGTGAAACAAATCACCCACAGGCGGAACAAATCTTGCCACAAAGGTTTTGCGTTCATCATTGGCTCCGGTGCGAGCGCGCAATAACGGATGCGCGCGCCTGGGCGATTTTCGTGACAGTTGCCTGAGGCAGTCTTCGGACGATGAATTTGCGTATATTCCAGCCGAGCGTGCCCACTTCCTTCAATCCACCAGGTTCAACCTTGGTTTCCAGAACATCTGCGGGAAGTGTCGCGGCACCTGCTTCATTCGCATACAAAACGCTGTTGTAGCGATACCAAGGTTCGATTGACGCATCACTGAACAGAATGGGGCGAATACAGTCGTATGCCGTGAAACCTTGTTCCGCAAAAAGACCCTGCCAGAAAGACAGGGGTTGTTCGTTAATGTGAAACTCGCCGCCCTGCCCCGGAACCGCCGCTGAAAACAGAACCAGATCGCTGTGGGACGTCAGGCTTTGAACCAAGCTGGCGGACGCTTCGCTGGGAAGATGCTCGCCAACCTCAAGGGATTGCGCCAAACCGAACTTCCTCCCAAGATCGACCGGGTGGCTTAGGTCTCTGCCAAAAAAGCAATCCTTTGGAATAGCCAGAGTTTCTCGGTCGACATAGTCTCCGTCCACGCCCGCCACGTCCCGGCAACCGGCTGCCGCCCATTCCGACAGCCACACACCTCGGCCACAGCCAAAATCCACAACACTGCTTGGCTTGATCCAGGATTGCAGGCAGTCAATTAGCTGAATGGCAGACCGCCTTGCGCCGCGATCAATGTAGTCAAAGAACTCGTTTGAATAGATATGCGACATGGTCACTCTCTAAATTGAGGTTTCTTCGCGATAGACCCACAACCGCAGGATCACGAAGTTTATGATGGGAAGAATGACAACAACCAGACCGGCGGCGACCGGTTCGGCAAGGGCCAGTCTGGGGGCAAGGACACCTGTTATCATTGATGAGACGACAAGGCCGATGGCGATCATGCACAAAAAGCGCCCAAACTGACCGGGCGCCACCACGGGTTTGTCAAACGTCCAAGCGGTTTGACCAACATACTGAATGAGGATAGCGGACCCGAATGCCAGCAGGTTTGCGATCCAAGGGGAACTGAACACCTGCAGCAGCCCCAGATACGCGACAATGTAATATGCGGCGACACCGGTTCCGACCACAGCAAACCGAAATATGCGTTTGCGTTCACTCATGACGTCTTCTGAGCTTTTTCAGAAAGAGTTTCGACACCATTGCCAACTTGTTCGTCCACAAAGAACAGTGGCCGCCCCTTTGCCTCGACGTAAAGCCGTCCAAGGTATTCTCCGATAATGCCCAGCGTCAGCAACTGAATGCCAGAAAAGAAGCTGATGACCAGAACGGTCGAAGCCCAACCAGCCACAGTGCTATAAAGGATTAGGGACCAGAAGACGTAGACCGCCATCAGCGCCGCGACAAGCAGCGTCAGGAATGCCAAACGTGTGGCCATCTGCAGCGGCTTGATCGAAAAACTGGACAACGCGTCGAAAGCCAGCCGGATCATCTTTGACAAAGGGTACTTCGTTTCACCCGCAACACGCGGGTCTCTTACGTATTCTATGCCGATCTGCTTGAAACCCGCCCAAGCAAACATGCCGCGTATGAAACGCGATCGCTCGGGCATGTCCAGAACTGCATCCAAAGCACGGCGGCTGACAAGTCTAAAATCGCCGGTATCATTTGGAATCGGCACGTCGGACAAACGGTTCAACACCCTGTAGAACCCATGAGCGGTCATCTTCTTGAACCAGCTCTCGCCCTTTCGCTCGCTTCTGCGGCCGTACACCACGTCATAACCGCGGTCCATCATGGCCATCATATCCGACACCAGTTCGGGCGGATCCTGCAAATCAGCATCCAGCATAAAAATCCGCTGACCCTGAGCCGCCATCAGACCCGCCGTCAAAGCGACCTGATGCCCTCGGTTCGTGGATAGTTTAATGCCTTTGACGCATGCGTGCTTTTCGCTCTGTTTGCAGATTTCGTCCCACGTCGCATCCGAGGAGCCGTCATCCACCAGCACTATTTCGCAGTCGGCCGACCAAGGATCAGTTGCCGAGACCAGACGCTCGACCAGCATCGGAACAGAGTCCTCTTCGTTCATGCAAGGAACGACAACAGACAATAACATTTAACCTCCGAACGCGAACTGTCCTGCTCGAATTTCTGCGATGGGATCGCTTTTTATAGAACACGTCGCTTTGGTTTTTTCTCTTTGGGTCGCTGCCCTTGATACCCTATCTACAGCACTTCGCTAATCGGCAAGTACCAGTTTTCAGCCCGTAGTCACCCTTGTGACACATCGGAAAAAACTGTCTGCACGATACCGACCAGCCCTGATTGGGATCAGGTATTGGCCACCCGATGTGGCAGCAATGCGCCATTCTTGCGACAAAGCTCGGATTGCATCCGGATTTATGAAAAATTTGCACGCTCGGGGCTACCAAGTCAGAAAATTCAGTCACAAAAACAATATAGTTCCCTCCAAGGTGGGAAATTTGGAACATTCTTCCCCGCTGGGTGGTGGTCAATCCTGATCAAATCTCATATTCAATGCCGCGAGTGTAAACCAGGCAGATATGCAGACCCGTGTTCGACCTACCCGCGCAGCGTGCGCATCTTTCCGATAAATACGACCTCAGCCCCTCGCCGGAACTGGCCGCCAGCATGGAGGACATCTACGCACGCATGTCGCGTGTTGTCTCACCAGTGGACTGGGCTATTTACGCGCCCTACGTCAAGGCGATCAATGACCTGAAGGCCGAGCGTAATGCCGTCATTCTGGGTCACAACTACATGACGCCCGAAATATTCCACGGTATTTCCGACTTTGGCGGCGACAGCCTGCAACTGGCGATCAAGGCCACAGAGGTCGAAGCGGATGTGATCGTGCAATGTGGCGTGCATTTCATGGCTGAGACATCCAAAATCCTCAGCCCTCAAAAGACCGTTCTCATGCCGGATATGGACGCGGGATGCTCGCTGGCTGAATCCATAACGGCAGAAGGCATTGCGGAAATGCGCCGCCGCTATCCCGGAGCCCCCGTGGTGTCGTATGTGAACACAACGGCCGAGGTCAAAGCTGCTTCGGACATCTGCTGTACCTCGTCAAACGCGGCTCAGATCGTCGCAGCACTGGACAGCGACACAATAATTATGACCCCGGATCAGTACCTTGCGCAAAACGTGGCAAGGGACGTTCCGCAAAAGAACGTGGTCTGGTGGGAAGGCTCGTGCATCGTTCACGAACAATACAGCGCCAGCGACCTTCGCGACTTCCGCGAGTGGAATCCCGGCACGCGCCTGATTGCGCATCCCGAATGTCCGCCGGACGTTGTGGCCGAGGCGGATTTTTCTGGCTCGACCAGCGGTATCATCAAGTATGTGACCGACGAAAAGCCCGAAAAAGCGTTGCTGATCACCGAATGTTCGATGGCGTCGAACATTGCGGACGAGTTGCCAGAGGTCGAATTCGTCGGCCCCTGCAACATGTGCCCCTACATGAAAAAGATCACGCTGGAAAAAGTTCTGTACGCGCTGGATACCATGACTGGTCAGGTTGAGGTTGATGCGGACGTAGCAGACAAGGCCCGGCTGGCGGTTCAACGGATGATTGATCTGTCGCGCAAGCTGGGTATTTGACCGGACGGATGCAACACGTCACCACCAAGCGCGTGGTTATTATCGGCGCGGGGCTGGCTGCGGTGTACGCTGCGCTCAAACTGGCTCCGCGTCCGGTTGTCATGATCTCTCCCGAACCTCTTGGTTCCGGTGCAAGCTCGGCTTGGGCACAGGGCGGGGTCGCCGCGGCGATGGCCGCATCCGATAGCCCCGAAGCGCATGCAGAGGACACGATGCGCGCTGGTGCAGGGTCTGTGATGCGCGAGGTCGCGGATTTCGTTACACGCGCTGCCCCGGACCATATCCTTGACCTTTCTGATCTTGGCACGGGCTTCGACCGGACCGCGGACGGAGGATTCATTCAATCCCGCGAGGCGGCCCACTCTGCCGCCCGGGTCGTGCGGGTCAAAGGTGATCAGGCAGGTACGGAAATCATGCGCGCCTTGATCGCAGAGCTGCGTCAGACGCCATCCATACAGGTGATCGAAGGTGTACAAGCGGTTGGTCTGGACAGCGACGGGACACAAGTTCGCGGCGTGTTCCTGACCCCGGCAGAAGACCCCTGCGTGCAGCCATTGGTGCTGCGCGGGTCAGCCTATATTCTAGCGACAGGTGGGTCTGCTGGGCTTTATGCTCAGACGACCAACCCTGCTCGCATCCGGGGTCAAGGGATCGGCATGGCCGCACGCGCCGGTGCGCGTATCGCGGATGCCGAGTTCGTGCAATTCCACCCCACGGCCATCAATGTAGGCGAAGACCCGACCCCTTTGGCCACAGAAGCCTTGCGCGGGGAAGGTGCAACGTTGGTCAATTCCAACGGGCAGCGTTTCATGCAAAACCTACACCCGGACGCAGAGCTTGCCCCCCGAGACGTCGTTGCCCGCGCAGTTTATCTGCAAATGAAGTCGGGTCATCGGCCCGCTCTGGATACCCGGCATGCCATTGGCGCGGCTATTGCCGATCAATTCCCCTTTGTGACCGAAGCATGCCTCAGAAACGGCGTCGACCCGGCCAAATCTCCCATCCCGGTTACGGCAGCGGCCCACTATCACATGGGCGGCGTCGCGGTGGACTTGTCTGGACGCAGTTCTCTGAACGGCTTGTGGGTCTGCGGCGAGGCTGCCTCAACCGGACTGCACGGGGCAAATCGGCTGGCATCCAACGGGCTGTTAGAGGCGCTGGTGTTCGCGCGCTCCTGCTCACATGACATTGCGCGTGTTGTGCCCGTCGACGCTGCGCAGAACGTCGAACTGACCTTTTCAACCGGAACAAGCCAGACAGTGAACGCACAAGACGTTCAGACCCTGCGAAATGTCATGACGAATCTTGTTGGCGTTGTGCGCACAGAAACTGGTCTGAGTCAGGCTTTGAGCGACATCGCGGCACTTGAGGCGCGGAATTCTCATTCGCCTGCATTTTTGAATATGACGGCAACCGCGACCGTCATCACCGCCGCGGCACTGATGCGTGAAGAAAGCCGCGGCGCACACTACCGGTCTGACTTTCCGCAGGCTTCCACTGCGTCCGGACAGCGATCATTTTTGACGCTAGGCCAGGCGATCGCGCTGCGAGACAAATACACAAAGGAATCCGCATGACTGTTCCCGCCCTGCCCGACCTGATTCTCGAACCGCTCATCCGCTCTGCGTTGATGGAGGATCTCGGGTCGAATGGCGATATAACTTCGCTGACCGTAATTCCGCCCGAGACGACATATGCCGCGCGTTTGAACACGCGCGAGGACGCCGTTGTTTCGGGTATGCAGGTCGCAGAACTGGCCTTTCGCTTGGTCGATCCGACATTACAGATCGTTCGGCACGCGCAGGACGGCCAACGCTGCGCGAAAGGAGAAACCCTGATGGAGATTCGCGGCCGCGCGGCCTCGATCCTGTCAGGTGAACGCGTGGCATTGAACTTTGCAGGCCGCCTGACAGGTGTTGCGACAGCTACTGCGGATTTGGTCGCCGAAACCAAAGGCACCAATGCGCGTGTTACCTGCACACGCAAAACAACGCCCGGCCTGCGCATCGTCGAGAAACAGGCCGTACTGCATGGCGGCGGGTATAATCACAGGTTCTCATTGTCTGACGCGATTCTGATCAAGGACAACCACATCGCAGCCGCAGGCGGAGTTCAGGCCGTCCTCGAAGCGACCAAGGCGCGCGCGTCGCACATGATGAAGGTTGAGATCGAAGTTGACCGTCTGGACCAACTGGCCGAAGTACTTGAAGTCGGCGGCGCGGATGTTGTCTTGCTGGACAATATGGCCCCAGACACCCTTGCCGAGGCCGTTGCAATGGTCGGCGGGCGGATGACGACCGAAGCCTCGGGCAACGTCACGCGCAAAACCGTTGCGGCCATCGCAGCGACGGGCGTTGATTACATCTCGTCCGGGGCGCTGACGCATTCTTACCGGACAATCGACCTGGGTCTGGATTTCTAGGCAGGGTGGCGGAGAGACAGGGATTCGAACCCTGGAGACGGTTTCCCGCCTACACACTTTCCAGGCGTGCGCCTTCGACCACTCGGCCACCTCTCCGTGGGCGCGATATTTGGACTATCGCTTAGGGATTTGCAAGGCCCGATTACGGCGAAAATTCAACCTTTTCAGATAAGGGTAGAAACGGCCCTACACCTCATCCCCGTCGCCGTCGGACATGTCGGCCTCAGTCATCTCAATCGCCGTAGATGCAGGAGAATCTGAGAGGTTTGCCTCAGTCTTTTTGTCCGATTCTGCTTGGCGGGTGCCGGTTGGCGTCCGCAGCGTTTCAGGATTACGCAACCAGACGTCACGTTGGGCGAACGGAATCTCGATCCCTTCTTCGTCAAAGCGGCGGTTGATCTCGTGATTCATGTCCGATTTTACGGACAGCACCCAGTTCACGTCGCGTAAGATGGCTCGAATTTCAAAGTCCAGCGAGTCTGCCCCAAATCCTTGGAACACGACGCTGGGCGCGGGATTTGCCAGAACCATCGGGTGTTCGTTCGCAACTTCGCCCAAAATCTTCTCGACCCGCTTTGTATCGGTCCCATAGGCTACGCCAACGGGCACGATGACCCGGCCGATGGTGTTCCCGCGCGTGTAGTTCGTTACCACTCCGCTGATCAGGTCCGAGTTGGGAACGATGACGTCCGTTCTGTCAAAAGTCTCAATCCGCGTTGACCGAACCGAGATATCGCGGACGTACCCCATCATTCCGTTCACATCTATCCAGTCGCCCTTCGAGATGGGGCGTTCGATCAGCAGGATGATGCCTGAGACGAAATTGGACACGATTGTCTGCAGGCCAAAACCGATACCGACAGACAAAGCACCCGCAACGATCGCCAGCGAGGACAGATCGAACCCTGCGACCATGATGGCCACAAGTGCTGCCAGAAAAATCCCGACATATCCCGTCCCGGATACGATCGCGTTCTGACCACCGGGGTCAATGCTGGTTTTGGGTAGCAACGAGTTCCGCAGCCCCCCTTGCAACATCCGAGTCAGCCCATATCCAATGAGGAAAACGATAACGAAAACAAAGAAGTTGCTGGGCGAGATTGTCACGCCGCCGATATCGAACCCCATCAGCAGACGCGACCAAGCCTCGAGCAAATCTGTTTGGCGCGCGCCCCAATAGAGGGCAAGGATTGGCAAGGCCAAGATTGCCAGTACAAACCCAACCAAAACCGAGAACAGCGAGTCCCACACAGCTTCGCCCTGCCCGGTGATCCAGCCGTAGACTTGCGTGATAAAGCGCTGGAAAATGACAAGCGCCGCAATAAGGACAAGCGTCTTGACCGCCGGGAAAACTACGGCCTCAGCCGCGTTCGTGAAGCCGAAAACTGCAAGTACAGGCGTTGCGATACCCAACAGGAACAGCGCGCGGCGTAAGAATTCGACCATCTGGCTAAAGCCTGCCACGCGGGTCGTTCCGGTCGGGTCTGGTTCATCCTGCTGAGCGTCAGTTGTCCGAATATGCCGAACACGAAGCAGCAGCAAAGCAGTGGCAACAATGACCGGAAAGCTGACAACGGCTCTGGTAGAGTCCGAAATGTTCTCGATCTGCTCGAACAATATTGCCAATTCATGCAGGATCAACATCACCGCCAGCAAGTCAATGTAGACGCGCAACTCTTTGATTTTGATCGCAGACAGGCGTTTGAAACCCTGAGCTTGCCCAATGAGGTAAATTTGACGCCCAATCCAGTCGTAGAAAAAGATGATTGCGGCCCAATACGGCACTTCCTCAAGCAGCAATGACCCGCGCAGCCCCAGCACCCCTGTCAGGTTAATGGCAACAACTGCGGCCAGAACCCCCAGCCACGGCAAGAGGATCCGCAGCAGCGAAATCACAAACGTCCAAACCCCTGTACCGGACCCACCCAAGAGGCGCAGGTAGTCCCCGCCTCTCTCGGACCAGTTTCTTCCGAAGACCAGCAACACGACCGAGATTACCGACAGGACAAAAATCCCAAGCCCACGTTCCCGTATTTGCTCGCGCGCGACGTCGGTTCGCAAATTCTCGGCTATTTCGTTGATCAGGCTACGGGCGGCTTCTTTCACGTCCACCCATGCTGGACCCCAGTAAGCCGGGTTAATGGGTGACGGACCTCTTTCCATCAGCTCCTTGGTCTGACGGTGACGGATAATCTGGTCAATCTCACTGATAAGACCGTTGGCCCTGCTATATGCCTCCTCTGAAATGATACGAGGCACACGCAGGCCGTTTAGCTGCTCATCAAGGTGTTGACGGATGGCTGCGATGTCTTCCGGCTCGGTCTCTTCGCCTTCGGGCTTGGGGCCAAGAGCCTCAAGCTGGCTTTCCAGAGTTTGAATCCGGTCTGTATTGGCGCTGCGGGCCTTGTTGAAGTCTTCGCGGTAAACATTTATTTCCGAACGCAAATTCTCGAGCGCTGCGTTCGAAGCGCGGTTCGCTTCGATAACACCCTCGGCCCGATCCGCCGTTTTAATCCAACCCTGATAGTATTCACTTTGTCGATCTGTCAGTTGGGCGGCGACAGGGCCGCCCAAAACGGCGAAACAAACCGAAACCAGGGCTAGGAACAGGCGGACCTGCCGCAGCATCATACGTCCTCGAACACGCCGGGGATGCTGCGGGGCGCTTCGGTCATCCAATCCGGGACTGGCAGCTCTTTCTCACGCAGGAATTCCGGGTTGAACAGCTTGGACTGATAGCGCGTGCCATAGTCGCACAGGATGGTGACAATGGTATGCCCCGGCCCCAGATCCTTGGCCAATCGCACGGCACCGGCCATGTTGATCGCGGTCGAACCGCCCATGACCAGACCTTCTTCGCGCAGCAGATTAAAGATGTAGGGCAGCGCTTCGTTGTCCGTCATCTGATGGGCATAGTCCGGCTTGAACCCCTCAAGGTTCTTGGTGATGCGCACCTGACCGATACCTTCGGCGATCGAGCTTCCCTCCATCGCGATCTCACCGGTGGTGTAGTAGGAATAAAGCCCTGCCCCCATCGGATCGACCAGACCGATCTTGACGCCTTTGGGCTGCAACGCGTCAGCAACTCCGGCCAGCGTACCGCCCGATCCAACGGCGCACACAAACCCATCGACCTTACCATCGGTTTGTTCCCAAATCTCGGGGCCAGTGGTTTCCACATGCGCCTGACGGTTTGCCACGTTGTCAAACTGGTTGGCCCAGATCGCACCGTTCGGTTCGGACTGCGCCAGCTCCTCGGCTAGACGACGCGAGTAGTGCACGAAGTTATTGGGGTTGCGATAAGGGGCGGCCGGAACCTGCACCAGTTGCGCCCCCGCAAGCCGCAGCATGTCCTTCTTTTCTTCGGACTGGGTTTCCGGGATCACGATAACGGTCTTGAACCCCATCGACGCCCCAACCAGCGCAAGGCCGATTCCGGTATTGCCTGCGGTGCCTTCAACGATCGTTCCGCCGGGCTTCAGCTCACCGCGTGCGATGGCGTCCTTGATGATATACAGCGCCGCGCGGTCCTTGACCGATTGGCCGGGGTTCATGAACTCGGCCTTGCCAAGGATTTCACACCCGGTTTCTTCGCTGATGCGTTTCAGCCGGATCAACGGCGTTTTTCCTACTGCGTCAGCAAGGTCTCGTGCAATGCGCATGGCGCCCTCATTTCATTACATAACAACGAAGATTTACAGTCGACGCGCGACAACCACAAGCGGCGATAACTATGCGCGCAGCCGGTTCCGGTGACGGGCAAGCCAATGGGCCAGCGACAACAGCGGCAAATCCTTGAACCCGTTGCCATCGACATGGTCCATAAACTCGACAAACGGCATGATTTGCGTTCGGATATCCTCGCCCTCCGAGGCAACCCCGCCGTTGTCTATTGTTCGATTAAGATCGGCGAGTCCGACATAGAGATGAATGAATTCAGTCGATGACCCACTGGAAGAATAAGCGCCACCTGCGTATTCCAGAGCACTAAGTTGTGTCTGGGCCTCCTCCACGGCCTCGCGGCGGGCGGCCTGCTCGGGCGTTTCCCCAGGGTCGATCATACCGGCCACAGGTTCCCACATCCAAGGTTCCGGGTCGCCTATCAGAAAGACCGGAGCCCGGAATTGCTCGACCAGCAAAACCGTGTCTCGGACCGGGTCATACGGCAGAACGACCACCGCACTACCCTGCATCAAGCCACTACGGTTCAGGACTTCGCCCATTGAACCGTCATGTTGGCGGTGCTGCACCCTAAGCTCGTCCATCCCAAAATAGCTGAGGTAGGCCCTTTGATGCTGATGCACCACGACATCTTTGCCAACACTGCGCGGGTCACCCGTGAGGCGTTGTCGGGCGGCAAGCCGCGCCCACGCTCTGGTTCGGATTGCCGGGAAACTTTGTGCAATCGTGGCCGCATCCACACGACCGTAGAAATCCATGACTTCTTCGGCGGCCAGCATGGTGACGTCTCCCCACGTGTCCACCCAATTTCGCAAGGACCAAATTTGATCGGGAATCCAATGTTCTGACTCGGGATAGAAGACGCTGGCTTCGGTCATCGACCCATCTTGCAGCTCTATGTTTTGCGTTCTGAGGTCATAATCGAACCCACCCTCATAGAACCTCAGCCGATTGAGTTCCTCATCGCCAAGCCCTCGCACCAGAAGCCCGTCAGCCAAGCTGTCTTTTTCCGTCAAAATCATCGGGAAAGCCTGTCCTTGCACCCCGTAAACGGCGTGACCGTTCAAAGATGCTTTGCAGATGTCGAGTTGCAATACCGTACACCCCAACACCAGTTCCAACAGAGGCAAGTGTCGGAGTGTGCCGTAGAAAAATAGATCAGACAAGGAATGAAGTCTCGTGTTTCAGACGAAGAATTATCGCCAGCGGCGGCTGGCTTCCTCAGTGGCAAGACCCGCCACAAGAGCACCGATCGCCAAGGTCAAAAGGATTTCGGGTGTCAGCAACAGCCGACCATACTCGATGCCAATCTGGAAAATCGCCAGCAGCGCCTCAAACGGGCCATCGTATCTATGACGCATGGCCAGACGGAACATTTCGTAACATCCCTGCACGAACAGCCCCCAAAACACCAACGAAGCTATTCCAGTCAAGCCATTGTTGATTGCGGCGGTCCACCCTTTGCCAGCGCGCCGACCCATGATCATCCATCCGCAGGCAACGCCCAAAAACATGTTGATATAGGTGAACGCGCCGTAATCCTTACCTTCTTCCCCGTTCGTGATGATCATGCTCGACACGAGGAAAGCCACCACCAAAAGACAGACGGCGGCAATTAGACGTGAGGCGGTGGGCATTAGAGGGGTCCGTTCACTACACTGGTTTCGCTACAGTAATCTGTGTCACATCGCAATTACCGGTGTCAAAGGCTGCGCCGCAGGCAGTTAAATAATAATTCCACATGCGGCGAAAACGCTCATCAAACCCCATGTCGGCAATCACATCCCACTTGTCGTTGAACGTTTCGTACCACCGCCGCAGAGTCAGATCATAGCTCTTGCCGAACTCTTTCGACGTCACGACGTTCAACCCCGCCTGCGAAACCTGTTCCTTCAACACAGAAGGTGCCGGTAGCATCCCACCGGGGAATATGTATTTCTGAATGAAATCAACGCCGTTTCGATAAACATCCCACCTGTGATCGGCTACGGTTATGATCTGCAGCGTTGCCTGCGCACCTGGCTTGAGGCGTTCTCGGACTGTTTCAAAATAGACAGGCCAGTATTTTTGTCCGACCGCTTCAAACATCTCAATCGAAGCGATACCATCATATTGGCCACGCTCGTCCCGATAGTCTTGTAGCTTGAACTCGACCATCTCTGATAGCCCAGCTTTTTCAATCCTCTGCCGGGCAAACTTCAACTGTTCTTCACTGATCGTAAGCCCTGTGACCCGCAAACCACGCTCCTTCGCGGCATATTCTGCAAATCCGCCCCAACCGCATCCGATCTCAAGGATATGATCTCCGGGTTTCGCACCCATTTCATCGACCAAACTGGCATATTTCGCCGTTTGCGCATTTTCGAGGCTTTCCTGCCCCGTCTCAAACAAAGCGCTGGAATACGTCATCGTATCATCCAGCCACAACGCATAGAAATCATTACCTAAATCGTAATGATACGAGATGTTCTTTTTCGCCTGTTTCCGGCTGTTGCCGTGCAACCAGAACCGCAGACGCTCATATGCTTGAACAAGGAACTTACCGGTGAAATCGTCATAGACCGTTTCGGTGCCCAAATGCACAAGATCCATGAAAGACCGCAGGTCCGGAGTGCTCCAGTCTCCTTCCAGATAGGCGTCGGAAAAGCCCAGCTCACCTTCACGGATCAGGCGTGCGAAAACGTCGGGGTTGTGAATATCCACCCGCGCGACCGGTCCGGGCCTGGCGCCTTCTGACCGAAAGATGCGACCGTCCGGCAGAGCGATGTCCAATCGCCCGGATTCCATCTTGTTCAGCATTTTCAGAACTTGACCGAAATACCTCGGCAGGCCCTTTTGCCCTTCTGTCGTCGTATGGATCATCCGCTTTCCCCTGTGCGGTTGCTGTTTCAGGCTAGGACGAGTTTGTGTTTCTGGCAAGTTTTCAGTTCCTTACTGGCTTTTTCGGCCTTCATAAGCCGCGAGCGCTCGCGCGCGGCCGACAGGCAATTCAACAATCGGGTTTGGATACAAGTCCGTCTCAGAGATGCCCCATGCGCGTGGAACGGCGTCAAAATACGCAAGCGCCGACGCGGGCGGGTTTGATTGCCCTTCGGCAATCCATTTGCGCACATATACCCCATTCGGATCAAATTTCTCCTGCTGTGTCAGCGGGTTAAATATCCGAAAGAACGGCGAAGCATCCGGGCCCGAGCCTGCAACCCACTGCCAACCCATCGCGTTACAGGCCGGATCCCAATCGATCAGACAGTCATCAAACCACCTCATCCCGATTTTCCAATGCGTCATCAGATGCTTGGTCAAGTAGCTGGCTGTGATCATGCGCGCCCGATTGTGCATTCGGCCGGTCACGTACATCTGGCGCATCGCTGCGTCCACAACCGGAATCCCGGTTTTTGCCGTTTGCCATGCGATCACCTCGGGGCGGGTGACGTCCGTATTCCACGGAAACGCCTCCCACTCTGGTTTCCAATTCTCGGTCAACAGGTGTGGCGTATGAAACATCAGGTGATATGCGAACTCTCGCCACACAAGCTGACGCAAGAATGCATCGGTCCCTGACACTCCGGTCATCGCCGCGTTTTGAACCGTGTGCCAAACAGTGCGTGGACTGATTTCCCCTAAAGACAGGTATTCGGACAGATTTGACGTTGCATCGCGATCCAGCCGGTCCCTGTTTTCGGAGTAATACGAAATCCGATCCAAGAAACCGTGCAATGCTTTGATCGCGGTGGTTTCGCCTGCCCGCACGTGTGGGGCCACAATTGCCGCCCCTCGGTTCATGCCCGAAGCCAGGTTCCACTCTGACAGATCGTCCGATCCCGGCCAGTTCTGCGGCCCCCTCAGCGTTGCAGGGGCAGGTTCGGGTGACGCAACATCCCGGCCCTGTACTGCCCTCCACATCGGTGTGAAAACGCGGAACGGCTGACCGGATTTGGTTGCAACAGTCCAAGGTTCAAACAGCAGATGACCTGCGAAGGATTGTGCCTTTACACCCTGATCCGACAACCGCGACTTTGCATCGGTATCGCGCGCAATTGCGTCGGGATCATAGGCACGGGACCAGTAGACAGCCGTTGCGCCTGTTTGCGAGATAAGGTCTTCAAGAACCGCAAGAGCGTGCCCGCGACGCAGAACCAAACGACTGCCCAGATTGTTCAGCGACTGCGCCAGTGCATCCACGCCCAATCCCAAACGCCATTTGGGTGCAGCCCCAAGCGCCTCGGCCTGATCATCCAAAATAAACAAGGGAATAACCGGCTGTCCTGAGGCGACCGCAGCCGTCAGCGCCGGATGGTCCGACAGACGCAAGTCCCGTCGGAACCAAACAATAATCGGTGGCCGCTCGTTTTCCATTTTCGCCCTGTTTTCTTCGGTCTACGAAACAGAGCCAAAACCGGATCACAAAACGGCGTCAAGTGCATTCAATAATTGATCAATTTCCTGCTGAGAGGTGTAGTGCGTGAAGCTGACCCGCAGCACGCCTTGGGCCAAATCGACCCCCATCGCCTGCAGCGGGCGCACGGCGTAGAAGTCTCCTCCGCCAGCCATGATACCGTAGTCCACGAGATCAGCCGCGACCTGCTCGGCGTTGCGCGTCAGGGCCATCGCAACAGTCGGGGCTCGTCTGCTTGCATCCGACGTTCCAATCAGTCGAACGGCGTTGCGATCCTTGACCGCGTCCAGAACCGGCTGAAGCAAAGCCACTTCTTGCGCACGCATCAGGTCGTGGACAAAGGCACCGCGTTCGGTCGCATCGCTGTCAGGCCCATTGTGATGGTCACACAGAAGGTCAACGTAGTCCGCCATACCTGCGCTTGCCGCGATTTGGGCGTGGTCTGGACCGGCGGGTGTAAAGCGTTTATACAGCACATCCGCGTTAAAATAATGCGCCTGATTGGGCAGCAGATCACCCAGAGATTTTCGGACCACCATGCAGCCCTGATGCGGCCCATAGGTCTTGTAGGCGGAAAACAGGTAGATATCCGGCCCAAGGTCACCGACATTCGGAAACCCGTGCGGCGCGTATGAAACGCCGTCGACGCAGACGAAAGCGCCCGCCGCATGCGCGATGGCCGTAATTTCGGTAACCGGGTTGATCTCTCCGATCACGTTCGAGCAGTGCGGGAAACAGACCAGACGCACCTTTTCATCCAGCAGGTGTTCAAGATCATGCGGGTTCAGGGATCCGGTCTCGGGATCGATCTGCCACTCACGGATTTCAATGCCGTCATCCGCAAGTCGACGCCACGGACCCGAGTTCGCCTCATGATCCTGATTGGTGACAACAATAGCCTCGCCGGGTTTCATCCATTGGCGGAATGCCTGCGCCAGAACATAGGTGTTCTGAGTGGTTGATGGGCCAAAGCTCAGCTCTTCCGTCTCAACGCCCAGAATAGCGGCCATCCGACTGCGGGCCTCGTCCATTTCGTCACCCGCCAAACGGCTGGCCTCATAGGGGCCGTAGGGCTGAACCTTACGCTGGGTATAGTAACGGGTCAGCCGGTCAAGAACCGGTTTGCAGGTGTAGGAACCGCCTGCATTCTCAAAAAACGCCTGCCCTTGCAGACTGGGTTCGGAAAACGCCGGGAACTGTGACCGTACAAAATTGATATCCAGAGTGCTCATGGCACGGGACTCCTTGATCATGCGCGTCAATCCATGAGGAGCACGAGCATGATTTCGGTCCCCTCGGAAATCATGGCAGGTCTTCCAGCCCAGCCCGCACTTATGAAGCACCGGCAGCCCTTGCGGTTCACAAGAACAGCGCCAAATTGCCCACAACACCATTTGCCGTCAAGCAGGCCTGCAATCGCGACAAAAAAAGCCGGGCGTTTCAGCCCGGCTTTGTTACGTGATTTGGGTAATTTAACCCTGAACCTTGGTGTAAGTCCCCTCACCCGCGAGAATACCACGGAAGCCGCCCGGCTCATCCAGGCCAAAAACGATCAGCGGCAGGTTGTTGTCCCGTGCAAGCGCAATGGCCGATGCATCCATGACCCGCAGTCGCTTGGCCAGCACGTCGTCATAGGTCACGGTATCATAGCGCACGGCGTCCGCATGTTCTTTGGGGTCTTTGTCATACACGCCATCGACACCGTTTTTGCCCATGAAGATCGCCTCGCACGCCATTTCGTTGGCGCGCAGCGTCGCGGCAGTGTCAGTGGTAAAGTAAGGGTTTCCGGTCCCGGCCGCAAAAATGCAAACCCGCTTTTTCTCAAGGTGGCGAACGGCGCGGCGGCGGATGTAGGGTTCACACACCTCGTCCATCCGAATGGCCGAAATAACACGGGTAAATACGCCGATTTCTTCCAAGGCGGACTGCATCCCAAGTGCGTTCATCACGGTCGCCAGCATTCCCATATAGTCAGCGGTCGTCCGCTCCATCCCCTGTGCCGAACCGCTCAGGCCGCGGAAAATGTTGCCGCCGCCAATGACCATGCAGATTTCAACGCCCAGATCGTGAACGGATTTCACCTCTTGCGCGATACGCTGAACGGTTGGCGGGTGCAGGCCAAAGCCTTGATCCCCCATAAGCGCTTCGCCGGATATTTTCAGCATCACGCGCTTGTACGTTGTTTTCGGGGGTTCAACTGTGTCGGTTGTCGGGGAAAGGCTCATGTTGCGCTCCGGGCTGGCACGGGTTTAATTCCGGCGCAAAATGAAGCAAAACCTCGGCAGGTTCAATGCGGATGGTAAGGAATGAGGCGTGCCGGGATGACCAAGCCTGAAACACAGCAGATTCTGGATCGCCTGCCGAAGATTCCCGAGGGTGCTCCGGTGCTGATCGCCGGGCCAACGGCCTCTGGAAAATCCGCGCTTGCCTTGGAGATCGCTGAACGGTTCGGGGGCGTCATCGTGAATGCGGATGCCAGTCAGGTTTACGATTGCTGGCGCGTGATTTCAGCCCGGCCGTCAATCGAAGATGAGGCGCGCGCGCCGCACTTGCTATACGGTCACATCGCATATGATCAGGAGTACTCGACCGGTCATTGGCTGCGCGAGGTCAAGCCGCTGCTGGCTGTTGATCAGAGGCCAATTATAGTTGGCGGCACCGGGCTTTATTTCTCTGCCCTAACCGAAGGTATGGCGGACATTCCGCCGACACCCGCCGAAATTCGGTCCGAGGCGGACAAGTTGGACCTGCAGTCCCTTATGAAAGGCGTCGACGCTGGAACGCTAGCGCGCATTGACACGCAAAATCGTGCTCGCGTTCAACGGGCGTGGGAAGTGCAGCACGCAACGGGCCGAAGCCTAAGCGACTGGCAGGCAGATACCCCCCCTCCGGCGCTAAATCTGCAAGACGCGGTCCCCATTGTGTTTGATGTGGACAAACAATGGCTTCTGGACAGGATCACACGCCGTTTTGACATGATGTTGGACTCAGGTGCCCTGGAAGAAGTCAAAGCCATGCAGGACAGGTACGATCCGTCGCTTCCTTCCTTTAAGGCGATCGGGGTTCCCGAGTTGATGGCCTACCTCAAGGGACAAATGACGCTGCAAGACGCACGCGAACGCGCGACAATCT
This sequence comes from Ruegeria sp. BC7, assembly GCF_056539165.1. Taxonomy (NCBI): domain Bacteria; kingdom Pseudomonadati; phylum Pseudomonadota; class Alphaproteobacteria; order Rhodobacterales; family Roseobacteraceae; genus Ruegeria; species Ruegeria sp. BC7. Next base: position 998,313 of record NZ_JBQFUL010000001.1, on the reverse strand, counting down.
CGACGCGCCAGTTTGCCAAACGCCAACGAACATGGTTCCGGGCGCGGATGAAAAACTGGAATCGGGTAGATTTCTCAAAGTGATACCTCAGGTGACGGGCGGTCTGGTTTCTCCTAGTTCACGGCCTTCCCCTAATCACCGAATCCGCGCGACTGATCCCGTCAAAGGGTCAGTCAGGCACCCAGCCCCAAGGAGGTCATTGCCGACTAACTGAGGCCGCCGATGTCGTTTTTGTATCCTGAATGACGATTTCGAGCGTTGACCTGATCCAAATTCTGGTGCGGAATGTGGTTATGGGGATGTTCATATTCCAAAAAACAAGAACCAGAGAACCTGCTACCCGATCAAATCGGGTCTGAGCGGTTCAAGAACTCAGCAATAAAAAACTATGTCACAGGGAGAGACATAAATGAAAAATCAAACCTTGACCGGAGCACCGATGCACTGGGCGGCGGAAATGCACGCGCAGGAATATCGCAACGGTAAGCTTAGCCGGCGCGAATTCATGGCACGCGCGACTGCCCTGGGCGTCGCTGTACCTGCCGCCTATGGACTGATCGGTCTGCATTCGCCTGCAGCCGCCCAAGAACCCCAGCGCGGCGGCACAATCCGCTACCAGATGGAAGTTCGCGCCCTGAAGGATCCGCGCACCTACGACTGGACTCAGATCGCCACCTACACCGCAGGTTGGCTGGAATATCTGGTCGAATACAACAACGACGGTTCGTTCCAGCCCATGCTGCTGGAAAGCTGGGAAGCCAACGATGATGCGACGGAATACACTCTGAACGTTCGCCAGGGCGTCAAGTGGAACAACGGCGACGATTTCACAGCGGAAGACGTGGCACGCAACATCGAAGGCTGGTGCGACGCCGGTCTCGAGGGCAACTCGATGGCGTCCCGCATGGCGTCCCTGATTGATGAGGGCACCCAGAAAGCGGCAGATGGCGCAATCACCGTTGTCGACTCCCACACTGTAAAGTTGAAGTGCAACGCACCGGACATCACCATCATTCCGGGCATGGCCGACTATCCCGCTGCCATCGTGCACAGCAGCTTTGACGCGAACAACATGCTGGCCAATCCGGTCGGAACAGGCTTCATGATCCCCGAAAGCCACGAAGTCGGCGTCAAAGGCGTTCTCGTGCGTAACGAAGAATTCGACTGGTGGGGATACGAGGCCGGCAAGGGCGGCTACATCGACCGGATCGAGTTCATTGACTACGGCACTGACCCCGCAGCGTTCCTGGCGGCGTATGAAGCCGAAGAAATCGACATGAACTGGGAGTCGGTCGGCGAGTTTGTCGACATCTTTGACGGCATCGGCTTGGTTCGCTCAGAAATCCCGTCGGGCTTTACCATCGTCATTCGCCCGAACCAGTTGGCCGAAGACGAGAACGGCAACAAGATCTATGGCGACAAGCGTGTCCGTCAGGCTCTGGCCATGGCGGTCGATAACGAAGTCTGTCTGGAACTTGGCATGTCAGGTTACGGCATTCCCGCCGACAACTGCCACGTTGGTCCGATGCATCCTGAACATGACTCGGCCGTAACCCGTATCCCCTATGATCCAGCCGCGGCGAAGGCCCTGATGGACGAGGCGGGCATGGGCGATTTCGAGCATGAAGTTCAGTCCATCGACGATGACTGGCGCCGCAACACCACGGCGGCTGTCGTCGCACAGTTGAACGACGCCGGCATCAAGGCCAAGCACACGATCCTGCCCGGCTCGACCTTCTGGAACGACTGGACCAAGTACCCCTACTCGTCGACCAACTGGAACCACCGTCCGCTGGGCACTCAGGTTCTGGCGCTGGCCTACAAGTCCGGAGTGGCCTGGAACGAGTCCGGCTTTGCCAATGACGAGTTCGATGCGCTGCTGGCCGAAGCGAACTCGATCGCGGACGTCGACAAGCGCCGCGAGGTGATGGCCAAGCTGCAGGCGATCATGATCGACGAAGGCGTCGTCATCCAGCCGTATTGGAGGACCGCAATGCGCCACCACCGTGACAACATGGTGGGCGTAGAAAAGCACATCGCGGACCTGCCACAGCTGTATAAGTTCGGCATCGTCTCGTAAGCCAAAAAACATAAGGCCGCGCCTGTTGGGTGCGGCCTTTTCGTCCTGACTACGGCGACCAAAATAACAGCGACGCGTGCGGCGAAACGACCGTCACGCTAGCCTACCAACAGGGGCTACCATGGGACTTTTCATATTAAGGCGCGTCGGCATTATGCTGTTGACCGCACTGTGCCTTACCTTCCTGGTCTTCTTTCTGACCAACCTCTACCCGAACCTTGAAAAGCTTGCGAAAACGCAGGGCAATTTCAGGATGTCGGACGAGCAAGTCGAAAGCTTTCTGGAAAAAGGCGGATACCTCCAGCCAACGCCCATAAAATACGGCGAGTGGCTGGGAGTGCTTCCTTCTTACAGGCACACAAATGAAGACGGCACCGTGCAAGGCAGATGTATTCTGCCCGGCAAGACCGCCGAAGAGTCCCCCAATTTCTGCGGCATCCTGCAGGGGTATTGGGGCTATTCGACCGTGTTCAAAGAAGAAGTCTCGACTGTTGTGGGCAATCGCCTGGCCCTTACGGGCCGTTTGATGTTCTGGGTGATGCTGCTGATGGTCCCGTCGGCTTTGATCCTTGGAATTCTGGCTGGCATGAAAGAAGGGTCGGCCACTGACCGGACACTTTCGACCTTTGCGATCACTACCACAGCAACGCCCGAATACGTGTCTGGTGTTATCTTCATTGCGATTTTCACCTCGTCCGCTGTCGGGTTGAAATGGTTCAAGGGAACGGCCACGCAAGCGATGGAAAATCCGACTTTTGAGAACTTCTTCCTGCCAGTGTTGACCATTTCACTATACGGCATGGGGTATATCGCCCGCATGACCCGTGCCTCGATGACCGAGGTCATGACCGCGCAGTACATCCGAACCGCCCGACTGAAGGGCGTCTCGTTCCCGAACATCGTCATGAAACACGCGCTGCGCAATGCGCTGATCGCACCGTTCACCGTCATCATGCTGCAGTTCCCATGGCTGCTGAATGGTGTGGTGATCGTCGAGACCCTGTTCAACTACAAGGGCTTTGGCTGGGCGCTGGTTCAGGCCGCCGGCAACAACGACATCCAACTGTTGCTGGCCATCTCGGTCGTGTCGGTCTTTGTGGTGCTGGTAACGCAGCTGATCTCGGATATCGGCTATGTCTACCTCAACCCACGCATCCGCATTTCGTAAGGAGGGATAGATCATGGAACCACTTTCCTGGACCGGCTCTATCGCCTTCCTGAACCCGTTACTGGCCATTGCTTTGGCACTGATGGTCGTTTCGATCCTGGCCTGGATACTGGCCAGCATCATCCTGCCGGAACCCCAGATGACCGTGAACCCGGATGGGACACTGACGTCAGGGTCGGGCGTGCGGAATCTCATCCAAACCGTGCTGCGCTTTAGTTTTCTTGCAAGCGTCGGTCTGGGCGTTGCCTACATTGTTTTAGGCATCCTGATGGGCACAAGCGCCGGCATCATCGGGGCCATGGCCCAACAATTCCTGCCCGTCTGGTTGTCGCTGGTCCTTCTCTACGCCATGTCGATCGCGTTCAAGCGCAAGCTGGGTTTGTACGGCAAACTGTTTGACAGCCCGATTGGTATGATCGGCTTTGGTCTTGTGATGTTCTGGGTGTTTACCGGTATCTTTGGCGCCCTGGACCTGATCGTGACGCATGAACCGCTCTCGCAGGTGTCGGGTATGAAAAACAAGGTGCCCGGAACGCCATTGCCCAGCGTCGAAGAAGGAGAATACGCCTGGTATCTACTGGGCGGCGACAATCTTGCTCGGGACGTGTTCAGCCGCATGGTCAAAGGGGCGTGGATCGTCGTTCAGATTGCGCCGCTGGCGACGATGTTTGCCTTTATGGTCGGTATCACGCTGGGCCTGCCTGCCGGCTACTACGGCGGTCGTCTGGACACGCTGCTGTCCTTCCTGGCGAACCTGATCCTGGCCTTCCCTGTCATCTTGCTGTTCTATCTGCTGGTCACGCCCGAGATCGTGGCAACAGGTGTGCCGAACTATATGGCGGCCGTTCTGTTCGTCTTTCCGATCATTTTCCTTGGTGTTTTACTGAACTCGCGCTTTTACACGAGGCCCAAGTTCCGAACACCGCTATTGATCGGTGTTCTGGGTGTCGCGTTGTGGCAGTATCTGTCGCTGATCTCAACGAATGGATACATCGTTAACACAGACAACTACAGCATTTGGGGACTTCCGACCTATCTGGACCTTTTTGACGTGCCCGGAGGGATTCTGGTGGTCTTTGTCTCGGTGGTTTTTGTCAACTCTCCAACTGTGTTCCGCATCGTGCGCGGGTTGGCGATGGACATCAAAACCCGCGACTATGTCGCCGCTGCCCAGACACGCGGCGAAGGGCCGTGGTACATCATGCTGTGGGAAATCCTGCCAAATGCGCGGGGTCCGCTGATCGTCGATTTCTGTCTGCGGATTGGGTACACCACCATCCTTTTGGGGACTTTGGGTTTCTTTGGGCTAGGACTGCCGCCGGAAAGCCCGGACTGGGGGTCAACGATCAACGAGGGGCGTAAGCTGCTGTCGATCTATCTCCATCCTGCCCTGCCGCCTGCGCTGGCTCTGTTGACGCTTGTTCTTGGGTTGAACTTGCTGGCCGACGGTCTGCGTGAGGAAAGCCTGAAGGATTGATGTGAAAGCGGCCGGGGGGCCAGCCCCCCGGACCCCCCGGGATATTTTTAGCCAGATGAAGCAGGGGATCCCCCAAAATTTGGCGAGGAGCAAACAAGATGAACAAACTGGCGGATTATGATGGCCCCATCCTCGAGATCGACAAGCTGTCGATTTCGTTCTTTACCCGTTTGCGCGAGATCCCGGCTGTGATGGACTTCTCGGTCAGTGTGCAGCCCGGAGAGGCTGTCGGACTGGTTGGCGAATCCGGATGCGGCAAATCCACCGTTGCGCTGGGGGTCATGCAGGATCTTGGCAAGAATGGGCGCATCGTGGGCGGTACCATCAAGTTCAAGGGGCGTGATCTGGCCGAGATGACATCGGACGAGCTGCGCGACATTCGCGGCAACGAGATCGCGATGATCTATCAGGAGCCGATGGCCTCGTTGAACCCGGCAATGAAGATCGGCAAGCAGTTGATGGAAGTGCCGATGATCCACGAAGGCGTCGGTGCGGAAGAAGCCTATGCCCGGGCGCTTGAGGTCGTCACAGATGTGCGCCTGCCTGACCCCGAGCGAATGTTGAACTCATTCCCGCATCAGTTGTCGGGGGGTCAGCAACAGCGGATCGTGATCGCAATGGCGCTGATGTCGAAGCCTGCACTTCTGATATTGGACGAACCGACAACGGCGCTGGACGTGACGGTTGAGGCAGCCGTGGTCGAGTTGGTCAAGGACCTGGGTAAGAAATACGGCACTTCGATGCTGTTTATCTCGCACAATCTGGGTCTGGTGCTGGAGACTTGCGACCGGCTTTGCGTGATGTATTCCGGTGAAGCGGTTGAGCGCGGATCAATCCATGATGTGTTTGACGAGATGCAGCATCCCTATACACAGGCGCTGTTCCGCTCGATCCCCCTTCCCGGGGCTGACAAGAACGCGCGGCCTCTGGTGGCAATTCCTGGAAACTTCCCTTTGCCGCATGAACGTCCACCGGGGTGTAATTTCGGCCCGCGCTGCGACTATTTCGAGGAAGGTCGGTGTGACGCGCAGAACATTCTGATGGAGGCTGTGCCGGGTAATGACCGCCACCATACGCGGTGCCTGAAGTTCAAGGAGATCGATTGGAACGCGCCGATCACCGTGTCGGAGCAGAAAGAAAAAGCCGAAATCGGTCGCACCGTTCTGAAGATGGACAACCTCAAGAAATACTATGAGGTGGCCGCGAATGCCCTGTTCGGTGGCGGTGAGAAGAAGGTTGTGAAAGCGAATGAGACGCTGAGTTTCGAGGCTCATGAGTCTGAGACCTTGGCCATCGTAGGTGAGTCGGGTTGTGGCAAATCCACTTTTGCCAAGGTTCTGATGGGGCTGGAAACAGCGACGGACGGCCAGATTTTGCTGGATAACCGCAACATCGAAGCTGTGCCGATCGAGGAGCGCGACGCCAAGACTGTTGGCGAAGTGCAGATGGTTTTCCAGAACCCGTTCGACACGCTGAACCCGTCCATGACCGTCGGTCGCCAGATCATCCGGGCGCTGGAGATTTTCGGCGTTGGGAATTCCGAGGCTGAACGCAAGAAGCGGATGCTGGAGCTTTTGGACCTGGTTAAGCTTCCCCGCGCCTTTGCCGATCGGATGCCTCGGCAGTTGTCAGGTGGGCAGAAACAGCGTGTCGGTATTGCCCGCGCCTTTGCCGGAGACGCGCGGATCGTGGTTGCAGACGAACCAGTCTCGGCTTTGGATGTGTCGGTGCAAGCTGCGGTCACAGACCTGCTGATGGAGATTCAGCGCGAGCACAAAACCACGCTTTTGTTCATCAGCCATGACCTGTCCATTGTGCGATACCTCAGCGACAGGGTGATGGTGATGTATCTGGGCCATGTGGTCGAACTGGGGACGACGGATCAGGTATTTTCACCACCGTATCATCCATATACTGAAGCTCTGCTGAGTGCTGTCCCGATCGCCGATACGTCGATCGAAAAACAACATATCGTTCTTGAAGGCGACATTCCGTCGGCGATGAGCCCTCCACCCGGCTGCCCCTTCCAAACACGGTGCCGCTGGAAGTCAGAGGTTCCAGATGGGCGCTGTGAACAAGACGTGCCGCCCGTTAAGACGCTTGCGGATGGGCATCAGGTAAAATGTCATCTGGCCGAGGATATTCTTGCCCGGATGGAACCTGTCATCAAAATCGCGGCAGAATAAGAGAGATTACGGAAAGAACCGGTCATTGTGCCGGTTCTGTATTCTTAAGTCCCTGCGGTTACCCGCCCCAGATGACTTTCACGTAGTTCTGGGTTTCTTTGTACGGCGGAACTCCGCCGTGCTTTTCGACCGCCTGAGGACCCGCGTTATAGGCCGCCAATGCCAAACGCCAGGATTTGAACTTGCGATATTGCCACGACAGGTAACGCGCACCACCTTCAAGGTTTTGCTTGGGATCGTGAGGGTTCACGCCCAAAAGCTGCGCAGTGCCGGGCATCAACTGCGCAAGACCCAGCGCGCCCTTGTGCGATACCGCATGGGGGTTCCATCCGCTTTCCTGCTGAACAAGCCGCAGAAACAGCTCTTCGGGGACATTGTGCTTGCGGGCCGCTTGACGTGCCAGAGAAAGGTATTGTCCGCGGTACTTACCGTTGTAACGTTTGTTGAAATTGCCCGTGGCTGTTTTTCGTTTCGGCTTCAGGCGTTCGGAATCGCGGTACTGGGTCGCGGCGCGGGTGTCCAATATCTTGGCCTGCTTGAGAAAAATGTCCTTGCGGCTTTTGGTAGACAATGTCTGAGCCGCAGCCGGAACTGAGACCAGCACAAGGCAAAACCCTAAAAACCAACCAACCAGAAAACGCATTAATGCCAATCCCGCTCGTCCACGAACCCGACTGAGTATAGATATTTCAACGAAAAATGAAAGCTTGGTAAAAATTTCCGAGTGTTTTTCCATCCGGCGCATGTTCATCAACTGTGTTTTAACCACGCCGCAGGCCGTATAGGGTCGCAGAGATACTCGGCGTCAGATTCGGGCGCATCAAATTCAGTCTAGAACGGGGAAATACATGGCAGGCTCAGTCAACAAGGTCATTCTGGTGGGAAATCTTGGCCGAGATCCCGAAGTTAGAACGTTCCAGAACGGCGGCAAAGTCTGCAACCTGCGCATCGCCACTTCTGAAACTTGGAAGGACCGCAATACGGGCGAACGCCGTGAGCGGACCGAATGGCACTCGGTTGCGATTTTCAACGAAGGGCTTGTTCGTGTGGCCGAGCAGTACCTGCGTAAAGGCTCCAAAGTTTACCTTGAGGGGCAGTTGCAGACGCGCAAGTGGCAAGATCAATCCGGTCAGGATCGCTATTCGACCGAGGTCGTCTTGCAGGGCTTCGGCTCGACGCTGGTTATGCTGGACGCGCGCGGCGAAGGTGGCGGCGGCGGTGGATACGGCAGTGGTCAATCAGGTAGCTATGGCGGCGGTCAGGCTGGCGGCGGTTATGGCGACCCTTACGGCGCGCCCTCGGGCTCCCCTGCCCCGGCATCTGGCGGAATCGACGACGACGAGATTCCGTTCTAAGAAAAACGGAGATTAGTGATGACGTGGTCCTTCTCACTCGGCCGATTATTTGGGTCGGAACTGAAGGTCCACGTCACCTTTTTCCTGCTGCTGGCCTGGGTCGGTTTCGCGGCCTATTCCAGCGGCGGCATGTCGGCGGCCGTCGAGAACCTGATCTTCGTGCTCGCGCTGTTTGCCTGTGTTGTGGCGCATGAATTCGGCCATGCGCTTATGGCCCGGCGCTTCGGGATCAAGACACCTGACATTACCCTGCTGCCCATTGGCGGTCTGGCCCGGCTTGAGAGAATGCCGGAAAACCCGATACAGGAAGTCTGGGTCGCCCTTGCCGGCCCCGCTGTAAACATCGTCATCTGGATCATTCTGATCGCTTTCGGGGCCGGAATGCCTTTCGAGACGATGACGCAGATCGACAGCACAGCCCCCGGCCTTCTGAACCGGCTGGCCTATATCAATCTGCTGTTGGCTGCCTTCAACATGATACCAGCCTTTCCGATGGACGGCGGACGGGTATTCCGCGCCTTGCTTTGCCTTAAAATGGATCGCGTCAAAGCAACTCGGGTCGCGGCGTTTGCCGGACAAGCGGTCGCTGTGGGCTTCGGCTTTCTTGGGCTCAGCATGGGCAATCCGCTGCTGGTCCTGATCGCTGTTTTTGTCTTCGTTGCAGCCAATGCGGAAAGTCAGGACGTGGCCATGCGATCTGTCGCGCGGCAGGTTATGGCGCGCGATGCGATGATCACCGAATACCAGTCGCTGTCGCCTTCGGACACCTTGGCGACGGCCGCCCAAGCCGTCATACACACCACGCAGCATGAGTTTCCGGTGTTGGACACAGACGGAACGCTCAGGGGTTTCGTTACCCGTAACCGCCTGTTTGCGGCCCTGGCCGCGGAAACTCCGCGATCAGATCCCGCCACATCCATAATGGAGGCCGATATTCCACAGGTCGAACTCACCAGCGGGTTGGAGGCTGTTCTGGAAGGTCTGCACAAGGGCGCGCCCGCCATAGCGGTTTGTACCAAGGCCGGTCACATGGTGGGCTACATTACGCGCGAAAACATCGGTGAGTTGATGGTCATCCGGGGACGCTGATCAGGCGACGGCCAGAGCGTCCTCGAGCACCGACAAGACAGCTTCGCGCGGGACATCCGAGGTTACGAACGCCTGCCCGATTCCTCGTGCCAGAATGAAACGCAACTGACCGTCTATGACCTTTTTGTCTTGCGCCATCAGATCGACCAACGCCTCTGCCCCCGGAAGATCACCCGGAATGTCGGCAAGATCCGTTTTCATGCCCATCTGACGCAGGTGCGCGCGAACGCGGCTGGGGTCTTCCTGTGCGCACAAGCCAAGGCGCGACGACAGCTCAAACGCAAGCGCGCAACCAATGGCTACACCCTCGCCGTGCAGCAAGCGGTCCGAATAGCCGGTTGCGGCCTCCAACGCATGACAGAACGTGTGGCCAAGGTTCAGCAAGGCGCGATCGCCCTGTTCGGTCTCGTCTCGCGCCACGATATCGGCCTTCATCTGGACCGATCGCGTCACGGCCCGGACGCGCGCGGCCATGTCGCCGCCCGACACTTCGGTCCCGTTGGCCTCAAGCCACTCAAAGAACTCGGCATCGCCCAGAAGACCGTATTTAACGACCTCGCCATAGCCCGACAGGAAATCCCTCTGGGTCATTGTGCCCAAGACCGAGGTGTCGGCCAGTACCAGTGACGGTTGATGAAACGCCCCGATCAGGTTTTTCCCCTGCGGCGCGTTGATCCCCGTTTTCCCCCCGACCGAACTGTCCACCTGTGCCAGCAACGAGGTCGGGATCTGCACGAACCGCACACCGCGCCGCAACACAGCGGCGGCAAAGCCTGCCAGATCACCGATAACGCCGCCCCCAAGAGCCACGACAACATCGCGGCGTTCGACTTTTTCGGCCAGCAACCATTCGACCGCGCGCTCAAAATGCGGCCAGCTCTTGGTGGCTTCCCCAGCTGGCAGAGCCAGCGCCGACATCTCGATCCCCGCAGCAGCCAGACCTTCGCGCAGCGCGTCCAAATGCAAGGCTGCCACGTTTTCGTCCGTCAGTACCGCAACCTTTTGACGGTTGAGCAATGGCGCGATCATCTTCCCTGACTGGCTCAGTAAATCAGGCCCGATCTCAACATCGTAGGATCGCTCACCCAGCTCAACATGTACGGTTTGGTGCATTATTTCCGTTCCAAAACATCCGGGCGAGTCGTCAAAGCATCGACGACCCTGTCCACCATATTTTCAATCGACGTCTCACCATCAGAAGTCACGGCGAGGTCGGCCTGCGAATAGACCGGCACACGTTCCTCGTACAAGGCGCGCAACGTCGCATGAGGGTCGTCCGTGCGCAGCAAAGGCCGCGTGTCCTTGTGCTTGACCCGGTTCCACAGCACGTTCAGGTCTGCTTTTAACCAGACCGAAACCCCACGCTCGGTAATAATCTGGCGATTCTGACCGGCTAGAAACGCGCCCCCACCGGTGGACAAGATACCCTTTTCCTCGTCCAGAAGCCGCCCAATGACCTGACTTTCCTTCGCGCGGAAGAAAGGCTCACCGTCACGTTCAAAGATTTCCGGTATGGTCATATTGGCAGCCGATTCGATCTCGGCATCGCTATCCAAGAACGGAACGCCAAGCTTTGCGGCCAAGGCACGACCCACAGCAGTCTTCCCAGCCCCCATCATGCCGACCAAAACCACCGTTTTGTGCAGTTTGAAGCTCTGAATGGGTTCGGACGTCGCGGTGTTATGCTTAATTTCGCTCATTTCACCGTGAATGACGTGATCTTAAGAAAAATGCCAGTTATAACTTGGTCAAAACACAAAATTGAGGCAGCGTTGAGCAATGGGTCGTCTGATCAAGTTCCTGATATATCTGGTTTGCCTGTGTTTCATCGGGCTGGTGGGCTATGCCTATCTGGGTCCGATCTTTGGCGCGGACTTTTCTGCCCCACAGCAAGAGATACGAGAGCCGGTAATCCTGAATGTCGAATAAGGCCGCAGTTGCTGCGCTGTTTCTTGCTACTTCGGTACAGGCGCAGCAGGAACCTCTTTCCGTTATTGAGTGGTTAAGCGAGCCGCCCGAAAACCTGCCCGGTACAGTTTTGCTTGAGCCGCCTGTTACCCAGACAGGTCTTGGGCCAGAGGTTGAGGTCACGCGGCTAGAGACGCTTTCGCAGCCCTTGGGCCTTGTATCGTCGAACGTAACCGGCCTGCCTATCGGCCTTTGGCAGAACAGCGATACGGACCGCCTAGCGGAATTGATTGCCCGAGTCCCGGTCAAGTACAACCCCGCCATGCAGCGCCTTCTGTTTACCTTGCTGTTGTCCGAAGCGCGCGCGCCGTCCGGGCCCGAGGCCGAAGAAACGCTTTTGCTGGCACGTTTGGACAGGCTGATGCAGCTTGGAGCGGCTGATCCGGCTCAGTCTCTGGTACAGCTTGCAGGCCCGACAGACAGTCGCGAGCGGTTCAAACGCTGGTTCGACGCGACCCTGCTGACCGGTGACGAAGACCGAAGCTGCACCGCATTGATTGCCCAGCCTCACTTGTCACAGGACTACGCCGCGCAGATTTTCTGCAAAGCGCGCCGGGGGGATTGGCCCTCTGCCGCGCTCACCTTGGAAGCCGCGCACGCGCTAGAAGTCCTGTCCCCCGAGGATCTTGATGTCCTTGATCGGTTTCTCAGCCCTGAACTGTTTGAAGACGCCGAATACCTGCCGCAGCCGGAAGACCCTGACCCGCTGAGCTTTCGCCTGTTCGAGGCCATTGGCGAGCGTTTGCCCTCGACCCCGCTGCCTCGGGTCTTTGCAAACGCTGACCTGCGCGATGTGGCGGGCTGGAAAGCCCAGATCGAAGCGGCTGAGCGTCTGACACGTGTGGGTGCTCTGACACCGAACCAGTTGCTGGGCCTTTATACAGAACGGTCCCCGGCTGCCTCGGGTGCCGTTTGGGACAGGGTTACTGCCGTTCAACGATTTGAAACCGCGTTGAACTCTGGCGACCCGAGTGCCATTGCAACAGCATTGCCCATCGTGTGGGACCAAATGCGCAGCGTCGGGCTTGAGGTGCCTTTTGCCGAATTGTTCGCAGGGCAGTTGTCGCAGGTGACATTGGATGACCCAGCGGTCGAGCAACTGCGGTGGCGGGTATTGCTGTTGTCAGACTTATACGAAACTGCGGCCCTGTCCGCCCCCGATCAGTCAGAGGAAAGTCAGTTTCTGGCAGCGCTGGCGCAAGGTGACCCTGGACGTGCCCCGTCCCCCTCTCCGTTAGCGGATGCCGTGGCTGAAGGGTTTGCCTGGGCCGCGCCAGTGCCTTCGGACACCAACGCCCTGCTGTCCAATGACCAGTTGGGCGAAGCGATCCTTGAGACGATGGAGCTTTTTGCGCACGGATCGCGCGGGAACCTTGTCGATCTGACAGCGGCCATTGCAACGTTGCGCCGTGTCGGGCTTGAAGACACCGCGCGCCGCGCTGCGTTGAACCTGCTGATCCTGCAGGGCACCTGATTATGACCGCCCCCGCCACTCAGGAGCTTTGGATTTCCACGTTTCTGCAAGCGCAAGCGGCCGAGTTAGGTGCAGCCACGAATACGCTGATGGCATATGGCCGAGACCTAAAGGACTTTTCCGATTGGCTGGATCGACGAAAAACCGGCATTGCAGATGTAAGTCGCGACCAGATCGAAAGCTACCTGATCGACTGTGACGCGCAGGGGCTTTCCCAGTCTACCCGTGCGCGTAGGCTTTCAGCGATCAAGCAGATTTACCGCTTTGCGTTCGAGGAAGGCTGGTGTGAGGCCAACCCAGCAATCCAGATCAAAGGTCCGGGGCGCCAGAAACGCCTGCCAAAAACACTGGATGTGCCCGAGGTCGACCGGCTGCTGCAAGCAGCACGTGAAACCGGGAGGACCAAGGCAGATCGCGTGCGCAATACGTGCCTGATGGAGCTGCTATACGCCACCGGGATGCGCGTGACCGAGCTGGTTTCTCTGCCGGTTTCCTCAACGCGAGGAGATCCGCGTATGTTGCTGGTGCTGGGAAAAGGCGGCAAGGAACGGATGGTTCCTCTGTCTCCGCCAGCACGCGAGGCGCTTGCTGTTTGGTTGGGTATTCGGGACGAAGTCGAAGATCAGCAAGTCGCGGATGGTGGTCAGCGCTCTAAGTTCCTGTTTCCCTCACGCGGGAAGTCTGGGCACCTGACGCGGCATATGTTCTTCCAGTTGGTCAAAGACCTTGCCGTTCAGGGTGGAGTCTCGCCCGAAAAAGTCACGCCGCACACATTGCGCCATGCCTTTGCGACGCATTTGCTGGCCAATGGCGCAGATTTACGTTCAATCCAGACCTTGCTTGGCCACGCAGATGTTGCGACGACGGAAATATATACTCATGTGCTGGACGAACGGCTGGCCGAACTGGTGTTAGAGCATCACCCGCTTGCCAAAGACCCCGGCGACAAGGGCTAACCCCTTGATCCGCAGGGGCCGCGCCCCCATAACCATTGCAGCAACACGAACAACCAAGGACCGATGGAACCCTCTTCTTCTCTGATCGACGGCGCATTCTGGTTTACGACCGGCGCCATTCTGCTTTTGCTCGTCCTGTCGGGCTTTTTCTCGGGTTCCGAAACGGCATTGACCGCCTCGTCGCGCGGCAAGCTGCGGGCGCAGGCCGACAAGGGATCGCGTGGTGCGCAAAAAGCGCTGGATATCACCGATGACAACGAACGTCTGATCGGCTCGGTCCTGCTAGGCAATAATTTGGTGAACATCCTTGCGGCGTCTTTGGCTACCGCGTTGTTTACGCGTCTCTTTGGCGAAAGCGGCGTCGCATTGGCGACGCTGGTCATGACCCTTCTGGTTCTGATCTTCGCCGAAGTTCTGCCCAAGACCTACGCCATCACCAACGCGGAAAAAGCGGCCTCTGCCGTGGCCCCGTTGATCAGCGTTGTCGTGACCGTGTTTTCGCCGGTGGTTGCAGCGGTGCGCTTACTGGTGCGCGGAGTTCTGCGCCTGTTTGGGGTGCAGATCGACCCCGATAGCAACATCCTTGCGGTACGAGAGGAAATTGCTGGCGCGCTACAGTTGGGCCATTCCGAAGGCGTTGTCGAAAAAGAAGACCGAGATCGCATTTTGGGCGCGTTGGACCTTGGTGATCGGACGGTGGAAGAAATCATGTTGCACCGCTCGAATATCGAGATGATCGACGCGGACGACGCGCCCGAGGCCATCCTGCAGCAATGCCTGAAAAGCCCTCATACCCGCCTGCCCGTTTTCCGGGATGAGCCTGAAAACATCGTGGGCGTCGTGCACGCCAAGGACTTGTTCCGCGCCATGTATGCGCATGCCGGCAGCAGCGAAGGTGATCCAAACCGCCTGAAAGCGTTCGATATCTCAAAGGTCGCCAACGACCCCTATTTCGTTCCCGAAACAACGACTCTGGACGACCAGATGCGGGAATTCCTGCGCATGCACAGCCATTTTGCGCTGGTCGTAGACGAATATGGCTCGCTGCGCGGTCTGATCACGCTGGAAGATATCCTTGAAGAAATCGTGGGCGAAATCGCCGACGAATTCGATCTTGATGAGGATGTCCCAGTTACACGAACCGAGGACGGTCAGTTTTTGGTCGAGGGTGCGATGACAATCCGCGACGTGAACCGCGCGATGGAATGGTCCCTGCCCGACGAAGAAGCCAATACCGTCGCAGGTTTGGTCATACACGAGGCGCAGATGATCCCGGTGACGGGTCAGGTTTTCTCGTTCCACGGCTTCCGATTTGAAGTTACGGCACGCGAAGGGAACCGGATCACCGAGTTGAAAATCCGCCCTCTCTGACACACAGCCAGCGACACACCATGTCGGGAACGGAACAGTAAACCCAAGCCTGCGCTTGCAGGCTCGGGCCGAAACCGGATGGAGGCAGCAACGTGAAAACGACAACACAAGTGGCAGTCATTGGGGGTGGTGTTGTCGGATGCTCGGTCCTGTATCACCTGACCAAGCTGGGATGGTCGGATGTCATGTTGCTCGAGCGGTCCGAGCTGACCAGCGGGTCCACATGGCATGCGGCAGGCGGTTTTCACACGCTCAACGGCGACACCAACATGGCCGCCCTGCAAGGCTATACGATCCGACTGTACAAAGAACTGGAAGAGATCACCGGTATGTCCTGCGGCCTGCACCATGTGGGCGGCGTGACGCTGGCCGACAATCAGGACCGGTTCGACATGCTGCTGGCCGAGCGTGCCAAGCACCGCTTCATGGGTCTTGAGACCGAGATCGTCGGCCCGGAAGAGATCAGGAAAATTGCTCCTATCACCAACACGGATGGGATAATCGGCGCGCTCTATGACCCGCTGGACGGCCACTTGGACCCGTCCGGTACAACGCATGCCTATGCCAAGGCTGCCCGCATGGGCGGGGCGACGATCGAAACGCATTGTATGGTGCACGAAACGCTTCAACGGCGGGACGGTACTTGGGACGTGGTCACCGACAAAGGCACCATTCATGCCGAGCATGTGGTCAACGCCGGCGGTCTTTGGGCGCGCGAGGTCGGTGCCATGGCAGGCGTATATTTCCCGCTGCACCCGATGGAGCATCAGTACCTGGTAACCGACTCGATCCCTCAGATCGAAGCCATCTTTGATGCGGGCGGCGAGCATCCGCATGTGATGGACCCCGCCGGTGAAAGTTATCTGAGGCAGGAAGGCCGCGGCCTGTGCATCGGGTTTTATGAACAACCCTGCAAACCTTGGGCCGTGGACGGCACGCCGTGGGAGTTCGGGCACGAGCTGTTGCCCGACGACTATGACAAGATCACCGACAGTATCGAATTCGCCTATCGCCGCTTTCCTGTTCTGGCCGAGGCCGGAGTGAAATCGGTGATCCACGGGCCGTTCACCTTTGCGCCGGACGGGAACCCTCTGGTCGGGCCTGTGCCGGGGCTGCGCAACTACTGGTCGGCCTGCGGCGTGATGGCCGGGTTCAGTCAGGGTGGCGGCGTTGGCCTGACGCTGGCCCAGTGGATGATCGAAGGCGAGCCCGAACGCGATGTCTTTGCCATGGACGTGGCCCGGTTCGGCGACTGGATCAGCCCCGGCTACACTCGCCCCAAGGTGATCGAGAACTACCAGAAACGCTTTAGCGTCGCCTACCCGAACGAAGAGCTACCCGCCGCGCGCCCGAACCGAACCACGCCGATGTACGACATCTTCAGCGATCTGGGCGCAGTCTGGGGGCAGCAATACGGGTTGGAGGTGCCGAACTATTTCGCCCAGGGCGATGAACCGGGATATGAAACGCCTTCCTTCCGACGCTCGGACGCGTTCTCGGCGACGGGTCGCGAGGTCAACGCTGTCCGCAATGGCGTAGGTATCAACGAGGTGCACAACTTCGGAAAATACCGCATCACCGGCACCGGTGCTCGGGCGTGGCTGGACAAAGTCATGGCAGGTCGCGTTCCACAACCTGGACGATTATCACTGAGTCCCATGCTTTCGCCCAAAGGCAAACTGATTGGCGACTTCACCATTTCATGCCTTGGCGAGACTGAGTTCCAGCTCACCGCCTCTTACGGCAGCCAAGCCTTCCACATGAGGTGGTTCCTGCAAAACAAAACCGACGGCGTGAACATCGAAAATGTCAGTGATCGTCTGAACGGGTTTCAGATCGCGGGCCCCAAGGCTGCTGAGGTGTTGACGGCCTGCACGCGCGACGACATCGCGACCCTTGGTTTTCTGGATGTCCGGCGCATGACAATTGGAATGACCGACTGCATCGTTCAACGGGTCAGCTATACCGGAGACTTGGGGTTTGAAATCTATTGCGATCCGATGGCGCAAAGACAACTCTGGTGGACTTTATGGCAGGCAGGGCAGCCTCACGGCATGGTGCCTTTTGGAATGCGCGCCATGATGAGCCTGCGGCTGGACAAGTTCTTTGGGTCCTGGATGCGTGAATTCTCACCAGATTATACCGCCGCTGAGACGGGGCTGGATCGCTTTATTTCCTTCTCAAAGAATGTTGATTTCATCGGTCGCGCGGCTGCCGAGCTGGAACGCAGCGAAGGTCCAACCCGTAAACTGGTCGCGTTTGAAGTTGACGCTGACGACGCGGATGTAAACGCATATGAACCAATCTGGCTGGAAGGCAAAGTCGTCGGCTTTTGCACCTCGGGCGGGTACTCCCATTTCGCGAAAAAATCCGTGGCACTGGGCTTTCTGCCCGTCTCCAGAGCGCAAACAGGGTTGGAAGTTGAGATCGAAATCCTCGGCCAGCTTCGCAAGGCTCGGGTGATCTCGCAACCGCTGTTCGACGCAAACGGTTCGCGCATGCGGGGATGACTTGGGGCCAAACCACCGGCATTGTAGCGCTATGATTCCGTTACCCATTATCCTTCTGGCCGCAGGGCAATCCAGTCGCATGGAAGGCAAGGACAAATTGTTGCAGGACGTCGACGGGATACCGTTATTGCGGCGTTCGGCCCAGATCGCGATGAAGGCCGGGCCTGTTATCGTCGCGCTGCCGCCCAAACCGCATGCCAGATACGACGCTCTGGACGGGCTGGACCTGCAAAGGATCGAAATTGCAGACGCGGCCGAAGGAATGAACGCCAGCTTGCGCGGCGCGTTGGCTCATGTCCCGACCGAGGCCAACGGCGTGATGATCCTGTTGGCCGATTTGCCGGACATTACATCGGATGACCTAAGCACTGTTATCAACGCTGTCCGTCGCCACCCCGGTCATCTGATTTGGCGTGGAGCGACCGATCAGGGCAAACCCGGCCACCCGGTTATTTTTGACAGGCAGCTTTTTAATGAACTAGCCCGCCTGAAAGGTGACGAAGGCGCGCAATCCGTTGTGCGTGCCCATGCCGACAAAGTTCACATGGAAGCCTTGCCGAAACAGAACGCGCTTCTCGATCTGGACACGCCTCATGACTGGGACGCGTGGCGGCAAAAAGGGCACACCTGAAACGAACGCGGCCCGGTCTTTTCAGACCGGGCCGGTGCCCAAAACAGGACTACCACTTTTCATCAATCCTGAAAGCGCAGCCATTTGTGCAATAAAGCACGCTGGCTATTCCGCCGCCGAACCTAAACAAGACCCCCTCGTTAACATGCCGCTCAGCGCTTCCAGTGACTGTGACAAGCCATCGGCACCCCCTAGTGCCTTTGGCTCCCCTCGCTTGGGCAAATTCATCGTCACCGATCCGTCCGACCCAAACAACGCAAAACTAGGGCATACGGTTAATTTTCGACGTATCAGAATGGTTTTTACGCAACATGCGGCAACGCGAAAAACAATCTTAGATAGAGTGTCGCGTGTATGTTTTTTGACTATTTTAGGCTATTTGATCATGCTTATACGCTGTTTCATTTATTTGCCGCAGGGTTGTTCGCGGGATTGAGAGAATTGCCGCCATGCGATCCACAACCCAAAAGAGAGAGAAAACCAACTGCCCCGAAAGGCCGTTCTTTTGTTAACAAAACTGTTTCAATCCGGCCCTTTTCGCAATTTGGCATTTGGATCGGCAACAATTTGCCGATTCGCATCGTTGATTCGGCGATTCAAACCACATCGCTCTGTCCGAACGGCACATTGGAAGAACGCTTTGTGGCTAAATTAAGTTTTCTTAACTTTTCTCACAGGAAAGACAAAGACTGATGCTGCATCTGCTGTTTTAACGCGCGGCCGCAATCGCGTGAGACAAACAGGAGACCAAAATGAGCATCCGTAAATCCTCTCTTCTTATCCCGCGCACGACCAGTTGGGTCGGCGTCAGCGCGCTGAGCGCTGCGTTGCTGGCAAGCACCGCCATTCCCTCACAGGCGGACGAAGCGCTGGCTGATCTAGTCGAGAGCGTGTCACCGTCAGTCGTGACCATCATAGCGGAACAGGACGCGCGCCCGATGCCAGCGCAGGGGCAGGACTTTGACTTTGAAAGCCATCCGTTCGGTGAATTCTTCAAACGCTTCGGCACACCCGAAGGCTTTAACGCCCCGCAGCGTGGCCCGGCACAGGGGCTGGGGTCAGGGTTCGTTCTGGATGAAGCCGGCTATATCGTCACGAACCACCACGTTGTAGACAATGCGTCCAGCGTGACCGTTCGTCTGAACGATGACCGCACCTATGATGCAGAAGTTATCGGCACCGACCCCCTAACCGATATCGCCGTTCTGAAAATCGATACCGGAGATGTTCTGCAGGCCGTTGAACTGGGCGATAGCGACGTAATCCGAGTCGGCGAAGACGTCGTTGCCATCGGCAATCCATTCGGCCTTAGCTCGACCGTGACGACCGGGATTGTATCGGCCAAGGGCCGCAACATCTCGCAAGGGCCGTATGCTGAATTCATCCAGACCGATGCGGCAATCAACAAGGGCAACTCTGGCGGCCCGCTGTTCAACATGCAGGGCGAGGTTGTCGGCGTAAATTCAGCGATCTACTCTCCCAGCGGCGGCTCGGTTGGTCTGGGCTTTGCCGTTACCTCGAATATCGTAGAGCACATCGCAGCCGACCTGCGTGATGACGGCCAGGTCAGCCGTGGTTGGCTGGGAGTTTCGATCCAGAATGTCAGCCCGGAAATTGCGGCAGCTATGGGTATTGACGCTTCGACTGGCGCGCTGATTTCGGATGTCGTCGATGGCAGCCCTGCGCAAGGCGTTCTGGAACAGGGCGACATCATCCTGACGTTCAACGATGAGCCCGTCGATTCAAGCAGCGACCTGCCCCTGTTGGTCGGCGCCACCAAAGTGGGTACCGACAGCACTCTGACAGTTCTGCGCGACGGGAAGGAACAGCAGGTTGAGCTGACCATTGGACAGCACGAAAGCGCCTCGGCCGAGATTGATAAGTCCGTAGACGAAACTGTATCGGGTACCGCCCTGGGCGCTACCGTTGCTCCGCTCACCGACACGACCCGTGCCGAGATGGGAGTTGGTGAAAACGTCAACGGCGTGGTCGTGACCGATCTTGCGCCCGAAAGCCCGGCGGCCAAGGCAGGTCTCCAGCGTGGCGACGTGATCGTGAAGCTCGGCGGGCAGGAAACCGTCACACCGGATGCGCTGAAGGCGGCGCTGGACAGCGAAAAGACCGATCCCGCGTTGGTTTTGATCAATCGTGGCGGCAACCAGATCTTCGTTGCGGTGGAAATCGCATGATCTGACACCCGCGCGCGCCACGTGATGGGGAGAATCTGGCGTGCGCCTCCCCGGTGGATTGAATTGTCCGCTATCCGCCGGGACTGCCGGGTGCGCAACGACGCACCCGGCACGTTCTTTCCCTAAAACCAGTGCTTTACCCGAAATTTTGTGTTTAAATACCAGTAGAAAGGAGTCCGGATCATGAGCCGTCGCCTGCTGATCGTTGAAGACGATGAAGACACCCGCGAGTTCATCGCCAAAGGGTTTGGCGAAGAAGGCTATGTGGTCGAACAGGCCGCGGATGGCCGTGAAGGTCTGTATCATGCCACCGACGGCGGGTTTGACGCCATTGTGCTGGACCGGATGCTGCCGGGGCTGGACGGGTTGTCCCTGATCCGTTCCCTTCGGGCTGCGGGCCTGAAGACCCCCGTCCTTATGCTCACAGCGATGAGCGCGGTCGATGAGCGGGTCAAGGGGCTGCGCTCGGGCGCTGATGACTACCTTGTAAAACCGTTTTCTTTCCAAGAGTTACACGCCCGTATTGAAGCCCTGTTGCGACGCCCTCAGGAATCAGAAGAAAACGCGACCTTGACCTGCCGCGACCTTGAGATGGACCTGCTGACCCGCAAAGTCACGCGCGACGGGCACGAAGTTTCGTTGACCCCTCGTGAGTTCCAGATCCTTGAGTATTTTCTGCGCAGAAAGAACCGCGTGGTGTCGCGCACGATGCTGCTCGAAGGTGTTTGGGATTACCATTTCGACCCGAATACGAACGTGGTTGACGTCCATATCTCAAAACTGAGGCGTCAACTGGATGAAGGTGGCGGACCGCCTTTGATTGAAACCGTCCGGGGTGCCGGCTACATGATCTCTGATGGATAACCTTCAACTCTCCTTCAATAATTCCCGAACGAGATTGGTTTTCGCCAGCATGGTCCTCAGCACTTTGCTGACCGCGACGGTGCTGGCTTTGGTCTATGTCACGGCGAACCGCAGCATCGAAGGTGAAACACGATCGGTCGTATCGGCCGAACTAACCGGGTTGGCCGACGAATACGAAAGGCGCGGCCTTATCGGTTTGTTGACGGCCATCGAACGACGCCTGCCCTCTGCGTCCGAGCGGGACGCGCTGTACCTATTGACCGATCGCTTCGGCGCGAAACTTGCAGGCAACCTCAAACAATGGCCTGCGGACGTCACCGCCGGAAGCGGATGGGTCGATCTGGAGCTTCGCCGCGCCGACAATGACGAATTGGTTCCCATTTCCGCCGCCTCCATCCGCTTACCGGGTGGCGAACGTCTGCTGGTCGGCCGGGACGCCCTGGCGCGACAGCAATTTGACCGGGTTCTCTTGCGTTCGGTGGGCATCGCGCTGGCGATTGCCTTTGCGCTTAGTGTGTTGACGGGCTGGTTGTTCACAAGGCTGGTGTTCTCTCGCCTGTCGGACATAGCCAGCACTGCCGAGAATATTGTGTCCGGCGACTTGTCCCGGCGAATGCCCTTACGCGGAACAGGTGATGAGTTTGATCAGGTGGCCCGAACGCTCAACACCATGTTGGACCGGATCGAGGAACTGATCAGCAACCTGCGCACAACTTCAAATTCGATCGCGCATGACCTCAGATCCCCTCTTTCGCGCCTGCGCCAGAGAGTTGAAACCCTGTCAGATCCAAGCAAAACGGACCTGGATCGAGAGATTGATGTGGCACGGGCTACAGCCGAAATCGACCATGTTCTCAGGGTGTTGGGCCAACTTACTGACATCTCACGTGCCGAGGCCGGTGTGGGACGCGAACAATTTGAAACCGTTGATCTGCAACAACTGGTTGGTGATGTTGTTGAACTGTATGAACCCGTGGCCGCAGATCAAGGCGTTCAGATCACTTTCAACGGAGAGGCAAAGCCGATACAGGGTCACCGCCCCTTGTTATCGCAAGCGTTGTCGAACCTGTTGGAAAATGCCTTGCGCTATGCGCCTGAAGACACGTCCATCGACATCACGATTTCCGAGGATGGTCCGTTTGCCTGTATGAGTGTCCGTGATCACGGCCCCGGCGTTCCAGACGAGGACCTGCCCCGCCTTCAAGTACCCTTTGTCACGCTTGACCCTGCGCGAACCGAACGAAACGCGGGGCTTGGACTGGCGCTGGTTGCTGCAATCTCACATATGCATGGTGGCGCTTTCATGGCCAGAAACTGCAATCCCGGCCTGCAAGCGACCATCAAGCTGGGACGCCACTAGTCGCCATTGTCCTGTTCTTGTACCGGTTGTCCGACGTTACATCTGCGCCAAACCAATCCGGGGGTGTAAAGGCAAGCGCCTCGGCCTCGGTCGAAAACTCGACCTCGACCAGTTGCAGCGGGGCAAGATCCCCCAGAAACACGTCCAGCTCAAACACACGTCCGTCGGAAAGCACGCCGGTAAAACGCTCTTTCTCGACCCGGCGTCCTTCGGTTTCAGGCCAGAAGGTTTCAAACTGCTCGGCCGAAATTTCCGCCTCACGCTCGACCCGAACCATTGCACCACCGCCCTTTAGGGTCAGGTAAAACCGATCGTTCTTTTGCCTCAGGCGCAACTCGGCCGAGTCGTCGGGCGATGTCAGATAGCCCTGCCGAACGACGGCTTTGTCCGCCCGACTTAGATCCGGCAGGTCAGCCACAAGGAACTTGCGTTCGATTTCGGTACTCATTTGTCTGAAACCACACCGTTTTCCAACTCATCATAGAGCGCGAGATACGCGGCGCTGGCCGCGCTCTGACCGGCAAAGATGCTGACGGGCGCCCTGTTCTGCCCCATCCGTTCGATATCAGCCGCAAACGGGACGGACGCCTGCAGGAACCGCTTTCGATACAGTTTTCGCATCGCCATCATCGTTTCCACATGCAATGTCTTTCGGCGTTGCACCATCGAGAAAAAGGAGCGCAGCTTTTTCTTTGGCAGTCCTTTCTGGTCAAAGAAACTCACCAGTTGGTCGAAGGTCCGTTCGGACAGTGTCGTCGGAATAACAGGTACGACGATCTGGTCTGCGGCCTTGAATATGTTCTCGGACAGCGTTGAAAAATTCGGCGGGCAGTCCAAAATGATCACGTCATAGTCGCTGCCTGCCGCGACCAGAGCTTTCTTCAACCGCGATCTCTTGTTGCGCATGCGAGACAGAAACACATCAAAGTCGCGAAAGGTCATGTTCGCCGGCAAAACATCCAGCCTTTCAAAATCGCTTGCCCGGATGGATTTAACAAAGCGCTCTACATCCTCGAAGAAACGAGAATCCGTCAGCTTTTTCGAGGGTTTAACCCGCAGGTAGAACCCTGACGCACCTTGCGGATCCAGATCACACAGAAGAACAGTTTTCCCAGCCATCGCGTAGGCATAGGCCAGATTGACCGCAGTCGCTGTTTTGCCAACGCCGCCCTTGTTGCTGTAACAGGCTATGATCTTCAATCCCTAGTCCTCCTTGTGGTGAAACAGGCTGCGAAACAGGTGTCTGATGTTCGGGCTGTCGAAATGCCGGAAATTTGCGATGATGCGGTCTCGTTCTGATTTCTGCCGTTGATCCAACACGGCAACCAACCCGCCGACGGACATGGCAAGCTGCGCGTTTGCACGTTTCTGAGAGTTGCTTTGCCGCGCAACAAACTCCAAAAGCGCCTCTTGCTGGACCGAGCAGTCATTGAACACTCCAAGGCTATCTTGCAGCTTTTTCAACGGCTTGATGATTGTCTTGAAATCCCGCGCGTCGAAAAGAGGGCCAAAGAACTCCATCAGATACCGCAGCTTCTTGCAGTCGATCCGCAAGTCATGCACCAATCCGTCCGGGGTATCCGGCGTGATTTGCCGCGCCAATTTGCAAACTTTTCGATAGCGTTTCCAAATCAGGGCGCAGGCGTACCCATAGGCTTCACGGGTTGCGTTCGGACCCGACTCCAGATTTCCAACGTCCGCAAAAAGAGCGGTCAGCTCATTCATCCGACGGTCATAAGCAACGGACTTGAAACGCCGCGACAGAGCGTTGAAGGCTTGCGAACGCTCTTGCTCAAACTGGTGGAACATCGCCTCCGCACCTAAATGAAGTTTGGGCGGTATCAGTTTGAAATATATATCTTTATCCAGCAAGTATACGTCAAGATCGCGAACCCGGCCCGTGGGGGCCATTAGGTCTGAAAAGACGTGTTTCAAGGTAATCGTTTGTTCGCTTGAAAACACACCCTTGAAAAGGCTCAACACCGAGCGGACGCGCCGCAAGGATACGCGATAGTCGTGCAGATACTCGGTATCAATGTCAGCAATCACGCCAGCCTCGTTCTGGCGCGCTACGGCTAAGAAAGTCCGAATGATATCCGTTGCCACTTCTATTGACGGCTCATTCTTGCCCAGCGAAATTGCCGGCTTTGCCTGATATGGAACCACGCCGGGGCAAAGCGCGTCGAACAGAGTTTCCACCCCGCTTGCCTCTGAAGTCAGCGTGCCCAAAGTCTTGCAAACTGCCTTGAAAGCGCGATCGTAGCCTTTCATCTTTTGGACAATCACGACACTCGCGCGGTACTCGCCTGCCCCAAAAGACAGCACAGCGCCGCGCACCTGCGTCTTGAGCTCGTCATCCAAAACCACAAACCTTTGGGTCTGGAGCTTTCCCTTCCCCACGCTGGTCAGCGCACGCAACCTTGGGAACGTCTTCAAGGCGGCTTTGACTGATCCATCTGGAAGATCCTGAACAAATTTCCCATTTCCGGTTGTTCTCTGCCAAGCAGTGCCGCCGCGCCCCCGGAAAATGCGCAGCGCCCCGCCTGACTGGATCAAAAGGTCTCCAGACGCTCTGATCGACTGATCGTGACAATCAAGCACATCAAAGGTCTGTTCCGCTGCGGCTGGCTCAACCTTGAGTGTGAGATTTTTGAGAGACTTTGATAACCGGTTCGGCTCAAACCGCTCCGGCAGGAAAAAAACGGTGTCCTTTCCTTTCATCGTGATCTTTCCATCGGCACCCACACGCAAAGGCCGTTCACAAAGCTATCAACGGTAGCCGGGCTTCGTATCGCGCACGTCCCGCAAAACAAGAGCGTCTTGCTGCCCCGTCGCAAGGGCAGGTTTTTCACGTGCTTTGCGCTTTGTTCCCGGGCTTCCCAGGTTTTGGGTATTGATGACAGCATAAGGTCATCAGATCGCGGCCTTCCGACAAAATCAAGTAAATCAATCCACCGTATGGCCATGATAAAGAGAGTGTTAAACGACACCTGAACTATCTGATGACAGCATTGGCTAGCATCGCTAAGACACAAGCATGACTGACCCGGTTTCTTCTATCCGAAATCTTGGACCCGCTTACGAGCAAGCCTGCGCTCGCGCGGGTATTCATTCGGCACAGGAACTGCGCGAGATCGGCGCAGATGCGGCTTATGCTAAGTTGCTTAGGTCTGGATCACGCCCACATTTCATCGGCTACTACGTGTTGGTCATGGGCCTGCAGGGACGTCCTTGGAACGACTGCAAAGGCGACGAGAAAAAAGCGCTGCGTCAACGGTTTGACGCAATCAAGGCCAGCATTGAAACTGCGCCTGAAACCCAGATGATCCAGGACCTTGATGCGATCGGAGTCCGCGTCTCAGCGGACGACCTGAAGTCCGAATAAAAAAAGCCGCCCCCGAGAATCGAAGGCGGCTTTTCAAACTTACTAGGCGACGTATTAGCCGACCAGTTCGATGCCCGAGAAGAAGTACGCGATCTCGACCGCTGCGGTCTCAGGTGCGTCCGAACCGTGGACCGAGTTCTCACCAACGGATTCAGCGAACTCGGCGCGGATGGTCCCTGCGGCTGCGTCGGCGGGGTTGGTTGCGCCCATGACTTCACGGTTTTTGGCAATGGCGCCTTCGCCTTCCAGAACCTGAACAACGACCGGAGCCGACGACATGAATTCACACAGCTCGTCATAGAACGGACGCTCAGCGTGGACTTCGTAGAACTTGCCGGCTTGTTCTTTGGTCATGTGGATGCGTTTTTGCGCAACGATGCGCAGGCCAGCTTCTTCAAACTTGGCGTTGATCTTGCCAGTCAGGTTGCGGCGGGTTGCGTCGGGCTTGATGATCGAGAAAGTGCGTTCCAGTGCCATGTCGGGCTCTCCTTAATGCTCGGCGCGAGGCTCGCGCCCAAATCCATCGCGCGCCGCCTAGCACGGTATGCGCGTCAAGAAAAGCACTATGATGGCCAAGCGATCAGATCGCGCCCGGCAACGGGTCCAACCGGTCAACACGACGCACATAGAGCACAGCCAACAACCCCGCGAAGCTGCTGCCGCACATCATCGACAACACAACGAATGGGCCGTTTTCCGCACTGACGAGGGCACCAGTCGCCGAGGTCAGCACCGCGCCAAGCGCCACGATCATTGCCCCAGCCAGACCAGCCGCACTGCCTGCCAGTTTTGGCCGCACCGACATCACCCCAGCCGATGCGTTGGCATTGGTCAATCCGTTGCCAAAGCCTACGCAGATGGCCGAACCAAAGAACACCCAGACCGAACCCGCGTTGCCCAGAAACAGAAGCAGTCCACAGAACGGTCCGGTCGAGGCAACGATCCGTCCGATCAGGATCATCGTCGTTAATCTCGTGCGCGCGGCGATGCGTCCCGTGATGAAGTTACCAACCATAAAGCCACCGGTAATGATCCCGATACCAAGCCCCAGCATGGCGGGGCTCAGATCGAACCACGCGGCGGCCACTAGGGGGGCGCCTGTAATAAAGCTGAAAAAGCCGCCAATCGAAAATGCTGCGCACAAGGCGTAGCCCCAGAACCTGCGGGCGCGGAACAGATGTGGGTACTCGCGCAGCTGTGCTGCGAATGTAGATGACCGGTTCGTGTTGGTTTCCCCCATATCGAACCACAGCAAGACCAAAAGCCCCGCGCCCATCAGCGAATACAAAACGAACCCAGCGCGCCAGCCGAATAGCATATCCAACGCGCCGCCCAGCATCGGACCCAACATCGGTGCCAAAGCCATCGCCATTGTCACATAGCCCAGTTTGCTGGCCGCTTCGTTTGGCGGATAGCGATCGCGGATCGAAGCGCTGGACAGAACCGACCCCGCCACCACTGCGGCCTGCATCAAGCGAAACCCGAGGAACAACCAGATCGTTTCGGCCAAAACACAACCTACCGAGGCGCAGACGAAGATGGACATACAGATCAACAGCACTGGCCTTCGCCCATAACGATCCGACAGTGGCCCCATGATCAACTGAAGCACCGCTGAAACTGCGAGGTATCCAGCCACCGAAAGGTTCACGAGGCCGTACTCTGCTTCAAAATCTGCGCTCATGTTCGCCAGTGACGGCAGGAACATGTTCAACGACAACACAGATAGGGCCGTGGCAAATATCAGCGTGATCAGGGATGGGGGCGTTTGGGCCGCTCGCATGCCAAAAAACCGTTTCGTTACAACAAATGAGACAGCGCTAGCACATCGCGTAGATATTGAACATGGCAAGCCGCTGGCGGCGGCATCATGGCTCTGCTAAGAGCGGCCCATGTTACGGATCGAAGACATCAACTATGCCGTCGAAGGCCGCCCGCTTTTTGACGGGGCAAGCGCAACCATTCCAGATGGTCACAAGGTTGGGCTTGTGGGTCGCAATGGCACGGGCAAAACCACTCTTTTTCGCCTAATCAGGGGAGAACTTGCGCTGGAATCCGGCAATATCGTGCTGCCGAAACGCGCTCGCATTGGTGGCGTGGCGCAAGAGGTCCCCTCGTCCGATGTCTCGCTGATCAACACCGTACTGGCCGCCGATACCGAACGCAGCGCGCTGATGGCCGAGGCCGACAATGCCACGGACCCCGCCCGCATTGCCGAGATTCAAACCCGTCTGACCGATATCGACGCATGGTCAGCCGAGGCGCGAGCAGCCTCGATCCTCAAGGGGCTGGGGTTTGACGACGCGGACCAACAACGCCCCTGCTCGGATTTCTCGGGCGGATGGCGAATGCGTGTGGCTCTGGCGGCCGTACTGTTCTCGCAACCCGACCTGTTGCTCTTGGACGAACCGACAAACTATTTGGACCTCGAAGGTGCCTTGTGGCTGGAAAGCTACCTGTCCAAATACCCGCACACCGTGATCATCATCAGCCACGATCGTGGGCTGCTGAACCGCGCTGTCGGCTCGATCCTGCATCTGGAGGACCGCAAGCTGACGTACTACGCGGTGCCTTACGACAAATTCGCCGAACGCCGCGCCGAGCGTCTGGCACAGGCCGAGTCCGAAAACACCAAGGCCAAGGCGCGCATCGCTCATCTGCAAAGTTTCGTAGATCGCTTTCGGTATAAGGCATCAAAGGCTGTGCAGGCGCAGTCGCGCTTGAAAATGATCGAGCGCATCCAACTCGTCTCGACCCCGCAAGAGGCTGCCCTGCGCGCATTTTCCTTCCCCGAGCCCGAGGAGCTTTCGCCGCCGATCATCCAGATCGAAGGTGGCGTGACCGGATACGGCGAAACCGAGGTTCTGCGCCGCCTGAACCTGCGCATCGATCAGGACGACCGGATCGCGCTGCTGGGCAAGAACGGTCAGGGAAAATCGACGCTGTCCAAGCTGTTATCTGACCGCCTGCCCCTGATGGCCGGAAAAATGACCCGCAGCAACAAGCTGCGTATCGGATATTTCGCGCAGCATCAGGTCGATGAGTTGTATGTTGACGAAACCCCCTTGGACCACCTGCGCCGCCTGCGGCCGGACGAAGCTCCGGGTAAATGGCGGTCAAGATTGGCTGGGTTCGGACTGAATGCGGATCAGGCCGAAACTCGGGTTGGTCGTCTTTCTGGGGGTCAAAAGGCGCGGCTGTCGCTGTTGATCGCAACGATTGACGCCCCGCATATGTTGATCCTCGACGAGCCGACCAACCATCTGGATATTGAAAGCCGGGAAGCACTGGTCGAAGCCCTGACCGCTTATTCAGGCGCAGTGGTTCTGGTCAGCCACGACATGCACCTGCTGTCGCTGGTTGCGGACCGGCTTTGGCTGGTGTCTGACGGCACGGTCAAACCCTTTGACGGCGACCTTGAGGCATACCGCGCCTTGCTGCTGGCCCGCGACAAGCCCGTAAAGACCAAGCCCCAGATCGCTAAACCCAAGCGCCCTTCGCGCGAGGCGATGCTGGCCCTGCGTGCGGATCTGCGAAAGTGCGAGGACAGGATCGAGAAACTTACGGATATGCACGAAAAGCTCTCGGCCAAGCTTGCGGACCCGTTGCTGTACGAAGACGACAGGATCAACGATCTGGAAACATGGAACCGCAAATTCGCCGAGGTGGTCGAGGCGATGCAAAAGGCCGAAGCCCTCTGGGTCGCTGCGGCGGAACGTCTTGAAGAAGCCGAAGCGCCATGAAGAAGCCTGTTGTCGAGACACAGGCCATGATTTCAGGCATGCGCCCGCAGCTTCTGGCCGGAGAATACGCTTTTGTCACCTGGCCTGATGGGGCAGAATGGCCCAACGGCACGAGGGCAAGCTGCGCCGAAGCTGAGGGGCTGTCCCTTATCGTACCGCGCGATGCAGCGCCCAAAGGCGCGGTTGCAATGCGGTGTATTACGTTGCAGGTCCATTCATCGCTGGAAGGCGTCGGGCTGACGGCGGCTGTGTCCGGCGCTTTGGCTCGGCACAATATCCCGGCGAACATGGTTGCGGGTTACCATCACGATCACGTTTACGTTCCAAGCGCTCTGGCCGACAAAGCTGTGGCCATATTGATGGATCTGCAACAAGGTAGTGGGGAATGATCGACCTCGCCTTTTTCATAACTGCTTTCACCACCATGTTCGTTGTGATCGACCCGTTCGGCACGACGCCCATTTTCGTCGCTCTGACACAAGACATGGAGACTGCAGCGCGGCGCAAAACCGCGATCCGCAGTTGCCTGACAGCGGTGTGCATCCTGATCGCCTTTGCAGCCTTTGGAGAGGCGGTGCTTGGCTTTGTGGGCATTTCGATGGCCGCGTTCCGGGTGGCCGGAGGCGCATTGCTGTTCCTGACCGCACTGGACATGCTGTTTGAACGGCGCACGAAACGGCGCGAAGACCGGGCCGAAGAAGAAGAACACCCTGACCCGTCCGTCTTTCCTTTGGCCATCCCGCTGATTGCCGGGCCGGGTTCGATAGCAACGATCATCCTGCTTGCAGGTCAGAACCCCGGCATTCAGGGGATCGCCGCCGCCTGTGCGGTGATGCTGGCGGTCATGGCCGTGGTGTTCATATTCTTCCTGTCAGGGGGAATGATTGCGCGTCTGCTTGGCAAAACGGGTTTGAACGTGCTGACCCGCCTGCTTGGGATGCTGTTGGCGGCGCTGTCGGTTCAATTCATCTTGGACGGCCTCAAGGACTTTGGATTCGCGTCGTAAACCCCCATATACGTGCAAGAGTTTAGTGTTGAGGTTTCGGTATGGATGGCGACAGCATTGCGCGTCTTGCTTATTTGGGGCTGCTTGGGGCGGCTGTCGTTGCCTGGTTTTTGTCTCAGAACCGGCAAACCCTGAATAAAACGCTGCAACAGGCGATGGCCTGGGTGTTCATCTTTATCGGCGTGATTGCCGTGGTTGGCCTATGGGAAGACATTCGCACAACCACCGGCCCTGCCCCTCAGATGACCGTGACAGGCGAGACGATCGAGGTTCCGCGCGCCTATGATGGTCACTACTATCTGCCCGTCTTGGTGAACGGAGAGCCGATCACCTTCCTTGTCGATACCGGTGCCAGTCAGATTGTCCTGAGCGCTCAGGACGCCACCCGCGTAGGCATTGATCCCGATCAGTTGAACTATTTCGGTCGCGCGGCCACCGCGAACGGAGAAGTCCGGACGGCACCCGTTCGGCTTGAGACCTTCACGGTGGGTCCAATCACCGATCAGAACGTCTCGGCCTGGATCAATGAGGGCGAGCTGCACAAATCCCTTCTGG
This sequence comes from Ruegeria sp. BC7, assembly GCF_056539165.1. NCBI lineage: Bacteria > Pseudomonadati > Pseudomonadota > Alphaproteobacteria > Rhodobacterales > Roseobacteraceae > Ruegeria > Ruegeria sp. BC7. The sequence continues at coordinate 966,946 of NZ_JBQFUL010000001.1, read as the reverse complement.
GGATGGATTACCTGCACAGGTTCTCGAACATCCAGTTTGCAGACGGTCGGATGATTTTGTCCCGCTGAGGGCATTTCCGAATTGAGAACAAAGTGAGAACATGCTAGATTGAAAGCATGTCTACCCATCTTCTTGGCCGCAAACCCGCACGTGAAGCGCCGGGCATAAATCTTGATCCGCAGATCGCCCTGCAACTGGGTCGCGTGCACGAAGCCTGCGGCCCCGCCCGGCGCAGCTTTGCCATGTGGCTGGCGGGTCAGGCGCAGGGACCGGTGCTGTGGATTTCCCCTGCGTGGGAGCCGGGTCAGTTGAACCCCGACGGGATGATGCCCTTTGCGGATCCGGCCCGGTTCATCTTTGTCCACCCCACCCGTGCCGAAGACGTGCTGTGGTGCCTTGAAGAAGCGCTGCGCAGTGGGGCCATTCCGCTGGTGATCGGAGATTTGCCCGGTGCCCCCGGCCTGACACCCGTGCGCCGGATGCATCTGGCCGCCGAACAGGGCGGCGCGATGGGGCGGGCTCCGCTGGGGTTGCTGCTAACCCCCGGCGATGGCGGCGCACAGGGGGTCGAGACGCGCTGGCACATGGCGGCCGATCATCAGGGCGAGGCCCGCCGCTGGACCCTGACCCGCCGCCGCGCCCGCGCCCTGCCCCCGGTCAGTTGGCAAGCCACTCAGACCAAACCGCGTGCGGGGCTGAACCTGCGCCGGGTGAAAACCGAAGACGCCCGCGTGTGACACTGGCAGAAGATCACGCAAGATGTGACTAGCCAAAACCAAACCCGCGCCCTAGCGTGCCGGAATGAGCCATCCGATCCACGACAGCCGCTATTCCTGGCTTCGCCTTTTGATCACGCTCGCCATTGCGATGGTGGCGAATGTGGGCATGTGGGCCGTGATCGTGGTGATGCCCGCAATCGAGGCGCAGTTCGACGCAGGCCGCGCCGAAGCATCGTTTCCGTATGTCCTGTCCATGATCGGCTTTGCGCTGGGCAATATGTGGCTGGGCCAACTGGTGGATCGGCTGGGTGTGACCAAGGCGCTGATCGGGGCCGCGGTACTGAGCGCCATCAGCTACCTGCTTGCAACATGGGCGCCGAACATGGTGCTGCTGTCCGCCGCTCATCTGCTTCTGGGGCTGGGAACCTCGATCGGGTTTGGGCCGCTGATCGCCGATATCTCGCACTGGTTCATGAAGCGGCGCGGTATCGCTGTGGCGCTGGTGGCCAGCGGGAACTATTTGTCGGGCGCAATCTGGCCTACCCTGCTGTCCGGTATTCTGGCGCGTGAGGGGTGGCAGCAGGTCTATCTGACGCTGGCGATCATCACGTTGGTCGTCGTGATCCCCTTGTCCCTGCTGCTGCGCCGTCAGGTCCCGGTCGAGGCCCACCAGACCGCAGCCGCAAACGCGCAGATCAACGCGCACAGTGTCGGCATATCCCCCCGAGCACTGCAATACATTCTGGGTCTCGCCGGGATCGGCTGTTGCGTGGCGATGTCGATGCCGCAGGTTCATATCGTCTCGTACTGCGTCGGGCTAGGCTATGGCCCGGCGGTCGGGGCCGAGATGCTTTCACTGATGCTGCTTGGCGGAGTGGTCAGCCGGGTTATCTCGGGGATGGTCGCGGATAAGCTGGGCGGTCTGTACACATTGCTGATCGGGTCGGTCCTACAGTGCGTCGCCCTGTTCTTGTTCCTTCCATATGACGGGATGGTTTCCCTGTATGTCATCAGCCTCATGTTCGGGCTGGCGCAGGGTGGGATCGTGCCCAGCTATGCTTTGGTCGTGCGCGAATACATGCCTCCGCAAGAGGCCGGTGCGCGGGTTGGCTTTGTCATGATGATGACCATCATGGGTATGGCTTTGGGCGGATGGATGTCTGGGTGGATTTATGATTTCACCGGAAACTACCAACTGGCATTTATTAATGGCATCCTCTGGAACGGCCTGAACATCGCCATCCTGCTGATGCTGTTGAAACGGTCGCGTCCGCGCAGACAAGAGCTGCCTGCATGACCTTTCTGTCGCGGCGCACTGTATTGGCCGGGCTTGCCTTTTTACCGTTAGCCCGTCCCGCCTTGGCCGCGTTGCAACTTTACGAACTGGTGCAAGACGGGACATCCGTTGAATTTACGTTTGCGCTTTCCGGCATCACCCAATCCGGCACGATGCCGATCCAAAGCGCTGATATTCAGATCGACCTTGGCAACTTGCCAAACAGCCGCGTTTCCGTTGTGCTGAGTGTTGCCGACGCTCGCACAAATATCCCCTTCGCCCGCAAACCGATGCTGAGCGAAAGCGTACTGGATGCAGCGACTTTCCCGACCATTCAATTCAAGTCGACAAATATCCTACTGGGTGAAGGAGGTCGTATCTCTCGCGGAGCCAAGATAGTCGGAGACCTGACCGTTCGGGACATCACCCGCCCCATCGCGCTGCAGGCGAACCTGTTTCGGGAACGCGGCAGCGCCACCGACAGCCTTGATGACCTCTCGATCCGCCTGACCGGAGCATTAAACAGGCACGACTTCGGCGCGTCCGGCTATGCTGATCTTGTGCAGGACACTGTCGGGCTGGACATCCAAGCCCGTATTAAACGCACCGGATAGACGAAAAACGACGCCACAAAGTCGATAAGCTGCGCGCGTCCCGCTCTGGATGCGCCAATCTGAGGCCATTATGCGCACCGTCATTTCTTTTGCCGCCCTGTTCCTCTCGGTCATACTGCTGCAGCTTTCGACCGGCGGCGTTGGCCCTTTGGATGCCATCTCTGGCCTCACGCTTGAGTTCACGACCGAGCAGATCGGTCTTTTGGGCTCGGCACATTTTATCGGGTTCTTTGTCGGCTGCTGGTGGGCACCGCGCCTTATGGGAAGCGTCGGTCACTCGCGCGCTTTTGCTGTCTGCACCGCTTTGGGTGCAATGGGCCTTCTGGGACATACTTTGACCGAAAACCCATATGTCTGGGCCGTGCTTCGTATCGCGTCAGGCACTTGTGTCGCCGGGTGCTATACCGTGATCGAGGCTTGGCTGAACGCCAAGGTGACCAACGAGACGCGCGGGCGTGCCATGGGCACGTACCGGATCGCGGATATGGGCGCGTCCTTGTGTGCGCAGTTGATCATCGCCGTTCTGCCGCCTGCGTCCTATGTCTCGTACAATCTACTGGCTATTCTGTGCTGCGCGTCCCTGTTGCCTTTGGCCCTGACCCGGGCAAGCCAGCCGAAAACCCCCGACGCGCCGCGGTTGCGCCCCAAGCTTGCGTGGCACAGCTCACCATTGGCCGTGGCAGGCGTGATTGTGGCCGCGCTAAGCTCGGCATCGTTTCGGATGGTTGGTCCGATTTACGGGCAAGAGGTTGGTTTGGACGTTGATCAGATCGCTTTCTTCCTTGCGTCCTTTGTCTTGGGCGGAGCGCTGGCGCAGTACCCTCTGGGCTGGCTGGCCGACAAATATGACCGCCGCTGGGTGTTGATCTGGCTATCGGTCGCCGCCGTTCTAAGCTGCGGCGTGACCATGGCCGCAAGCGGTGCCGGGACGTTGGGCGTGATGTTGGCCGCGGGACTGTTTGGCCTGACGACCTTTCCCATCTTTTCGGTCTCGTCCGCCCACGCCAATGACTTTGCCACAACGGAACAGAGGGTCGAGCTATCCGCCGCGTTGATGTTCTGGTACGCACTCGGAGCCATTGCCTCGCCATTCATTTCGTCCACCTTGATCCAGCAGTTCGGGCCGGGCGCCCTGTTCGCATTTGTGGCGGTTGGTCATGTCGGGTTGATCGTCTTCGGCCTTGCCCGGATGCAGTCGCGTCCAACACCCGAGGAGCGCACGAATTACGTCTATGCGCCGCGCACTTCTTTCACAATCGGGCGGCTGCTGAAGAAGTCGCGGGAAGAACACAAGTCCTAGCCCTGATCGCCGGATTTTCGCATCCAAACCGGCAAGTAAGCAAAAGCCGGGGTTTTGCTGGCCGGTCACATCATGTAGACGGGCGCGCAGTTAGATACGTGGAAGCACAAAATGGCTCGGATTCTCATCACCTCGGCGATCCCTTACATCAATGGGATCAAGCACCTCGGCAACCTGATCGGCTCGCAACTGCCTGCTGATCTGTACGCACGCTATCAGCGTGGCCGGGGGAACGAGGTTATGTTCCTGTGCGCCACCGACGAACACGGCACCCCGGCAGAGCTGGCCGCAGCCAAAGCAGGTCAGCCCGTGGCCGAATATTGCGCCCAGATGCACGGTGTTCAGGCCGATATCGCGCAGCGCTTTGGGCTGAGCTTTGATCACTTTGGCCGTTCATCCAGCGATCAGAACAAGCACCTGACCCAGCATTTTGCTGGTAAGCTGGACGATGCGGGTTTGATCCGTGAGGTCAGCGAAAAGCAGGTCTACTCTAATGCCGATGGCCGCTTCCTGCCCGACCGTTATATCGAGGGCACCTGCCCCAATTGCGGCTATGACCGCGCGCGCGGAGATCAGTGCGAGAACTGCACCAAGCAGTTGGACCCGACCGATCTGATCGAGCCGCGCAGCGCCATCAGCGGCTCGACCGATCTTGAGGTACGTGAGACCAAGCACCTGTATCTGCGCCAGTCCGCCATGAAGGATCAGTTGGATGCATGGATCGACAGCAAGACCGACTGGCCGATCCTGACCACCTCGATTGCGAAGAAATGGCTGCATGACGGAGACGGTCTGCAAGATCGCGGCATCACCCGCGATCTGGACTGGGGTGTTCCGGTCAAGAAAGGCGATCAGGACTGGCCGGGGATGGAAGGCAAGGTCTTCTATGTCTGGTTCGACGCGCCAATCGAATATATCGCCTGCGCCAAGGAATGGGCCGATGCCAGCGGCAAACCGGATGCCGAGTGGGAACGCTGGTGGCGCACCGACAAGGGCGCGGACGATGTGCGTTACGTGCAGTTCATGGGCAAGGATAACGTGCCCTTCCACACCCTGTCCTTCCCCGCCACCATTCTGGGATCGGGCGAGCCGTGGAAGATGGTCGATCATCTGAAATCCTTCAACTACCTGAACTATGACGGCGGCCAGTTCTCGACCTCACAGGGGCGTGGCGTGTTCATGGATCAGGCGCTGGAAATCCTGCCCGCCGATTTCTGGCGCTGGTGGTTGCTGAGCCATGCGCCCGAAAGCAGCGACAGCGAATTCACCTGGGAGAATTTCCAGCAATCGGTGAACAAGGACTTGGCCGACGTGCTGGGCAACTTTGTCAGCCGGATCACCAAGTTCTGCCGCTCGAAATTCGGTGAGGCAGTGCCCGAAGGCGGCACTTTTGGTGAGCGGGAACAAGAGCTTATCGCGGAACTCACCCGCCGCGTTCGCGCCTATGAAGGGTTCATGGAGGCGATGGAGGTCCGCAAATCCGCGCAGGAACTCCGCGCGATCTGGGTTGCGGGCAATGAATATCTGCAATCGGCGGCCCCTTGGTCCACCTTCAAGGAAGACCCCGAACAGGCCGCAGCACAAGTGCGTCTGGGTCTGAACCTGATCCGGCTTTATGCGGTGCTGAGCGCGCCGTTCATCCCCGAAACCTCGGCCAAAATGCTCAGCGCGATGAACACGCTGGATACAAGCTGGCCGGATGACGTGGCCGCAGCGCTGGATGCACTGCCAGCGGGTCACGAGTTCTCGGTCCCGGATGTGCTGTTCGCCAAAATCACGGATGAGCAACGCGAAGACTGGCAAACACGTTTCGCCGGAACGCGCGACTAAGTCTATTGCTCCAACCGATTAAACACTCAAAGGAGGCGTTTTCGCCTCCTTTTTGATTCCACCCTACACTCCGAATCCACAAACGGCCCTCGCGTTGGCTGATGTCAGCCTGTGTCTGCTCGTAAACCTGCGCTTTGTCGTAAGAAATTCCGATGACAATCCCGATCAAGGCACGTCAACACGCTTGAGAAATGAACTCAAACCCGCCATCCTGATCGAAAGTTCACACGACTCGAATGGCCACTGCAGTCCGAGTTGCGTTCAGTTTTAATTCATGAGGCAATTGCCATGTCCCTTGCATCGACGTTTTTGAAGTTTCGTCAATTCGGATCGACACCCAAGTTCTTTCGACACGCCGCCGTTTTGACTGTTATCGGACTGGCAAACCCTGCGTATGCTCAGGACCAAAGCGATGCGCCGCCGCCCAAGGTGTCGATCGCAGCAGCTTACACTCAGGAAATTACAGCCGAATCCGTTTTCATCGGACGGGCCGAAGCACTTGATCGGGCGGACATTGTGGCCCGTGTCAGCGGATTTCTGGACAGCCAAACCGTCGAGGATGGCGCGTTGGTGAACCGGGGTGACCTGCTGTTCACGATCGAACCCGACCTGTATCAAGCCACGCTTGAGGCACGCAACGCCGACCTCGACCGCGCCGAGGCCAATCTGGAACTGGCCAAGGTCGAACTCGCCCGGAAAGAAGAGCTGTACAAGCGCGATGCCACCCCGGAATCGGAACGGGACATCGCCCGCGCGAACGAGCTGGTAGCTCAAGCCGAGGTAAAAGCTGCCCAAGCAGCGATCCAGCAAGCTCAACTGGATTTGAGCTATACAGAAATTCACGCACCTTTCACGGGTCGTATAGGTCGGGTGGCAACCAGCGTCGGCGATGTTGTCGGGCCGAATAATCCCCCCTTGGTCAACATCGTCAGCGAGGCTCCGATCTACGTCAATTTCTCTTTGAACGAAAAGCAGTTCACAACGGTTCTGGAAGCTGTCGGAGAAAGTGCCGCATCGCTGGCTGAAAGCAACAAAAGCCCCGTCGTGAAGGTAATACTACCGAACGGGTCAGAGCTGGCCGAAACCGGGGAAATCGTTTTCGTCGACAACCGGATCGACCCCCTAACCGGGGCAATTACCGTGCGCGCAGAGTTTCCGAACACCGACCGACTGATCGTTGACGGCGCATTCCTGAGTGTTCAGATCGAAGCCTTTGAACCCACTCTCGAAGTTCTGATACCGCAGGCAGCCTTGCAGCGCGATCAGCGTGGTGAGTTTGTTTTGGTGGTCAATGATCAGCAGATGGTTGAACAACGCTATATTACCACGGGCCAGTCCGAGGGATCTGCGATCATCGTCAAGGATGGTCTGCGCGAGGGCGAAAGCGTCATTGTCGAGGGTCTACAGCGGGTCAGGCCGGGCGTGGCGGTGGACGCGGTCGTCGCGTCCGAGCAGCCGGGAGAATAACGGATGTTCTCAGCCCTGTTCATCAGCCGGCCAAAGCTGGCACTTGTTATTTCGCTTGTCCTGACCATCATGGGGACTATCGGCTACATGGTTCTACCTGTAGCGCAGTTCCCCGACATCACGCCCCCTGTGGTGAGCGTGACGACCACCTACACTGGTGCAAACGCCGAAACGGTGGAAAATACCGTTGCCGCACCGATCGAAGCGCAGGTGAACGGTGTGGACGACATGATTTACATGACGTCTACGTCCTCGGACAACGGATCTTATTCTCTTAACATTACCTTTGAGGTCGGCACCGACCCGGATATCGCCTCGGTCAACGTGCAGAACCGTGTCGCGCAAGCGATGTCGTCACTGCCGTCCGAAGTGACTTCGTCTGGCGTTGTCACGCAAAAGGCGTCGACCAACATGCTGTTGCTGGTGACACTGACCTCGCCCAACGGAACCTATGACAGCGTTTTCCTGTCAAACTATGCCTCGATCAACCTGAAAGACGCGCTGGCGCGTGTGCAGGGCGTGGGCAAGGCCGATGTTCTAACCAATCTGGAATACGCCATGCGGATCTGGATGGACCCGGACAAGATGGCCGCTCTGTCCATCACCCCCGGCGACGTGATCACTGCCATTCGGGAACAGAACGTCGAGGTGTCCGCAGGCTCAATCGGCGCGCCTCCGGTGCCCGAAGGCCAGACCTTCCAGTACACCATCAAGACCAAGGGGCGTCTGACCTCGGCTGATGAGTTTGGCGACATCGTCATCCGAACAGGCGAAGCCGGCTCGATCGTTCGGGTAAAGGACATCGCGCGCGTTGAATTGGGGGCTCAGTACTATGCGGCCTCTGGTTATTTTGAAAGCGTACCAGCGACTGTCATCGGTATTTATCAGGCACCCGGTGCCAACGCTCTGGCAGTATCGGAACGGGTACAGACCGAGCTTGATCGCCTGTCGCGCGCTTTCCCGACCGATGTGGAATACCAAGTGCCGTTCAACACGACGGATTTTGTCCAACAATCGCTGAACGATGTGGTCTCGACCCTGATCTTGACCTTTATCCTCGTGATCTCGGTTGTGTTCGTTTTTCTTGGCAGTTGGCGGGCGACCATCATTCCGGCCGTCGCGATTCCGGTTTCACTTATCGGGACATTTGCGTTTCTGCTGGCCTTTGGAATGTCGCTGAACACAATCTCACTGTTCGCGTTGGTGTTGGCAATCGGGATCGTGGTGGATGACGCCATCGTGGTCGTGGAAAACGTCGAGAGGATCATCGCGGAGGAAGGCTTACCCCCAGCCGAGGCGACTCGTAAGGCAATGGGGCAAATCACAGGTCCGGTCATTGCAACCACGCTTGTTCTGCTGGCCGTGTTCGTTCCGGTCACCTTCATGCCCGGAATTTCAGGACGCCTGTATTCGCAGTTTGCCGTGACCATCTCGACCGCCGTGGTGATCTCGTCAATCAACGCCCTGACACTGTCGCCTGCTTTGTGCGGACTGGTTCTTCGGGAACGCTCTGGCCCACCCAAGGGGGTGCTGGCCGTGTTTGAAAAGTTCATCGGGTCGGTTCGTAACGGCTATGTCGCGATTGTCCGAAAGCTGCTGATTTTGCCAATCGTCGCGCTTGGGATCGTCGTGGCTTTGGCCATGGGAACCGGAACGATTATGACCAACACCTCAAGCGGTTTCATTCCCCTTGAGGACAACGGCTATCTGTTTGTCGACATCCAGTTGCCCGATGCCGCGACGTTGGAGCGCACAGAAACGGTTTCCAGTCGTGTAGACGAGCAAATTCAACAAATCCCCGGCGTTGCAAGCACGGTTCTGATCAACGGCTTTTCGCTGTTGAACGGCACAATCACCAACGGAGCCGCGATCTTTGTCAACCTCGACAACTGGGATGAACGACAGGAAGACGATCTGAGCGCTGATGCAATTCTGGCCAAGGTTCTGGCGATTGCAAATGGGGAATCCGCAGCTTCGATCGTGGCCTTCAACCCGCCGCCGATTCAAGGCTTGGGCATGTCGGCCGGTGTCGAGATGGAAGTTCAGCAGACTGGCGGCGGCTCACCGCAGGACCTTGCCTCGGCAGTGGGGTCTTTCGTGTACTCGGCTAACCAGAGGCCCGAGATCGGGCAATCCTACACGACGTTCCGCGCAAACGTGCCGCAACTTTTCGTCGATCTGGACCGCGAAAAAGCCAAGACCCTGCAAGTGTCCGTGGCCGAAGTATTCCAGACCATGCAAGCTCAACTCGGTTCGTACTACGTGAACGACTTTAACCTGTTTGGCCGTGTTTATCGGGTGATGATCCAAGCCGAGGGTAGCTATCGCGACAATGTCGAGGACATTTCAAACCTCTATGTTCGCTCGACAAAAGGCGAAATGGTGCCCCTTGGAACACTGGTCGATGTCGAAAACGTGTTGGGTCCTGTCCTTCTCAAACGTCACAACCTTTTCAGGTCTGCGACCGTCACGGCGGTTCCCGCTGCGGGGCTATCGACGGGCGACGCGATCACCGTAATGACGGAAGAATCGGCAAACGCCCTGCCCCCAGGTTATTCGTTTGAATGGACGGGGACTGCGCAACAGCAGCTTGCGTCCGGCGGACTGGTCATCGTAATCCTCGGACTGGCGATCCTGTTCGGCTATCTGTTCCTCGTTGGTCAGTATGAAAGCTGGACCCTGCCCGTTTCCATCCTGCTATCCGTCATCGTCGCCTTGTTCGGCGCGGTTGCGGCTGTGGCCATCGTTGGTAGTGACATCAACCTGTATACTCAGATCGGGATGATCATGCTCGTGGGGCTTGCGTCGAAAAACGGCATCCTGATTGTCGAATTTGCGATGGAGCAAAGGGCAAACGGGCTACCGATCAAGGACGCTGCCGCCGAAGCTGCGTTTCAACGTTTCCGAGCCGTAATGATGACGGCCCTGTCCTTCCTTCTGGGCGTTGTGCCCCTGCTGGCGGCAAACGGTGCGGGCGCGGCCAGCCAGAAGGCCATCGGCGTTGCTGTCTTCGGCGGGATGCTGGCGGCCACACTGGTCGGAGTGATCGTCGTTCCAGTGCTATACGCCCTGATGCAAGGACTGCGTGAGTGGATGAAGGGCACCAAGAACGATCCGGGATCGCCCGAGAATGCAACCTGATCAGAACTAGTCCAAAATAGAAAAAGCCCCGCTACCTGCTGGCGGGGCTTTTTGTTTTCTGTCGCCTCACGCGGCTATGGCGCTCTGATTTTCCATCCATTTCTGAATGCGGTGCACCTGATCTTCAGTCAGCCGAAGACCCAGTTTATTGCGCCGCCACACGACGTCTTCTGCGGTCCGCGCGTATTCTTTGGTCACAAGCCATTCCAGTTCACGCTCGGTCAATGTCGCGCCGAAATTTTCGCCTAAGTCTTTTTCGGACTGCGCATCGGCCAGAATAGTCCGCGCCTCTGTCCCGTAAGCGCGCGCAAGACGTCCCGCCCAAGCCCGGTCCAAGAATGTGTAGTCGGCTTCGAGACCGGCAATCAGGCTTGGAACGCCATCAACAGGAAAATCGCCTCCGGGCAATGCGACGCCTGCTGTCCACGGCCCCGGCAAATTCGGGAAATGCTCGGCCACTTTTTCCAGCGCGCTTTCAGCGAGCCTCCGGTACGTCGTGATCTTTCCACCAAACACATTCAGGATCGGTGCCCCGCCCTGTGCATCCACCTTCAACGTATAGTCCCGCGTCGCGGCGGTCGCGCTCGTGGCACCGTCGTCATAGAGAGGCCGGACGCCGGAATACGTCCAGACAATGTCATCGCGCGATAAGGGCTGCTTGAAATATTTCGACGCGAAAGCGCAAAGGTATTCCTGTTCTGCCTCGGTACAAATTGGCGGCTCTGAGGGGTCCGGGTGATCTTGGTCGGTCGTACCGATCAACGTGAAATCGCGTTCATAGGGAATGGCGAAAATGATGCGGCCATCCTGTCCCTGAAAGAAATAGCATTTGTCGTGGTCAAACAGCTTTCGGGTCACAATATGGCTTCCCCGCACAAGCCGAACGCCTTCACGCGAGTTCACTCGTATCTTGGTCTGAATAATATCGCCAACCCACGGTCCACCAGCGTTTATCAGCATCCTTGCCTTTACCAAACGTGACTCACTGCTGTTTTCATCGCGGATTGTGACATGCCACAGGTCGTCCACTCGTTCAGCCGACATCACCTTGGTTCGCACCATGATCTGGGCACCGCGCGACTCGGCATCCCGAGCGTTTAGAACGACAAGCCGCGAGTCCTCGATCCAGCAATCCGAATACTCGTATGCCGTTTGGAACTTTTCCTGCAAAGGCCCACCCTCTGGAGAACTGCGCAGGTCCAAAGACGACGTGCCCGGAAGAATTTTCCGGCCGCCAAGGTGGTCGTACATGAAAAGACCCAGCCGGATCAGCCAAGCGGGCCGGCGGCCACGCATCCACGGCATCACTGTGCTCAGCAACCGGGACGTCGGCGTGTCTGAATCGAACCGCATGTCTTCGTGGTATGGCAGAACAAACCGCATCGGCCAGCTAATATGGGGCATGGCTCGCAAAAGGGTTTCGCGTTCGACCAGCGCCTCGCGGACCAGTCTGAACTCAAAATATTCGAGGTATCGCAATCCACCGTGAAACAGCTTGGTCGAAGCCGACGAAGTGGCCGATGCCAAATCGTTCATTTCGGCCAGCGTTACGGTCAGCCCGCGCCCGGCTGCATCCCTGGCAATGCCACACCCGTTTATGCCGCCCCCGATGATGAAAAGATCGCATACCTGTTCGTCTTGCCGTTCCATTTTCGGTCGATTCCCCACACTGGCACATTCGGCGCCATTAACCCGGCACACACTCGGTTCGTCAATGTGATTCTTCGTTTATGTTCGTTTTGCACAAATCAGGCATTTATTTTTCGGCTAAATATCGAATACTGAAACCTAATTCTTGCATTTTGACAGAAAGAGAACAAAAACGAACACTCTTACTTAGCAGGAGACGCCCGTGTCACTTTCTTTCCGCCAGTCGGACATTCTGAAGATCGCCAAACAGAACGGGCGCGTCATGGTCGAGGAGCTGGCCGAAACCTTTGATGTAACCGTCCAGACAATTCGCCGAGACCTGTCAGAGCTTGCGGATATGGGAAAGTTGGACCGCGTGCATGGCGGAGCTGTGCTGCGATCCGGTGTCTCGAACATTGGCTATGAAGACCGCCGCGCACTGAACGCAGACACCAAAGCCCGCATCGCGCAAGCCTGCGCCGATGACATCCCGGATGGCGCGTCACTTTTTATGAACATCGGAACCTCGACCGAGGCGGTCGCGCGTCAGTTGCTGAACCACAAAGACCTGATGGTCGTGACGAACAATATGAATGTTGCAAACATCCTAGTCGAAAACACGGATTGCGAGATCGTTGTTGCCGGAGGAGTCTTGCGCCGTTCAGATGGTGGCTTGATCGGAAACCTGACAATTTCGACGATCGAGCAGTTCAAGTTCGACTACGCGGTCATCGGATGTTCTGCGCTGGATGCTGAAGGCGACTTGCTGGATTTTGACTTTCAGGAAGTTCGGGTAAGTCAGACAATCATCGCTCAGGCTCGTCAGACCTTGCTGGTCTCGGACCATTCTAAATTTCAGCGGACCGCCCCGGCGCGAATTGCGTCTCTGTCCGATGTCGATGCCTTCTACACCGAATTACCACTCTCCGATGATCTGACGCAGAAGTGCAACGAGTGGGACACGCGGCTTTGTTTGGCCCCCTAAGACCCGTCGTTTTCGCATTTAGCGCGCATTCCCAAACGCGGTTCTTGTCAGACGCGATTTAGCCTGACAATATCACAACATATTGCAATCGTTGCACGGGAGGGAGGCTCCGGGCCATGATCGCGCTTTTATTCGCGTTACTTACAGCCACAATGGGGCTGAATTATTTTCGACTGACCACCGCAGCCAACGTGCTGTTTTTTATAACTCTGGCCCTGAGCGTTTACTGGTTCAAGTTTCACGCCACCAGCCAATTGACGATTCAACTCTAGGGGACTGCGATGACACCTGATCTGTCCCGGAACCTGAACGCCCTTGGCACACTGGCTGTCAGTCTGGTTTTGCTTCTGGCCTATATCTATCAGCTGACCCTCTACGAACTGCCCTGCCCCCTTTGCTTGCTGCAACGCGTTGGCTTTGTCGCCGTTGGGGTTGGGCTGGGTTTGAACCTTTTATACGGTGCGCGGCCCAGACATTACGCCCTGATGCTGATCGCCGCCCTCTTTGGTATCAGCGTTTCAGTGCGGCAAATCCTGCTGCATATCGTGCCGGGCACGGGGCACTATGGCTCACCCGTACTGGGTTATCACTACTACACGTGGGCGGCGATCTGCTTTTTCCTGATCCTGCTGGGAACCGCCATCATGCTGATGTTCGAGAGGCAGTACGCTGACGACACATCCGATCAGCCTCGGTTCGGCGGCAGCGCACTGGCGAAGGTCGCGTTCTTCATAGTGCTGGGTTTGGCCGCCTTGAACGCAGTCTCGACCCTGCTGGAATGCGGCCCCGGCATCTGCGCCGACCCGCCGACGGACTACAAACTGATTGACGAACTGGGGACCAACGACTGAGGATGGGTCAACCGTCCCTCAAGGAGGCACGAGCATGGGACTATTGGGGCAGCCGCTTGGCTACTATGACTACCTGACATTTCTTGCGCTGATATTGCTGCTTGCTGCGGTTATGGGGCTGTTCCTGTTCCTGATGGGGTTGCCGGGCCGTATTGCGATCAAACGCAACCATCCACATGCCGAGGCGGTCAAGATCATGGGCTGGATGGGATTCCTTGCGATCGTGCCTTGGGTCCACGCGTTTATCTGGGCCTTCCACGATGGGACAACCGTGGATATCCGCCGTATGCCAGACGATGAACGGGACGCCGTGCGCAAAGAAATCAAGCGGTTGGGTGGAACACTAACAGACGAATATCGCGACCCGCTTGACCCAGACGAGACACAGAAGAGCTAAGCCAAAGGAACTGAAACACCATGTTTGTCGCCCTCGGCATTACGCTTTTCTACATCATTTTCGTCTGGTTCATTTTCTTCAAAATGCAGTGGCTGCGGTTCAACATCGCTTGGGGCATCGTGTCCTTTTGGGTAGGCGCACACCTGCTGCTGATTTTCCTCGTCGCCTTGCGGTTTTTTCAGCCGTTTTCGATCGACAGCCATGTTGTCCGCTCGACCATCCAGATCGTACCCCGCCTGACCGAGCCGACGATCCTGACGGAGGTTTTGGTCGAACCCAACACCCAGGTCAAAAAAGGAGACCCGCTCTACCGGTTCGACGACACCGTTTTTTCGCTGGAGGTTGAGGAAGCCAACGCGCAACTGGTTGCCGCGCAGCAGAACGCCAAGATCCTTGAACAAGACGTTATCGTCGCCGCCGAAGCCGTCGAACGCACAAACGCTAAGCTGGCCTATTCACTGACGCAGCAGGTGCGATACGAAAACCTCGTCCCTGCAGGCGGCGCGCGCCAGGATGAGTTGGATCGCTGGAATGAACAGGTCACCGAAGATCAGGCCTCGATCAAGGAAGCCGAGGCAAACCTTGAGAAAGCGGAACTGGCGCTGAATTCTCAGATCGACGGGGTGAATACGGGCATCCTGCAAGCCCGGGCACAGTTGGAAAAAGCCGAGTATTTCCTTAACAATACAACGATCTACGCACCTGAGGACGGCATGATCGTGTCGCAACAGGCGCGCCCCGGCCTTGTTGTCGGCGATATTCGTCTGGGCGCGATTGCCAGCTTTGTGACCAAGGATAACCCTTATATTCTTGCGACCTATCGGCAGCAGAACCTCAAGTTTGTCGAGGTCGGTCAGGATGTCGAGGTCGCGCTGGACCTGTATCCCGGCGAAATCCTCACCGGCAAGGTCGAGGCGATCTGGTGGGCCACGCGCCAAGGTCAGTACCTGCCCTCCGGCCGCCTGCCCGGTTTTGAGCTGCCCAAATTGCCGGGCCGCATTGCGGTGCAAGTCTCGGTTGATCTTCCTGACGGCCACACTTTCCCCGCCGGTGGGCACGCGGCGGTGGCGATTTACACAGGCCAAGGCAAGAGCTTTGAGTTCCTGCGGCGTATCAATATCCGTCTTTATTCCTTCGCCAACTTCATCCGACCACTGGACATCTGAGGACGCGCAGCATGAACCGGACCAAATTCCGCAGCAAGATAATCGGTACAGCGCTGAGCGCCGTATTGCTTGCGGCATGCGCACCCGTCGGTCCCGATTTCGTGCGGCCAAATTCGCCGGTCGTGAAGCAATGGATCGAGGTGAACAGCCCAAGCGCCGGTTCAAGTGGCTTGACGTCACGCAGTGCGCCCGTGGTGCGTTGGTGGGAGACATTCAACGACCCCACCCTGAACAAACTGATTGCAGAAGCCTATGCCCAGAACCTTGACCTGCAAGTGGCGGGAGCTCGCGTTTTGCAGGCCCGCGCGCAGTTGGGCATCGCGTTTGGCGAACTCTATCCGCAATCGCAGGCCATCGGAGGGTCCATCGAGCGCCGCCAGATCAGCGAAAACCTTGGGCCGATCTCGGACATCAACCGGATTATCCCTTTGGACACCGAATTTTCGACCTCGCAAGTCGGCTTTGACGCACAATGGGAGCTGGATGTCTGGGGCGCACAGCGACGGGGCGTTCAAGCGGCCCGCTCGAACCTCGCGCTGCAGGTCGCGAATTATGACGACGCGTTGGTCACCTTGACCGGCGATGTGGCCGCGCTGTACGTCAATATCCGTGCGCTGCAGGAATCTTTAGCCGTGGCGCGCGAGAACATACAGTTGCAGCAGGAGAGCGCGGACCTTACCGAACTCCGGTTCAAAAACGGCGTCACGACTGAGCTGGATGTACAGGAGTCCCAAGCGCTATTGAACAACACCAAGGCTTTGGTCCCTGCAATCGAAAGCGATCTGCAGCAGGCCAAGAATGCGCTGGCCGTTTTGCTGGGCGCGACCCCGTCAAGGATGGCCGGTTTGCTGGGGAATTCAGGACGTATCCCCACAGCGCGTTCCAACGTGTCCGTTGGCGTTCCGGCAGAGCTGCTGCGGCGTCGCCCGGATGTGCGTGCGGCTGAACTGGCGGCGGCCACGCAATCGGCGCAGGTCGGGATCGCGCTGGCAGACCTTTACCCGCAGTTCATCCTGTCGGGTTCTATCGGAGTGCAGGCTTCGGGCGGTCGCGATCTGTTTTCGGCGGCCAGCACCACGGGACTTGCCAATGCCGGAGTGGTCTGGAACGTCCTGAACTATGGCCGGATCAAGAACAACGTCCGCGCGCAGGACGCGGCCTATCAAGCCCTTATCGCAAATTACCAGAACACTGTCCTGACGGCCTATTCCGAAGTTGAAAGCGCGATGGTCGCGTACACTCAATCCCGCAAACAGGTCGGGTTTTATGAAAACAGCGTCGCTGCCTCACGCAAAGCGGCCGAGATCGCGGTGGATCAATACCGCGATGGGGCCGCCAGCTACTCTCGCATCTTAAACACTCAAACGGCGCTGCTGCGGTCGCAGGCGAATTTGATCGAGGCACGGCAACAAGTGTCGAACAACCTTGTTTCAGTCTACAAGGGTCTGGGCGGAGGCTGGCAAATTCGTCAAAATCAAGAATTCCTGCCCGAGACTGTCCTGGCAGAGATGGCATACCGCACAGATTGGGGTGACCTGCTGCAAGAAACGCCGACTGGGGTCAGCCTGAACTGATCGCTATTTCGTCAGACCTTTCAGCCCGCCCGAGATAAGGATATTCACCTCGTACAGTATGCGCGGGGCCGCCAGACCACCGGGGCTGGCCAGATAGTTCGGGCTCCAATCCGGGTCGAACTTCTGCTTGAAGGACCGCAGCCCCTCAAAGTGATAGAACTGCTCACCGTGCTCGTACACAAACCCGCCAATGCGGTTCCAGATCGAGGCAAGCTGACGGTTTTCGATCCCTGAAAATGGGGCAGCTCCCAATGAAAACCATTGGAACCCCTGCTCTGCCCCCCACGACATCATCTCGGCAAACAGGGCGTCCATGACAAAGCTGGGGCTGTCAGGCTCATACCGCATAAGGTCCAGTGACAGTTCAGACTTGTGGCCACCCTGAAACAGATTGGCAAACGCAACGATTTCGCCCGTATCCCCATTGCGCAGAACCGCATGGTCAAAATACGAAAGGTATTCGTTATCGAACCCACCTAGGGCGAACCCCTTTTCTTCGCCCGCTTTTTGCGCGAGCCAATCATCGGAAATCTTCCGCAACTCGGGCAGAACCGGTGCCAGTTTCTCTTTGGGAATGATTTCAAACACATACCCTTCTCGCTCGGCCCGGTTCTTGGCCTGACGAAAGCGTTTGCGCGACTTTCCGTCCAAAGAGAAGTCTTTCAGCGGAACACGCGCAACCTCGCCGATTTTCAGGATCGACAGGCCCAGATCAAGAAAGGTCGGCAGGTATTTAGTCGAAACGCTGTAAAACGCGCAGAGCTTGCCCTCACGGTCTGCCATTTCGCGAAGCTGCCAGATCAGTTGCTGCCCGGCTGTTTCATCACCAACAGGCTCTCCCTTGGTGATCAGGGCGTTGCCGGTATCAGCGTAGGCCAGAAAGGCGTTTTCCTCGGGCGAGATCAGGAACTGCTTGTCGCCGGTCAGAGAGACTTGCGCCTCAGTATCTTCGCTTTCCATCGCCAGACGTTCGACCGCTGCGGGGATTTCGGTGCGAACAGGCGGTGGAATATCCCTTCCAAACAAGGTGTTCACGGCGACCACGCCCAGAATGACCGCCACAATCAGGCTCGAGCGCAGGAAACGCGACGCATCGCCGTTCCACGCGAATTCCCACCAAAGCGAGTTCTGATATTCGACATGAGAATAAGCAAACAAACCAATCCAGAAAATGACGGCCAGCAGAGCAATCACACTGACAAGCCACGGGATATTCAGCCTGAAAATCGACGCCCCACTCACGCGATAGAAAGCGCCCCGGAACATGGCAAGCAAGGTGATTGTGCCCAGCATGCTAATTGCCTCGTGCGTGTTCAGACCTTTGGTCAGCGACGCCACAAACCCCACAACCATCAGCAACATGGCCACGACCCACGCCCGATAGAGTTTACGGAACAACCCGCGCGAGACGAGGATCAGCAAGACACCAACCGCACTGCCCGCAAGGTGAGAGGCCTCGACAAAGGACAAGGGCAGGAAATCCCGCAGAACCCCAAGGTTTTGGCTACTGGTCGGCAACGCGCCGGATACCAGCAGGATCACCCCGGCAACCGCTGATACCCCCGCGGCAACCATCGGCACGATCGGACGCAGGATGCGGTAAACCCACGTGGCGGCTCCGCCAATTCTGCGGCGGTGGGTCAACGCCGAAGCGACAGCGATTGACAGACTGGCGATGGCAAAAGGCAGAAAGGTGTAAACCAACCGGTACAACAGCAGCGCAGCAATGACGTCCGAACGGCCAGAAGCCCCCAGCCCCGCGATCAGCGTGGCCTCAAACGCGCCAATCCCGCCCGGCGCGTGGCTTAGGATGCCGACCGCGATGGCGCCAATGTAAACCGCAAAGAAGAACGGGTAGCCAATGCCCAGATCATCGGGCATCAGGACATAGAGCGCCATTGACGCGCCGAACAGGTCACCAATGGCCGCGAGGGTCAGCAATCCGGCCAACTTACCGCCCGGCAGATTAAACCCCAGCCCCCCGTAGGCCAGTCTGCGCCCACCCCTTGCCAGCCAGATCAAAAGCGTCGCGAGGCCGATCAGAAGGCAAACACCTATGACGGTTTCGACGGTTTCGTTGATCGGCAGGATTTTAGAAATCCCATCGGGATGAAGGGTCAACAGGCAGCCCAGCAACAGGACCATACCCGACCAGAACGCTATCCACGATGTGGCGATAACACCCGCAACCCGCCCGAGGTCCAATCCAAGCGAGGCATAAATGCGATATCTGATCGCTGTCCCCGTGATGTAGGAAAAACCCAGACAGTTCGACACGGCATATCCGCAAGCGCCTGCCATACCTGCAACGGGCAAAGGAACCTCGCCATCAGCCACGCTTTGAACGGCGAAAACGTCGTACATGGACAGGGAAACAAAGCTGAACGCCGTCCAGCAGACGGCAAAGAACATCAGCTTCCACGACGTGTTCGCCACGTCTGTCTGAACGTCAGACCATTTAACATGCGATGACAATTCATGCAAAACGACCAAAGCGATCAATGTGACCAAGACCGGAATTGCGATACGGACCAGAGGTCGTTCAAGAAATTCCGTCGCACGTTCGGCCCAGCGAACCGCCCACAGTTCTTCGCCTGTGTCCTGCGTCGTCATGTTGTTCCCCTGCTCTCAGGTCTGACAATAGTCACTCGCGCGCGTTACCCGCTCAAGGAAACTGTTGCACAATTTCCTTGAGCTTCAAAGGACTACGGACATCAGACGCGCCCTTTTCGGGTGGACAGCAGAAGATTGGTTTCGGAACGGGTGATCCCTTCCATCCGGCGTATCTGAAAGAGAATCTCATCCAACTCGGCCAAGGTTTCGGTCCCGATTTCAGCGATCAGATCCCAGCTTCCATTGGTCGAATGCACGGCGCGCACCTGCGGCAATGCCGCGATCCGCGACATTGTCCGCTCGGTGCCGCGGCCTTCAATCTCAAGCATCATCAAGCCGCGAACCGGGCTTTGCGCCACATCCCGACGGGTCAGAACGGTGAACCCCACGATTTCCCCTGATTGCTTGAGGCGCTGCAAGCGACTGCGCACCGTTGCGCGCGTTACACCCAGCGTTTCGGCAAGCTCGGACAGCGACGCGCGCGCATCGCGGTGCAGAGCACTGAGCAATCTACTATCCAAATCGTCCATACATTCTTCCCATTTTGTATCCTCGGGTACCTTTTTGAACACTTTGTAGTCTATTCGCAACCCACAGCGATTGGTTAGATAGTCATATGGATACAGGAAATGTAATATTGGTCGGTGCTCCGATAGATGCGGGGAAACGCCGACAGGGATGCCGCATGGGCCCTGACGCCTATCGGGTGGCAGGGTTGGAGCAGGCTCTGACCAATTTGGGGCATATGGTTCAAGACGTCGGTGATATTCGCCCTGATGACACTGACACTCCACCACATGATCACCTTTTCGCCCTACCAGAATGCGTGGGTTGGACACACGCCCTAAGCCGCGCGGCCCAGGACGCCGCTGCCAAGGGACTGCCGATCTTTATGGGCGGTGACCACGCTTTGTCGATGGGCACGGTCAAAGGCATGTCAGAATATGCCAACGGAATTGGCCGCCCAATGTTCGTTCTCTGGCTGGATGCGCACAGCGACTTCCACACCCCCGGCAGCACAGACAGCGGTAACCTGCACGGCACGCCTGTCGCCTATTTCACCGGGCAACAGGGGTTTGACGACTTTCCGGTTGTGACTGCCCCGATTCCAACCGATCGCGTCGGCATGATTGGCCTTAGGTCCGTGGACCCGGCCGAGCGGCAACGGCTTGAACAGGACCAAGCAATGCTGGCCGACATGCGCAGCATCGATGAACACGGGATCAAAGCCCCCTTGATGGCATTCCTTGACAGGGTGCGGGCCGCAAACGGAATGCTGCATGTTTCACTGGATGTGGACTTTCTCGACCCCTCAATCGCACCGGCTGTCGGCACAACAGTTCCCGGCGGTGCAACCGAACGCGAAGCGCATTTGGTCATGGAGCTTCTACACGAAAGCGGGCTTGTATGCTCGCTGGACCTGGTCGAATTGAACCCCTTTTTGGATGAACGCGGTCGAACCGCAAAACTGATGGTCGATCTGGCTGCCTCGTTGCTGGGGCGTCGAATCTTTGATCGCCCGACCCGGAGTTTCTGATGACACAACCATCTGACAAGGCGCTGGTGCCATTTGTTTCTGTCGACAATATGATGCGACTGGTGCACCACATCGGTGTCGAACGTATGATCACGCAGATCGCCGCACAGATCGAAGCAGACTTCAAACGCTGGGAAAGTTTCGACAAAACCCCCCGTATTCCAGCACATTCACCGCACGGCGTTATCGAGCTTATGCCGACATCGGACGGTGAAGCCTATGGGTTCAAATACGTCAACGGCCATCCGAAAAACACCTCGGAAGGGCTGCAAACGGTCACCGCCTTTGGGCTGCTGGCCGACGTGTATACCGGCTACCCCACATTGCTGACCGAGATGACCCTTCTGACAGCATTGCGCACGGCCGCGACATCAGCGCTTGTCGGCAGCTATCTGGCACCAGAATCAGCCACAACGATGGCGATGATCGGAAACGGAGCGCAGTCAGAGTTTCAATGCCTGGCTTTCAAGGCAATGTGCGGGATCGATACGGTGCGCCTGTTTGACACCGACCCAAACGCAACCGAGAAATGCGCAGCAAACCTCAGAACGTCAGGCCTGACCGTCGTTTTGTGCAAGACCCCTGAGGACGCTATCGAGGGCGCCCAAATCATCACCACCTGCACTGCCGACAAGAAATACGCCACGATCCTGACCGACAACATGGTCGGACCCGGCGTTCATATCAACGCAATCGGCGGCGATTGCCCCGGCAAAACCGAGCTTCACCGGGATATCCTGCTAAGGTCAGACATTTTCGTCGAATATCCTGAACAAACACGCATTGAAGGAGAAATTCAGGCGCTTGATCCCGATCATGCAGTCACGGAGATGTGGAAAGTAATGACCGGTGAGGCACAAGGCCGACGCGACGACCGGCAGATCACGCTGTTCGACAGTGTAGGCTTTGCAATCGAAGATTTCTCGGCCCTGCGATACATCAAAACCGCGATCGAAGGGACGGATTTTTACGAGCCGCTCGATATGCTGGCTGACCCTGACGATCCGCGCGACCTATACGGAATGTTGATGCGGGCACGTTGAACGGGGGCTCTGCCCCCGCCGCCCTGCGGGCGCCTCCCCCGGGATATTTGGGGCCAGATGAAGCAGGGGATCGGTTCTTCATCTGGCTAAAAATATCCCGGAGCGCGAGGCAGAGCCTCGCAAAATACAAACTGCTAACCGGCGAGCGATGGAAGATAGAGAACAATGCCCGGGAACGCGACAAGCAATGCTATCGTGACCGCATCTGCTATAAAGAAGGGAGTCACCCCTTTGAAAACGTCCTGAACACTCAGGTCCGGGCGCACACCGGCGACGACAAAGCAATTCAGGCCGATCGGTGGTGTGATCAGGCAGAATTCAGCCATTTTGACCACAAGGATTCCAAACCAGATGGCGCACATCGGCCCTGACATGCCAAATGCACTATCCGCTGCACTGACAGTCTCGCCCCCGTTTAAAGCCATGACCGCAGGGTAAACAACTGGAAGGGTCAGCAGCAGCATCCCGATGGCATCCATGAACATCCCCAGCACCGCATAGGCGAGCAGGATGCAAATCAGGATCAACATCGGAGACATTTCCAGCCCGGTGATCCAATCGGAGAACGCGCCCGGAAGATCGGCAAAACCGAGAAAGCGCACATAGATCAGAACGCCCCAGATGATTGAGAAGATCATCGCCGTCAGCTTTGCAGTCTCAAGCAGTGCGGACTTTAACTCGGTCCAGCGCATCCCGTGGAAAAGAGCGAAGCAGAACACGATAAATGCGCCGATCGCTCCGCCTTCGGTAGGTGTGCCCCAGGCTTTTTCTCCAAAGGGGTTGTAGACGAAACAGATGATGATCAGGATCACGGCTACGATCGGAAAGGCACCCGGCAGCGCGGCAAAACGCTGTTTCCACGTAAAGCCCGTGACCGGTGGGCCAACGGTTTTGAACACAACCGCGATCCCCACGATCAGCAATCCGTAGACCACGGCCGAGAACGCGCCCGGAATGAAACCGGCCAACAGGAGTTTTCCCACGTCCTGTTCAACGATGATGGCATAGATCACAAGTATCGCGGAGGGCGGGATCAAGGACGCCAGCGTCCCCCCAGCCGCCACCACACCCGCGGCGAATTGCTTGTTGTACCCGACCTTCAGCATCTCGGGGATCGCGATGCGCGCGAAAACCGCTGATGTCGCAACTGAGGCTCCGGAGACAGCCGCGAAGCCCGCCGTGGCGAATACGGTCGATACGGCCAAACCTCCGGGCACCCAGGCGACCCAGCGTTTGGCCGCCTCGAATAATGCGCGGGTCAGGCCTGCATAGTAGGCAAGGTACCCGATCAGGATGAAGGTCGGGATCAGGCTGAGGGTGTGGGCTGCGACCTTGGAATGCGGCACCTGCCCCGCTGTCTTGACAGCTACCGTCAGAGCTTTGCCGAACCGGTCCGGGTCGTAGCCAAACTTGGCCCAGAAAATCCAGACCAGCCCCACCAACCCTGCCAGTCCAGCGGCGAAAGCCACGCGCATGCCGGTCACGACCAATACAAGCAGGCCACCGGTGACCCAGAGCCCGATGTCAATACTGTCCATCTACTCGTCCTGCCCCTCAAATTTTTCGGCTTCGGCTGCGGCTTGCGCTGCGGCATCCTGGATCAATGGCACGGCCACAGGGCTTTCCAAGCCAAGAACAAAGGCACGGCCGTACCCCCAGATTTGAAGGACCAAACGCACACACAGCACCGAAAACGCGACGGGCGCCAACAATTTTGCAGGCCAAAGCGGGATACCGATGTCGATCGAGCTGTCGCGGCTCCACAATGGCGCGCCGAAATCGAACGAGCGGTCGAAATGGGACCAGCTTCCCCAGACAAGGGCCAGCATCAGCACAAGGATCAGAATGACCGAGATCAGTTCAAACAGCCACAGCGCCCGCCCATGCAGGCGCGAGATGACGATGTCCATTCGTATATGCCCGCCATCACGCTGCACATAGGAGACGCCAAGGAACGCAATCAATGGCATGGCCTGTTCGATCCAGTCCACGTAACCGGGCAAAGGTGCGTTGATTGCATTGCGCCCGCTAACCGACACGACCGCAAGCACCATCAAGCCAAAGACGGCAAGACCGCTTATCAGGGCAAGAAACCGCTCTATCCTCAGTAGATGGTGATCCAGCCGGCTGAGGCGACTGCCATCTTCCAGCACCGTGGCCTGTCCTGCCATTCCGGTGATCCTCTTGTTTATTATTGGTATCCGGGTGCCCTGTTAGACACCCGGAACAATCAAGTCAGTTTCCGCCGCGCTGCTGTTTCAGCGTCGACTGAACCAGATCATACAAGTCCTGTGCAGGCAGACCTTGTGCGCTCATGTCCGCGATCCACTGTTCGCGGATTGGATCTGCGGCCTTGGTGCGGAATTCTTCGATCACGGCGTCGTCGATCATTACTTTCTCGACACCCTTTTCGGCAAGCACACCGTCCCACTGCTCGAGCAGACCGCCGTAATTGGCGAGGTAGTGGTCAATCGCCTCGTCAACCGAACTGTCCAGAGCTTCCCGGTGCTCTGGTGACAGCGCCTCATAAGCATCAATGTTCACGACAACCGGGCAATTCACTGTGCCGGGGTTCAGGTTGGCCGTCCACCAGTCAGCTTCGTTGATAGTGCCGAATGACAGGTGCGCGTGTTGAGCAAACGCAACCGTGTCGACAACCCCTGATTCCATCGCGTTAAACGCCTCGGTTGCAGGGACTGAGGTGGGAACACCGCCAACCGCCTCGAACGCCTGACCCAGACCGCCTGTCGCACGCACACGCATTCCGTCGAAATCAGCGAGGGTTGCGCGAGGATCGCCTGTTCCAACAAGGTTGTACTGAGGCATGGGCGACGTCATGATAATGCGCGCATTCCACTGGGCCATTTCATCCTTTACAGCGGGATGATCGTAGACGGCGTGGCTGACAGCCACCTCCTCGTCCAGAGTGTTTACCCCAAGGAAGGGCAGCTCCAGAACCGTGATCGCGCGGTTTTTGTCACGGTGGTAGCCCGCACAGAACTGGGCCATCTCAAATGCGCCGATCTCGATTCCATCAAGATTTTCACGCGGTTTGGACAAACCGCCATAGCTGACATTGATCGTGAAGTCGCCGCCGGTCTTTTCGTTGACCAACTCAGCCAGTTTTTCAACATGTTCGGTAAAGGCGCGACGTTTGCCCCAGACCGAAGCATTCCATTCAGTTGCTGCGGCCTCAGAGACAAACGCAACAGTCAAGGCAGCGACGGCCGCGCCGCTCAACATCTTTTTCATCATGATTTCTCCCTTTGATGCGCCCCCTCGCCTGGGCGCTTGGGGTAAAGCTAGCGCCAACATTACAATGTGCCAACCCCGGACAGCTTTCCGAAAACTCTACAGACAGCACAGTTGAGCGCTAACAACCAAAAGATGAATTAGAAATGCCCCATTCAAAGTCGGGGGCGACCTGTGCGCCCCACGGAAATCTGTTACATTTAACAGCTTGTCTTTGCTTTATTTTTTCCAGTTTTGTTGATTTTGTTTACAGATGGCAACCAGTGAAAGAAAGTTATTTACAAACTAATCCATAGTTTTCTGTAATTTATTTCCTTGTTTTCAGTTCTCCGTATTATCCGGTACTGGGAGGAAGCGGGTCGACATTGCCGGTTCAGCAGGCAAAATCGACTTAGTGAAATTTAGTCCAGAGGGAGGAGCCTCAGAATGACAACCGCTGCTCAGGCAGATGCCAAAGTCTATCCGCCATCCGCAGATACCGTTGCGCGTGCACATGTCGATGCTGAAAAATACACCGAGATGTACGCGGCCTCTGTCAACGACCCTGTCGCGTTCTGGGACGAACACGGGAAACGCGTTGACTGGATTAAACCCTATACGCAGGTCAAAGACGTCAACTACGATTTCGGGTCCGTCGGAATCAACTGGTATGCCGATGGCACTCTGAACGTTTCGGCCAACTGCTTGGATCGTCACTTGAAAACGCGCGGCGATCAGACGGCGATTATCTGGGAGCCGGATGATCCAAACGATGCGGCCCAGCACATCACTTACGCCGAACTGCACCGCCGCACTTGCCGGATGGCAAATATCCTTGAGTCGATGGGCGTACGCAAAGGCGACCGCGTGGTAATTTATCTGCCAATGATCCCCGAGGCCGCCTATGCGATGCTGGCCTGCGCACGGATCGGCGCGATCCATTCCATTGTTTTTGCAGGTTTCTCGCCGGACGCTTTGGCGGCGCGGATCAATGGCTGCGACGCGAAGGTTGTCATCACAGCGGACGAAGCACCGCGCGGGGGCCGCAAGACGCCGCTGAAGTCCAACGCGGATGCGGCTCTGCTGCACTGCAAGGACACCGTGAAATGCCTGGTGGTCAAACGCACCAACGGGCAGACCACGTGGATCAGCGGCCGTGATTACGACTATAATGAAATGGCGCTTGAGGCGGACGACTATTGCGCGCCCACCGAGATGAACGCCGAAGATCCGCTGTTCATTCTTTATACCTCTGGCTCCACGGGCCAGCCCAAAGGTGTTGTGCACACGACCGGCGGTTATCTGGTTTATGCCGCGCTGACGCATGAGGTCACGTTCGACTACCACGAAGGCGACATCTATTGGTGCACCGCTGACGTCGGCTGGGTCACCGGCCACAGCTATATCGTCTATGGACCGCTGGCCAACGGCGCGACCACGCTGATGTTTGAAGGTGTACCCACCTACCCCGATGCGGGCCGCTTTTGGGAGGTTTGCGCCAAGCACAAGGTCAATCAGTTCTACACCGCCCCGACCGCGATCCGCGCTCTGATGGGACAAGGCAACGAGTTTGTCGAAAAGCACGACCTCAGCGATCTGCGTCTGCTGGGCACTGTGGGCGAGCCCATCAACCCCGAGGCGTGGAACTGGTACAACGAGGTTGTCGGCAAAGGAAACTGCCCGATCGTTGACACATGGTGGCAGACCGAAACCGGCGGTCACATGATGACCCCCCTGCCCGGCGCACATGCGACGAAGCCGGGATCAGCCATGAAACCCTTCTTTGGCGTGCAGCCCGTGGTTTTGGACCCGCAATCGGGTGTCGAGATCAGCGGAAACGGGGTAGAGGGCGTTCTCTGCATCAAGGACAGCTGGCCCGGTCAGATGCGCACTGTCTGGGGCGATCATGAGCGGTTCGAGAAGACGTATTTCTCGGACTACAAAGGCTATTACTTCACGGGCGACGGCTGTCGCCGCGATGAGGATGGAGATTATTGGATCACCGGCCGTGTGGATGACGTGATCAACGTCTCTGGTCACCGCATGGGCACCGCCGAGGTTGAAAGCGCGCTGGTCGCACACGCTGCCGTGGCCGAGGCCGCAGTGGTGGGCTACCCGCACGACATCAAGGGTCAGGGCATCTATTGCTACGTCACCCTGATGAATGATCGCACGCCTTCGGATGATCTGCTGAAAGAACTGCGCACTTGGGTTCGGACCGAGATCGGACCGATTGCCTCACCGGATGTTATCCAGTGGGCACCGGGCCTGCCGAAAACCCGTTCCGGCAAGATCATGCGCCGCATCCTGCGCAAGATCGCCGAGAATGACTTTGGCGCGCTGGGTGACACGTCGACGCTGGCTGATCCGTCGGTGGTCGAAGACCTGATCGAAAACCGTGCGAATAAGTGAGGATGTGATGGACGCTGCCACGATCACCACACCCGCTGTTCTGATCCTTCTCGGCCCTCCGGGTGCCGGGAAGGGAACGCAGGCCCGGATGCTAGAGGACAAGTTCGGGCTTGTTCAACTCAGCACCGGCGACTTGCTCCGCGCAGCCGTTGCTGCGGGGACAGAGGCAGGCAAAGCTGCCAAAGCCGTCATGGAGGCCGGTGATCTGGTCAGTGACGACATCGTCATCGCTATCCTGCGCGACCGTCTGACCGAACCGGACTGCGCCAAGGGTGTTATTCTTGACGGCTTTCCGCGCACCACGGTTCAGGCGCAGGCGTTGGATACGCTCCTGTCCGAGACCAGCCAGAAGATCAACGCCGCTATCAGCCTTGAGGTTGAGGATGCGGAAATGGTCACCCGCATCTCGGGCCGGTACACCTGCGCCATGTGTGGTGAAGGGTATCACGACACGTACAAAATCCCTGCGACCGACGGGAAATGCGACAAGTGCGGCAGCTCCGAGTTCAAGCGCCGCGCGGATGACAATGCCGAAACCGTTGCCTCGCGTCTTGCGGCCTATCACGCGCAAACGGCGCCTCTGATCACCTATTACCAAGACCAAGGCGTTCTGAAAGGTCTGAACGCCATGGGCGACATCGACGACATCGCAAGCCAGCTTGAGAAAGTTGTCAGCAACGCGATGAACTAGGGGAACTCGGCCCGCCCGAAACTCAGGGCCGAATTCCTAAACGAATACTTCATCGGAACCGCCCTGGCGGACCGGAGGGGTTTTGCCTGATGCCACTCGGCCTTGGGCGTTACGAAAAGCGACCCCAAGCGCTGGAGGACAAAGCAAGGGGTCGCAACAGGAGGAAGCGAAGGAGGACCCCGCGATGGCGGATCAATCAACAAACTCCGCGCAGACTGCCGAGGCCGACAAGGGCTATTGGCAGGCCAATCTGCGTCTCATCTACATCAGCCTCGTGATCTGGGCGCTGGTGTCTTTTGGATTCGGCATTTTGCTGCGTCCGCTGCTGTCGGGTATTTCCGTAGGCGGCACCGATCTGGGCTTTTGGTTCGCCCAGCAGGGTTCGATCCTGGTCTTTCTGGTGCTGATCTTCAACTACGCCTGGCGCATGAACAAGCTGGACGCCGAATTCGGCGTGGATGAGGAGTAAACCCCATGGACCAGTTTACCATCAACCTGCTGTTTGTCGGCGCGTCCTTCGCGCTGTACATCGGCATCGCGATCTGGGCCCGCGCGGGTTCCACTTCGGAATTCTACGCCGCCGGTCGCGGCGTTCACCCGGTCACCAACGGTATGGCGACAGCGGCGGACTGGATGTCTGCGGCCTCGTTCATCTCGATGGCGGGCCTGA
This sequence comes from Ruegeria sp. BC7, assembly GCF_056539165.1. NCBI lineage: Bacteria > Pseudomonadati > Pseudomonadota > Alphaproteobacteria > Rhodobacterales > Roseobacteraceae > Ruegeria > Ruegeria sp. BC7. Next base: position 937,800 of record NZ_JBQFUL010000001.1, on the reverse strand, counting down.
TCGCCTTTACCGGCTATGACAACTCGACCTTCCTGATGGGTTGGACCGGCGGCTACGTGCTGCTGGCGCTGCTGCTTGCGCCCTACCTGCGTAAATTCGGCAAGTACACCGTCTCGGAATTCATCGGCGACCGGTTCTACAGCCAGACCGCACGTGTGGTTGCGGTGATCTGTCTGATCGTTGCCTCGGTGACCTACGTGATCGGTCAGATGACCGGCGTGGGCGTGGCCTTTGGCCGCTTCCTCGAAGTGTCGAACACGTCCGGTCTGCTGATCGGTGCCTGTGTGGTGTTTGCCTACGCGGTGTTCGGTGGGATGAAGGGCGTGACCTACACGCAGGTCGCTCAGTACTGCGTGCTGATCACCGCCTATACCATCCCGGCGATCTTCATCTCGTTGCAGTTGACCGGCACACCTGTTCCGGCGCTGGGTCTGTTCGGTGACACCGCCAGCGGTGAGCCTCTGCTGACCAAGCTGGACGCGATCGTGACCGAGCTGGGCTTTAACGAATACACGGCCCACCACTCGAACACGCTGAACATGGTGCTGTTCACCCTGTCGCTGATGATCGGTACGGCGGGTCTGCCGCACGTCATCATGCGCTTTTTCACCGTGCCCAAAGTGTCGGACGCCCGCTGGTCGGCAGGCTGGACGCTGGTCTTCATCGCGCTGCTGTACCTGACCGCCCCTGCGGTTGGCGCAATGGCTCGCCTGAACATCACCGACATGATGTGGCCCAATGGAGGCATCGACGGTGGCGCTGTGACGGTTGAACAGATCGACAACGACGCCCGCTATGACTGGATGCAGACATGGCAGAAAACCGGTCTGCTGGACTGGGAAGACAAGAATGGCGACGGCAAGATCCAGTACTATAACGACGCAAATGCCGACATGCAGGCACTTGCCGAGGAAAAAGGCTGGGTTGGCAACGAGCTGACCAAGTTCAACCGTGACATCCTGGTTCTGGCCAACCCCGAGATTGCCAACCTGCCGGGTTGGGTGATCGGTCTGGTCGCGGCCGGTGGTCTTGCGGCTGCTCTGTCGACCGCTGCGGGTCTGCTGCTGGCGATCTCGTCGGCTGTGTCCCACGACCTGATCAAAGGGGCGATCAACCCGCAGATCTCGGAAAAGGGTGAGTTGATGTCGGCCCGTATCGCGATGGCCGTAGCCATCGTCGTGGCAACCTATCTGGGTCTGAATCCTCCGGGATTTGCGGCGCAGACGGTGGCCTTGGCCTTCGGTCTGGCGGCGGCCTCGATCTTCCCGGCGCTGATGATGGGGATCTTCTCGACCCGCATCAACAACACCGGCGCGGTCGCGGGTATGCTGGCCGGTCTGGTTGTGACCTTGGTCTACATCTTCCTGCATAAGGGCTGGCTGTTCATTCCGGGCACCAACTCGTTCACCGATGCTGACCCGCTGTTGGGTCCGATCAAGTCGACCTCGTTCGGCGCAATCGGTGCCATGGTCAACTTTGCCGTCGCCTATGTGGTGGCCGGTGCGACCAAGGAAACCCCGCAGGAGATCAAGGATCTGGTCGAAAGCGTCCGCATTCCCCGTGGCGCGGGTGCAGCTCAGAATAAATGAGCATGATGCGGCCCAAAGCACACTTGCCAAAGGCCGCATCTTTCGACTGACTACTCCCGCCCGGCACACCACCGGGCGGGATTTTTGACCCCGAAACCGAGGAGTATTCCATGCCCCTGTCCCATGACGAGATCACCCGGTTTCTGAAATCCGTACACCCTTATGACGCCCTGCCTGCCGATGTCCTGGACTCGGTGGCAAAACAGATCGAGGTCTGGGAAGTCGAAGAAGATTTCCCCGTGTACGAGCTGGGCCACTCCCTGCCCGGCGTCTTTGTGATTTATGAAGGACAGGTCGAGATCAAGGATGAGAATGATGCTGTCGTATCTCATCTGGGGTTGCGCAACTCGTTCGGAGAGCGCGGCCTGCTGAAAGACGGGAAAGCCTCGACAAAGGCCCGAACGCATGCACCGTCGGTCCTGCTGGTGTTACCGCCTGAATTGGTCAAGGAATTGATCGAAGGGCATGACGTCGTATCGAAGTTTTTCAACCGGTCCAGAGGTCAGCGCACGGGACCGCAGAGCCTCGCCACCAGCGCAATCGACGTACTGATGGCCCACAGTCCCGCCACGTGCCCGCCTGAAACGCCGGTCCGAGAGGCCGCAAAGATGATGCGGGACATGAGCATCTCATCCCTGTGCGTGACGAACGGTGAAGACCTGCTTGGCATCATCACGCTGCGGGATATTTCCAGCAAATACGTCGCCGAAGGGATGTCCAAGGATACCCCCGTTTCGACCATCATGACGGCCGACCCGATTACGTTGTCTCCGTCCGACATTGGCTCGGACGTTCTGCACGTGATGATGGAGCGCGGGATCGGCCACATCCCGATTACCGAAGGTGGCCGCATCGTTGGGATCGTGACGCAAACGGATTTGACGCACTATCAAGCCGTAAATTCAGCAGAGCTTGTACGTCGGATCGCCACTGCGCAAAGTGCACAACAGATGGCCGTTGTGACCGACGAGATACCGCAGCTCTTGGTGCAGCTTGTCGCCGCCGGAAACAGGCACGAGATCGTCACACGTCTGATTACCGACATCGCGGACACTGCAACACGGCGGTTGCTGACACTGGCCGAGACGGAACTTGGCCCGCCGCCCGTGCCCTACCTCTGGCTCGCCTGTGGATCGCAGGGACGGCAAGAGCAAACGGGGGTCTCGGACCAAGACAACTGCCTGATACTGGATGACAGTGTATCGGACGGCGACATGGCCTATTTTCATGCGCTGGCCAAATTTGTCTCGGACGGGTTGGACACATGCGGGTATTTCTACTGCCCCGGCGATATGATGGCGACCAACCCGCGCTGGTGTCAGCCCGTGCACGTCTGGCGGGACTATTTCAAAGGCTGGATCGCCAAGCCCAATCCCGAGGCGCAGATGCTGGCCTCGGTCATGTTTGACCTGCGACCGATCGGAGGTGCATTCAACCTGTTCGATGACCTGCAAGCTGACACCTTGGCCTCGGCGCAAGCAAACTCGATCTTTGTCGCGCATATGATCTCGAACTCGCTGAAACATACGCCGCCGCTCGGATTGCTGCGTGGCTTTGCCACGATCAGATCAGGTGAACACCGTAACACGTTGGATTTGAAGCATAACGGAGTTGTTCCAGTGGTCGATCTTGCACGTATTTACAGCTTGCAAGGTCAACTGACCGAAGCCAACACCCGCGCGCGTCTGAAAGCTGCTGGTTCCGCTGGCGTCCTCAGCCCGTCAGGAGCGCGCGACTTGCTAGACGCATACGACCTGATTGCTGAAACACGGCTGGAACATCAGGTCAGGCTGGTGAAATCTGGCAAGAAACCGGACAACTTCCTACCGCCCTCTGACCTGTCCGACTTTGAGCGAAGTCATCTTCGGGATGCTTTCGTCGTGGTAAAGACGATGCAGTCTGCGGTAGGTCACGGAAAGGGAATGCTGGGTTAACCCGGCTGGAATTCGGAGGAGCACCATGTTCTTAGAATTGCTTGGCACCATTTTTGCAGGCGTCGCCTTTGCGGGGGTGGTGATGGTCGTCAACAAGCTCTCGGGTGGCCGCCTGCCCCGCTGGGTTGCGCCTGTTGCCGCCGGGTTGGGCATGATCGGCATGACGATATCCAGCGAATATACCTGGTACGACCGCACCCGCGCGACTTTGCCAGAAGGTTTGACCGTCATTCACGAGGTGGAAAGCCGCGCATTTTACCGCCCCTGGACCTATGCCGTGCCTTTCGTAGATCGGTTTGCGGCCATCGACACCGCCTCGGTCCGCACGAATGATCAGGTGCCTGAACAGCGCCTCGTCGATATGTATTTCTTCGGTCGCTGGGCACCGGTTTCAAAATTACCCGTCGCAGTCGACTGCGCTGAAAATTTGCGTGCGAATCTGGCGGACGGCGCTGAATTTGGGGACAGCGGCGAGCTGCTGAATGCTGATTGGATCGAGGGCGAAACCGATGATCCGATTATCGAGGCAACCTGCGAGGTTTGAAATGCTGACTCGGCTAAGTCTGCGTCTTCGCGTTTTTCTGTTTTTCTGCCTGCTGGCCATTGGTGGTCTGGCGGTCAGTTCCGTCGCGCTTTGGATCAGTTACCGCCGTATCGCCGACCCGGAACTGATTAACGCCTTTATTTTCGCTGAAATCCTCATGGGGTTTGGATTTGTTGCCCTGATCGTCGCGGTTTGGCTTCTGTTCGATGACAATGTGGCAAAGCCCATAGAGCGACTCTCGGCAGAACTGCGCGCCCGTGCGCATGCAGGCGTCAGCACCGACATGGATGTTAGGGCTGCTCGTTATCTGGGTGACTTGGCCCCCGCAGCCGCAGGGCTGGCCGAACAGCTTTCAGACAAAACCATGAGCGTGGCCGAAGCCGTTGCTGCGGAAACCGCGCATCTGGCCGCGGAAAAGCAACGACTGACTGCTTTGCTGACGGAAATACCTGTCGCCATGATCCTCGCCAGCCCAACTCATAAAATCGTGCTCTATGACGGTCAGGCCGCACAGGTGCTGGCGCAGATTGCGCATCCTCGCCTGAACGCATCGCTGTTTGAATACCTGAAACCTGGCCCGTTGGAAGACGCGCATGCCGCGCTGATAAAGACCGGGCTGGAAGTTACCTGCGACCTCACCAGCATAGATGGCGCACAGACATTCAAGGCCCGCATGAAGCCATTGGGGGATGCACCGGGATACATCCTTATGCTGGAAGACAGTGCGGCGAATATCGCGCCCGAGGCTGCACGTCCTCTGGTCTATGACTTTGACCTGCTAAACTCTACGACCGACGCAGCGTTTGAAACCCTTGCCTTACAGGATCTTTGCTTTGTCGTGTTTGACACTGAAACAACGGGACTACTGCCGCATAAAGATGAGATTGTTCAAATCGGCGCAGTCCGAGTCCTGAAAGGGCGTATCGTGTCTGGTGAAAAGCTGGACATGCTGGTCGACCCCGGCATGCCAATCCCGCCCGCCTCAACCAAGGTGCATAAGATTAACGACCGGATGGTCCAAGGGTCGCCGGACATTGCCGAAGCCGGGCGTGTTTTTCATCAGTTTGCGCGCGATGCTGTGATCGTCGCCCATAACGCTCCATTCGATATGGCATTCCTGCGACGGCACGCCAAAAGAATGAACGTGGATTGGAACCACCCGATTTTGGACACGGTCCTTTTGTCCGCCGTCCTGTTCGGCGCAAGCGACAAACACACGCTGGACGCGTTGTGCGACAGGCTCGACATCACCATCCCGGTTGAATTGCGCCACACTGCCTTGGGTGACGCGGTCGCAACGGCAGAAGCCTTGGTGAAAATGCTGCCAATGCTGCAAGCGCGCGGCATGAGCACTTTTGGCGCGGTCATCGAAGCAACCCGGCAGCATGGTCGCCTGCTTGAAGACCTCAACTGAGCAGGAAAAATACAGTAAAGATTCAGCTTTTCGTGGACAATCTGTGCAGGTCGTGGCACCTGATGCGCGGCTACGGATTGAGCGCACGATGACGGAAAACACCTTTACCCCAACCCCAGACACAAGCACCGCCTTTCGCGAGGCATTGGGATGTTTTGGGACCGGTGTCACTGTCGTCACGACAAACACCAGCCAAGGGCCACGCGCGATTACTGTAAACTCGTTTTCCTCGGTGTCATTAGATCCACCGCTTGTATTGTGGTGTCTTGCCAAGGATTCAAACCGGTTCGACGCTTTTGAAGCCTGTGAGCATTACGCAATCCACGTAATGGCCGAAGAACAACAAGGGCTGGCTCTTAAATTCGCACGAGACGGGTCTGATTTTTCCCATGCGGATTGGGCTGTTGACCACCTCGGGCGCCCCCAATTGGCGAATTGTCTGGCGCGGTTTGACTGTCAGCTTCACACCCGTCACGAAGCCGGAGATCACCTGATCATTGTGGGTCAGGTGGAAAAGGTAATGTTTCGCACCGGCAAGGGACTGATTTTCAAACGCGGTCAATTCGGCGGGTTCGCCGACCTGCTTTAGCCGTCAGTCGTCAAGCGAGCCGTGAACGGCCAGCGCCTCAAGCTGTGTTTCTTGTGGCGTGATGATCCGAAACGCTTCGTGCACACCTGTGTCGGTTAATTCTCTGGCCACGGTCAGCAGTGTATTCGGCGCGTGTTCATCGCATAGTTCAGTCATGTGTTTGATCTCGGATCGCGCGACTTCCAGCGCAACATCGACGGACGGCGCGCCATAGAATTGCACAAAGTGATCAGCAAGGTTCTGCATAATCTGATCAAGCTCGGCCTGTTCGATCTGCGTGACCGCAACAAAGGTCACGCGCCCAAAGGTTTCCAACCCCAACCAACCATTGGAAAAGGCTTGACGAGCTTTGCCCTCCAGATCTCCCTCGCCCCAGTTTGAGAACTCGAATCCGCCGGAAATACACCACTCACCCGTCCGGGCCGGAGAGTGAAAGACATTCATGTCGCTTTCATCGAAATGGATCGCTCGGGCCAGTTTCATTTTCCGTTCTCCAATAACTCCGTAAGCGGCACAAGGTGCGTGTCTGCCCCGTCACGGATCAGCATACCGAACCCCTCATCGGTGCCCAGAAAGACGCCCTTTTCTCCGTAAGGTTCCCCGACCCCACGCAAGAGCCCCATCCATTCGGCGTGCAGCGACGCATTGCCATCCTCTTGCCAGCGGTTGAGCCATGTCAGCGTGTGCCGCGACCAGCTTTCGACCAACTGAGTCGCCGTAACCTCGGCGCACCCTTCATCATAAAGCGCTGTAATGTCGGGGTTTTCGCCGGGCGCGTCGCCGGTTTGCAGTAAGGCTAAATCCCACCCCACGATCAACCAATCCGGTTCCTCATCCGGCGCATCTGTCGATGCCGCGACGCGAAACGCGCCGCATTTCGCACCATTCACGCAGATCGGCCCGTCCCAATCCAAATGCACCGCGACCTCGGGCGGGGCCAAGGCACCCAGTGCATTCTGGAAGCCCACCGCACACAGCGGAAGCATTGCCATCGCATCCTGCAAGGGAACTTCGGGCGCAAAGACAATGGCAACACGCAGGCGGTCCGCCTGAATGTTGTAGACCACTGCCCCCGCATCACATCCTAGCGCGGCCATGGCCTGGGCGCGCTGGAACGGATCTTCTCCACCTTGTACCGGATGCCCTGTCAGCAAAGGTGGAAAGACCGGCTGCGTCATGCGTTGCCCTTGGCGATCAGGTCGCGCGCGATCTTTCGGAACGCATCTGCCTGCGGGCTGTCGGGTTTACTGACCACGATGGGTGCACCTCCGTCAGCGGCGACGCGGATGTCCAGATGCAACGGTATTTCGCCTAGCAACGGAATACCCAGCGACTCGGCTTCGGAGGCAACACCGCCGTGACCGAACACGTGTTCCTCATGCCCGCAGTTGGAACAGATATGGGTGGACATATTCTCAATCATCCCGACGATCGGTGTCTTGAGTTGATTGAACATGTCGATCCCCTTTCGGGCGTCGATCAGGGCCACGTCCTGCGGAGTCGACACGACGATTGCCCCATCCACCTTGAACTTCTGACTCAGCGTCAACTGGACATCGCCAGTGCCGGGCGGCAAGTCGACGATCAGCACGTCGAGCGCACCCCACTGCACCTGATTCATCATCTGTTGCAGCGCACCCATCAGCATCGGACCGCGCCAGACTACCGCCTGACCTTCGTTTGTCATCAACCCCATCGACATCATGGTAACGCCGTGATTGCGCAGCGGCAGGATCGTCTTTCCATCCGGGCTGGCAGGACGACCAGAGACACCCAGCATCCGGGGTTGCGACGGTCCATAGACATCAGCATCCAACAGGCCAACGCGCCGCCCTTCCGCTGCAAGTGCGCAGGCTAAGTTCGCGGAAACCGTGGATTTTCCTACGCCACCTTTGCCGGATGCAACGGCAATGATCCGGTCAACACCCGCCACGGCCTGTGGCCCGGTCTGCGATGGTTTGGGTTTGGGCTTGAGGTCAGGCGGTGCCTTTTCGGAATGGGCTGTCATCATCGCCGAGACTTTGGAAACTCCACTCACCGTCTGTGCCGCCTGTTCCGCAGCGGCGCGCACTGGCTCCATGCGCTCGGCTTGTTTGGGGTCGATTTCCAACACGAACCGCACGGTATCACCATCGACATTCAGTGCGCGAACTACGCCGGCGCTGACAATGTCCTGTCCGGATACAGGGTCTGTGATTTTCTTCAGGTTCGCCAGAACCGCGTCACGAACGCTCATGCTGTAAACCCTTTGCCTTGCCCTACCATGTGTCTTTATCTCTTTCAGTCTATTTGACGCATTCGGGTCCGTGCCGTTAGGCTGGCCCCATGCGCATTGTCCTTTTGTGCCTGAGCCTGACGTTCTCTACCACCCCCTCTTGGTCGCAGGAGGCGTTGGGGCTTGCCGCCCCAGCCGAGGTTACAGACTCTGGTCTATTGCAACATATCCTTCCACGCTTCTCTCTCAAGACCGGTATTCGCGTTATTGCAGATGACGCGGGTGTTTTGGTGCTTGAAACGGCCCCGCCGGGCGATCCCGTCTTTGCCCGAGACGGTTTGATCTACCACCTGCGCATCCAAGACGACGCCAAACACGAAAGGTTCCGCGACTGGCTGCTGTCGGACATTGGTAAACGCACCGTCGAAGGGTTCAGCCCTGAAAGCGGCCCGCCGTTTTCCGCCAGCTTCAAGGTTACTGCCGTCCAGCAGGAAAGCGTGATCGACGGCAATGCCGCACTGGGCGAAGAACTGTCGATGACACATTGCGGGCGGTGCCACGTGATCGGCCCCAAGAACAGAATGAACGGTCTGGGCTCTACCCCGTCATTCGCGGTGCTGCGCGCGATGCCTGACTGGTCTGAACGGTTCGAGGCGTTTTTTGCCCTCAACCCCCATCCGTCCTTCACGCAAATCGAAGGGCTGACCCCTCCGTTTGACCCTGAACGCCCGTCCCCCATCCATCCGGTCGAGATGACACTGGACGAGTTAGAGGCGATATTGGCTTTCGTATCCGTCATAAAAGCCGCCGATCTGGGCGCGCCGCTGCAGCTTCAGTGATCCTTTCTTTTTGAAAAGTAATCATCGGTGGTGACGACATTTGGTTTCGGATTGGACTGGAACGGGTTGTCCGTCTGCTGAAACTGCGCGTTCACGCGGCAGTTGTCGCACATCTGGATCATGCGCGCCTTGTCCGAGGTCGCAAACATCGGGTGCGCACCCGACAGTTTTTCCATGATACGCTCGACCGTCGATTTGACCCCGAACAATGCCCCGCATTCCACGCAGGCAAAGGGTTCTTCCTCGTTCAACACCTGCTGGGACAGGGCCGCATCGCTGAGGTCAAGTTGCGGAACAAGCGTTATCGCGTTCTCGGGGCAGATCGTTTTACACATCCCGCATTGCAGACAGGCGTCCTGCTGGAAGTTCAACTGCGGCTTGTCCGGGTTGTCGATCAATGCACCGGACGGGCACAGCGACACGCAGCTGAGGCACAAGGTACAGGCATCTGTGTTGACCGCGACAGCCCCATACGGCGCGCCTTCTGGCAGCGGCAACGGTTTCTCAGCTTCAGGATTAAACGCCTGAGCCGCCAATCGCGCGATCTGACGGCGATTGCCAAGCGGCAGGACCGGATCAGCCAGCGGAACCGGCGCTTTTTGCTCATACAGCACATCCGACAGCGCATCCGGGTCGGTCTCGTCGATCAGACCAAGCGCGTCAGTTCCAGCGATCGCCTGTGCCAGTTCAAGCTCACGATCCAATGCGTCCCGTTCTGTGGTCGGCGCAAGCACGACATCGACCCGCGCAAACCCATGCGCCAGCGCTGCCAGCATTTCGGCATGGCCAAAACCGGAAATCACATTCAACTCAATCGGGATCACATCGGAGGGCAGCCCCCTGCCGAAACGAGCAGACAGACGGATCATTTCAGCCCCATGCGCATCATGGACCAACAGCCGCGGCGCTTGCCCTCCGGCCCGGCGATAAGTTCGCGCAAGGATATGCATCCGCGACAGCAGGGCCGATACAGGTGGGTCTTCATACGTGATTGCGGTTGACGGGCAGTGCGCGGCGCACGCCCCGCACCCCGCGCAAATCATCGGGTCTATTGCAACATGCTCACCTGCCGGAGTGATTGCTCCGGTCGGGCAGATATCCAGACAATTCGTACACCCCACCTGCTCGGCCCGAGAATGGGCGCAAAGGCTTTCCTCAACCCGAACATAAAGAGGTTTCTCAAACGTACCCACCAGTTGCGCGGCGTCGAACGCCAACCGCTCGACGGCAACGGCATCCTTGGGGTCTGCTCTCAGATACCCTTCCCGTTTGGCGGGCGCCTGCACAAAGGGCGTGCCGCCCGTGAGGTCCAACACGATGTCGCAGGACGACTTGGCTTTGTCGCGCGGCTCGCTCCACGCAAAGGCACCACGCCCACCGGGTTCAAGTTGCTGCAAAGCGTCCATCGACAGGGTGAACCCGCCCAATGCTCCGTCCAGCGATTTGATACGCCCCCGCACAACGTCGTAGGCACGTGACATCGGTTCGGCGTCGTCTGTCACCAATACCGTCACGGCCAGCGTGGTCGCCAACCGCTCGGCCACATCAAAGGCGACTGCTCCGGGTCCAATGACAAAACAGGTGCCTTCGCTGAAAACATCCACACTTGGCGTTATGGGCTGCGGCAACAACGCCTCGGCAGCCAAGGCCGCCATCTTGGGTGCTGCATCTTTCCCCTGCTCGGACCAGCCCGCACGATCCCGCAGATCGACGAACCCCGGCATATCCAGTTCCAGTTCTTCCGCCAGCGCCCGAAAAACGTCCTGTTCCTGCCCACAAGCGATTATGGTGTCGCCTTCCTGCATCAGCGCAGCCGCCGCCTCGATCTCTCGGGTGCATAGCGCCGTGTGAACCTTTGAACACGCCACATCGCAGGCCGACGTCAGCTTTTCGGCGTCAATGGATTGAGACCCCGCGCAGTCGCAAAGAAGTATCTTGGTGCTCATATCCCCTCCCCGGACGTCGCGCCTTTCCTCAGCACAGTAGGCTGTATTCCCAAAGTGGCAATGTAAACCCTGTGCCTGCACGGGTTGGGCGCATGCCAAATACCCCAGATAAGCGTTAAAACTAAGGTGTCCCGAGGGTTGCTCGCGAATATGCGATCACGCCCTACGACTAAGGTCGTAGGCATCGGGCTTGGCACAGAGCTATTTTGTGTATCATAGTGGACGTAGGGGAAGGTCGGGGAGAGCCTTCCGGGGAGGATTACGTGGCGAAGGCCGCTAACCAGATTGAAATGCCAATCGGCGTCGTCGTGCGCAAGACACCTGGTGTAACCCGCTGGGCCAAGTGGAACTGGCGCGCCGTTGCTGTTCTGCCCGGTGCGGGGCCAGCCGATTGGCATGAAATGCGACGCGAGGGCGAGGCCATTGAATACCATGCCGCCACCCTGCCGCTGACCCTTTGGGCGGACGAAACCGAAGCCTACATGGTGAACCTGTCGGACGGGCAACCGTCGATCTATCTGGTTTTGCGTGACGCCTTGGATGGCCAGCGCCCGATGGACGCGGTTCTGGTCACCGCGTCCCCGTTCGAGGGGCAGGATTATGCCGATACCGGAGAGGAGATTGTCGAGAAGATCCCGATGACTGAAGGATTGATTGCCTGGGTTCGGGATTTCGCTTTGGAACATCACCGTGACGAGGTTTTCGTAAAGCGCCGCCGGGACAAAAAGCGCACGGACCTTGTAGAGGACGGCAAAGGCGACGCGCGCATCCGGCAGGCGTCGGATGTGTACCGCGCACCTCGGAGGATTGTGCAATGACCGAAGCGCGCGATTTCTGGTCCCGCCGCAAGGCCGCTGTTCAGGCCGAAGCCGATGCCGAAGTGCTGGCGGTGGAAGAACAGGCCATCGCTGCTCAGAAGGCAGAGCTTGAGGAAAAGACGGACGCCGAAATTCTGGCCGAGTTCAACTTGCCCGACCCCGATCAGTTGCAAGCTGGCGATGACGTCTCGGGTTTCATGGTCAAGGCCGTGCCTGACCGACTGCGTCGCCGCGCGCTGCGCCGGTTGTGGCGGCTGAACCCAGTGCTGGCCAATGTCGACGGGCTTGTTGATTATGGTGAGGATTACACCGACGCCGCCTGCGTGATCGAAAACATCCAGACCGCCTATCAGGTTGGTAAGGGAATGCTCGCTCATATCGAGGCTCTGGCGACTGAGGCCGAAGAAGACGAACCCGAGGTCGAGATCGAGGCTGCTGCGATCGAAGAAGAACCTCAACTCGCTGAGGAACCAGCCCCTACGCCTATAATCATGGCCGACCTTGAAGAACCGCAAGAGGCAGACGTTCACCCTGCCCCGCGCCGCATGAAATTTGAATTTGAAGGGTAACCCTATGACCGCAAGCGAAGCGCAAAAGATGGATGTCTCGACCGAAGACCGTCTGCGCGCGGATTTCTACAACTTCCTTGGGCTGCTGATGGCGGCGCCGCCGGATCAGATGCTGCTGGATCAAGTGGCCGGCCTGACCGGGGATGAAACCGATCTGGGTCAGGCGATTCAGGCAATGTCGCGTGTCGCCAAGGTGACGAAACCCGCAGCGGCCGAGCGTGAGTTCAACGCGCTGTTCATTGGCTTGGGGCGCGGAGAATTGCTGCCTTATGCAAGTTACTACCTGACAGGTTTTCTGAACGAGAAACCTCTGGCCCAGCTTCGCAACGACATGGCTGCGCGTGGGATTACCCGTGCACAGAACGTATTTGAACCGGAAGACAACATTGCCTCGTTGATGGAGATGATGGCGGGCATGATCGTCGGGCGTTTCGGCACGCCCGCCACGTTGGACGACCAGAAAGCGTTCTGGAACAAACATATCGGCCCGTGGGCCGCACATTTCTATTCGGATTTGGAAGGAGCCGAGAACTCGGTCCTCTATGCCTCGATCGGTACGGCCGGTCGTGTCTTCATGGAGATCGAACGCGAAGCCTTCCGAATGACGGCGGCCTAGCCGCCACTCGCCAGCGCCCCAAAGGGCGCTCATACGCAAATGGGAGAGGAGACACCCATGAGCAAGACCAAGGAAGAAGGCGCAACCCGCCGCGACTTCCTCAAACTGGCCGGAACCGCAGCGCCCGCTGCTGTCGCCGCCGCCAGCCTGACCGGGAAGGCCGAGGCAGCCGAGCTGCCGACGGACGAAACCCGGATGCAGGATACCGCGCACACACGCGCCTACCTCGACAGCGCCCGGTTCTAGGCCGGACGACGTCACACCCGACAGACGGTTGCGATTGGCCCTGACGTCGGCATCAGCAGTACCAAGCCAGCCATGGCTGACATGGCCAGCAAGGGAGGAAAGAAATGCTTAGGAAAAAGACCAACGGGGTTGCGAGACGCCCCCAGCGGACAAGTATCCTGTCCCAGGTCGGCGAGAAAACCGTCGATCGCCGCGCATTCCTGCGTGGCTCGGGCCTGACGATCGGCGGCCTTGCCGCGATCAGCGCCACGGGTGGAACCGTGACGCCCGCCAGTGCCCAGTCAGCGGCAAACCAGGCCGTTGAAAACATCAAATCCATCTGCACCCACTGCTCGGTCGGCTGTACTGTCGTCGCCGAAGTGCAGAACGGCGTCTGGATCGGGCAGGAACCCGGCTGGGATAGCCCGTTCAATCTGGGTGCCCACTGCGCCAAGGGTGCCTCGGTCCGCGAGCACGCCCACGGCGAGCGCCGCCTGAAATATCCGATGAAAAAGGAAGGCGGAGAGTGGAAACGCATCAGCTGGGAAGAGGCGATCAACGAGATCGGCGACGGCATGATGCAAATCCGCGAAGAATCCGGGCCGGACAGCGTGTATTGGCTGGGTTCTGCGAAGCACAACAACGAACAGGCTTACCTGTTCCGCAAGTTCGCCGCCTACTGGGGCACGAACAACGTGGACCATCAGGCCCGTATCTGCCACTCGACCACGGTTGCGGGTGTTGCGAACACATGGGGCTACGGCGCCATGACCAATTCGTACAATGACATCCACAACTCTCGGGCGATCTTCATCATCGGCGGCAACCCAGCCGAGGCGCACCCCGTCTCGCTGCTGCATGTTCTGCGCGCGAAAGAACAGAACAACGCGCCGCTGATCGTCTGCGACCCGCGCTTTACGCGTACCGCGGCGCATGCGGATGAATATGTCCGCTTCCGTCCCGGCACGGACGTGGCGCTGGTCTGGGGTATCCTGTGGCATATCTTTGACAACGGCTGGGAGGACAAAGAGTTCATCCGCACCCGTGTCTGGGGCATGGACCAGATCCGTGAAGAAGTAGCCAACTGGAACCCAGAGGAAACCGAGCGTGTAACCGGCGTGCCCGGATCGCAGCTCAAGCGGGTTGCCCGAACCATGGTCAACAACCGTCCCGGCACGGTGATCTGGTGCATGGGCGGTACGCAGCACACCAATGGCAACAACAACACCCGCGCCTACTGCGTGCTACAGCTTGCGCTTGGCAACATGGGCACTTCGGGTGGTGGCACCAACATCTTCCGCGGCCATGACAACGTGCAGGGCGCGACGGACCTTGGTGTTCTATCCCACACCCTGCCCGGCTACTATGGCCTGTCCAAGGGTGCTTGGGGCCACTGGGCCCGTGTCTGGGGTGAAGAACCCGAATGGCTGGCTGGTCAGTTCGCGACGATCAAGGACAAGGAAGGCAAGGACAAACCGCTCCAGAACGAGCGCGGCATCCCCGTCTCTCGTTGGATCGATGGTGTTCTGGAAGACCCAGCCAACATGGATCAGGACAACAACGTCCGTGCCATGGTTCTGTGGGGTCACGCTCCGAACTCGCAAACGCGGGGTCCTGAGATGAAGACGGCGATGGAGAAGCTTGACATGCTGGTCGTGATCGACCCGTACCCCACCGTCTCGGCCGTTTTGCATGACCGCACCGATGGCGTCTATCTGTTGCCCGCCTGTACCCAGTTTGAAACCCGTGGCTCGGTCACGGCATCGAACCGGTCGCTACAATGGCGCGACAAGGTGGTTGATCCGCTGTTCGAGAGCCTGCCGGACGAGGTCATCATGGCCAAGTTCGCCAACAAGTTTGGCTGGGCGGATCGGTTCTTCCGCAATATCGAGATGGAAGACCCCGAAACCCCGAATGTTGAAAGCATCACGCGTGAGTTCAACTCGGGCCTCTGGACCATCGGTTACACTGGTCAGTCGCCGGAACGTCTGAAAAGCCACATGGCCAACCAGCACACGTTCGACAGAACCACGCTGCAAGCGGTTGGTGGTCCGAATGACGGCGAGTACTACGGTCTGCCCTGGCCCTGCTGGGGAACGCCGGAAATGGGTCATACGGGGACTCCGAACCTCTATGACATGTCCAAACCGGTGGCCGAAGGCGGCCTGACCTTCCGCGCCCGATTTGGTGTGGAACGTGATGGCGACAACCTGCTGGCCGAAGGGGTCTATAGCGTCGGATCGGAAATTCAGGATGGATACCCTGAATTCACGATGCAGATGTTGATGGACCTTGGCTGGGATGGCGACCTGACGGCCGAGGAACGCGCGGCCATCGACGCCGTTGCGGGACCAGAGACCAACTGGAAAACCGACCTTTCCGGCGGCATCCAGCGGGTCGCGATCGAGCATGGCTGTGCACCCTTCGGGAACGCAAAGGCCCGCGCGGTCGTCTGGACCTTCCCGGATCCGATCCCACTGCATCGCGAGCCGCTTTACACGAACCGGCGCGATCTGGTGGAGGACTATCCAACCTATGAGGACCGGCACGCCTATCGCCTGCCCACCCTTTACGCTTCGATCCAAAAGAACGACTTTTCAAAGGATTACCCGATAATCCTGACGTCAGGTCGCTTGGTCGAGTATGAAGGCGGTGGCGACGAGACACGGTCGAACCCGTGGCTGGCCGAGCTTCAGCAGGACATGTTCGTCGAGATCAATCCGCGCGATGCCAACAACCTTGGTATCCGTGACGGATCGCAGGTCTGGGTCGAAGGTCCTGAGGGCGGCAAGGTCAAGGTGATGGCGATGCTGACCAACAGGGTCGGTGCCGGCGTCGCCTTCATGCCATTCCACTTTGGCGGCCATTTCCAAGGCGAAGACCTCAGGGCGAAATACCCTGCTGGTGCTGACCCTTATGTCTTGGGTGAAAGTACCAATACCGCCCAGACCTATGGCTATGATTCAGTGACCCAGATGCAGGAGACGAAGGCGACTCTCTGCAAAATCTGGTCAGCGTAAGGAGGACGATAATGGCTAGAGCAAAGTTTCTCTGCGACGCTGAACGCTGCATCGAGTGCAACGCCTGCGTAACCGCGTGTAAGAACGAACACGAGGTGCCGTGGGGCATCAACCGCCGCAGGGTGGTAACGATCAATGACGGCGACCCGGGCGAACGCTCGATCTCGGTGGCCTGTATGCATTGTTCGGATGCGCCTTGCATGGCGGTGTGCCCGGTCGACTGCTTCTATCAGAACGAAGAAGGGGTTGTCCTGCACTCCAAGGATCTGTGCATCGGTTGCGGTTATTGCTTCTATGCGTGTCCGTTTGGCGCGCCGCAATATCCGCAGGCAGGCAACTTTGGATCGCGCGGCAAGATGGACAAGTGTACCTTCTGCGCTGGCGGTCCCGAGGAAACGCACTCGACCGCAGAGTTCGCCAAATATGGTCGCAACCGGATCGCCGAGGGCAAATTGCCCATCTGCGCCGAGATGTGCTCCACCAAGGCCCTGCTTGCCGGTGACGGCGACGTGGTCTCGGCCATCTACCGCGAGCGCGTCGTCGCCCGTGGCTTTGGCTCGGGCGCGTGGGGTTGGGGCACTGCCTACGACCAGAAAGACGGCTAAGGTCTTTAAATGAAACGACAGTCCCCGCGTCACGTCGGGGGCTGTCGCACTGATTTGTGCGGCATCCACTGTTTGGTCGGCCGTACGATTTGACCGTGACGGAGTTGAAATGACCGAAGAAATTTACTGGCTGCTGAAGCTGGACCTGAGCCCCGAAAAACAATCCGATTTCGAGGCGCTGATGGCCGACATGGTGACGGCCACCCTTCAGGAAACCGGCGCAAAAAGTTATGAATGGCACCAGAGCGACAACGCGGTCCACATCTACGAGCGCTACGCCAGTTCCGAGGATGCCATGATCCACATGCAGAACTTCGGCGCCAACTTTGCCCAGCGTTTCATGACGCTGCTGACACCCGTTCAGTTTGATGTTTACGGACCTGCGAAAGATGACCTGCGTGCGGCCCTGTCTCCGGTCGGCGCGGTCTTTCACCAACAGATCGGCGGGTTCGACCGCTAAGCCACCAACCCACAGGAGGGTATCCCAATGCGCCTGATCCACTTCCTGCTCGTTTCGATATTCCTAACCGGGGTCGCTTGGGCGCAGGACACTTCCGAAGCTCAGGCACCTGACCGCGCCTCTACTGGTGGTGCAACCACGTTAGAGGACATTCTTGCCCGACAGCGCGGCGAAAAGGTCGACAATTCTTATCGGTCAGAGAATACGGGCCAAGGCAACGCCGAAGGATTGCTGGGGCAACTAGGCACGCGCGGCGTGGCTTCTGACAGCGATGTATATCGGGCGCTGCGCTATGGATCGGCGGATGTGACAGTGTCATCCAAAGGTCCGGCTGCAAGCGTTTTGATCCAGGATGGCGGTATGTGGTGGCTCAACTTCCGAACTGGACCGCTGCGCGAGTACGGAACGTACATAATCGCCGGAATGATGGCGATCATTCTTCTGTTTTTCCTGATCCGGGGAAAAATACGGATCGACGGGCAAAAAACGGGGCGGACGGTCACTCGGTTTGATGGGTTCGAGAGGTTCGG
Source organism: Ruegeria sp. BC7 (assembly GCF_056539165.1). NCBI lineage: Bacteria > Pseudomonadati > Pseudomonadota > Alphaproteobacteria > Rhodobacterales > Roseobacteraceae > Ruegeria > Ruegeria sp. BC7. The sequence continues at coordinate 919,887 of NZ_JBQFUL010000001.1, read as the reverse complement.
GCACTGGCTGTTCGCGGGGTCGTTCCTGATCCTTGGTCTGACCGGACTGCTTACTCTGTATGGTCGCGATTTCCTGATGCCTATCTTTGGCAAGGAAGGGTTTGCAACAATCGCGCAAGGGTGCAAATGGCTGCACAACAACCTCGCCTGGGCTTTCATGATCGGGCTGGTGATCGTTACCATCAACTGGATTTCGCACAACATACCAAACCGCGTTGACCTAAAGTGGCTGGCTGCTGGCGGAGGGCTTTTCACCAAGGGTTCACACCCGCCCGCCAAAAAGTTCAACGCCGGTCAAAAGATCATCTTCTGGGCCTGTATCCTGTTGGGTATTTCGATCAGCCTGTCAGGTCTGTCTTTGCTGTTCCCGTTCGAGATGCCGCTTTTCGCCAAGACCTTCTCGATTGCAAATGCGACGGGCCTGCCGCAACTGATGGGGCTGGACTTGCCGACGCAGATGTCGCCGCAAGAAGAAATGCAGTACGCTCAGGTGTGGCATGTGATGGTTGCCTATATCTTCATCGCCATCATCATTGCGCACATCTACCTCGGGTCGGTCGGAATGGAAGGCGCGTTCGACGCGATGGGCACAGGTGAGGTCGAAGAACAATGGGCGCGCGAACACCATTCGCTTTGGCTTGAGGAAGTGCAGGAAAAAGAGGCCGGTAAAACAGCGGCCTCACCCGCCGAGTAGATGCGTACTCTGGTGCTGGCTCTGGCGTTTTTGCCCCTGCCCGCCTTGGCCGAGTTTTTTACGCTCAAGGGTCACGGCGGGCCGATCATGGGGATCGCCACTGCTCCTGACGGGCGCATTGCCACTGCCAGTTTCGACAACTCGGTCGGCATTTGGTCCGACAAGAAACCCGAGTGGCTTGAGGGCCACGAAGCCGCAGTCAACAGTGTCATCTTCAATGGCACCGCGATCTATTCCGCCGGAGACGATTTTACCCTCAGAAAATGGCCCGGCGGCCAAGTTATAGGACAGCACAAAGGCAAAATCGTCAGCATTGCGGCCTCGAAAACTCAAGTGGCAACGGCAAGTTGGGATGGCAGTATCGGCATTTGGCCCTTAGACGGCAGTGCGCCCAAAACGCTTGGCCCTACTGGGGGCGGTGTAAACACTGTGATGTTCTCTGCTGACGGGTCTCAACTTTATTCCGCCGGTATGGATGGCACCCTGCGGTTGTGGGACTTGAAGACCGGGCAAGAAACCCTGCGCGTGGTCGAGCATGGTTTTGGTATCAACGAATTGGTTTTGAACGAACAGGACAACTGGATCGCATATGGCGCAGTCGACGGCGTCACCCGTATCCACGATTTGAATACCGGTGAAGAACGAGACTTCACCCTTGATCGTCGTCCGATCCTCGCCCTTGCGCTTAGCCCTGACCGCAGCCTTCTGGCCGTGGGTGATGGTGAGGGCTACATCATGGTCATAGACACGGTTGAATGGCGCATTGCGCAGGACTTTCGCGCCACCCTGCGCGGCCCGGTCTGGGCGTTGGCATTTTCCGCAGATGGCCTGAACATCCACGCGGGGGGTATTGACGAAGCCATGTATAGCTGGCCGGTGGCAAGCCTTGGCAACCAGACACAAATGGCCCAAAGCGAGCTCAGCTTCCTGAAAAACCCGGATGAAATGAGCAATGGCGAGCGTCAGTTCGCCCGCAAATGCTCGATTTGCCACAGCATAACGCCCGATGGTCAACGCCGCGCCGGACCGACCCTGCACGGCATCTTTGGACGCAAGGCGGGCAGCGTGCAGGGATATTTGTACTCGGATACGCTGCAAGACTCTGATATCGTTTGGAATGACGACACGATAAACGCTCTTTTTGACGAAGGGCCGGATCACTACATTCCGGGAACGAAGATGCCTATGCAGCGGATTACGCAAGCCAACGACAGAAGCGATCTGATTGCCTTTCTGCGCCGCGCCACGGCACCGGAAAACTAAGCCGGAGGAGAACATGAAAGCCTTTCTTGCCGCACTCGCTGCAATGGTCGTGATCACTGTGGCCGCGCCCTTTGCGCTTAGCCAGATCGGTTTCAGCGCCGCAGATGCCGGTACAGGTTCGGCTGTGCGTCTCGACTGAATGTCTCAATATCTGACCACCAAAGAGCTGGCCGACTTGCTGCGCATTGGCGAGCGTAAAGCCTATGACCTGGCTTCCTCGGGTGAGGTGCCCTGCGTTCGCGCGATGGGCAAATTGCTGTTCCCAAGGGCCGAGATCATCGCGTGGCTGAACGCATCCCGCACAGGTCCGCAAGTCGCCGAATCCCCACTTCCCCCTATTGTCGCCGGAAGCCATGATCCATTGCTGGATTGGGCGTTGCGTGAAAGCGGTTCAGGGTTGGCGACGTATTATGATGGCTCATTCGACGGGCTGAACCGCCTGAAGGATCGAACTGCACAGGCCGCGGCCCTTCACATTCACGAAGGTGGCGGCTTTAACGAAGAAACCCTGCGGGATCATCTTGGCGAAGCGCCCGTGGTTCTGTTCGAGGTCGCTCAACGGCAACGCGGGCTTTTGACGGCCCCCGGCGTAGCCGGCGTCTCGGGCTTTCCCGATCTAAAAGGCCGCAGAGTCATTCTCCGTCAGGACAGCGCAGCCAGCCAGCGACTATTCGATGAACAGCTCAAGGCCCACAGTCTGACACGGGATGATCTGAAACCCCTACCAACCTGTGCCCGAACCGAGGAGGAATTGGCCATCACCCTGCATGACGGCAAGGCCGAAGCGGGATTTGGCCTTGGCGCTCTGGCAGGGCTGTATGACCTTGGATTTGTTCCGACCCACGCAGAACGGCTGGACCTGGCCATCTGGCGGCGCGCCTATTTCGATGAGCCTATGCAAAAGCTCCTCAGCTTTCTTCGATCCGAGCGTTTCGCCTCCCGCGCGGCAGAATTCGGCGGTTATGACCTTTCAGGGCTTGGCGCGATCCACCACAACGGAGCCAGCGGCTGATTTCACTCGGCGTTTGGAAAAAATAGCTGCTGACCGTTCAACCTGTAGGATGCGATTGCGGCCTGCCCATCCGGGCCTTTCAGCCAGTCAATAAACCGTTGCCCGGCGGCCGCACGAACACGGGGGTGCTTTTCCGGGTTTACCAGAATGACACCGTACTGATTGAACAGACGCGGATCACCCTCGACCATGAGTTCAAGGTTTCCTTTGTTCCCGAACGACTGCCAAGTCGCGCGATCGGTCAGCACGTAAGCGTCCATTCCGCTGGCCACGTTCAGCGTCGCGCCCATGCCGGACCCGGTTTCACGATACCAGGTGCCCGACGCAGTGGTGGGATCAATCCCAGCGGCTTCCCAATGACCCATTTCTGCCTTGTGAGTGCCGCTGTCATCACCACGAGAAGCAAAGGGAACTTCGGCGTCAGAAACCGCCTTCAGCGCGGAAACGATATCGGTTCCACCTTTGACCTTTGCCGGATCCGACTTTGGCCCAACAAGGACGAAATCGTTGTACATCACGTCAAACCGCTCGACCCCCCAGCCATCGGCCACGAACTTCTCCTCGGCGGGCTTTGCATGGACCAAAAGAACATCACCATCCCCGTTGATCGCATTGCGTATCGCCTGCCCGGTTCCGACGGCAACCACACGCACATCAATACCCGTTTCCGCTTCAAAGCCCGGCAGGATGTAGTCCAGCAGGCCCGAGTTCTGCGTGGAAGTCGTCGATTGCACCACGATAAACGGTGCCTCGGCAACGGCTGGCGCTGCTGTCAGGCCAAGCGTCACCAGAGCCGCCCGAACGATATTCCGGATCATTCTGATCTCCAATTGTCTACTAGGTCACCAAGCCGCCAGAGAGATACCGGCGCGAGGCGACGCTTTCGGGGGCATCCAGTACCCGTTTCGCAGCCCCATGTTCAACCACTTGGCCGCCTTGCATCATCACGATATCTGCGGCCAACCGGCGCGCCTGTCCAATATCATGGGTCACCATGACGATGCGCACGCCTCGGGATGATGCTCGTAGGATCATCCGTTCGATCGTCTGCGTGGCGCTAGGGTCCAACGCACTGGTCGGCTCATCGAGGAACAGCGTTTCAGGGTCCAGCGCCAGCGCGCGCAGGATGGCAAGGCGTTGAGCCTCTCCCCCCGACAAAGAACGCGCGGATTGGCGCGCCTTGTCCTCAAGCCCGCCTTCAGCCAGCAATTCCTCGATCCGAGGCTTGCGGGCCTGACGCGGAATTCCCTGTCGTTTCAGAACAAAGTCCAGATTTGCAGCAACAGACCGCCGCAGCAACACGGGTTGCTGGAACACCATCGCCTGCCGCGTTTTGTGTTCGGCCCCCAGCAGCGCACCATCTTGTTCGACCCGTCCGCGATCAGGTGCAATCAACCCGTGCAGGCACCGCAAAAGCAGGCTTTTGCCGGCTCCGTTCGGTCCAAGGATCAAAGTAGGTCCGGGTCCGTCCAGCGACAGATGTGGCACCTGCAACAACGCTTTGCCGTTACGCGCTATCTGAAGGTTGTGAACGGACAGACACCGGACCATGTCGGGCACAAGATCACGCATGGCGCAGACCCTCCTGCTCGGCCCGCAGGCTAAGCGTGCTGACCATTGCATTCACCGCCACGGCTATACCGATCAGGATCGCGCCCAGAGCCAGCGCCAGCGCGAGATTGCCCTTGGATGTCTCAAGCGCAATGGTCGTGGTCATCACCCGCGTCACGTGGTTGATGTTGCCGCCAACGATGATGACCGCGCCCACCTCGGCTATGGCGCGTCCAAACCCGGCCAGTAACGCCGTCACCAGAGCCAGCCGCGCATCCCACAAAAGCACGGGGACTGACGCCAGACGCGAAACCCCAAGCGACCGCAACTGTTCCGAGTATTCTTCGGCCAGCATTTCGATCACCTGCCGGGTCAGCGCAGCAATGATCGGCGTGACCAAAACCACCTGAGCGATGATCATCGCAGTCGGCGTATACAGCAGTTCCAGAACACCCAACGGCCCCGAGCGTGACAGCATCAGGTACACCAATAGGCCGACAACGACCGGTGGAAATCCCATCAGCGCGTTCATAAAAATTATCAGAAGCCGACGCCCCGGAAATCGCGATACAGCCAGAGCCGCGCCAACGGGCATCCCGATCAGCGCAGAAATCAACACCGCGAATACCGAAACTTTGAGGGACAACAGCACAATCGCCCACAGCTCGGTATCCCCTTCAAGGATCAGGGCGACCGCTGAACTGAATTCTGTTGCAAATCCCTGCATATCCTCCCCTTGGGCAATTCTTCCGCGTCAAATGCGCTTAATTACAGGATTATACTAGGTCATTTCGGGTCTAAATACACGCACAATTGCGACACCAAAAACAAGAAACGCGGCCCCAGTTGGGACCGCGCTGCAAAGCCATTTAAGGGTATTTTAGTTTAGCGCCGCATCCGTGATCTGATGCGTCCAAGCGCCCTCGGGCTGCTTGGTGATCACCGGATCAGAACCGCCTGCCAGCAGCGTACCAACAGTGCGTTCAAAATCCGCCGGATCCAGCGCGCCATTTGACCCTGCGGTCAGCTTGGCAATCTCGCCCATCATGCGCTTTTGGTGTTCTTCGGTCTGAGCGCCCGTCGCGTCGTTCTCCAGAACGATGTCCGCCGCTTCATCCGGGTTTTCTTCGGCATATTTCCAACCCTTCATCGAGGCGCGCACGAACCGCTCCATCTTATCGACAAAAGCTTCGTCGCTCAGGTTCTCCTCCAGAACGTACAGTCCGTCTTCCAGCGTCGCGACGCCCTGATCTTCGTACTTGAAGGTCACCAGCTCATCGGGGCTGACGCCCGCATCAATGACCTGCCAGTATTCGTTATAGGTCATGGTGCTGATGCAATCGGCTTGGCGCTGCAACAGCGGGTCAACGTTGAAGCCCTGTTTCAGAACCTCGACACCGGACTCGCTCTTGCCGCCTGTGTCGATACCAAGCTGGCTCATCCAGCTCATGAACGGGAATTCATTGCCAAAGAACCAAACGCCCAGCGTGCGGTTCTTCAGATCCTCGGGCGAGGAAATTCCGGCGTCCTTCCAGCAGGTCAACATCATGCCCGAGCTTTTGAAAGGCTGCGCGATGTTCACCAGCGGCAAACCTTTTTCCCGCGCAGCAAGCGCTGCGGGCATCCATTCGACCGTCACATCCGCACCGCCGCCCGCGATCACCTGAGTGGGCGCGATATCGGGGCCACCGGGCAGAATTGTAACGTCCAGCCCTTCTTCCTCGTAGAACCCTTTGTCCTTGGCCACATAGTAGCCCGCGAACTGAGCCTGCGTGACCCACTTCAATTGCAATGTCACCTCATCCGCCGCCAGTGCAGCACTGGCTGCCAAACTAAAGGCGGCGACCGCCCCGCTGAGTAACTTTTTCATCTTCATGTCTCCTAGTTGCAGTTGGTGCCCCGTTCTCGGGGTCTGTTAAGAATTTGTTGTTATCCTCGTTGCGACGGATGCCAGAACGTCACAGCCTTTTCGATCATCGCCATCAGGCCATAGAATGCAGTTCCGGCCAAAGCCGCGACCACGATTTCCGCCCAGACCATATCCAGCGAAAGCTGACCGACACTGGTCGAAATCCGAAAGCCCATTCCCAGTGTTGGCGAGCCAAAAAACTCGGCCACAATAGCACCGATCAAAGCAAGGGTCGTCGAGATTTTCAAGCCATTGAAAACAAAAGGCATTGCGGCAGGCAGGCGCAGCTTGAGAAAGCTCTGCCAATAGGTTGCGGCATAGGTCTCCATCAAATCGCGCTGCATGGCAGTAGCCTCGCGCAGCCCCGCGACCGTGTTTACCAGCATCGGGAAAAACACCATGACAACCACAACCGCCGCCTTGGACTGCCAATCAAACCCGAACCACATGACCAGAATGGGCGCAGTGCCAACGATCGGCAGAGCCGCCACAAAGTTCCCGACCGGCAGCAGGCCAAGGCGCAGAAAGTCCCAGCGATCCACCGCGATTGCCGTCAGGAAGGCCGCACCGCACCCGATGATATACCCGCTCAAGGCCCCCTTGATGATGGTCTGCACAAAGTCGGCCCACAAGATCGGCAGGCTGTCGGCAAACCGCACAGCGATAACCGACGGGGCAGGCAGAATGACCAGTGGCACATTAAGCCCGCGGACGACCAGCTCCCAAATTCCGATAATCGTCAGGCCAAAAATCAACGGCGCAAGAAAACGCACCATTCGCGTATCGGCATAAGGCCCGCTGGCGAGGCGGCTATTTAACCACCAGCCAAACAGCCACAGCAGGATTGCACACAAAACCAGTATCATTGCGCCATCCCCATCCGCTTTAGAACCGTCCGCTCGATCAGCCCGAGCAGACCGACAAGGCAGGCCGCAAGTATGGCCGCGGCAAACAGCGCCGACCAGATTTGCACGGTCTGACCATAGTAGCTACCGGCCAGTAGGCGCGCACCCAGCCCAGCGACGGCACCGGTCGGCAGCTCTCCAACAATGGCCCCGACCAACGAAGCAGCGATACCGATCTTCAGTGAGGTGAACAGGTACGGCATCGACGCAGGCAGACGCAGCTTCCAAAACCCCTGAGAGCGGCTGGCGCTATAGGTGCGCAACAGATCAAGCTGCATCGCATCCGGACTGCGAAGCCCTTTGACCATCCCCACGACGACAGGGAAGAAACTCAGATAAGCCGAAATCACAGCCTTTGGGATGATCCCCTGAATGCCTACGGAATAGAGCACCACGATAATCATCGGTGCCAATGCGATGATCGGGATCGTCTGACTGACGATGGCCCAAGGCATCACCGATAGGTCCATCACCCGGCTATGAACAATCCCGACCGCCAGCAAAATGCCCAGCCCTGTGCCAATCGCAAAGCCCAGAACCGTCGCGCTGAGCGTCACCCAACCGTGATAGATCAACGACCGTTTCGAGGTGATCTTCTTCTGAACCGTCGTCTCCCACATCTCGATCGCGACCTGATGCGGCGCGGGCAATCTGGGGCGGTCCTGTTCCCACGTTGCAGGAATGGCAAAGCTATTGTTCAGCACCAAACCCAGCTCGGACATGTCGCGCCGATCCTTGGCAGACGGAGGTTGCACTGCGGCACCCGCGCGTTCCTGCTCGGTCAAAACCCCTTTGATATTCATCGGAACACACGCCACGTACCAGAAGGCCACGATCACCGCGAGAACTGTAAGAACCGCCCAGAACGCTTTGAAACCAGAGCTATTCATCCGAATGCCCCGCACGCAGTCCTTCTCGCACCCGATGGGCAACCTCGATGAATTCCGGCGTGTCGCGGATATCCAAAGGCCGCTCTTTGGGCAGAGGACTGTCGATCACATCCGTAATCCGCCCCGGCCGGGGACTCATGACCACAATCTTGGTACTCAGATACACCGCCTCGGGGATCGAGTGCGTCACAAAGCCGATGGTCTTTTCAGTCCGCGCCCAGAGCGCCAGAAGTTGTTCGTTCAGGTGATCCCGCACAATCTCATCCAGTGCACCAAAGGGCTCATCCATCAGAAGGATATCAGCGTCAAAGGCCAACGCCCGAGCGATACTGGCCCGCTGCTGCATCCCTCCAGACAGCTGCCACGGGAACTTGCCGCCAAACCCTTCCAAATCAACAAGTTCCAAGACCTTCTTCACGCGGCCTTCCTGCTCAGCGGCAGAATAGCCCATGATCTCAAGCGGCAGCTTGATATTCTTGGCAATGGTCCGCCAAGGATACAGCCCTGCGGCCTGAAACACATATCCATATGCCCGGTTCCGCCGCGCCTCATCCGGGGTCATTCCGTTGACGGTCAAAGAGCCTGCTGTCGGCGTCTCAAGCGCCGCGATACAGCGCAAGAAGGTGGTCTTACCGCACCCCGAAGGGCCGATGAAGCTGACAAAATCCCCCTTGTCGATGGTCAGGTTCACGTCTTTCAGTGCGTGGACCGGGCCGTCATTAGTCTGGAAGGTGAGGTCCAATTGTTTCGCCTCTATGACAGGCTGAGTGGTGCTTTCAGTATTCATTCCAGTGCCTTGAAAAGGTTCGGTTATGGGCCGCACTTACATCGGCCCAACCAGGTCACACACCTGTGGCCGGGATACCCGTCCGCTCAACGGGTCGCGGAGCCGTCAGTTCCTTCCACGTGCTCAGCGCCCGGTTCACATGGCCGTTCGGTTCACGCGCCACGAACTCACCATGGCCTTCCTGCGTGCGGATTTCCCCGTCATGCACCGCCACCTGACCCCGTGTCAGAGTAAAGCGCGGCAGGCCCTTGACCTCTTTGCCCTCGAACACGTTGTAGTCGATTGATGATTGCTGCGTATCAGCGCTGATCGTTTTGGTCTTTTCGGGGTCCCACACGACAATATCAGCGTCAGCACCCACCAGGATCGCACCCTTTTTTGGATAACAATTCAAAATCTTAGCGATGTTTGTCGAAGTAACCGCCACGAACTCGTTCATCGTCAAGCGACCAGTATTCACCCCATGAGTCCACAGCATCGGCATCCGATCCTCTAACCCGCCGGTCCCGTTGGGGATCTTGGTGAAATCGCCCACGCCATAGCGCTTTTGCTCGGTGGTAAAGGCGCAATGGTCGGTCGCCACCACGCTCAGCGTTCCCGAATGCAGCCCGTTCCACAGGCTATCCTGATGCTGCTTATTCCGGAACGGAGGGCTCATGACCCGGCGCGCCGCATGGTCCCAATCTTGATGGAAATATTCGCTCTCGTCCAAGGTAAGGTGCTGGATCAGAGGCTCTCCCCACACCCGTTTTCCCTGCATCTTGGCCCGGCGAATGGCTTCATGCGCCTCTTCGCACGAGGTATGCACCACATAAAGCGGCACTCCAGCCATATCCGCAATCATGATGGCCCGATTGGTCGCCTCGCCCTCAACCTGCGGCGGACGGGAATAGGCGTGGGCTTCGGGGCCGGTATTGCCCTCGGCCAGCAGTTTCGCACTCAACTCAGCCACCACATCGCCATTCTCGGCATGGACCATCGCGATCCCACCCAGCTCGGCCAGGCGCTTGAACGAGGCGAACAGCTCATCGTCATTCACCATCAACGCGCCCTTATAGGCCATAAAATGCTTGAACGTATTGATCCCGCGCGTCTCAATCACGGTCTTGATGTCGTCAAACACCTGCTCACCCCACCAGGTGACGGCCATGTGGAACGAATAATCACAATTCGCCCGCGTCGATTTGTTATCCCAGCGCTTCAACGCGTCCAGAAGGCTCTCGCCTGGATTGGGCAACGCAAAATCCACCACCATCGTGGTGCCTCCGGCCAAAGCCGCCCGCGTCCCGCTTTCAAAATCATCACTGGAATAGGTCCCCATGAACGGCATCTCCAGATGCGTATGCGGATCAATTCCGCCCGGCATCACATAGCACCCGGTCGCGTCCAGCTCTTTGTCGCCCTTCAAACCCAAACCAATCTCGGTAATCACCCCGTCTTCGACCTTCACATCTGCTTTGTAAGACAGATCAGCCGTCACGACGGTCCCATTCTTGATCACAGTACTCATTTTAAACTCCCTGATGCGGTCTGCGCCGCTTGCTTCATCTGGCTAAAAATATCCCGGGGGAGTCGCCCTCGGGCGACGGGGGCAGAGCCCCCTATTCCACGATTTCCGCTGTTTCCACGACCGCATGAAACAGAACATCCGCCCCGGCAGCAGCCCAGTCCTTGGTGATCTCTTCGGCCTCGTTATGGCTCAACCCATCCACACAGGGGCACATTACCATAGCCGTCGGAGCCACCCGGTTTATCCAGCACGCATCATGCCCCGCGCCCGAAATGATGTCCGTATGCGAATAGCCCAGCCGTTCGGCCGCATCACGCACCGCCGCGACGCAGCCGTCGTCAAACTTCACTGGATCGAACCCGCCAACCTTTTCAAACTCAATCTCTAGGCCCATTTCTTCCACGATATCCTCGGCGGCGACACGCAACCGGTTCTCCATATCCGTGATCACTTCCAGTTCAGGTGACCGGAAATCGACCGTGAACACCACTTTGCCGGGGATCACGTTGCGCGAGTTCGGGAAGACATCGATATGCCCCGCCGCCCCAACCGCATGAGGCGCGTGGGACCACGCAATCTCATCCACTTTTTCAAGAATGCGCGCCATGGCGAGGCCAGCATTCTTGCGCATCGGCATCGGGGTCGAGCCAGTATGCGCGTCCTTTCCGGTGACCGTGATTTGCGTCCAGCTTAGACCCTGACCGTGAGTAACGACACCGATATCTTTGCCCTCGGCTTCCAGAATCGGACCCTGCTCAATGTGCAGTTCAAAGAAAGCGTGCATCTTACGCGCACCCACCTTTTCGTCACCGCGCCAACCAATCCGCTGCAATTCGTCACCGAATTTCTTGCCCTCGGCGTCCTCTCGATCATAGGCCCAGTCCTGCGTATGCATCCCGGCAAACACGCCCGAGGACAGCATCGCCGGTGCATAGCGCGTGCCCTCTTCATTGGTCCAGTTGGTCGCGACAATCGGATGCTTGGTCTTGATCCCAAGGTCATTCAGCGTGCGAATGATCTCGAGCCCGCCAAGAACACCCAGAACACCATCATACTTTCCGCCCGTGGGCTGCGTGTCCAAATGCGAGCCAACATAAACCGGCAAGGCCTCTGGGTCCGTCCCCTCGCGGCGTGCGAACATATTGCCCATCTGGTCCAACCCCATCGAGCATCCCGCGTCCTCGCACCATTTCTGGAACAACGCCCGCCCTTCGGCATCTTCATCCGTCAGCGTCTGACGGTTGTTTCCGCCCGCAACGCCGGGGCCAATCTTGGCCAACTCCATCAGACTGTCCCACAACCTGTCGCCATTGATCCTGAGGTTCTGCGCCGGAGCTGCCATCTTGTTCTTCCCTGTTGCTTGCGATTTGGCTCGCTATTGATGTCTTGATTTGACCATCTGGTCAAACTCACGCTATCACGGGTTCGAGATCAGTCAAGAAAATGCAGGACGCCGCAGGAATTTTTGGCCTATCCAGCGCCTGCTTGCCGGAAAAAGAGACAGCCTGAAAACATGCCCAAAGACCGCACCCCCACCAGAATTCAGAAAAAGAACCGCGCTGCAATACTCGAAGCCGCTCTGAACGTATTCTCGGCCCACGGATTCCGCGGCGCAACGGTTGATCAGATCGCGGCTGAGGCGGGGCTGAGCAAACCCAACTTGCTGTATTATTTTCCATCGAAAGAGGCGATTCACTCCGCCCTCTTGTCTGGCCTTCTGGATACATGGCTGGCCCCTTTGCACGATCTGGATGCGGACGGCGACCCGATGGAGGAAATCCTCGCCTATATTCGGCGCAAGTTGGAAATGAGCCGCGATCTGCCCCGCGAAAGCCGCCTGTTTGCGAATGAACTGGTTCAGGGCGCGCCGCGCATTCACGAGTCGCTGTCCAATGACCTAAAGGCGCTGGTGGACGAAAAAACCGCAGTTCTTTCGGCTTGGATGGACCAAGGCAAAATTGCCAGACTGCATCCCTATCATCTGATCTTTTCGATCTGGGCGCTGACCCAGCATTATGCGGATTTTGATGTTCAGGTCCGGGCGATCTTGGGGGACGAAGACCCGTTTGAAGGGGCCGAGCCGTTCATTGATACGCTCTATCGCAAGCTTCTGACGCCATAAAAAAGGGGCCAATCGCTGGCCCCTTTCTTTGTTTACTCGGCAGCTTTTGCCATTGGATTGTTCGGGTGCGTTGTCCAGTTGGCATAGTCTGGCTGCACTTCGCGCCCTGTACGTGGATCGACCTCTCCGGCGGCCATCGGCACCATCGAGATACAACCGTCAACGGGGCAGACATCCACGCAAAGGTTACAGGCCACACATTCGTCATCCATGACTTCGAACACGCGATCCTCGGACATCGAGATCGCCTGATGACTGGTGTCTTCGCAGGCAGCGTAGCAGCGGCCGCACTTGATGCACTGGTCCTGATCAATCTTGGCCTTCGCCACGTAGTTCAGGTTCAGATACTGCCAGTCCGTTACGTTCGGTACGGCCAAACCGACGATTTCGGAAACGTCCTTATAGCCCTTCTCGTCCATCCATTTGGACAGGCCAGCCGTCAACTCATCAATGATCTTGAAACCGTAGGTCATCGCCGCCGTACAAACCTGAACGGTTCCGCAGCCAAGGGCCATGAACTCTGCCGCGTCGCGCCACGTGGTCACGCCGCCGATACCCGAGATCGGCAGGCCATGCGTTGCTTGCGCCCGCGAAATCTCGGACACCATCGACAGCGCAATCGGCTTCACCGCAGGACCACAGTACCCGCCATGGCTGCCCTTGCCGTCAATCGACGGCTCGGGGCTGAACGTGTCCAGGTTCACGCTGGTGATCGAGTTGATCGTGTTGATCAGCGACACCGCGTCCGCACCGCCATTTTTGGCGGCTTCGGCAGGTTTGCGAATGTCGGTGATGTTCGGCGTCAGCTTTACGATGACCGGGCGGTCATAGTATTTTTTGCACCAGCGCGTGACCATCTCGATATATTCCGGCACCTGCCCCACAGCGGACCCCATGCCGCGTTCGCTCATCCCGTGGGGACAGCCGAAGTTCAGTTCGATACCGTCTGCGCCGGTTTCCGCCACGCGCGGCAGGATAGCTTTCCATGCGTCTTCCTCACACGGCACCATGATCGAAGCGATCAGCGCGCGATCTGGGTAATCTGCCTTGACCCGCGCCATTTCTTCAAGGTTCACCTCAAGCGGGCGGTCCGTGATCAGCTCAATGTTGTTCAGCCCCAAAAGCCGCCGATCCGCACCGTAGATCGCGCCGTACCGAGGCCCGTTCACATTTACGACCGGCGGCCCCTCGGATCCCAGCGTTTTCCAGACCACACCGCCCCATCCGGCCTCGAAAGCGCGGCGGACGTTGTATTCCTTGTCGGTCGGCGGCGCCGAGGCCAGCCAGTACGGGTTTGGGCTTTCGATACCCAGGAAGTTTGTTTTTAAATCAGCCATTTATCCGGCCTCCCTGATGCGGTTCAGCATCTTTATCTGTGGGTTTCACGCAGTCAGGCTTGCGTGGATATCCATTGCGGCATCGCGGCCCTCGGCCACGGCTGTCACGGTCAGGTCTTCGCCACCAGCGGCACAATCACCCCCGGCCCAGACACCGGCGATCGAAGTGCGCCCGGCCCCGGAGACGGCGATCTTGTTGCCGTCCAGCTCCAAGCCTTCCGGTGCGCCTTCCAAGGTCTGACCAATCGCCTTGAGCACCTGATCAGCGGGCACGCGGACCATCTCGCCCGTGCCGGTCAGTTGTCCGTCATGGCTGGCAGTATACTCCAGTTCGATCTCTGCGGCTGCCCCGTTTCCGTGCACGGCCACCGGCTGCACGTTGGTCATGATCTTGACCCCGTGCGAAGCAGCCAAATCCTGTTCGTATCGGCTGGCCCCCATCGCATCACGGCCACGCCGGTAAGCGATGGTGACATGCTCGGCCCCTAGCAGTTTGGACTTCACTGCCGCATCCACGGCCGTCATACCGCCACCGATGACCACGACATTCCGACCGACTGGCAGGTCAGCCAAGTCACCGGCCTGCCGCACATCGGCGATAAACTCGACGGCGGCCCGTACTCCGTCCTTATCGACACCACCCGCGCGCAGGGCATTCACCCCGGCCAGACCGATTGACAGAAAGACAGCGTCGTAATTTTCCGACAGACCTTCCAGCGAGATGCCCTCGCCCAGAACCGAACCGGTTTCGATGGTGATCCCGCCGATTCCAAGCAGCCAGTCCACCTCGGCCTGCGCGAAATCGTTGGTCGATTTGTAGGCCGCGATCCCATATTCGTTCAAACCGCCCGGCTTGGGTTTGCTTTCGTGGATGACAACGTCATGACCCAGCGTGGCCAGCCGATGAGCGCAGGCCAGACCCGCAGGGCCAGCGCCCACAACGGCCACTGTCTTTCCAGTCGGTGCCGCACGTTCAAACGGGTGCGCGCCATCCGCCATCACGCTATCCGTCGCATAGCGCTGCAAACGCCCGATTTCCACTGGCGAGCCTTCGGCGGTTTCACGCACGCAGGCTTCTTCGCACAGCGTTTCGGTTGGACACACACGGGCGCACATCCCACCGAGGATGTTCTGCGCCAAAATAGTCTCACCCGCCGCTTCGGGCTGTCCGGCCTGAATCTGTCGCGTGAACAGCGGTATGTCGATGTCCGTGGGACAGGCCGTCACACATGGCGCGTCATAGCAAAAATAGCACCGATCAGCGGCCACGGCCGCCTCATGCGGGGCCAATGGCGGATGCAGATCCGTGAAATTCGAGGTCAGCTCATCGCTGGAAAGCCGCCCGGAAACTATGCCGGGAACCATCTGGCCCTGTGCCATCGCTCTACTCCCTGTAGATATGTTTGTTATGACCTCAGCTTGCCACAATCTGATTTTTTATCAATTGGTAAAATTTGCCAAATGGTCAAAAAATGAAAAAACCGGGCCTAAAAGCCCGACTTCACCGTTCTACTGCCTGTTTTTAAAGCAATCGCGGAATTCAGACCATCTGGTTCAAATGGCCGGTTTTCATCCAAACACGTGCGCCAGATGCCCCGGCTTGCGCGCTGGACTTGTCACCGGGTGGTAGTCTGAGCCAGTCCCAGGCCGCGAAATCCTCGGACGATTCCTGCACCGAGCCTTCGATAACGAACATCTCAAGCCCTCCGTCAGCATCCAGTTCGACTGTTTCGCCGGGACCTAACGTCAGAACGCGCACGTCCTCGTGCGCGTCTTTGAAGAGTTGCATGTTACCCTCTCCGTTAATTGACCGCCGCACTTGGGTACGATCCTCGGGATCGAACTGATGCAGTTTGACCAATATCGTTGCACCTTCCTTTGCCGAGGGCGTGTGAGACGAGGTCGGCGGATTCCGCACGTAGCTGCCCACGGGGAAATCACCCGTTTCATCCTGAAATACGCCGTCTAGAACAAGGTATTCCTCACCCCCGTCGTGGGTATGCGCAGCAAACGCACTGCCCGGCGCAAACCGTACAATTGTCGTCGCGCGCGCGACTTCCTCGCCGATCCGATCAAGCATTTTCCGCTCAACCCCTGCCGCAGGCGATGCGACCCATTCACTCTGATCGAAATGGACAGCGACACGTTTGGTGAAGTCCGCGTTAACCCTCATGAGGTTTCTCCTGTTTCGTCACATGTTCAATAGATGGGCACACCGCCGGCAAAATCAATTTTCTCGAGGTCCGTCCATCCTGGCCTCTGGTTTTGACTGACCGCGCTGCATACTGTACGTCCAACACAAATCGAGCAGCCCACTAAGCGGCCAAAGTCCGAAAGTCCTTCGATGCAGGCCAACGCCCACAAGTTTAACGTCGTCATCGTCGGACAGAACAACCGACTGCAGTACGAGGCGCTTTTGTTTGCTGCTTCATTGCGGCACAGCTCACCTGATTTTGCGGGCCGACTGTTCGTAGCCTCCCCGCAATCCGGGCCGCGATGGTCGCAGGATCCTAGCATCCGGGACGAAGATGTTCTTAGGGCTTTGAAACAGTTGGATGTCGAAGTTCTAGCATTCGACAACCACGTATTTGGTGAGAGTTATCCGAACGGCAACAAGATAGAAGCCTTGCTCGCGCTGCCCGAGGGTGAGCCGTTCGTGTTTTTTGACAGCGACACACTCATCACCGGAAACCTGAACAGCGTTCCTTTCGACTTTGATCGCCCTAGCGCCTCGCAAAAGGTCGAAGGGACATGGCCCCGCCCAACGCTGTATGGTCCCGGCTTTGATGGCATCTGGGGCGCATTATATCGCCGGTTCGGGCTTGATTTTGACAGTTCTTTAGACAGATCGAAGCCGCGTGATTATTGGCGGCGGTATCTGTATTTCAATGCCGGGTTTTTCTTTTACCGTTGTCCAAAGGAGTTCGGAGAACGCTATTTGGAGTATGCCCGCACCATCCGGGACGAAGACATCCCCGAACTGGCTGGGCAAACGCTGACCCCTTGGTTGGATCAGATCGCTCTGCCACTTGTCATCCATTCACTGGGCGGTGGGCGTGACACCCTGCCTTCGGGCCTTCTGGACGGCTCGGTTAGTTGTCATTACCGCCTGTTTCCTTTGCTCTACGCGCGCGAAAACGACCACGTGGTCGAGGTGCTGGAAACCGTCGTTGCGCCGAACAAGGTCAAGAAGGTGCTCAAGAGGTATGACCCGATCAGGAAACTGGTGATCCAGCGCAAGGGCTATAAAATCCGTGAGATGTTTGATCGCACCAACCTGCCCAAACGTGAACAAGCCATTCGCAACAAAATCAAAAGCAGCGGCCTCTGGATGCGTTGACTGGGTTGTTGTGCGCAAGCGCCCAATCGCCTAGAGAGTCAGCAACACACATTCCAGAGGGAGATTTCAACGATGTCGGACGGTCCAACCTACGGCTTTGACACGCTTCAAATTCACGCTGGCGCGCGCCCTGATCCGGCAACCGGCGCGCGGCAGACCCCAATTTACCAGACCACCGCGTATGTATTTCGTGACGCGGACCATGCGGCCGCCCTGTTCAATCTGCAGGAAGTCGGCTTTATCTATTCCCGACTGACAAACCCAACCGTGGCCGTCCTGCAAGAACGCGTTGCCACTTTGGAAGGCGGCGTAGGCGCGGTCTGCTGTTCCTCGGGTCACGCGGCGCAAATCATGGCGCTGTTCCCGCTGATGGCTCCGGGCTGCAATATCGTTGCATCGACGCGCCTTTATGGGGGGACCGTCACGCAGTTCACCCAAACCATTAAGCGCTTTGGCTGGTCCGCCACATTCGTGGATACGGATGATGTAGACGCGGTGAAAGCTGCCATCGACGAAAACACCCGCGCGGTATTCTGTGAATCCATCGCCAACCCCGGCGGATACGTCACCGATATCCGTGCGCTGGCGGATGTCGCCGACGATGCGGGCATTCCTCTGATCGTCGACAACACCTCAGCCACCCCATATCTGTGCCGCCCAATTGAGCACGGCGCGACGCTGGTGGTGCACTCAACCACCAAATACCTGACCGGCAACGGCACAGTAACAGGCGGCTGCATCGTGGACTCCGGCAAATTCGACTGGTCGGCGAATGACAAATTCCCCTCGCTCAGCCAACCCGAACCCGCCTATCACGGTCTGAAGTTCCACGAGACGTTCGGCCCGCTGGCCTTTACCTTCCACGGCATCGCCATTGGTCTGCGCGATCTGGGCATGACGATGAATCCGCAAGCTGCCCACTACACACTGATGGGGATCGAGACCCTGTCGCTGCGGATGGAGCGCCATGTTGAGAACGCTCAGAAGATCGCGGCCTGGCTCGAAGCGGATGACCGGGTGGAGTATGTGACCTATGCCGGACTGCCCTCGTCCCCCTATCACGACCGGGTCAAGGCGCAGTACAAGAAGGGCGCAGGCGCTCTGTTCACCTTTGCTGTCAAAGGCGGATATGACGCCTGCATCAAGCTGGTAAACGCGCTGGAAATCTTCAGCCACGTGGCCAACCTTGGTGACGCTCGTTCGCTGATCATCCACTCGGCTTCGACCACCCACCGCCAACTGACCCCTGAACAGCAAGAGGCCGCAGGTGCCGGTCCGGGCGTTGTGCGCGTGTCCATCGGCATCGAAGACGCCGACGACCTGATCGCTGATCTGGATCAGGCACTGGCAAAGGCGTCGGCCTAAACCATGGTCGAGCACGTAACGAACGCATTAGGTCAACCCATCGGCTTACCGGTCTCGGGCGAGTTTCCACGCCCGACCCCGCCCTACACGCCGATGGAGGGTCGCTATTGTTCGGTCGTGCCACTGGATGTGAACAGGCATGCGCCCGGTTTGTACCGGGCGTTTGCCAACGATACCGACGGGCGGAACTGGACCTACCTGCCCTACGGCCCGTTCAAGGCCGAAGAAGACTTTGAGGCTTGGGCGCGTGCGTCCTGCATGGACGCTGATCCCATGTTTCACACAGTGCTGGATCACGAGGGCACTCCGGTAGGGATGGCTTCGTTCCTGCGGATTGACCCCGCTGCGGGTGCGATCGAAGTTGGGCATATCCATTTTTCGCCGCTCTTGCAGCGCAAACCGCCTTCGACCGAAACGATGTTTCTGATGATGCGCCGCGTATTCGATGAGCTTGGCTATCGGCGGTATGAGTGGAAATGCGACGCCCTAAACGCCCCGTCACGCAGCGCGGCCGAACGGTTGGGCTTTACGTTTGAAGGGATTTTCCGACAGGCGACGCACTATAAGGGACGCAATCGGGATACGGCTTGGTATTCCATACTCGATACCGAATGGCCGCGCATCCGCTCTGCGTTCGAGGAATGGCTGTCCCCCGACAATTTCGATCAAACAGGCCAGCAACGGCAACCGTTGCAAGCCCGCGCCAAAAGCTAGGCTTATTCCGAGATCCCGAACTCCATCGAAACGGTGACCGAGACCGAGATTTCCCCGCCTGCAACAGGTACGCCACCGGAGTCCGCCATGTTGTACTCGCGCATCTGAGCGGCAGGCCGGACGCTCGCGACCTGCTCGCTAATCGTTTGGACCGAGCCCAACGTCAGGTTCGCAGCTTGCGCCAGTTGTTCAGCCTTGGCGGTCGCCTCGGCCACAGCTTTGGCACGCGCTTCGGCCTCAAGGGGCTTCGGGTCTTTGATGCCAAAACTGAGACCGCCAAAATCGTTGGCCCCATCCTGAATGACGGCATCCATCAGCGATCCAAGCTGCGAAAGATCCTGAACGCGCACAATCACCCGGTTCGAGGCAACAAAACTCGTGATCTCTGGCGTGTCTGCGTTTTGATTGCCGCGTCCCGACCAAACCGGTGACAATGAGATATCTCGGGTCTGCACGTCCCGCGCTTCGACGCCCAGTTCCTCCAGACGTTTCAGAATCTGAGCTACTGCGTCCGACGTGGCTTGCATCGCTGTTGACGCCTGCGCATCCTCATTCGTGACACCCAGATTGATCGTTGCCATATCGGGGGCCGCCTGAACGGTGCCAGCCGCAGCGACCGAGATGCGACGTTCTTCCGCATGCGACACACTCGCGGCAGTCATGGCCAGCACAGCGGCCAAAAAAGCAAGTTTCTTCAAGGTCTTCCCTCCAAATTCATTTATACCAAGATGGGGTGGCAACGGTCTGCCGAACAAGGGGAAGGATTGGCTTTTTCTTTCCCTCGGCGGGATCCTGCTTTAATGTCGGTCTGCGGACGATTTATCGCCCGCTTTGACGCTGACAATTATGGTTCTTCCGGAATATGAAACCTGCCTTCGCGCTGTCTTTTTCTTCTACCGGAATTTCTTTGCATCACCTTGCAGACGGCGACTGGTTTTGTGTCGGCGAGGTTTCCGTGGACGCGCTGGACCTGAACGCGCAGCTTCAAACGTTGCGCGAACAGGGGTTCGCCCTTGAAAACAACCTGCGTTGCAAAATTGTCCTGCCTGCCAGTCAGGTGCGCTTTCTTGTCGTGGAGTCCGCAGCGGATGACCCTGCGATCCAAAACCAGCGTGTTCAGGCGGCGTTGTCAGAAGCCACGCCCTATGCTCTGGACGAACTGGTTTATGATACGGCCATAGACGGCCCCAAAACCCATATCGCGGCGGTTGCCAGGCAGACGCTGCAAGAGGCGCAGACCTTCGCAGTCGAACACGGATTTATTCCTGTTCAATTCACAGCCCCGACCGATGAGCAGGAATATCCAGCAGAACCCCAGTTTTCTTTGGAGGTTCCGGCTCAGGTGGACGCAAAAGAGGAAAGCAAGCCAGAGGAATCCGGGGCACATCCTGTCCATGCGATCGCCGCGTCTTCTGTACCTGCCGATTTCCGTTCAGCCCCTTCCCCTAAGCCACAGGGCTACCGTGTCCTTTCGCGCAGTGCATCGCTCGGTGGGTATGCGTTGCCTATCGGCGCTGCTGTTTTCTTGGGTGCTGCGTTGATAGCCTGGGCTTTGATCGCGCCCGATGGGGACAATGCCCCTGAAGTCGTGACCGCGCAGACCGAGGAGACGCCATCAGATCCGGTGCTGCAGCCTGAAAAAGTCACAGCGCCAGATACGGTTGCTTTGGAAACGCCCCCAACGAACCCGCCAACGCGAGCCGAAGACAACGAACCCGACCTATCCCCAACGGATGCCGCGATTCTGGAGGCGTTGAAAGTCGCGCCGACAATCGTCGAACAAGTCGCGCGGGACCCCGACCCTGAGCCTGAGCCTGTTCAAAAACATGCCGGTGCGCGATTTGTTACCCCCGAACCGTTGGCAGAGCCTGCTCTTGAACCGGATGAAAGCCAGTCCAACGAATTTTATTTGACATCAATTGACAGGTCTGATCTGTCGCGTGACGCGCTCGCCTTGCCAGCGGTCAGCAGTTTTGACACTGACACTCCGTTCGTTCCCGTAGCGCCGATAACCAAGCGCGAAGACCCGGAAACGCAGTTTGACCTTGATGATCGCGGGCTCGTGACCGCGACTGCCGACGGCACGCTAAACCCAGACGGCGTGGTCGTTTATCTTGGACGCCCAACCAAGGTGCCGCCTGAAGCCCCCGTTCGCTTTGAAGAAGAACCTATTCTTGAGGATACGAGCGCGCGTTTGGCGCTACTTCGCCCCAAGCCCAGACCCACCGATCTGATTGAACGCTTTGAACGCCAGCAGCTAGGCGGACGCACACGCGAAGAACTGGCCAGCGTAAGACCGAAACTGCGCCCCAAGTCCGTGCAGGACCGGCCGCAGGTTGACGACACACCCACGGCGCTGGCCGTGGTGCGCGTGCCTCGGCCCAAGCCCCGCCCCGCCGGGCTGACGCTCAAGCCTCAGACCTCCACCGCTAAGCTGGGCTCGACTGCGGCGGTCCCTCAAAAAGGTGACGAGGCGGGTTCGTTCCAGGCGAAGTCTGTCGCACCCAAGATACCATCATCTGCATCTGTTGCGCGGCAAGCCACCATCGACAACGCGATCAATCTGCGAAAGCTGAACCTGATCGGCGTTTATGGCACACCGTCAAATCGGCGGGCACTGGTCCGGCTGCCAAGCGGTCGCTACAAGAAACTGAAAGTCGGAGATCGCATTGACGGCGGCAACGTGATCGCCATCAGCGACAGCGAGTTGCGATACCAGAAACGAGGCCAGAACGTCACGCTAAGGATGCCGCGAAGTTGACGGGAACATGGTCAGAGGCAAGTGTGGTCCACCCCCTCTGACCGGCTTAAATACCAACCTTAAGCCGCTGAAATCTCGCCGCTTTCGATCTGTTCGCGCTCGATGGATTCAAACAACGCCTGAAAGTTGCCTTCCCCGAAACCATCGTCACCTTTTCGCTGGATAAACTCGAAAAAGATCGGGCCGATTACGGTTTTCGAGAAGATCTGCAGCAAAATTCTGGTTTCGCCGCCGTCCAATACGCCCTCACCGTCGATAAGGATGCCGTGCTTCATCATTCGGTCCAGAGGTTCCTCGTGGTCGGCAACCCGTTCCGTGGACATGTTGTAGTAGGCTTCGTTCGGGCCGGGCATAAACTTCAAGCCCTTTTCCGCTATCGCGTCTGTCGAGGCATAGATGTCCTCGCTCCCGACTGCGATATGCTGAATGCCTTCGCCCTTGTACTTTTTCAGATACGAGACGATCTGCCCTGTCTCACCCCGGTCTTCATTGATCGGAATGCGAATTCGCCCACAAGGAGACGTCAAGGCACGGCTGTAGAGGCCCGTGAACTTGCCCTGAATGTCAAAAAAGCGGATTTCGCGGAAATTGAACAAGTCGCCGTAGAACTTGAACCACTTGTCCATGTTGCCCTTGTAGACGTTGTGCGTCAGGTGATCGAGGTAATAGAACCCATCTCCCCGTGGTTTGGACTGCTTGGTCCAAGTGAATTCGCGGTTGTAGGGCGAAGTGTCATAGTACTGGTCAATGAAATAGATCAGCGACCCACCGATTCCCTTGATGGCAGGGACGTCCATTGTTTTGTCGTCGGCATCGTAAGGCTCTGCCCCTTTGGACACCGCGTGCTCATACGCTTTTTGGGCATCTACCACGCGCCAACCCATCGAAGGGGCGCAGGGGCCGTGCTCTGCCACAAATTTCGCGGCAAAGCTATTTTCGTCCGCATTCAGAATATAGGTCACATCCCCTTGCTGCCACAGCTCGACTGCTGGTCTGTCCTTGTGGTGACCGACCAGTTCAAACCCCATTTTGGCAAACAGATCGCGCAGCTCCTGAGGGTCTGGGTGGGCGAATTCGACAAACTCGAACCCGTCAGTTCCGGCGGGGTTTTCTGGGCTGATGACAGATTTCGGGGCGTTGTGCGGGAAGGGTCCCATGGCGCGTCTCCGTAAAACAGGAATTTCTTTGCTGATTCCAAAATACGCCTTATCCAACGCTGTTTCTGCGCATTGTTTTCGTGTAACCTAACAGCAGGCGCGCAATTTGCGCACGCCTTGGACAAACCGTGGAGATTTTCCGCATATGCTGGATTCGACTGATACTCGCCTTTTGTCCGCCCTGCAAAAGAATGCACACCTGACCGCGCACCAGTTGGGTGAAATGCTGAACCTGTCACCCAGTCAGGCTGGGCGCAGACGGCAAAGGCTTGAAGCCGAAGGCTATATCACGGGCTACGCGGCCAGATTGGACCCGCTAAAACTGGGGCTTCAGGTTCAGGGCTTCATTCAGGTTCATCTGGGCACGCACGGCCCGGAACAGTCCGAGGGTTTTGCCCGCATGGTCAACACCCGCCCTGAGATCACCAGCGCCTGGACGATGACTGGAGAAGCGGATTATTTGCTCCATGTTTATTGCGACGATCTATCCGCCCTCAATCGCTTGCTTCATCAGGTAATACTGCCGCATCCTGCAGTGGCGAGGGTTCAAAGCCAGATCGTTATGGACCAACTCAAGCGCGACGCGCCCCTGCCCACCTGACCCGAGCAAGAGGACAAACATGGACGACTTCCTTTATCAGGCGACGATCTATCTGGCTGCCGCTGTGATCGCTGTGCCGCTGTCGGCGCGCCTGGGGTTGGGCTCTGTTCTTGGGTATCTTGCTGCAGGCATCGTCATTGGGCCAATGTTCGGCCTGGTCGGTGCTGAAACCGAAAGCCTGCAGCATGTGGCAGAGTTCGGCGTGGTCATGATGTTGTTCTTGATCGGGCTGGAACTTGAGCCTCGGGCGCTGTGGGATATGCGCGACAGGCTCTTGGGGCTGGGTGGTTTGCAAGTACTGCTTTCGACCGCTGTGATCGCCTGTGTTGCCATTTACGCAAACCACCCGTGGTCGGTAGCTTTGGCCGTCGGGCTCACATTGTCGCTATCATCGACCGCAATCGTGTTGCAGACGTTATCCGAGAAGGGACTGATGCAAACCAACGGTGGCCGAGCCACCTTTTCCGTGCTGTTGACACAGGACATCGCGGTCATTCCCATTCTCGCGCTGCTGCCGCTATTGGCCCTGCCTGCCCTTCCGCATTTCGAGGACGACGGCTCTATCGATCGTGGCGTCAAAGACCTGCACGACACAGCCCATCACAGCCTTTCGCTGGTTGAAGGGCTGCCCGGCTGGGCCGTAACGCTGGTTACCATAGGCGCGATTGCGTTTGTCATTCTTGCCGGGGTCTATCTGACACGCCCGCTATTCCGCTTTATCCACGCGACTCGACTGCGCGAGATGTACACCGCACTTGCCTTGATGATCGTGGTTGGTATTTCGTTCCTGATGACCCTGGTTGGCCTTTCGCCTGCTCTGGGAGCGTTTCTGGCGGGCGTCGTACTGGCCAGCTCGGAATTCCGGCACGAAATGGAAAGCGATCTGGAACCTTTCAAGGGTCTTTTCCTTGGTCTGTTCTTCATCACGGTCGGCGCGGGCATTGATATCGCCTATTTCTTCAACGACCCGCTCGACCTGATCGGGCTGGCATTGTTGGTCATTCTTGCCAAAGGGATCATCCTTTATCTGGTTGGCCGGGCGTTCAAATTGCGCGGTCGTGACCATTGGTTATTCACTCTTGGATTGGCGCAGGCTGGCGAGTTCGGCTTTGTACTTCTCGCCTTTTCGACCCAGCAGAACGTGATCCCGCCTGACCTGTCGCAAAAGCTGTTGATGATCATCGCATTGACGATGCTGATAACCCCGCTTTTGTTCATCATCTTCGACCTGCTCTCACGTCGGATCGGAGAAGGCGCGCCGGTACCGGAACCGGATGAGATCGATGAAAAAGGTCCAGTAATTATTGCCGGTATCGGTCGCTTTGGTCAGATTGTGAACCGGCTTGTTCGCGCCAGCGGTTTCAAGACGATCGTTCTGGATCATGACATCGAAACGGTTCAACTTATGCGTCGGTTTGGGGTCAAAGGCTTTTTGGGCGACCCAACCCGCCCAGAACTCCTGCGGGCGGCTGGCCTTGAAAAAGCGGCGGTTCTTGTTGCTGCTATGGATGACCCCAAACAAGTGACACGTCTTGTCAGCTTCGCGCGACGTCAGCGGCCCGATCTGCACATCGTGGCACGTGCGCACGATCGCACTCACGTGTACGAGCTGTATCAGGCAGGCGCTGATGACATCGTGCGCGAGATGTTCGACGGCTCACTACGGGCAGGCCGCTATGTGCTTGAGAACGTCGGCCTCAGTGAATATGAGGCGGCGCAGGCCGAACAGACCTTCTACCACCATGATCGGATGTCAGTCCGTGAACTTGCCGAGCTGTGGATTCCGGGAATGCCCACCGCCGAGAACAAGAAATATATCGAGCGCGCGCAGCAGCTTGAAAAGGATCTTGAGACCGAACTTCTGGAGCTTGCCGAAAAGCACGCCAAGAAATCCGCCTGACCCAAGCTGGATCAGGCTAGTTAGATTATCCGTCCGAGACGCCAGCCTCAGCGAATGTCGCCATTCCCGAGTGGCAAGCCACGGCGCTTTTCAGGATGTTGATAGCAAGCGCGCCACCGGATCCCTCACCGAGACGCAGCCCCAGATTCAATATCGGCTTTTTGCCGAGGCGCTCAAGAACAGCGCCATGAGCGCCCTCGGCGCTCTGGTGCCCGGCAATCGCGTGATCCAGCGCTCCGTCAAAGGTTTTAGCCAAACAAGCGGCCGCCGCCGAACAGATGAACCCATCAAGTATGACCGGAATACGCAGCACACGAGCCGCTGCAATCGCACCCGCCATGGCCGCGATTTCACGCCCCCCAAGTCTGCGCAGAATTTCCAGCCCATCTCCCGAACCGGAATGCAAGGCTACGCCCTGTGCTACGACACGGGTCTTGTTAGCCAGCCCGGCGTCATCGACACCGGTTCCGCGACCGGTCCAATCGGACGCGTCCCCACCAAACAACGCGCACGAAATCGCGGCGGCCGGAGTTGTGTTGCCTATACCCATTTCGCCCACGACCAAAAGATCAGCTTTGGGATCAACGGCCGCCCAACCAGTTTGCAATGCCTGCAACAACTCGCCTTCGGACATGGCTGGCTCAACGGTAAAGTCCTTGGTCGGGCGATCCAGATCCAGCGCGTGCACATTCATTGACGCCCCTGCCGACTTGGCGAGCTGGTTGATCGCTGCACCGCCGTGTTCAAAATTCATGACCATCTGAACGGTCACTTCTGGCGGAAAAGCGGACACGCCCTGTTGCGTGACGCCGTGATTTCCGGCGAACACGATGACCTGCGGCGAGGCGATGTGCGGACGCGCGTCCCCGCGCCATCCTGCATACCAGATCGCAAGATCCTCTAACCTTCCCAGCGCTCCGGGCGGTTTCGTCAACTGGCCGTTGCGTTCAGCCGCGCCTTGTGACGCATCACTGTCGGGACCACGCACTTGACCAAGAGCGTCACGGAAGGAATCAAGATCATTCAGTTCGGGCAGCATCCAAAGCCTCGTTGCATCACAGTGGTCCTGCGTGTTTAACCGAAGCGACCGAAGCAACAAGACCCAGAAAGGCGCGGGAGTGCTAAAAAACGACACCAAGCTTATTTCCCTATGGGATATCCCGCTTGCGCTGGTTCTGTTGACGCGCCTGCCGGTCCCCCGCTTGCCAGAACATGTCTTTGCGCGACAGGCAGAATCCGTGTGGGCCTTTCCGCTTGTGGGGCTGGTTGTCGGGTTCTTGGCTTGCGCTTTGGGTTGGGTTTCCGAGACCTCGAACCTGCCCACCATAGTCAGCGCCGTTCTGATCGTTTCCGTTCTGGCCATAGCCACAGGCGCCATGCACGAAGACGGTTTGGCCGACAGCGCCGATGGGTTTTGGGGAGGGTTCACTCGGGAACGCCGTCTGGAAATCATGAAGGACAGCCAGATCGGAACATATGGCGTCCTGACGCTGATATTGTCTCAGAGCCTCCGGGTCGCCCTGATAGCCACGGTTCTGACAGCCGGAGGGTTTGCCGGTGTCCTCGCCGCCTGCATCGGATCACGTGCGGTCATGCCGGTGTTAATGGCTGCGCTGCCAAATGCACGAAGCTCTGGCCTTAGCCACTCTGTCGGAGCCCCAGGTGCTGGCGCCGTTATTTTGGGGGTCGGTGTCGCTCTGGCACTTTCGCTTCTATTGGTTGGAGCGGCGGCCTTGGTCCCGATTTTGGCGTGTGCCATCTCGACCGCAGCAGTCGCGGCTCTGGCCACAAACAAGATCGGCGGACAGACTGGCGACGTGCTTGGCGCTGCTCAGCAACTATCTGAAATCGCATTTCTGCTGGCTCTGGCAGTTGTTCTTTAGGACGCACCACCTGTTTCGATCCTAAGAGCCTCACCACAGTGTTTGCAGTGCACCGCATCCGGGTCATGGCGGAACAGGCCACAGCTTGGGCATTTATAGCGCACTTTCTGAGGCATGAAGATCGCTTGCGCCAGCCTAACGAACAGAGCCACGCCAACCACCATGATGAACACCGAAAACAGCTTACCCCCCGGTGTCGCCAAGGTGATATCACCGAACCCGGTAGTGGTCAGCGTCGCCATCGTGAAATACAGCGCGTCGATATAAGCCGTTTGGCTGTTTTCAGGAATGAAAAAGACCAAAACCGCAGTCGAAGTCACGAACACGAAAACCAAAAGGTTGATCGCGGCAATGACCGCGTCTTCATGTGTCCTGAAAAACTCGCTGTCGCGGCGTAAGTCTCTGAGCAAATGATAGGAGTGGATCAATCGCAACGCCCGCAAAATGCGGAGGAAAGCAAGATTCCCGGAAATGAAGGGATCCAGCATCAGCGAAATGATCACGACCAGATCGGCAAGAGTATATATCTTGGAAAATAGCTTCCAGCGATCTTTTGCGATCCACAAACGCGCGGAAAAGTCGGCAAGGATCAACAGCCCGATGACCATGCTTAGAATTGTAAGCCCCGGCCCATGTGGAACATGTGCGGTGGCGACAAAAAACACGATCGTCACCAGATCGAACAGGATTAACCCGTACCGAAACCAGACGGAAACCGGGTCGTGTCCGATGTAAAGATATTTGAGAGTCCGCTTTACCTTGGCCATGTACCCGCCTCTGTTTACAGGAAAATTAGCCGCAAATAGACAATTCACCAAGCGTTCGGGCACGAAAAAGGCCGCTCTGAATCCAGAGCGGCCTCAAATTTGTGTTCTGCGGCGTCAGGCGGCTGCTGCGCGCGAGGTCAGAACTTCGTCCACTTGTTTGGCGGCCGAAACCTCTCCGGCGCCAGAAACGGCGGCGACTTCGCGGGTCAGACGTTCCAGCGCGGCTTCATAAAGCTGACGCTCGGAATAGCTCTGCTCGCGCTGATCGTCGGTGCGATGCAGGTCACGAACAACCTCGGCGATCGAGATCAGGTCACCGGAATTGATCTTCTGTTCGTATTCCTGCGCGCGACGGGACCACATGGCGCGTTTCACCTTTGCCTTGCCCTTGAGGGTTTTCATCGCCTGGCTGATAACATCAGGCGAGCTGAGCGACCGCAAACCGGACTCGGTTACCTTGTTGGTCGGAACCCGCAGGGTCATTTTGTCTTTTTCAAACGAGATAACGAACAGCTCAAGTGAATATCCCGCGACTTCCTGTTCTTCGATCGAAATGATCTGACCCACGCCATGCGCGGGGTAAACAACGTAATCGTTTGGGCGGAACTCAAGCTTTTTCGACTTAGACATACAGGTTCATCCTTAGTTACTGAGCGAAGGACAGACAAAAAAACACACCAGCCCGCGCCCATATTCGGCCCGGTCAGGCGGTCTATTTGTCACTAAATCAGAACTCCAAAGCGCACATACTTACGGAGCACATCCCCAACTCATTCATCATTCAGGTT
This sequence comes from Ruegeria sp. BC7, assembly GCF_056539165.1. Lineage (NCBI taxonomy): Bacteria > Pseudomonadati > Pseudomonadota > Alphaproteobacteria > Rhodobacterales > Roseobacteraceae > Ruegeria > Ruegeria sp. BC7. Next base: position 890,631 of record NZ_JBQFUL010000001.1, on the reverse strand, counting down.
CTGATTATATCACAAAATTGAGGCCTGCGAAAGTCGCAGCCGACTTACAGCCAGCAATCCCCTTTGTGTCCAAGGGATTACGCCACCTTTTTGCATTTGACCAACCGGTTCAAAAACGCGAATCGGTCAACCGCCTTCGCCGGGCGCTTCAGAGAAATACTTCTCCATTTTACCTTCTTCGCCGTCGCGTTCTTCTGCGCCGGGCAGAGGGTCTTTCTTGGTCACGATAACCGGCCACTGTTCCGAGAACTTCCGGTTGAACTCTACCCACTGATCCATTCCGGGCTCGGTATCGGGGCGAATTGCATCGGCAGGGCACTCAGGTTCACAAACACCACAGTCGATACACTCGTCGGGGTGGATGACCAACGTGTTCTCACCTTCATAGAAACAATCGACCGGGCATACTTCGACGCAGTCGGTGTATTTGCAGGCGATGCAGTTTTCGGTGACAACATAGGTCATTGTGGACTTCCTGTTTGCGCTTTGGGCGTCTAGCTAAATCAGTATGGCCGGGTCTTCAAGATATGATCAGCTATCTTGAGTGCGAGAAAGATCAAGCGCGCGCCGTTCTTTCTTTGTGGGACGACCTTTTCCCTCAAATCCGGGATTTCTGGGCGGAGCGTCCTGTTTTTCTGTCAAATCAGTATAAAGCGTTTGAGCCTCGGTTGCCGGGCCACGTCGCTCACCCAGCAATTCAACACGGACCACCCGGACAATGCGACCCTGCGGAAAGGTTAGAACATCCCCAATCACAACCGATTGCGAAGGTTTCTGCACCCGATTTCCATTTAGTCGCACATGTCCGGCGCTGACCTGCTTGGCGGACAGGCTGCGAGTCTTGAAGAACCGCGCCTGCCACAGCCATTTGTCGATCCGCAGCTTGGCATCCGCCATCCGCGTTTAGTTGCCGTCCTTCAGGCCCATAAGCGCCGCAGCGAATGGGTTATCGGGATCAATGGCTTTCTCTTTCTTGGGCGGACGGGCCGAGAAGGATTTCGCGCCTTGCGGCTTGCCGCCCTTCTTGCCTTGCGGCCGACGGTTGTCCTGAGACTTACCGCGCGGCTTGCCCTTGCCCTGCCCCTGCTCACGGCGAGGGCCACGGTTCTGCTGCCGCTGGCGACCCCATGTGAACGTGAAGAACACCTCGACCTCAGGCTCATCCGCGGCCGGAGCCTCGGCTGACGCCTCGGTGCTTTCGGTGGCCTCGGCTGGCGCCTCGGCGGGTGCGGCGACCTCGTCAGTGGGCGCTTCGGGGGCCGGGGTTTCCTCAGTTACAGATTGTTCGGCCGCTTCCACCTCAGGCTGTTCTGCCGGAGCGGGCTTGATCTTTTCACGCTCGCCGCGTTCGGCCTTGTAGCCCAAGCCCTGCATCAGGTCCGCGAATTGTTCCAGCGTCATACCGGTGATCGAAAGCATGTCGGGCTTGGCCTCAAACCCGCCTCGGCTGTCTTCGGCGCGCAGCATATCGGCCAGACGTTCCAGCATGTCGATGCGGATCGAGCGTTCGCCGGCATCGCGGTAGCCGCACATGGTGTCATAACCCTGCGGCGCGTCCTTGGCGACGGGCACGGTGACCAGACCCGGAGGCGGTGCCTCGGGGAATTCCTGCAATCCGCTGGACAGCGCCCACAACACCAGACGCAAGCGCGTGGGTGCGGGTTTCAGCAGCAGTGGCATGAAGATGGTGAACTGGCCAAACCGGATGCCGTGCTTGCGCAGCGCGCCACGGGCGTCCTGATCCAGATCCTTGACCTCTTGCGCGACCTGTGCGCGGGGCAGAACGCCCAGAGCCTCGACCATGCGGAAGGCAAAGCCCTTGGCCAGACCGCTCAATTCCTCGTCTCGCGACAGGTTCAGCAGCGGTTCAAACAGCGCGGCCACCTTACGGTCGATGAAATGCTGCAACCGGCGCTGCACTTTCTGTTCGACATCGGGGCCAACGGCCTCATCCACAAACACCTCGACCATCGGCTTGAGAGGTTCAGCCCCGGCAACCAGCTTGCCGACGGCGTACTCGCCCCACATCAGGCCACCTTGTTCGGTGAAATCAATTTCGGTATCGGGCGCGTTGTAGAAGCGGTCGGCGCGCAGATGGAATTGCGGCGCGAGAGCCTGCAAGGACGCCGATTTCAAGGCTTTCGCCTCGGTCCCCTGCGCGGCTTTGTCCGGGATAAACCGGAACCCTTCCAGACGACCGACGAATTCGCCTTCGACGGTCACTTCACCCTTGTCATTTACTTCGGCCAAAAGGGCCTCCTTCTGTTTGAGCCGCCGCAGCAAAACGGATGTGCGCCGGTCCACAAATCGTTGGGTCAGACGGTCATGCAGAGCGTCCGACAGCCTGTCTTCTACAGTGCGCGTTTCGCCGCGCCAATGGGATTCGTCACGAACCCACCCGTTTCGTTGCGCAACATATGTCCAGGTGCGAATATATGCCAGCCGTTTGGACAGCGCATCAATATCCCCATCCGTCCGGTCGATCCGGCGGATTTGCCGCGCCATAAAGTCATCGGGGATCGACTTACGTTCGTGCAAGTGGCCGTAGATCACCTCAAGCAGGCTGGCATGTTCAGCGTGGCTAATGCCGCGAAAGTCGGGGATTCGGCATACATCCCACAGCAGACGGATAGATTGCGGGTCACTGGCGCGGGCCATTACCTCGGTCACTTGCGAGAGCGATTTCAGCACATTCAGGTCATCGGCGGGACGCGCTTTGAGCAGGTTTTCGTTGTCCGGACTAACTTCAAGCGAGTCGATTAGTGCCTCTATCGAGCCGAACCGCAAAGCGGCATTCCGCCAGTTCAGCTTTTTCATCGGCGTAAAGCGGCTGTCCATGATCGCTTGCGCCACCCCCTCGTCCAGCGGCGGAGCCTCGCCGGTGACGCCAAAGGTGCCGTCCGACATGCCGCGTCCGGCCCGACCTGCGATCTGCGCCAGCTCATTAGGGGCCAAGGGCCGCATCCGCCGACCGTCGAACTTGGTCAATGAGGAAAACGCCACATGGTTCACATCCAGGTTCAGTCCCATCCCGATCGCATCGGTGGCGACCAGATAGTCGACCTCGCCATTCTGATAGAGGTCAACCTGTGCGTTGCGCGTGCGCGGGCTGAGTGCGCCCATGACGACTGCCGCCCCGCCCTTTTGACGGCGCAGCAACTCTGCGATGGCATAAACACTATCGACCGAGAACCCGACGATGGCGCTGCGCGGGGGCATCCGGCTGATCTTTTTCGACCCGGCATAGACCAGTTGAGACATCCTCTCGCGCCGCACAAACTGCGCCTCGGGCACAAGCGCTGCGATGGGCCCGCGCATGGTGTCCGAGCCCAGAAACAACGTCTCATTGGTGCCACGCGACCGCAGCAGGCGGTCAGTGAAAACATGGCCACGCTCGGGGTCGGTACAAAGCTGGATTTCGTCGATGGCCACGAAATCGGCCCCCATGCCTTCGGGCATCGCCTCAACCGTGCAGACCCAATATTGCGTGCGCGGGGGTACGATCCGTTCCTCGCCCGTGACCAACGCCACGACGGACGGTCCACGAATGGCGACGATCTTGTCATAAACCTCGCGCGCCAGAAGACGCAGCGGCAGGCCGATCACACCGGTCCGGTGCCCCAGCATCCGCTCGATCGCGTAGTGGGTTTTGCCTGTGTTGGTTGGGCCCAGTACGGCCACGATTCGGGATGACCCGCTCACTCTTGCCCCCTGCCCCGGCGCTTTAGAGGGCCGAGCCCTCGACCTGAGGCTTCAGTCGATTCACCGCATTGGTTACTTCTTCGTGATGGGGATGTATAGCCAAGGCGCGTTCATAGGCCGCCAGCGCTTTGTCAGGCTTGCCGACAAATTCAAAAATCAGACCCAAGCCATAAATGGCCTCGTAATTGTTCGGGTTCAAAGCGAGAGCTTGCCGTAAATCGGCCGCCGCCATGCCAAAGCGTTCGATGCCAAAAAAAGCCGACGCGCGGACATGCCAGCCCTCTGCGAATTCGGGCGCGTGATCGGTCAAGGCCGTCAGGTGGTCAATCGCGGCCTGCGTATCACCGTCGTCCAATGCCTCGCGTCCACGCTCTAACAGCAAATCTGCCGATGCGGACCCGGACAAAGCCCACAGCGCCTTGAGTTGGCGATCCAGACCCGTTGCTTGTTCCGGCGTCGATTGCGCCAGTTGTTCCAGCAGTTCAGCCTCGTCCCTGGAATCTGCGGTCTGAGCGGCACAAGGAATGGAAAACGTGACTAGCAATGCAGTTGCCGCAACGATACCTTTGAGATTTGTGCAAGTAGTGATCATAACAGCGTTCAGTGTAGCGTAGCGCAAAGGGATGTCCATTCCTCGCGCTCAAATCAATGTGAGGAGAATCATGAGCGACACTCTGGAAAAAGCCGCAGCAGCGCTGAACGAAAAACTGGCCGACAGCGGTTTTGCAGCCTCTGCCAAGTTTGCAATCGCGGATCTGGGCTCGATCGTGCTGGACGGCAGCGGCGCACGCATCAGCGACGAAGACACCGACGTAACGATGAGCGCGGATGCTGAAACTTTTGAACAAATCCTGAGCGGCGAACTGAACCCGACCGGTGCATTCATGTCCGGCAAACTCACTGTAGACGGCGACATGGGTATCGCCATGCAGTTGGCGTCGGCTCTGGCCTGATGAATCTGTTGCCGGCCCCTTTGTTTGAAGATGTGGCCGGCGCACCCCCCGGCGGTCAGGCTCATTGGCTGAACACCGCGGATGACACTCGTATTCGGGTTGCGCATTGGATGCCCGAAGGCAATGCCTGTGGAACAGTAATGATGTTTCCGGGACGAACCGAGTATATCGAGAAATACGGCGACGCAGCATCCGAATTCGTGGGGCGCGGGTTTGCTTTTCTTTCAATCGACTGGCGTGGACAGGGGCTGGCGGATCGACTGCTAGATGACCCTCGGGTTGGCCACGTTGACAAATTCACCGACTATCAACAGGACGTGCGGGCCGTTCTTGACATGGCGCAGCGTCAAAACCTGCCAAAGCCTTGGTTTGTCATCGGACACTCGATGGGCGGCGCAATCGGACTGCGCGCCGTTTTTGAGAACGACTGCTTTGCAGCTTGCGCCTTTACCGGGCCGATGTGGGGTATTTTCTTTACGCCCCTGATGAAACCTCTCAGCCGATTGACGGCCTATTGGGGGCCGCGTTTTGGCCTTGGGGAAAAGACACCCCCTACCACGTCGCTTGAGAGTTACGTTTTATCGCAGCCCTTCGAGGGCAACGTTCTGACACGCGATCCTGACATGTATAAAATGATGCAGGACCAGTTGATCGCCTATCCGGATCTGACCTTGGGCGCACCTTCGACCATCTGGCTGCGCGAGGCGCTGGAGGAGTGTTCGTGGCTCATGGCGCAAACCGCCCCTGCCACCCCTTGCCTGACTTTCCTCGGCAGCCACGAACAGATCGTCGACCGCAAGGCGATCCGTGCGCGCATGGCGAACTGGCCCAGTGGAACGCTGGTCGAGATTCCAGATGGCGAACACGAAGTCCTAATGGAAGCGTCCGATATACGCGGCCCAGTATTCGACCAACTGGCAGCGCATTTCAAAGCTGCAAAAACCAATCCAAAGTCGGAACCGGCACTGTCAAGCTAAGACCCTGCTTGTGATCCTTGAGCGTCGCGCCTAGATGTTTGCAAATGCAGATTTTCGAGGTGATCCATGCGCGACCTTCCCTTTCCCGTCCGTGACGCAAATGCAGTCGGAGGGGCCGACAATCTTGGCGACCTGCCGGAATGGGACCTGACGGACCTTTACAGCTCTGAGGACGCGCCTGAACTGGCTGCCGATCTGGAATGGCTGGAAGGGGAATGTGCTTCTTTTGCCGCCGACTACGAAGGCAAGCTGGCCGATCTGGATGCCGACGGCTTGCTGCACTGCGTCTTGCGCAACGAAAAGATCAACGCGATTGCCGGGCGGATCATGTCCTTTGCCGGTCTGCGCTACTACCAACTGACCACGGATGCCGAGCGTGCCAAGTTCCTGTCGGACATGCAGGAAAAGATCACGATCTTCACAACCCCACTGGTTTTCTTCACCCTGGAAATCAACCGTATCGACGACGACGTGCTGAAGACGCATTTCGGGTCGAACGCTGATCTGGCCCGATACGAGCCCGTATTCCGCCGTATCCGCGCGATGAAGCCCTACCAACTGTCTGATGAACTGGAAAAGTTCCTGCATGACCTCGGTGTGGTTGGTGATGCGTGGGAACGTCTTTTCGACGAAACCATCGCCGGTTTGACCTTTACGGTCGATGGCGAAGAACTGAACATCGAAGGCACCCTGAACTTCCTGACCGAGCAAGATCGCAGCAAACGCGAAGCCGCCGCGCGAGAGCTGGCCTCGGTCTTTCAAGACAACATCAAAACCTTTGCCCGCGTTCACAACACACAGGCCAAGGAAAAGGAAATCGTGGACCGCTGGCGCAACATGCCGACCGCCCAAACAGGTCGCCACCTGTCGAACGATGTCGAACCCGAAGTGGTCGAGGCACTGCGCGAGGCGGTCGTGGCCGCCTACCCCAAGCTAAGCCATCGCTATTACGAGCTGAAACGCAAATGGCTGGGACTGGACGTCATGCAGGTCTGGGACCGTAACGCGCCGCTGCCGATGGAAGACACGCGCGTCGTGGGCTGGGACGAGGCCGAGAAAACGGTGATGGATGCCTACAACGCCTTCGACCCCCGGATGGGCGAGATCGCAGCGCCCTTCTTCTCGAAAGGCTGGATCGATGCAGCGGTGAAACCGGGCAAAGCGCCGGGCGCGTTTGCGCATCCGACGGTGACGGACGTCCACCCTTACGTGATGCTGAACTATCTGGGTAAACCGCGCGATGTGATGACGCTTGCGCATGAGCTGGGCCACGGCGTGCATCAGGTTCTGGCTGCAGATCAGGGTGAGATGCTGTCCTCGACCCCGCTGACTCTGGCCGAGACAGCGTCGGTGTTCGGCGAAATGCTGACCTTCCGCAAAATGCTGGATCAGGCCGAAACGCCGGAACAGCGCAAGGTTCTGCTGGCCGGAAAAGTCGAGGACATGATCAACACGGTCGTCCGCCAGATCGCTTTCTACGACTTTGAATGCAAGCTCCATGCCGCCCGGCGCGAAGGCGAACTGACCCCCGACGACATCAACGCCCTATGGATGAGCGTGCAGGCCGAAAGCCTTGGGCCCGCATTTGAATTCATGGACGGGTACGAGACCTTCTGGGCCTATATCCCGCACTTCGTCCACTCGCCCTTCTATGTCTACGCCTATGCGTTTGGCGACGGTTTGGTAAACGCGCTCTATTCGGTCTACGAAAGCGGCTCGGACGGGTTCGAGGACAAGTATTTCGAGATGCTGCGCGCCGGTGGATCAAAGCACCACAAGGACTTGCTGGCCCCGTTCGGGCTGGACGCCAGCGATCCCAAGTTCTGGGACAAAGGGCTAAGCATGATCTCGGGCTTCATCGACGAATTGGAAGCGATGGAAGGCTGATCACGTCTGGTTTTTGGTTGTCAGAAAGACAGCGGCCACAATCAGTACAGCACCCGTGGCCGCGATCGGAGTGATCGCGGCCCCCAGAAAAATCGCCGCATTGATGAAGGTGAACACGACCGAGGCTGCGAACAAGAGTGTCGCGGCCAGGGTCGAGACGCGTGCTGCGGCCTCGTACCAAAGGTAATAGGCCAACGCCGTCGGCAGAACGCCAAGAAGGATCAGGAACAGCAGGTCCGTCGCTGTCGGCACTCGCATGGACAGCGCCGCCAACGGCAGCAACAGAAGTCCCGAGCACAAGAATATCCCGAACAGAAAGTTCAGACGTTCACCGGTGGATTTCGAGTTTCGCATTGCCCGGCTGCTTGCGATCAGAAACACGGCCCAGCTTAAGCCCGCGCCTATTTCGAGGATATCGCCGAATAAAGGTTCGCCACCGCCCTGGAAGTCTCGAAAGACGGTTAGAAACACACCCAATATCGCGAGGCATGTTGCCAGAACATCGGTTCGGGTAACGGGTGTTTCGGCGAAAAAATACAGAAACACCAAAACGAAGAACGGTGCCGTGTTCTCTAGCACCATGGCATTTGCGGCCCCGGTATGCTCCAGCCCGATATGAAAGAGGATGTAGTTGATGACGGTCGACAGGACTGCAAGCTGGAAATAGCGGTCGCGCCATCGGACCGACGCTTGAACTTTCAAAACACGCAACAGGCCGTAGATCGCCAGCGCCGCAATAAACAGGCGCGACACCGCGATCTGCATTCCACCAAGATCGTTGTTCAGAAACCGAACGATGACACTATGCGTGCCCCACAGGAACGCCGCCATAAACCCCAGAAACAGCCCGTTTTGCCATATTGACGGCTGTGCGCGGGTGTCGGCCAAGCTGTTCCTCCAGCGTTATTTGAGTTGGCTGTCTTTCGACCCGCGCCGATTGATCCCGGCGCGCGACTTATAGGTCCCGTCACGCTCCTGCTGACAATCCAGACACAGTTTCACGCCCGGTATGGCGACCCGCCGCTTTTCAGGGATCGGTTCTTCGCACTCGGCGCAATGGGTCAGGCTTTGACCTACAGGGCGCTTTTGGGCCTGCATGCGGGCAAGCTCATCTGAAATTGACGCCTCGATCTGTTCACTCACCGCGCCATCGCGCGCCCAGCCACCAGCCATGTGCACCCTCCTGATCCGGTATCCGACAGGTTAATCCACGCGGGCGGCGGCGCGCAAGTCAGAGGGGTTCCGCGCCCTCGAAAACGCGGTCGATTACATCTTGCGTGCCGCGCGAGAATTCAAGTGGGCATGGGTAATCGGCACCGTCACGTACCGATCGGCTGAACGCTTCGACCTGCAGCTTGTAGTGATCATCCCCGGGAAAGCGCGTGACCTGCACTTCAAGACCGGGGCGATGCAATTCCACACGCGCCTCGCCAAATACCCGCGCGTTGAACGGGGCGGTCAGCCGTATGACCCCGCCTTCGCCATGAAATACCATCTCTTGGTGCGGGTGCATTCGGATGGAGACATAGCTGGAATAGGTGAAATCCGGGAACTGCGCGCGAATTTCGGTGAAGGCATCAATACCGTCTTCCCAACGGATCGCGGACTGCACCGAAACGGGCTCCTGCCCCGTCGCAAACCGAGCACTTCCGATCACGTAAACGCCGATATCGCGTAGGCCACCGCCGCCTGTCTCGGCCCGATTTCGGATATTTCCCGTGTCGGTGCGATTGTCGAAACTGAACGCGCCAGTCACATGCGCCAGCTTACCGATCGCGCCCTCCGCAATGAGTTTGCGCGTGAACTGCCATTGCGGGTGATGCACGATCATATAGGCCTCGGCCGCCAGCAACCCTGTTTGGTCACGCTTGGCGATCAACGTATCGAATTCAGCGGCCTGCATCGTCATCGGCTTTTCGCACAGCACATGCTTTCCAGCTTCAAGCGCCTTCATGCTCCATTCAACGTGCAGATGATTGGGCAGCGGAATATAGACCGCTTCGATGTTTGGATCACCCAGCAACGCCTCATAGTCATCATAGATTTTCAAATCAGGGCAAAACGCCTGAAACGGCTCGGCCTTTTCCGGGCTCGACGTGGCAAGCCCGGACAGGCGCGAACCATTCGCTGCATGGATCGCCGGAGCCATATGGCGGCGCGCAAAGTTGGCGGCACCCAGAACGCCCCATTGAACAGGTTTTTGCATGTGTCTCCTCCCAACTCAAACGCGGCCTGTCGCTGCGTGTCCAAACCTCTTTATCAACCAGTGGACGCTAAGTCAGGCTTTTCTCGGCGGGCATTCTCCGTAACCTATCCGCCAATAAAGAGAGGGAGAGCAAATGCGCAAATTCTTGAAATGGGTCGGTATCCTGATCGCCGTCACGGTAGTTGTGGGGGCGTTGGTTTTCTTCGTATTTCTGCCACCTTACATCGAAGCCGAACGCAACAGTGTCATCGCGCACGACCCTTACAACGTGACGGATGATGCCGCCGCATTGCACGAGACCCTCATCGTCGGCGATCTTCACGCCGACCCTTTGCTGTGGAGCCGGGACCTGACCGAGCGCGGCACGCGAGGACAGGTCGACATCCCGCGCCTTATCGAAGGAAACGTGGCCCTGCAGGTTTTCACCGCAGTGACGAAATCCCCGGCCGGTCAGAACTACGAAGCCAACTCCGCGGACTCGTTTGACAACATCACCCTTCTGGCCGTGGGTCAGTTGTGGCCACTGCGTACCTGGAACAGTCTGAAAGAACGCGCGATTTATCAGGCAGAAAAGCTCCACCAGTTCGAGGCCGCGTCCAACGGTCAGCTCAAAGTCGTCAAAACACGCGGTGATCTGGAAGACGTGCTTGAGGCGCGCGCCGAAGGCAAGCCAATCGTGGGCGGCATTCTGGGCATCGAAGGTGGTCACCCATTGGAAGGTGACCTGACCAATCTGAAAGAGATTTTTGACGCCGGGCATCGGGTGTTCGGGCTTCACCACTTTTTCGACAACGAACTGGGCTCCTCGCTTCACGGTCAGACAAATACCGGACTGTCTGATTTCGGGCGCGAGGTTGTGGCAGAGCTGGCGGCGATGCCCGTGGTGATCGACCTTGCGCATTCCAGCCCGCAGGTCGCGCGGGACGTGATCGCGATGACAGACGTCCCCCTGATCGTCAGCCACGGTGGGTTGCATGGGTTCTGCCCCGTCAAACGGAACTATCCTGACGATCTGATGCTGGAGATTGCCGCAACCGGGGGCGTCATTGGCATGGGATATTGGGCGGACGTCACCTGTGGGGACATCACGCCAACCGGTATCGCCAAGATGATCAAGGCCGCCGTCGAAACGGTTGGTGAAGACCATGTTTCGCTTGGGTCAGATTATGACGGATCGGTTGAGACCGCGTTTGACACATCCGAACTGGCGGCCTTGACCTCGGCGCTTTTGACCGAGGGATTGACCGAGGATCAGATCCGCAAGGTGATGGGCGAAAACATGGTGCGCGTGTTCAGGCAACAGCTTGCCCAGTAACGAAAAAGCCCGCCGGTTTCGGCGGGCTTTTCCAGAATTGGGGTGGTTTACACCGTACCCAACATCCCCTTTTCACGCGCGAGATCGCGCATCTTTTTCTGCAGCTTTTCAAACGCGCGCACCTCAATCTGACGAATGCGCTCGCGGCTGACATTGTACTGAGTGCTCAGCTCTTCCAGCGTGACAACCTGATCCATCAGACGGCGCTGGGTCAGAATGTCCTTCTCACGGTCATTCAGAACTTCCAAGGCAGCGGCCAGCAGTTCGCGCCGTGCGTCCAGCTCATCCCGCGCCTCATAGTCGCCAGCTTGGTCGGCATCCTCGTCCTCAAGCCAATCCTGCCACTGCATAGTGCCTTCGCCCTCGGACCCAACCGTCGCGTTGAGCGAGGCATCGCCACCGGACATCCGGCGGTTCATGCTGATCACTTCCTCTTCGGTCACGCCCAGATCATTGGCGATCTGCGTCACGTTTTCAGGACGCAAGTCGCCCTCCTCCAACGCGCCGATACGGGCTTTGGCCTTGCGCAGGTTGAAAAACAGCTTTTTCTGCGCCGAGGTCGTGCCCAGTTTCACCAGAGACCAGGACCGCAGGATGTATTCCTGGATCGAGGCGCGAATCCACCACATCGCATAGGTCGCCAGCCGGAAGCCCTTTTCCGGGTCAAACCGCTTGACCGCCTGCATCAGACCCACATTGGCCTCAGAGATCACCTCGGCCTGGGGCAAGCCGTAGCCGCGATAGCCCATAGCGATCTTGGCCGCCAGTCGCAGGTGCGATGTGACCATTTTATGCGCAGACTCAGTATCTTGCTCCTCCACCCAACGCTTGGCGAGCATGTATTCTTCTTCCGGCTCCAGCAGAGGAAACTTGCGAATTTCCTGCATATAGCGGTTCAGTCCGCCTTCCGGCGTCGGCGCGGGGAGATTTGCGTAATTTGCCATGTTTCATGTCCCTCCGACAAATGTTTAATTCGTTAACATAGGATATGGGAGGTCATCCCGATCCATTCAAGAGGTACCGTTAACAGTTTGGAATTAACGATCGATAAAGGAAAGCTAAGAACGCGTTACTCACAATGGTTTGCACATTATGACAGTGGCGCGCGAAGTCGATCAATCAGATTTTCCATGTCTTTGGGCAAATTTGCCTCAAACCGCATGGATTCGCCTGTGACCGGGTGCTCAAAACCCAAAACAGCAGCGTGAAGCGCCTGTCTGGGAAAGGCGCGCACCGCCTCGGCGGTTTCTGGAAGAAAGGCTTTTGCAGCCAACTTCCGTTTACCACCATAAACCGGGTCGCCGACCAGACCATGCCCCGCATGCGCCATATGGACCCGGATTTGATGAGTGCGACCTGTTTCCAGCCAGCATTCGATCAAGGCCAGCCCCGCAGGAGTGCCAAAGGTCTCAACGACGCGCGCCCGTGTCACCGCGTGCCTGCCACCATGAAACAACACGGCCTGCCGTTGCCGGTCCGTCTTGTGGCGGGCCAACTGCGTAGTCAGACGCATGACGTTTCCGGGCTCAAAACTGACCCCTTTGACCCCGCGCAATCTGGGGTCATTAGCGTCCGGCACGCCGTAACAGATGGCGCGGTAGTACCTTTCGACCGTATGCGCCTCAAACTGGGCGGCCAAACCGTGATGCGCTGCATCTGATTTAGCAACGACAAGCAAGCCACTAGTTTCTTTATCTATTCGGTGAACAATGCCGGGGCGCTTTACACCGCCGACGCCAGACAAATCCGATCCGCAATGATGCAGCAGCGCGTTCACAAGCGTCCCGCTCGGAGACCCCGGCGCCGGATGAACCACCATCCCCGCCGGTTTATTGATGACGATCAGATCGTCATCCTCGAACACAACATCCAAGGGAATATCTTCGGGCCCGATATGGCTGTCTTCGGCTTCTGCGACCGTGACTGTGACCACCGCCCCTTCTGTGACCTTGGCCTTTGGGTCCGTGACCTGAGTACCGTCAATCAGAACAGCACCGTCTTCGATCAAACGCCCCAATCGGGTGCGCGAAAGGCTTTCCTCGGCTGGCACATCACGCGAAAGCGCCTTATCAAGGCGTGACGGCGGATCAGCCGCGATGTGAAATTCAATCTGGCGAGCGCCCATGACTGTCCCTTCCGAACCCCAAGAACCGCTGGAAACGCCGCAGATCAGATTGCTGCGGCGGATGGTCATGCTGCTGACCGCGGTGATGATTGGCGGCGTTCTAGTGACATTCGCCCTGATTGTCATCCGGCTAACTGATCGAACCCCCGCCCTGCCCGATCAGGTTGAACTGCCGGACGGTGCGAAAGCGCAAGCGGTGACAATCGGAAGTAACTGGTACGCCGTGGTCACTGATGACAACCGAATACTGATCTTTGACAAAACAACTGGCCGTCAGCGTCAGGAAATTGTGATCGAGTAATCAGAGCCTAACCTTCCAAAGCCATTCGGAACACGATTTCGGACGCTTTGCGAAATGCTTCATATTCCTCGGGTGTATCCCTGCGGAATCGGGCATCCTCAGCACTCAGCCCGACCGGATTGAACAATCGAGGGCGATCGGGGAAGAATTCCTTCTGAAAGGCCACGTCCTCTTGGGCCATTAAGTCATCCAGCCACGCCCTTTCGTCAGGCTCCAAAACATCGTAGCGGCGCAACATGACCGGGTCCGAAACTGACATCCGCCTTAACTGACGGCCTTTCTTTCGCCCTAATGCGCGCGCAACGATGCCAAATGCCTCGCTTGCTGCGCGCGACTGCGACGGATTTGACAGTTTGTCGTTCAATAGGTCGTCAGGCGCCGATACGCCGATCCGGGACAGAAAATCACTCTCCACGCTTCCGCGGATCATTTCCGAACGATCATACAACAGCGGCACAACGGTCACACCGGGAAATGCCTCGCGAATCTGGGCTGTTTTGGCTGCAAAACCAAGTTTCGAGGGCTGCTGCTCAATCTGCGATAGCTGCGATTTAATGTAGCTTGAGCCACCGTTCGCCAAACGCCCGTTCTTGGCACGCTGTTTGTAATCCGCCTCAAAAAAATCCGAATAGCGACGGCAGTAAAACGTGATCTTCATCTCGCGCGCCGGGATGTCAGCGAAAACCTCGGCCAACCTGTTGAGATCACACCCATAGAACATCTCTGACGAAACAAGGCATGTCTGATCAGAATTCGCGTCAAACTCGCTGGTCATGGACGCGCGGAACGGGTCCATCGGCTGGTTGGTCTGGTTGATGTGAAAAGCAATAATGTTGTGACTGCTCGCCAAACGAGAACTACCCTCCAGACGACGGCGGCCAGCCTCCATGTAGTGGAGGCCAACGTCCGACAAAGCGGCGCCATTTTTCCTTAGAAAACCCTGAAGCGCCGTCGAACCGGTTTTCGGCATCCCCAAGTGCAGCCAAAGCATTAGCGGGCTCCTGTTCGTGATAAATTGACAGTCATTCTGTCTGACTGGCCGTGAAGCCCGCAGTCATTTTTTGCATTAAGTCCTGCATTTCAGGGTCGTCGCGCAGGGTCGCGATTTGCTGTCGGTGCAGATCGCAGGACATGTGGTGCAAGCGCGCGGTTTCCGTGTCTGACAGCAATTCGTAGTAGTGGTCGCGCTTCCGGTCCAACACAGCGTCGATCGAGGTGTCCGTCTTGGCGTTCTGGTTCATCATATTCCAGTAATCCATCCCAAGGCTTTCACCCAGGTGGTGCGCGCGCCCACGCAATTTCTTGACCAGATAACTTTCACATGACTTCAACGCGTAGTGGTTCACCTGAACCAGATCATAACCCACCGAGTCCCGTGCTGATCGCCAACTGCTTGTGAAATAGCGCTCCGGCATCGGCTGGCCCGAGCCGTTGTACCAGTGACACTCCTCCATCGTCTCAACTGTGGGGCGCTTGGGTCTATGCACGCCCAGCATTCCCCACAAACCCTGCTGGAACATCGTTTTTATACCCCAAGCCTGGGGCGGACGGTGCATTCTGACCTGCGCGGCTTGGCGAAATTGTTCGGATAAAAAACGATCTTCGTATCGAACCACCCCTGCGTTTCCAAACAGGCGCCAAGTCATTGAAATGGTTTTCGCATCCGGTATTGCATCGGTCAGCGCGCGCAGCGTGTTGTCGCCGGTTTTCACATTGATAAGTTCGTCCGCATCGATAACGATGACCCAGTCCTGCGGCCGGGCGATCTCCATCTTCAAGAACTTTTTGTAGGCGCGTTTTTGCGGGCTGGCCTGCCGCCCCGAATTGTTGTCAATGTGGGTAACGATCCCCCGTTCGTCCAAGCGCTGAAACAAGGCGTCTGTGCCGTCGGTGCAGTCATTGGTCATCACCACGATCTGATCCACGCCAATTGCCCGATTATGCGCGACCCATTCCAACACAAACGGCCCCTCATTCTTCATCGGGGTTACGCTGATATATCTGGGGTCTGCACTGATCATAAGCTGCTGCTCTGTTCGTTTCTTGTCACCGCTGAACTACCAGAGGTTTCGTTTGGATTTTGGAAATAAATTACGTTCATTTGTCAAAGCCACCAAGGGGAAGTCCAGCCTTTTCAACCGCCCGCGCGTTTCAGTTGATTGGAAAATCGGTTGAAACTGGGGCACAGGTCTCGGGCCTTTTGCAAATAGACGCGCGCCTTCTCTTTCTCTCCGCGTTGCAGCAGAAGCCGACCGGCCTCGCCCTGAATTGCTGCGGTGTCATCATCGATGTCTGCGGCTTGAAGGATTTGGTTCTGCCCCTGCTCAACAGCTTCGTTTTGCTCAAGAAACTGCCCCATCGCAAAAATCAAAAACGGGTTATTCGGGTCGCAAGCCAGCGCATCCGCCATTGCCAGACGCGCCGATCCTATATCGCCTTCGGCGGCATAAAACTCTGACAGGCGCTTGTAGTAAAGGGGATTGTCCGGAACCCTGGCCAAGACTTTACGGGTTATGTCGACAGCTTGCGCTGTAGACATTTCCCCCATGTGCACCCTCAGTTTTGCAGAAAAACTCTGAACCCGCGGATCGTGATCGGGGATGTCGGTCATGCGCACAAGATCCTTGTTCAGCTGCTCCAATCGAGGCGGAGAGGCAAACAACCTTCGCGCCTTCTGATCCAGAGATAGTTGAGACCAATCCAGCAGCAAAAGATCAAAATTGCAGGGAAGCCGTGACAAAACCTTGCGCTGCGCGACATGAGAATTGAAATTGAACCAAGGCCGACGGATCACCTTTTGCAAAGACCAGTCAGCGGGGGGGAACAGGCGCAGAGAAATCTGATCGCGATACAGAAGTCGAGATCCAAAGACCAAAACATCAGGTCGAATGGACTTGGCCCAAAACGCCTGGCTGAACGCTTGACCTGCCTGCCATCGCTTGCGTTTCTCACCCAGCGCTGCTGCCTTCAGCGCCCCGGACACCGCGTAGTCCTCGGGCCAAACATGGGGGTTATCCATCACCACGCCTGTAAGCTCGACAACCCGATCCCACTGGCCGCTATAAAACAGGTTCAACGCCTGAAGCAGAGGCATGAAGGCATTGTCAGCCCCGGCGTCCAGAAGGCTCTCACCCATCTCGACGGCCTCGTCGGTTCGATCCTCACCGTTTAAGCGGGTGATGTGAAACAGCAGCTTGGCGTAGATATGGGCCGCCTCAGACACGTTCAAAAATCCGCCTAAACCGCCTTTCAGCCTGTCGATCGCAGCTTCGTTAGCTTGATGGATTTCGCCCTCGGTCAAGACATCTCGGAACACCTTTCGTTGCTGCCCGGAAATCCGCGCAGCAGCCATCGAAAAGGCGGATATCACCGGAGCGATAACATGATCCGCCCGAGACATTGTAAACAGTTCCAGAAAGTCGCGTTTCGCGCGCGTCATGCCAGACAGGTCCGCGACATCCGACATCTGCAACAAATTCGGGTATCGCTTTTGAAACCGTGCAATCAACTCGGGCTGATCCGAAAACATGATCGCGGTCTGCCCCGCATTTTTGTCGAGATGCGCCTCGTAAAGTTCTTCAATCTCGATCTTAGCGGGCCAGGTTGCGTGCTTCCAAGGCAACCCGTTTAGAATATCGCCGCGACGGATGTGATATGCGGCCACCCCCCGCCCCGACAACATATGGTCTGCCAGGTCCATGATGGATCGAATTTCATCCGTAAACCCGATCCGGTGAATAAAGTCGTGGTACCTTGGGCGGATCGCCTCAATATCTTCCCAAGGAAAGGCCAAAACCTCAAACCCTTCCTCAACCAGAACCGAGCGCCCGGATTTCAGGTGCGTCTTCAAGCGGTCCGGAGAGCTGTCCCCCAGAAACGACCAAACCGGCACAGCATCCCGTGTCAGTTTGTCAAACTTCTGAGGGTTCAGGAAATGCGTGTTCATCCAGCCCTTGCTGAACAGTTCGCCCGGATTGCCGAGCTCCGGCGCGTCCGCGCCCTTTGGAAACCAGTTCACCTTGTACGTAGTGCCATAGTCTTCGGCCAGGCGAATACATGTCAGCATCATCAGCAACCGGGCGCCCATTCGGTCCTTGCGCTGACCGATAAAGACCCCCTTGTCGATACTCATGAGGATTCCTTTTCAGCTTGCGCCATAGCCATTCGGCGCAACCTACGGAACCTCTGGCGCGCCTGCGGCACCAGAACAGGGTGGCGGTCTGCGCCCATCGCCTCAATTCCGCGCATGTACATGGGCAGACGTCGGCGTGCGCGCATCAGTTTGTAGTAGTCACCCGGCTCCAACGTGCCATTCATGGCCCCCAGCATAACGGGCTTGAGGATATCCAGCTTGCGCAGCATCGGTGCTGCGAAATGGTTCGAGAACCAGGTCTTGAGCAGGACAACATTCTCACCTTGCAGACGCTGCACCTGTAGCTTGTCCAGATCAAAATACGGATCGTAGAATACATACGCTCTGCGGGCGACCCCTACGGTCTGCGCTGCATCGCCATAGGGCAAATCCCAATCCTGCACCCGACCAAACCGGTATCTGGTTTCCCAAGGAACCAACCTTTCATCCAGCGTGGTCTGAGGGTTGAACGCAACCACGTTCGAGCCGGGTGCGAGCTTAGAGAACGTCAAGGCACCGAAACCTCCCATCGATGCTCCGGCGAACACGACATTTTGGTATTGGTCAAAGAACCCTGCGGCGGCCTTGTCTTCAAAATACGAGATGATCTCAGGATCCCGATACCATGCCTTGGTGCGCGCAAAGACGCCCATATGGGACCATCCTTCATCGCGAAAGAACTTCCACCCCCATGGTTCGCGCGCGAATGAAAGGTCGTTGGCATTGGCAATGTTGTCGAAGCTGACCACCAACTGAGACGCCGAACGCCGGTGAAAGAGGACGGAATGCCTTTCCAGCTTGTCCAGAAATCCAGTTCCATCACCACCGGGGTAAAGCTCGACAAACCAAGGGGGTGCGGGGTCTGTCAGTATGCGTTCATATCCCGTCTTGCGATCGGGGTGATCCGGTTGCAGTTGGTCTTTGGAAAGTTCATCTGCCATAGCGGTTATATCAGGTTGTCCGCCAGCCAAACGCGAAAGTTCACCCAGTCAGGCCGCATCTTGATTTCGGCGACCTTCGCCCGATGCCAGTCGCAGGCTTGCTCGTGCAGGCGCTTGAGCTCGGCATCTGCCTTCAACTCGTCCAGCAAGGGCGCGGCGCGGCGCGCTGTCGGCAGGATGGACTGGTCCATTTCCTTGTTTACGTTCATGTCCTGCCAATAGGATTGGCCCTGATCCACCAGAATATGATTGGTCCGCCCTCGGTCGCGTTTTACCAAGAAACCGTCCATTGACCGAACCGAATAGTGATGCAAGCGCCCCAGCGAATGGTCGAACTTGCGCCATGCACGCCAGCCAACCTTGTCCGCCGGAAATAGGTTTCCACCCGCGTCAGACCACGCAATATCCGCGGCTTGTTCTTCGTCGAACCCTTTAGGGCGATGCGGTCCAAATCGGTTGAATTTCCCATTGTTCCGAAACAGCGTCTTCAAACCGGAGGCCCGGCCAGAGTGATAGGGAAATGGCTGATCCCCCATTGGAAAGGCTTCGGTCACCGGCTTGTCTTCAAAGCTGATGTTGCCAGAGCTGCCAAACAGTTTCCACGCGAACGAAATTGCATCCACTGGCTGACCGGCTCTTTGTTCAACCTCGGCGATCAACGCGCCAAAGCTGTTGTCGCCACACTTAATGTTCCAGAACTCATCAACATCCATGCAAAGCAACCAGCCAGATTCCTTCACTCTGGGCTGGCGCCGAGCACGCCAAAGCATCTGGTGCTGAGGGTTCCCGCCATCCTTCACTTCATTCGGGACATGTGTCGCAAGTCCAAGGTCTTGCAATCTGCGCGCGATGTCGTCCGTGCCATCTTCACAGTTGTTGGTAAAGATCAGAAAGTGGTCAACACCGATGCTTTTGTGGAATGCCACCCATTCCAGCATATAGGGACCTTCGTTCTTCATAGTTGTGAAAACGGTAACGGCCTGAGACATTTGCACCTTTCCCGAGCAATCCTTTCACCCGTCATACACATCCACGCGAATATGCGCGAGATGCGAAATCGAGGTATCGGCAATACAAACAGAACTGGTGCAACCCTACACTCACAGACAAGAATAGATTGTAAACGCCGAACTACAGTATGATACGTGTCTGGCCATCTACATTTGGGGCGCTGCAAAGGCTCGCCGGAAGAAAAGGAAAAAACGCACCGCGCCTCGACGAACATAGGGTACCGCAACCCTCGCTGCACAACCCTTGCAACCCTCAAAGAGGCTCCTTGCCATAGGCAGCCCACCTCAGAAGGCTGCATCTACCGTGGTATTCTGCGCGAAGGGAGCACTTGATTGTTGCGAGGGGTAAATGCGTTGACCACCAACTTAGAGTGAATATCCGGTAAACTGATTAGAGCTGGAAAACGCATCATATATTGCTCTTTTATGGAGCTCTGAAACATCAATATCCTGACGAAATCCGGCCTTTGCCTTAGCCTTTAAATCAAGGTTAAAACCAAGCATTTCTCCAACTGCACTTAACTCTTCGGATAAGTTTTCATATTTCAAAATCTTGTCGACGATTAGGGTGCCATGCTTGTCGGTATATTTTCCAGTATCCACGGGAAACTTTTTCATTTCCACATAGTCATTCCAAGATAAATTCTCGTTACCGGAATTATGGTCCGGGCTGTTCTTAATCATGCTGTAGTGACTTATGCACTTATCCAATGGCTCTCTTTCAACGCAAAAAACAAAATAGTCGCTGAATGTACGGCTCCCTACTATTTTCTTAACTTCGGCCGCGCCCATATGGTTCCGAAATCTTTTAGTAAAAATACCAAACTTCTTGAATTCAAAATTCTGCGCTTTGTGACCAGATACGACCGGAAAAATTGGTGTTGCAACGTCACTCTCTCCCAGAACTTTATTCAAATCGACTTCGATAGAAGTTCCCGCAGTCTTGACTGTCTTAATAAAAATAAATTTGAATTTGTGAGAGATTATCATTTACTTTTTAGCCCTTACCGGTAAGCCAAGAACACCTTTCCCTTTAAGCAATTCTGCTACTTTTGGAAAGGCGGCTTACAAGAACACGATCTGTATGAGTTGCTATTCACGGTTCGCCGCTGGCTACCATACGCCGAGTGTTGACACCACCCAGCCAAAACGTTTTCGACGAACTATTTCGGCCCGAAATTCGTCTTACCTAAGGCTTTCAGGCAAAACCTCTTTCCACTGAACCAAAGCCTCAGCCAAATCCTGCGTTCCGCCCCCGCACGATTTCTTTCTTACCGATGATATCTTGATAGTTGTTGGTTACCGCGACTCTTACCGCGTAGCACCTACTTCCCCAAATTCGCCGTTTGGCTCCCGCAAAGCACCTCAGAAGGCTGCAAATACCGGAATATTAGGTGATAAAAACTGCTGGATATAAAGTAGTTGGTGCGGTCGAGAAGACTCGAACTTCCACGGGAGTTACCCCACAGCGACCTCAAGTAAACCGCGTGTCAACATTCCGTCTAACGCACTGAAAACTTGGTGTCTTTGACCGCGTGACCTTCTTGGGTTCTTAGCACAGTTAAGTACTGCGAGTACGACCCTTACTGTAACGGAATCGGGGTGGTCAACCCGTACATGTAACGGCTGAGTCAACTTGACTCATGTAGAGCCCCAAGTCTGCTCGCGGTAACCGTCCTCTTCCCTGCCTCGGTCTTGGCCTCAGGGATATTGATACGGATGTGATCTCCCCTGTCCTCTATGTCCGACAAATAGCGCCCACAGATTTCATTCAGTCGGCATCCGGTAACCCAGAGCAACCTTACGGTAACGAACATTTCGAATTGGTATTTCAGACCATCATTGTCAGCGATATAAGACAAAAGGCTTTCCGCCTCTTCTCGGGTCACTGGCCTCAGCTTCTTCTCTCGTGGGTCAGCTTTCTTCTTCTGCCCTGCGACACGCCGCAAGAGAGACGAAAAGGGATTACGAACATCAGGATCGACTAGACCCCAATGATCCAAGACACGCCAGTAGGACGCGAGACAGCATTGGTACGACTGCAAGGAACGCGCTGAGAGAGGCTCTCCGGTTCGCTCTGAGGGTGTTCGCTTGAGGTGATCCATGAATGCCAAGGCAAGCGTTCGGTTGATCTGGGTGACCTCTATGTTACCTGCGAACGCCTCAAAGCCCTCAAGGTGCTGCCGATATCTAGCCTTAGTAGACGCCTTGATACCGTCAGACTCAGCCAACCAGCGATGCCCTGTATCTTTAACGGTTGTCCCTTCCTGCGGGATGTGTCGTTCAACCTGTTTGATAACTGGCTCAGGTATTGAACCCTCACCAATAGAGGCAAGGATTTCCGACAAGACTTCTTTTCGCCTGACCAAAGCCTC
Organism: Ruegeria sp. BC7; assembly: GCF_056539165.1. Lineage (NCBI taxonomy): Bacteria > Pseudomonadati > Pseudomonadota > Alphaproteobacteria > Rhodobacterales > Roseobacteraceae > Ruegeria > Ruegeria sp. BC7. Next base: position 868,707 of record NZ_JBQFUL010000001.1, on the reverse strand, counting down.
CGCCAAGTCCTGCGTTCCGAGACCCCGCACGATCTCTTTTTTACCGATTATAGCTTGGTATTCGTTGGGTACTGCGACTCTGACCGCGTAACCCTTGCCCCTCTTAAAGAGGCCCTTTGGCACCCGTACATCCATCTCAAAAGGCTCCATTTACCGTTACATTCGGCGAAGAAACCTGTTGAAAATCAAGTACTTGGTGCGGTCGAGAAGACTCGAACTTCCACGGGAGTTACCCCACAGCGACCTCAACGCTGCGCGTCTACCAATTCCGCCACGACCGCACTGCCCATGACTTGGTAGAGGCGCGTATAGACGGTGCGGAACGGGATGTGAAGAGGCAAAAACACGCCGGATTGAATTCCTTTTCAGCTTTCATATCTGTACCACAGATATCCCGTTGCCGACGTCGCCCGGAGCCGAACCATGACCACGCCAGATCAGCGCCCCATCATCCAAATCGATATCGTTTCTGATGTCGTATGCCCTTGGTGTATCGTTGGTTTCCGGCAGCTCGATCTTGCCTTGCAACAGGAAAACGTGCTGGCGCAGCTCAGGTGGCACCCGTTCGAGCTGAACCCCACCATGCCCCCAGAGGGACAGAACCTGCGCGAGCATATTATCGAGAAATACGGCTCGACCGCAGAGCAAAGCCAACAGGCGCGCGACCGGCTGACCCAGATCGGAGCCGAGCTGGGCTTTGACTTCCGGTTTCACGACGACAGCAGAATGGTTAACACATTTGCTGCGCACCAGTTGCTGGACTGGGCCGAAACACAGGGCCGCCAGCATCCGCTGAAGATGGAATTGTTCAAAGCCTACTTCACCGATCAACGCGATGTCTCGGACATTGAGGTTTTGCTGGAGGCCGTCGAAGCCGTCGGCCTTGACCGGGCCGCAGCGCAGCAGGCTCTGGCATCCGGCGCACATGTAGCGCCCGTCCGCCAGAAACAGCAGTTCTGGACCAGTCGAGGAATTTCAGGCGTACCTTCAATGGTTTTCGGCGGCAAGTACCTTCTGACCGGTGCGCAGGGAACCGATACATACGTTCAGATACTTCAACGCTGTCTGGCCGAAGCCGCATAACCCCTTTTCCAACTCGTCCACGCACGGTAAGAGGCCCGCATGGAGTGGAAAATCACAGACGGTTTGACCGACTATGCCGAGGCTGTGGCCTTTATGGAATCGCGTGTGGCAGCCATTGCTGTGGGCGAGGCTGATGAGTGTGTCTGGCTGTTGGAACATCCCCCCTTGTATACGGCTGGCACATCCGCGAAAATCGAGGACCTGACGGACCCTGATCGCTTTCCGGTATATGAAAGCAAGCGCGGTGGAGAATACACCTATCACGGCCCCGGCCAGCGCGTTGCTTATGTCATGCTTGATCTGAACAAGCGCGGCAAAGATGTCCGGCGCTTTGTCAAACAGCTCGAAGAATGGGTGATCGCGTCCCTCGCTGAATTCAACGTTCACGGCGAAATCCGAGACGGGCGCGTCGGTGTCTGGGTGCGGCGGGACGACAAACCACTGACTGTCACTGGGCAACCCGCCGAAGACAAGGTAGCCGCCATCGGCCTGCGTCTTAGCAAATGGGTCAGCTTCCACGGAATCTCGATCAATGTCGAACCTGACCTCGACCATTTTACCGGGATCGTACCCTGCGGCATCTCGGAATACGGGGTCACGTCGCTCGTGGATTTGGGCTTGCCGGTGACCATGGCGGATGTGGACTCAGCGTTGCGAAAAACCTTCACCGAGGTGTTCGACTCGGTCTCGGCCTGACTGAAATCGAATCGACGCTGCGTAGAATTTAATCAACAATAACGCAGATTTGACCGGCTCTGTTTCCCAAAAGACCCACAATTCGACGGTAAGCCGGGTATGTTTGGGCCAAATTCACCTAAAATTAATTCTTGGGGATACAGGATGGCCGATTGGGGGTACTATAGGATCACCGTTCTAGAGTGAGTGGTGTGTTAAACCGGTAATCGTGGGTCAACCGCGAAACGGAAAAGTCTTTTATAGTGTGTCTGCCGTTCCGACCCCAAATCGGAACGGCAATTCTATTTAGTGGCTTCCAAACAGACGCGCCTATCCGCCACCGCACTTTCTTTCCGCTTTAGCCTTAGGACGTGAGTAGGCAAAACGCCGGCCCCACAGCCCACACAACCGCGGCAATATCGTCCACCGCTGCGACGCCTTTCGTAGACAAAGCGCGACACGACTCAACCAAGCGCGATTTTGATTTTTTCGGCGTGTTCCGCGATGAGGTCAAAGTCACCCATTGTCCCCGGCGCACGGACCGAGACCCCTTCGTGGCGTGGCAGAACATGGAAATGCAGGTGGAAGACCTCCTGCCCACCTGCAGCTTCGTTGAACTGCTGGACGGTTACACCATCTGCGTCAAACGCCGCGACCACCGCCTTAGCGAGTTTCTGAACTGTGGCGGTAACATAGGCCAACTGCTGGGGGGATGCATCCAGGATATTGCGGCACGGGGTCTTGGGGATCACCAGAAGATGCCCATCCGCGCGCGGCATGATATCCATGAATGCAAGTGTTTCATCGTCCTCGTAGACGCGGGTCGCAGGAATTTCCCCACGCAATATCTTGGCAAAGATGTTCTCTGGGTCATAGGCGGTCATATCAGCTCTCCGATTGCGGTGTTGACTACAGTTCTGCGGCCCGACCCTCGAAGGGTCAAGTCGAGAAACAACACAGCAATTCCACCCTTGAAATTCCGCTGCCAGTTCCCAGATTGACGATGAATTTGAATGGAAACGCGCGGGTCATGCCTCTACCCGCGACAATTAATCTTGATCCAGATCAAACTCGACCATTGAAGGCACCCTCTCCACATTCTAAAACCAGCAGGAATCCCGCGCGCCGGAGAGGTCCGGCTGCGCGGTAGAATTGCAACAGGAGGCACCTAATGGCAGACGCAGCCATTCATGGTCACGATCATGAAGACCAGCGCGGGTTCTTTACCCGCTGGTTCATGTCGACCAACCACAAGGACATCGGGATTCTCTACCTGATCTTCTCGGCGCTGGCCGGGTTTATCTCGGTGGCGATGACCGTCTACATGCGGCTCGAGCTGATGCACCCCGGTGTGCAGTATATGTGCCTTGAAGGGTTCATGGCGGACCCATGTACCCCGAACGGTCACCTGTGGAACGTTATGATCACCTATCACGGTGTTCTGATGATGTTCTTCGTGGTCATCCCTGCCCTGTTTGGCGGATTTGGCAACTATTTCATGCCGTTGCAGATCGGTGCGCCGGATATGGCGTTCCCGCGGATGAACAACCTGTCCTTCTGGCTTTATGTTGCCGGTACTTCGCTGGGTGTGGCCTCGCTGCTGAGCCCCGGTGGTAACGACCAGCTCGGTTCAGGCGTTGGCTGGGTGCTTTACCCGCCGCTGTCCACGACCGAGGGCGGCATGTCCATGGACCTTGCGATCTTTGCCGTTCACGTTTCGGGCGCCTCCTCGATCCTCGGCGCGATCAACATGATCACCACCTTCCTGAACATGCGTGCCCCGGGCATGACCCTGTTCAAGGTGCCGCTGTTCAGCTGGTCAATCTTCGTCACCTCATGGCTGATTCTTCTGTCGCTGCCGGTTCTGGCGGGCGCGATCACCATGCTGCTGATGGACCGCAACTTTGGCTTCACCTTCTTTGATCCGGCCGGTGGCGGCGATCCGATCCTGTATCAGCACATCCTGTGGTTCTTCGGCCACCCGGAAGTGTATATCGTGATCCTGCCCGGTTTCGGCATCATCAGCCACGTGATTGCCACCTTCGCGCGCAAGCCGATCTTCGGTTACCTGCCGATGGTCTGGGCGATCATCGCGATTGGTGTTCTGGGCTTCGTCGTGTGGGCACACCACATGTACACCGTTGGCATGTCGCTGCGTCAGCAGGCGTACTTCATGCTGGCCACGATGGTCATCGCGGTGCCGACCGGCGTGAAAGTCTTCTCGTGGATCGCAACCATGTGGGGCGGCTCGATCGAGTTCAAAACCCCGATGCTGTTTGCCTTCGGCTTCCTGTTCCTGTTCACCGTTGGCGGTGTGACTGGCGTTGTGCTGTCGCAAGCCGGCGTGGACCGTGCCTATCACGACACCTACTACGTCGTGGCGCACTTCCACTATGTGATGAGCTTGGGCGCAGTCTTCGCGATCTTTGCCGGAGTGTACTTCTACTTCTCGAAGATGACCGGTCGTCAGTACTCGGAATTCTGGGGCAAGGTACACTTCTGGCTGTTCTTCATCGGCGCCAACCTGACCTTCTTCCCGCAGCACTTCCTGGGGCGTCAGGGCATGCCGCGCCGCTATATCGACTATCCCGAAGCGTTCGCTCAGTGGAACTTTGTGTCGTCGATTGGTGCGTTCATCTCGTTCGCCTCGTTCCTGCTGTTCTTCGGCATCGTGACCTACGCCCTGCTGCGTGGCGCGAAAGAAACACGTCCGAACCCGTGGAACGAATATGCGGATACGCTGGAATGGACCCTGCCCACACCGCCGCCCGAACATACGTTCGAGCAGCTGCCCAAGCAGGAAGACTGGGATAAGGGCCACGCGCACTGATCCCCTTTCGATTCCCTAAGAAAACCCCGCCCAACTCGGCGGGGTTTTTTCTTTGCTCGCTTCCCTCGATGAGAAATTCGCCAGAACAGTCAAAATGCGCTATTCTGTTTAGGGCACACATCCGGCAACCCGGAGGGGTAAGATGCCCGAAATTGATTTTTGGTATTCCATTGGCAGCACTTACAGCTTCCTGACGATCATGCGTATTGACGATTGGTGCGCCGAGAATGGCGTCTCAGTGACGTGGCGCCCATTCAATGTGCGCACAGTTATGTCCAAACAGCAGAACATCCCGTTTGCCGGTAAACCTGTTAAGTCGGCATACATGTGGCGCGATATCGAGCGTCGGGCAGCCAAGTATCATATTCACGCCCAACTGCCCGCGCCCTACCCCATCTCTGACCTCGCACTCGCCAACCAGATAGCGCTTTTAGGATTGCAGGATGGCTGGGGCAAGGATTTCACACAGAACCTATACCGCATTTGGTTTGAAGACGGGGTCGAGGCCGGCAGCGAGGCGGCTCAATCCGAGGCTTTGTTACGATGCCAGCAAGATCCTCGCCTGACGCTGGCTCGTGCGCGCAGCCCCGATGCGGTAACGGCTCTGGAATTCCAGACAGACCGAGCAACCCGGCTTGGAGTATTTGGCGCGCCCAGCCTCGTCGTCCGCGGCGAGGTTTTCTGGGGCGACGACCGGCTTGACGACGCGCTGTCCTGGGCGCGCGTCGGTCATGTTGTTTAATCATTTACCTTCGACTTCGACAACCCTTACGCTATTTTCCGAACATGCCCTACCAATGGACTCAAACCGCTGGCTCAGAGCTGGAACTGCGACTTTGGCCGCACAACTCATTGCCGCCGCGATGGGCGGTACGTGTGGTGTTGTCGGTCTTTTTGTTCGGCCTCATACCCTTGATGGCGGTGCTGGGGTCCGCGCTGCTGTGGGGGCTTCTGCCATTTTTGTTGCTGACGGTGCTGGGCCTGTGGCTTGCACTCCAGTCGAATTATCGGTCGCGCAGCGTTTTTGAAGTATTCACCCTGACCGGTACGCAAGCACGCTTGGTCCATCATCATCCCGGCCGAGGACGGCAAGAATGGACCTGCAACCGATATTGGGCGCGGCCAGCAATGCACAAGCAAGGTGGTCCAGTCCCCAACTACGTCACTCTGACCGGACACGGGCGCGAAGTCGAAATTGGCGCATTTCTGACCGAGGAGGAGCGGATCGCCCTGTTTGACGACCTCACAAAAAAACTGCGCGAACCAGTCGCGCAGTAGATATTCCAAGGCTTAATCTGTGTCAGCAGCCGCCAGCAGAGGCCGAGCAGAGCTGATCTTTGACCATCGGGCCAACTTTTCCGAAATCCATCTGGCCAGTGTAGCGCGCTTTTAGTTCGCCCATCACTTTGCCCATATCGCGGATCGACCCAGCCCCGGTCGCAGAAATTGCCGTTTGGATGGCCTGAGACACCTCATCATCATCCAGTTGCTTGGGCAAAAACTCTTCGATCACCTCGACTTCACGAAGTTCCCGCTCAGCGAGGTCAAGCCGCCCGCCTTCTTCATAGGCCCGAGCACTTTCCTTGCGCTGCTTGGTCATTTTGCCAAGGATTTCAAGAACCTCGGCATCGCCGCAGCCCTTCGCCTCTTCGTTGTCAGAGGCGCGTGACGCGATGTCACGATCCTTGATTGCGGCATTAATCAGCCGCAGCGTCGACAAACGCTCGGCATCCTTATCTTTCATTGCTTGCTTCAGGGCAGAGTTCACCCTTGATCGCATATCCATATGATCTGTCCATCCCCATGGAAAAGGAACCACGACCATATATAAACAAAAAGCGTGATACAACAGGGAACGAATATAGCTAACCCATTGATTTTCCACAATAGCCCAAAATTTGAACAGGCTTGACCCAAGCGCCCAACCCCCTTAGGTATGCGCCGATTTACCCTGCAGGAGAGTCGCCCAATGGCACAGAACCCCCCGACCAAGCCCACCGCATGTCTGGCATTGGCCGATGGAACACTGTTCTACGGAATGGGCTTCGGCGCTACCGGACAGACCGTAGCGGAACTGTGCTTTAACACCGCCATGACAGGCTATCAGGAAATCATGACCGACCCGTCCTATGCGGGGCAGATCGTGACTTTCACTTTCCCGCATATCGGCAACGTCGGAGTGAACCCCGAAGATGACGAGACGAACGATCCGGTTGCGGCTGGCATGGTCGTCAAGTGGGATCCGACCGATGCTTCAAACTGGCGCTCTGCTGAGGAGTTGAAATCCTGGCTGGCGCGTCGCGGTCGTATCGCGATCGGCGGCGTTGACACACGCCGCCTGACCCGCGCGATCCGCCAACAAGGTGCACCGCACGTTGCACTGGCCCATGACCCCGAGGGCAATTTCGATATTGAGGCGCTGGTTGCTGCCGCACGCGGGTTCTCAGGTTTGGAAGGGATGGACCTGGCCAAAGAGGTTACTTGCGCGCAAAGCTACCGTTGGGACGAAATGCGGTGGGCTTGGCCCGATGGCTACTCACGCCAAGAAGCCCCTGCTCACAAGGTTGTCGCGGTCGACTTTGGCGCAAAGCGAAATATCCTGCGGTGTCTGGCAACAGCCGGATGCGATGTGACCGTTCTGCCAGCGACAGCGACTGCAGCCGAAGTTTTGGCGCACAATCCCGACGGGGTATTCCTGTCCAATGGCCCCGGCGATCCGGCGGCAACCGGCCAGTACGCCGTGCCGATGATCAAGGAAGTTCTGAATACGACCGACCTGCCGGTCTTTGGCATCTGCCTCGGTCACCAGATGTTGGCACTGGCGCTGGGTGGCCAGACGGTCAAAATGAACCACGGTCACCACGGTGCGAACCACCCCGTTAAAGACCTTGAGACTGGTAAGGTCGAAATCACCTCGATGAATCACGGCTTTGCCGTCGATGCGCAGTCCCTGCCCGAGGGCATAGTGGAAACGCATCGCTCGTTGTTCGACGGATCGAACTGCGGAATTCGCATGACGGATCGTCCGGTCTATTCGGTGCAATACCACCCTGAGGCTTCGCCCGGTCCGCAAGACAGCTTTTACCTGTTCCAGCGCTTTGCCGAGGCTATGGCAAGCAATAAGGCGCAAGCGTAAACGCTTTCACGCCTAAAGTTAACGGGCTGTTAACCTTAATTGATCAACCCTGACGCCGGCAAAACGTGTCAGGGTTTTTTCATGGTCGAGCTGAACCAGCGGCGCTTCGTACACGCCCCGCCGATATCTGCGCGGGTCAGAAAACCTCTGGGCGCCTGCCTGATTGATCGTGGCCTGATCACGCAAGCGCAGCTCGACTCTGCCCTAGATCTAAGGTCCGGACAGGATGTTGCGCTGGGTGAGATCCTTGTGGCGAAAGGATGGGTGAGCCGCCAGGATGTGATGAACGCGCTTGCCGACCAAAATCATCTTCAGTTCGCTGACCTAACGAATTTACCCCCTTCCGAAGAACTGTGTTCCATCAAGCCAGTCAACTTTTGGCTTGAGCACAACGTCGTTCCCTGGATGCGCGTCGGGCCAATCCTGTTGGTCGCGACCGCACGGCCCGACCGCTTTGCCACCGTTCGAGAACATCTGAATGGCGCTGATTTTACAGCCGTACCCGTTCTTGCCGCGCCAAGCGAGATAGACCGCGCGATTGCAGCCACCTTTGCGTCAACCCTTGCGGCCGCTGCCGAGACGCGCGTGAACGAAAGGCACAGTTGCCGAACCTGGACGCCCCGCGCACGTGCCGGACCTACGGTGGCACTGATTGCCGTGGCCGCCCTGTTCATCTGCTTTCCAGATGCGGGTCTTTTGTTGCTTTTGACGGCCGCAATAGGTTCGTTGATCCTTTTCTTTGGGCTTCGCCTGTGCGGACTGATCGCTTTTCTGGTTCATCAAACCAAGCGCGATACAAGTGACCGCCACGTTTTACCCAACCCGCTGCCCTGCGTGTCGATCATGGTTCCTTTGTTCAAGGAAAAGGAAATCGCCAACGCCCTGATACAAAGGTTGCAACGCCTGACGTACCCAAAGGCATTGCTGGATGTCATTCTGGTTCTTGAAGAAACCGACGAGGTGACGCGCACAGTTTTGGCCAACGTGGACCTACCCTCATGGATCAGAACTATAGAGGTGCCCGCGCTAAATGGACTGACCACCAAACCCAGAGCTATGAACTATGCGTTGGATTTTTGCCGAGGAGACATTTTGGGCGTGTGGGACGCCGAAGATGCGCCTCAGCCCGATCAGATCGAACGGGTGGTGGCGCACTTCGCTAACGCGGACAAAGACGTTGTCTGCCTTCAGGGGGTGCTGGACTATTACAACCCGCGCACCAACTGGAGGTCGCGCTGCTTTACAATCGAATATAACAGCTGGTTCCGCGTGCTGCTGCAAGGCATCGCGCGCATGGGCCTTGTGGTGCCGCTGGGAGGTACGACATTTTTCTTCCGGCGTGACAAGCTGTTAGAGCTGGGTGGATGGGACGCCCACAATGTTACGGAAGACGCTGATCTTGGCGTCCGGTTAAGCCGTGCGGGATACCGCGCCGAGATGGTGGATACCACAACATTCGAGGAGGCCAATTTCCGCGCCTGGCCTTGGGTGAAGCAGCGTTCTCGGTGGCTCAAGGGGTTCATGGTCACATATCTCGTTCACATGCGCGCCCCGGTTCGGCTGTGGAAAGAGCTCGGGTTTTTGAAATTCCTGGGCTTTCAGGCGTTCTTTCTAGGCACAGTCGGGCAGTTTCTGCTGGCTCCGGCGCTTTGGGCGTTCTGGCTTACTGCCCTTGGGTTCAACAGTCCTTTGGACGCATTGATGCCGCACGGCCTCATGGTTTGGCTGATTTACCTGTTTATGGCGGCAGAACTCACAAACCTCGTCGTGGGCATTCTAGCGGTCTGCGCCCACGAGCGGCGGTTCCTTGTACCTTGGGTGCCGACCATGCCGCTGTATTTTCCACTTGGAGTCGCAGCAGCGTACAAAGCCCTGTGGGAATTGATCGGAAACCCGTTTTTCTGGGACAAAACCCAGCACGGACAGGCCAGCGAAGAGAATACCCCTTGATGGGGCTCAGTTTTCTCGGCGCACAGCGTCCTGTTTAAGGCGGGTCATGAAAGCAACCGAGATATGCTCTTTCAGAGCTTGTGCCGCTGCGACCTCATCACGGGCGGCAATCGCTTCAACGATGCCCTTGTGTTCGCTCTGAGCAATTTCACCGCGCCCTTGCACGGCCAAAGAGGTCGTCGCCATCAAAGCCATCGTTCGGTGCACCAGATCCAGTTGCTGAACCAGATAACGGTTGTGCGAGGCTAGGTGGATCTGTTCGTGGAACCGGCGGTTGGCACGAGACAGCGCCGTCGGATCGTCTACCAAAGCGTCGTCCGCGGCCACCATGTCCTGCAGAACCTTGATTTCTTCCTCGGTGGCGTGTTTTGCCGCCAGGCTTGCCGCCAGACCTTCCAACTCGCGCCGCACCACGTAAAGCTCGGCCATCTGGTTGTGGTCCAGCGAGGCCACGATCAACGACCGCCCGTCTCGTTCCAGCAGCGACTGCGTTTCCAGACGTTGCAGAGCTTCGCGGATTGGTGTCCGGGATACCCCGAACCGTTCCGCCAGTTCGCTTTCGACCAGCCGGTCGCCGGGCTTGTAAACCCCGACGTCGATCGCTTCCAAGATTAGGCTGTAGGCGTCCCTGTTGGACTGTTTGGACTGGGGCATGGGATGGTTCGTCTCCTCGTTCGGACCTGTCTATCCGTCTCAGCCCCCACCAATCAAGTGCAGCATTGAAAACAGGTTCACAGCGGCCTAAACCCTAGGCATGGTCAAACCTGCTTTTGTTCACGTCACCCAATGGGTGTTCGACCTCGACAATACTCTGTACCCGCCCCATATGCGCCTGTTCGATCAGATCGAGGTGCTGATGACCGACTACGTGGTGCAGGCCATTGGCGTGGACCGGGCCGAGGCGGATCGTTTGCGTTCGCAGTACTGGCGTCAATATGGCACGACGCTGGCGGGTTTGATGGCAGAACATGATCTGGACCCTGACCCATACCTGCATGCCGTACATCAAGTAGACACGAGCCACATGGACCCCGATGCAGAACTGGCAGATCACATACGTTCGCTACCCGGCCGACGGATTGTTTATACAAACGGCAGCGCACCATACGCGGAACGTGTGCTTGAGGCCCGCGGCCTGAGCGGACTTTTCGACGCGATTTATGGCGTTGAACATGCAGGCTACCGCCCTAAACCGGAAAAAGCCGCGTTTGAAGCGATTTTTCAGCAGGATGGCATCGACACGACCAAGGCGGCCATGTTCGAGGATGATCCCCGCAATCTGGCGGCTCCGCACGAAATGGGAATGCGCACTGTCCATGTCGCGCCCGAGCCGCACAAAGCCGACCATATCCACCATCACACGGACGATCTGACCGCGTTCCTCGCCCGGCTGCGATAGGCTGTCGCACTGCGACGTTCTGCACATTTTGCAGGTGCAGCATCGCCCCTATATGCGCCTCAGCGACGAACAGAATCGGAGATATCCATGAGCGCGATCGAGGCCCCTCGGCGCCTGCCAATCTGGCAGCGCCTATTGTTTGCAATTCCCCTGTTTGGCTGGATGGCCAAAGACGCCGCCCATGGCGAGGCCGAAGATTGGGGCTATACCGCCCTGGCGATCTTTAGCATGTGGGGCTGTTCGGCCCTTTTGTTCGGTCTGCCGGGCCTTTACATCCCTGCCGTTATGATGGTGCCGGTGATGTTCCTGATCCTCATCCTCATTTCACGAGGCTGAGACACGGGACAGGATGTCACTTGGCGCGTGCCTTGGAACCGCACTAGGTTCTGCCCAAGATACGGAGACCGAGGCCATGACTGACAGCTGTGACATCCTGATTTCCGGCGGCGGGATCGCCGGGTTGACTGCTGCGGCAGCCCTTGGGACAGCCGGATTCGACGTAGTATGCGTCGACCCCGCGCCACCTATTACCGAACGCGATGTCGACGGGTCTGACATGCGGACCACGGCGTTTCTGCAGCCCGCGCGTGGGCTGCTTGAACAGTGCGGGCTGTGGGAGAAACTGGCCCCACATGCGGCCCCTCTGCAAATCATGCGTATCGTGGATGCAGGCGGCGACGTTCCCGAACCGCGCGTTGTAAGGGACTTTGATGCCGCCGACATTTCGGATCAGCCGTTCGGGTGGAACCTGCCGAACTGGTTGCTGCGCCGCGAGATGGTGAACCGTCTGGCCGAACTTCCAAATGTCGATTTCCGTCCCGGCACCGGAACCGTCAGCCTGTTCACACGTACGGCTCATGCCCGTGTTGGTCTGAGTGATGGCAGCCGCGTTTCCTGCAAACTTGTTGTGGCCGCCGATGGGCGCGGCTCTCCGATGCGCGAAGCAGCCGGAATTCCTGTACAAACAACGCGTTACGGGCAAAAGGCGTTGGCCTTTGCGGTTACGCACCCCATTCCGCACGACAACGTCTCGACCGAGATTCACCGATCCGGCGGCCCCTTCACTCTGGTCCCCCTTCCAGACTGGCAGGGCCAACCTTCGTCCGCAGTTGTGTGGATGGAGCGTGGACCGCGCGCCGTTGAATTGCTGAATTCAGAACCGCAGGCGTTTGAGGCCGCGATGACCGAACGCTCTTGCGGGTTGTTCGGGCCGCTCAAACTCGCGTCACGGCGAACCATCTGGCCAATCATCAGCCAGTCAGCGGAACGTCTGTCCGGGGAAAGGATAGCTTTGATGGCCGAGGCCGCGCATGTCGTGCCGCCTATCGGCGCGCAAGGTTTGAACATGTCGCTGGGCGATCTGCGCAGCCTGCTGGACCTTGCACAGGCACGGCCGGACGGTCTGGGTGACACGCAAATGCTGGATGCCTATCACAAAGCCCGCCACACCGAGATTGCGATGAGGGTCAAAGGCATCGACCTTCTCAACCGCGCCTCCATGATCGAAACGCGCCCGCTGAGAGATGCGCGGGCGATGGGCCTGAATGCTCTCTATTCCTTGCCGCCGGTGCGCAAGACACTGATGCAGATGGGTCTTGGCGTGCGCTGAAGCCCGGCGCTTAAAGAACCTGATCCAGAACACGCCTCAAACGGGCAATCGTTCCATCAACGTCGTAGAGCTTGTCCAGGCCAAACAGACCCAGCCGGAAAGTGCTGAAACCTTCGGGTTCATCACATTGCAGTGGAACACCGGCTGCAATCTGCATGCCCAAGGCAGCAAATTTCTTACCGTTTTGAACTTCGGGATCGGCAGTATAGCTGACCACAACGCCCGGCGCGCCAAAGCCGTCTGCGGCGACTGATATCACGCCTTTGTCCTGTAGCATCGCGCGAACACCGTCCCCCAGCGCCCATTGCGCATCGCGCAGCTTTTCAAACCCATAGTCTTTGGTTTCAACCATCGTATCGTGGAAATCGCGCAATGCGTCCGTCGGCATTGTGGCGTGATAGGCATGTCCACCGGATTCATAGGCCTCCATGATCTGACGCCATTTCTTCAGGTCAATCGCAAAGCTGTCGGACGATGTTTCGTCCAGCCGCGCTTCGGCGCGTTCTGACAACATGACCAATCCAGCGCAGGGCGACGCGCTCCAGCCTTTTTGCGGAGCCGAGATCAAAACATCAACGCCAGTAGCCTTCATATCGACCCAGGCGCACCCGGAGGCGATGCAGTCCAGAACCATCAACGCACCAACTTCATGAGCGGCGCTGGCCATCGCCGTCACATACCCATCTGGTAGAATGACACCCGCCGACGTTTCCACATGGGGCGCAAAAACCACTTCGGGCCGCTGTTCACGAATGGCCGAGACAACCTCCTCAATCGGGGCTGGGGCAAAAGGCGAAGGGCTGGAGTTCCCCACCTGTCGAGCCTTGAGCACCGTCGACGACGCCGTCAGACCACCAGTCTCAATGATCTGGCTCCACCGATAGGAAAACCACCCATTCCGAACAACCAGTACATTCTTGTCGCGTGCGAATTGGCGGGCAACGGCTTCCATCCCGAAAGTACCCCCGCCGGGAATAATCGCGACGGCATCCGCGTTGTAGACGTCTTTCAACATCCCCGAAATACCGCGCATAATCAGTTGAAACTGGACAGACATGTGATTCAAGGACCGATCCGTGAAAACAACCGAGAACTCCTCGAGCCCGTTGGGATCAACCGTATCCAATAGCGCTGGCATGATTTGTCCTTTCAAATTGTGTCGGCGACCAGGGGAATGAAACCATCCTCGACAGGCCAGCCCCTTACTTTCGCCACTTGACCCCAGTGAAGGTGGCAACATCAACAGAAAATTCACCCTTACCGCACGGAAATTGCCCGATAAACAACGCCAAGCAGGGCCAGCGACCTTTACACTGTTACGTGTTTCTGACCAGATAAGCTCACTTTATAGAAGAAAGGTATTTTTGGACGTGACGGCACAAAAACGGATAAGTTTTCAGGTTGTACGTGACGAGGTTAAAAGGCAGATCGAAACGCGTGTGTGGCCACAAGGCTCATTGCTGCCTACCGAAACGCAACTCGCAGAAGAATTTAATTGTGCGCGCGCCACTGTGAACCGAGCTTTGCGCGAATTGGCTGAACAAGGGTTCGTCGAGAGAAAGCGCAAAAGTGGAACGCGCGTCAAGAAAGAGCCAAGCAAGCATGCGAAACTTGAGTTTTCTCTGGCGCGACAGACTGTTGAAAACCAGAACTCCACCTACCGCTACTCACTGGTGGAAAGAAACGTCGAGACAAGCCCCGGCTGGCTGGCGTCGCAACTTGGCGTTTCGCCCGACGTACCGGTCCTGCATGTTATTTGTATGCACTACGCAGATAACCGTCCGTTTCAGTTGGAAGAACGCTGGATCAACATCAACGCCGTTCCAGAGGTTGAGCACGCAGATTTGGGCACGCACGGCCCGCATGAATGGTTGTTGAGCGCCGCGCCGTTCACCGAAGCCGAAGTCGCATTCAGTGCAGTTTCGGCAGACAGTCGCCTTGCCGAATTCATGGGAACAACAGCCGGGGCGTCGATGATCCAGCTCGAACGCACCACTTGGAAAGATGGACAACCGATGACCTTTGCGCGGATGACCCATCATCCGGGGTATTGCTTCCGCACTAAATACTGACCTATCCGATTGGTCCAGGCAGGCGTTCTTCACTCAGAAGAACGTTTGCTTCCACGTCTCCGGCACCGGGCAAGGTCATGATCCGCCGCCGCAGAACACGTTCAAAGTCCGCCAAATCGCGCGCGACGACTCGTAGGCGGTAATCATACAGCCCCAGAACATGCTCGACTGTTTGGACTTCGGGGATCGCGCTTACCGCGCGTTCAAAGTCCTCAAGACTGACCTGCCCTTTGCGTGCCAATTTCACCCCAAGGAACACGGTCACGCCAAAACCCAGCGCTTCTGCGTTCAAACGCAGACGACGCCCCTTTATCACTCCGGCGTCTTCCAGCCTGCGAATGCGGCGCCACGTGGCGGGTTGCGATAGTCCCAGCTTACGCCCCAGCGCCCCTGCGCTTTGCGATGCCTCTTGCACCAAAGCGCGGAGGATTTTGCGGTCGATCTCATCCAATTCAGTCATACCGGAAGAACCACTTCGCTTTTGACGCGCGCGATATGCATCAGGGCCTCGATATCCGCGATATGCGGAAGGGTCAGAATCTGATCCCGATAGAGCTGCTGATAATGGGACATATCCCGCGCCAAGACCGACAGCCGCACATCCACCCGGCCAAGAAACGTCTGAATCTCTATGACCTCGGCGACCTGACGTGCGGCTGCTGTGAACTCGTCAAATGCGCGGGGTTGCGTTTTATCCAGCGTGACCCGGAGAGACACTTCCACAGCATATCCCAGCGCGGCCCAATCGATGACGGCCTCCTGCCCTTCGATCACGCCGGCTTCCTGCATCTTCTCTATGCGACGCCAACACAGGCTTGCGCTAATGCGGCTGCGTTCGGCCAATTCCGCAGTGGACAAGCTGGGATCAGATTGAAAGTGGCGCAGGATTCGCCGATCTATGTCATCAAGCATGATTTTTCGCAATTATCGCAATCGAGCGAATAAATTCTCACAAACCAAGTGGAATAACAAGGGAAACGCTATCGCCATCCCTAAAGATGACTAGTAGAACCGTCGCCAAGTTAAACAGAAAGGACCAGCGACATGCGCGTCTATTACGATCGCGATTGCGACATCAACCTGATCAAAGACAAGAAAGTGGCCATCCTGGGCTACGGCAGCCAAGGCCACGCCCACGCACTGAACCTGCGTGACTCGGGCGCCAAGAACCTGGTCGTCGCGCTGCGCGAAGGCTCGGCATCTGCCAAGAAAGCCGAAGCCGAAGGTCTGACCGTGATGGGCATCGCGGAAGCCGCCGCTTGGTGTGATGTCATCATGTTCACCATGCCCGACGAACTGCAGGCCGAAACCTACAAGAAATACGTGCATGACAACATCAAGCCCGGCTCGGCCATCGCCTTCGCCCACGGCCTGAACGTCCACTTTGGCCTGATCGAGCCGAAAGAAGGCGTCGACGTCATCATGATGGCCCCCAAAGGCCCAGGTCACACCGTGCGCGGCGAATATGTCAAAGGCGGCGGCGTTCCCTGCTTGGTTGCCGTGGACAACGACGCGACCGGCAAGGCGCTGGAAATTGGTCTGTCCTACTGCTCGGCCATCGGTGGCGGTCGCTCGGGCATCATCGAAACCAACTTCCGCGAAGAATGTGAAACCGACCTGTTCGGTGAACAGGCTGTTCTGTGCGGCGGTCTGGTTGAGCTGATCCGCTGTGGCTTTGAAACACTGGTCGAGGCAGGCTATGCGCCTGAGATGGCATATTTCGAGTGTCTGCACGAAGTGAAGCTGATCGTTGACCTGATCTATGAAGGCGGCATCGCCAACATGGATTACTCGATCTCGAACACCGCTGAGTACGGCCAGTACGTGACCGGCCCGCGTATCCTGAAATACGACGAGACCAAAGCGCGTATGAAAGAGGTTCTGAACGACATCCAGCAGGGTAAATTCGTTCGTGACTTCATGCTGGAAAACGCCGTTGGCCAGCCGACCATCAAAGCGTCGCGCCGCGCCAATGACGAGCACATGATCGAGGAAACCGGTGCCAAACTGCGCGCCATGATGCCCTGGATCTCGGCCGGTAAAATGGTCGACAAGGAAAAGAACTGATCCTTTTGGGATAGTGCGAAAAGGCGGCCCACGGGTCGCCTTTTTTGTCGGGGCCGGAGGGCGCAAATGGTCGATCAACCCACATCCCGCGACTGGAGCGGCGTTTTCTCTCTGGGCCTGATCTGGGGCGGCACATTCATGGTCGTCGCCATGGCGCTTGAGGGGTACGGACCGATCACTGTCGCAACCGCCCGCACCACTTTGGGCGCGGTGACATTGCTGGGGCTGATGGCCGTCACAAAACGACGATTGCCGGGATTTTCCTTGGGGCTGTGGTGGTCGATAGTGATCATCGGCATCCTGTCCTCGGCCCTACCCTTCCTGCTGCTGAGCTGGGGTCAGCAACATGTACCATCAGCCTTTGCCGGCCTGTCGATGGCCGCGATCCCCCTGATGGTTCTGCCGCTGGCGCATTTCTTCTCGGATGAGCCAATGAATGCACGTCGGTTCCTGGGCGTCTGCCTGGGGTTTTCTGGCGCGCTGGTGCTGATCGGACCGGGATTGGCGCAAATCGGACAAGGCGCGGAACCTTTGGCGCAATTGGCCTGCGTCAGCGCCGCACTGTGCTACGCCTGCGCGTCCATCTTCACACGACGGTGCCCGCCGATTGATCCAGTGGTTCTGGCCGCCCTGACCCTATTGGTTGGCGCGATCATATTGCTTCCCATCATGCTGATGACCGAAGGATTACCGGCTTGGGAAGGCACTCGTCCAAGCCTCGCCATCATCGCACTGGGCCTGGTGCCAACGGCGCTCGCCACCTTGCTGCGCGTTTCAATCATTCGCAGTGCGGGATCGGTCTTTCTGACGCTGGTGAATTACCAAGTGCCGATCTGGTCGATGGTTTTTGGCGCATGGATTTTGTCCGAAGCCTTGCCCCTTCGGTTCTTTGTCGCCCTTGCCATGATCCTGACCGGATTGGCGATCAGCCAGTGGTTCAGCCTGCGCAAGATGTTGTTCGGCCGTTAACCTGCGACGGCCTCAACTTCCGCCACAATCCCATCCACAACTTGCGTCAACAGGGCGTCATCCTCACACTCTGCCATAACGCGGATCAAAGGCTCAGTGCCGGACTTGCGGATCAGCAGACGACCCTGCCCGTTCAAACGCGCTTCGGCGTCTGCGATCGCGGCTTGAACGCTTGCGACTTCAAGCGGAGTTTGCCCATCTGCGTAACGCACGTTTTTCAGCAATTGCGGAACGGTCTCAAATTGCACCGAAAGCTCTGACGCCTTGCGACCGGATTGAACCATTTCAGCAAGGAAATGCAGCCCGGCCATCAGACCGTCGCCGGTCGTAGCATAGTCGCTCATGACGATGTGGCCGGATTGCTCGCCACCCAGATTGAACCCGCCTTCGCGCATCCGCTCAACCACATAGCGGTCACCGACCGCCGTTCGTTCCAATCGCAAACCCTGAGCGGTGAGATGCCTCTCCAACCCGAGGTTGGACATGACGGTTGCAACCAAAGCGCCGCCCCGCAGCAGGTCCGACTTGGCCCAGCACGTAGCCAGCAGAGCCATCAATTGGTCACCGTCGGCCACCTGCCCGTGCTCATCAATCATGACAACGCGATCAGCATCACCATCGAGGCATATCCCAACGTCTGCGCCATGTGCGACCACCGTTTCGGCGGCCAGCCGGGGCTTTGTTGAACCGCAATTCAAGTTGATGTTCTTACCGTCAGGCGTGACGCCGACCGGAATGACTTCGGCCCCCAGCTCCCAAAGAACTTCGGGGGCGGTTCGGTGCGCTGCGCCGTTTGCGCAGTCCACTACCACTTTTAGACCATCCAGACGCAAATCGCGGGGCAGCGACGACTTAACACGCTCACCATAGCGAAAACGCGCGTCATCTACTCGCCTGGCACGCCCGATGTTCTGCGCTTGCGCGGGCCTTACCCCTTCTTCGATCAACTTCTCGATCTCAACCTCTGCCTGATCGGACAACTTGAACCCGTCAGGCCCAAAGAACTTGATCCCGTTATCCTCGGCCGGATTGTGACTGGCTGAAATCATAACACCCAGATCGGCGCGCATCGACCGAGTCATCAGGCCCACGGCTGGCGTAGGAACTGGTCCCAACAGCAACACGTTCATACCCGTCGAGGTCAGACCCGCGGTCAGTGCGTTTTCCAGCATGTACCCTGACAGCCGGGTATCTTTACCAATTACAACGCGGTGCGCGCGGGACTGGTCCCTGCGAAAATACCGCCCGGCCGCTGCTCCGATACGTAGAGCCATCTCAGCGGTTATCGGATGCGTGTTCGCGGTGCCCCGCACCCCGTCGGTTCCGAACAGCTTACGCATAGATGTCACTCCGTAATTTCTTGCCTGTAGATGGCTTACCGGACGGCGGCCCAAAGACGCAAGGCTTGAGCCGTCTCGGTGACGTCATGAACCCGCAGGATCTGCACCCCTTGTGCCAGACCTGCCAACCCAACCGCAATCGACCCCGGCGCACGAGCGTCCTTGCGCGTCTCTTTGCCGATCTGACCGATAAAGCCCTTGCGCGATACACCCAACAGGATCGGGCAACCCAGCCCGTGAAACAGACTAAGGTTTTGAAGCAGCGTCAGGTTATGGGCCTCGGACTTGCCAAACCCGATCCCCGGATCAACCAGAACCTTGCTTCGATCCAGCCCTAAACCTTCCAGATAAGCCACTTGGTTCTCTAGAAAATCATACACGTCCAGCAGCACGTCGTCATAGGTGGGATTATCCTGCATCGTGGCCGGATCGCCCTGCATATGCATCACGCAAACCGGCGCACCGACCTCGGCACAAAACGGGGCCAGTTGCGGATCAAAAGTAAAACCCGAGACATCGTTGATCAGCCCCGCGCCTGCCTCCCACGCGGCCTTTGCAACAGCAGATTTGCGCGTATCGATGGATATCAGTGCGTTCGTTTCAGCCCGGATTGCCCTGATCAGAGGTTCAGTCCGCGCGATTTCCTCGGCTTCTGGCACGAAAGAGGCACCGGGTCGCGTCGATTCACCGCCGATATCCAGAATACTTGCGTCATGGGCGACCATCGCACGGGCAGCCGCCTGCGCCGCGTTGACGGAGTTGTGCACCCCACCGTCCGAGAAACTGTCTGGTGTGGCGTTCAGGATGCCCATGATCTGCGGACGGTCCATCGCCAGACCTGCAACCGGCTGGCGTGGCCTCGTCAAGCGATCCAAAACCTGATCGGGCACTTCGGCTGCGGGAAGGACAATAGGCGCATCCGTGCGGCTTAGCCGTTCCACATGAGAAAACCAGAGCTGCTGCCCGGCCAAGGCCACTGCCCCATCGGGACGAGCCGGTCCGTGCTGAACCAGTGGTCGGTAGTATGCTGTCACAGTCGGGCCTGATCCACGGGCACAGCGCGCAGCGGGGTTTTTGGCGCTTCGGGCAAATCTCCGCCAATTACCATCATCTCGCTTGCCTCGAAGGTCGCGGCGAACCACGCAGCCAATGCAACCGCATCAGACGGAGCCGCAGACGGTCCATCCACCGCATCCAGAACAATCTTGGACGGTGCCCAAACGCAGATTTGGCCGTTCTTCATAGCCCAGTCCAACTCGGTTCGGGTCGACACGACGACGCAACGGTGATCCCGCGCAGCCAACACCCACGCATTCTGTTCGATGGCAAGAAGGTCGATCCGGCGCTGTGTCATCGCGTGCCCTGTTTGCGAAACCGCTATATCCGCAGCGCCAACACACAGGATCAACGGACGTTTGCGGTTTTCCAGTTGATCAATCCAACCGGTCAGATTGTCAGACGCAATGGCCTCGTTCGACAGGAAAACCAGCCGGGGATGCGGGCGTTCTTCCTCGACCAGATCATGGTGAACCATGTCCCGACCACGCACGATTTCGACACCCAAGGCCCCCGGACCGCGATCCAGTTTTTCTATTCTAACAAAAGCTCTTACAGCCTGAGGCTCAAGCAAAATCCGTTCCGCTATTCGATCGGCCAGTGTCTCCAGCAGGTTCAGACGCTCGGCAGCCAGTTCGTAGGCGATCGCCTCGGTCACACGGTCATAGGACAGAATCCGGTCAACATCATCGTCGATAGGATTCGTCAGAGGGCGCACTTCGACCACGATGTTAAAGCAGATGCGCTGCGTCGTGCCGCGTTCCGCCTGAAACGCGCCGATCTCAACCTCGACAATATGGTCGCGCAGGGAAATGCGGTCCAATGGCCCCCGAGTGGCAGTTGCCTCGGACCGCTCAGATGGGTGCGCAAAAGCAAGACGGATTTCGGAACTCATGCAACGGACCTTTTCGGGCTTTTGGGACAGGTTTACCCAAATTAGACGATGCAGGCGCGTATAACACCGCAACAAACGCCTTTCTAGTCGTCGAATGCGGCGTCAGGTGACACGAAACCAGCTCATCATGCCCGAAGCCGCATGTCCAAGCATATGGCAATGCAACAGCCAGTCCCCCGGATTATCGGCCACCAGTGCAATTTGGCGGGTTTGCCCACGCTCAACCAAAACAGTATCGCGCCATGGGCCCAGAGTTCCGTCCTGAAGGATCAGGCGAAAATGGTGACCGTGTAGGTGCATGGCGTGCGGAAACGCAGTCTCGTTGACGAACTCAATCCTATGAGTAGTTCCCTTTTGAGCATCCAGAAACGGCTCTGCCGGTCGCTCGGCATCGCCGTTTAACGCCCAGAACCGCCCGAGTTGAGCCAATTCCTGCCCCGAAAGCTCTGACTCACCGATCCTTGCCGATTCCAGCCAACGCATCGCGCCGCCCTGCATCTCCATTCGATGCAACGGCACATTTTCCGCCGAGGCGTCGGGCATCTGGTTCGGGACCAATGGGGTAATTCCGGTTCGCGCAGTTTTCGACGGGCCGGTCACGTCGAACCGAACCAGCCCATAGCTACCGTCCCTTTCAAAACTCACGAGGTTCGCAACCGAGGAGGACTCGGCCCGGACATCCACGATCAGGTCCGTCCTTTGCGCTGGAGCCAAAGGAAATCTGTCGCTAACCGCTAATGGAACTTCTAACGGCATTCCGTCAAGCGCAACAATCCAACCGCTCAGTCCATCCAGCCCAAGATCAAATATTCGAGCATTGGAGGCGTTGATCAGGCGCAAACGCAGCCTTTCACCACCCCCTACCGAATAGACGGGATCAAACCGGCCATTGACAGAAACCAGATTGCCCAGTCGTCCCGCGTGGCTCAGGTCATGACCATTCCCAAAATCGTCCATGATTTGTGCGGTTTCAGGGTTCAACCGCCAATCATCCAACATCAAGGTCAGATCACGGTCGACGTCCGGCGCGACTGCTTCTTCAACGATCAACGGCCCGTACAGCCCCCGCGCGACCTGCTCCATCGAGCGATTATGCGCGTGATACCAATATGTTCCGGCATCCGGCACCTTGAAATCATAGTCAAAATGAGAGCCCGTCGGAACAACATCCTGAGTCAGGCCCGGGACACCGTCCATTGCGTTGTCGATGCGAATCCCGTGCCAATGAACGGTCGTCGGTTGAGGCAAAGTGTTCGACAATCTTCGCTGAACCCGCGCGCCTTGCGACACCCGGATTTCCGGGCCGGGCACCTGACCGCCATATGTCCAGACGCGGGTCTCGGAAAACCCGTCCGGGGCGATCTGTTGCGCTGTTTCCTTGGCGACAAGCGCAGGGTAAGAAGCCCACCCAAAATTAGGCAGAGCGACCGCCGCTGCAGTCGTTTGCATGAATTGTCTGCGGTTCAAAGTCATTGCGGGCCTCCCGGCCCGCAACATAAGACAAAAAACACCCCGCGCCAGCAAGCTTCCAGCGCGGGTGCGTCAGTTAGTTGCTCGCTGTCCGATAGTTGTGACGATAGAAAATGTGCACACCAATGCGCGCCGTTTCCTTGTACACACGCGACCAGGAAGGACGAACCGCGGTGGTATGATAGTGCGTAGCACCTTCGGTCATGTCGTTGACAACACCGTCAATGGCCGCCCGCGCAACTTTCGATACGCGTTCATACGCCTTTTTCTCGTTGATCACTTCCTTGAGGCCATCGCAGGTATAGGTGAACTGGCATTGGTACTTCTTGCCTGTTCCCTGCTTGATCACGCCGCACAGCGAATCTGGAAAGCGGCTGCTTTTGACCCTGTTCAGGATCACTTCAGCCACGGCGAACTGGCCGCGAACACTTTCGCCACGCGCCTCAAAGTACAGCGCCTCGGCCAGACATTTAAAGTGCTCATCCCCGGTTGCGGCCGGAAGTTTATCCAGCCAATCCTTGGAATAGGACATTTTCATCGGTTCATCCGATTTTCGCGGCTTGAACAGATTTAGGTATTCACGGAAATTCTGACCGGGCGGTTCGCTCCGCGTCACAAGTTCACGCTTGGCAGTATCAGTGGATTCCCTCTCAGCGACGGAAACACTCGGCAGCACGGTTGCTGCCAATGTGGCAACAGCCATTATGTATCGTAGCATCAGATAACCTCGCACAGGCACGTTCCGCGCCATACCCTCCCCCGGCGGGCGCGACGAGCCTGATACCGAATTGAATCGGAAACGTCCAGTTTTCGTGCAATAGCAAGTGGAAAATCGCCGTTACGTCAAAAATGATCGACGACGGCGCTCTTTGTTTCCTACTAATCCTAGCGGAAAGAGTAAGTGTCAACCCCCAAGTCTGGACGAAATCGCTAATTGTGCGGCAGCCAGCCGAGCGACCGGAACGCGGAACGGAGAACAGGACACATAGTCGAATCCCAGCTCTCTGCAGATGGCGATTGATTCGGGGTTGCCCCCGTGTTCACCGCAAACCGACAAAGTCACGTCCGGTTGGGCCTGCCTGCCACGCTCGGAGCCCAGTCTCAGCAGTTCGCCTACGCCATCCGGGTCAAGCACATGAAACGGGTCTTCGGCAAAGACGCCCTGCCGGACGTATGCGGACATAAAGCGCCCGGCGTCGTCTCGGGAAAGACCATAGGTCATCTGGGTCAGGTCGTTTGTCCCGAAGCTCAGGAACGAGGTCTGCGGCGCGATCTCGTCCGCCCGCAGGCACGCGCGCGGTGTTTCGACCATGACACCCAGACGGTATTCAAACTCCTGCCCTTGCTCGGATGCGACCGAGGCCGCGACGGAATCGATACGGGATTTCACAAGTTCAACCTCACGCTTGGCCGAAACCAGCGGGATCATCACCTCAGGCACCACGGGTGCACCGTTTTTGCTGGCTTCAAGCGTCGCCTCAAAGATCGCACGCGCCTGCATGTCGTAGATTTCAGGGACTGTGACACCCAGACGAACCCCGCGCAGACCCAGCATCGGGTTGTATTCGGTCATGGCCGCAACACGACGCTCGACATCTGAGACCGGCAGGTCCAAAGCCTCGGCCAATTCGCGTTGCCCACCGCGCGTTGTTGGCAAAAACTCGTGCAAGGGCGGGTCAAACAACCGGATGCAGACCGGCTGCCCCTCCATGATACGGAAAAGCTGAACAAAGTCCTCTCGCTGCATCGGCAACAGCCGTTCTAGCACCGCAGCGCGCCCGGATGACGTTTGTGCAAAGATCATCTCGCGCATCACGATCAGACGGCCCGGGTCAAAGAACATATGCTCGGTCCGGCACAGGCCGATCCCCTGCGCCAAGAAATTGCGAGCCGTTTGCGCATCGGCGGGCGTATCAGCGTTTGCGCGGATTGCGATGTCACGCTCGGCATCGGCCCAGCCCATGAGGGTTTGGAAGCAATCGTCCAAAGCAGCCTCTAGCATGGCCGGTTGCCCCACCAGAACTTGCCCGGACGAACCGTCGATTGTCAGGATGTCGCCGGTTTTGAACGCACGCCCATCCGGGGCCGTCAGCAGCTTTTTCTTGGTCTGGAACCGCATCTCTGACGCGCCGACAATACAAGGCAACCCCAATCCGCGCCCGATAACCGCGGCGTGGCTGGTCATCCCGCCCTTTTCTGTCAGAACGGCCACGGCTGCATGCATCCCACGCACGTCCTCGGGCGAGGTTTCGCGGCGGACCAAAATACAAGGCTCTCCTCGGGCTGCGCTCGCCTGCGCTTCGGCAGCGGTAAACACGATTTTGCCTGTCGCAGCGCCGGGGCTGGCGGCGATGCCGGTTGTAAGAACATCCCGTCGCGCTTCTGGGTGAACCTGACGGTGCAGCAATTCGTTCAAAGAGTGCGGATCGACCCGCATTACCGCCTCTTGCGGTGGGATAATGCCGTCTTCAGCCAGACGCACGGCAATGCGCATCGCAGCCCTCGCGCTGCGCTGGACGCGGACGCCATCCAGAATATGAATATGGCCGTTCTCGATGACGAACTCGACCTGCATTTCCTCGCGTAACTTGATACGCATCAGTGCAGCATGTGTTTTGAGCTCTGCAAATGCCTCAGGCGCAACGTCCTCTAACGACTTCCCGCGCGGGTCTTTTTCGAGGTACAGCGCGGCGACACCCTCGCCCAAAGCGTCCCTACCCTGACTCTGGCTTAGGTAGCGGCCGGTTAACTGAGGCAAACCGGTCGTCGGATCAACAAGTTGCAGCACACCTGACCCGCACTCACCCTGCCCAACCCCCGGGATCATTTCCTGAATGACCAGCCCCAGTCCAGCGTCCGCTGGCGCACCTTTGGCCTGGCGCAGAAGACGCGCGGACGTTCCATCCCATGCACGGGCCATCGATCGCAAAACCGCAACCAACTGCTCGCCCCGGTCTTGCGGGAAGGCTTCGTCTGTTTCGTCCTCGTACGCACGCAGCGACTGCCTTAGACCTTCGCGACCGTCAGCGTCGATATCGTCGAACACATCAGCGTCCAGACGCGCAACATGCACGGCATAACTTTGCACAAACCGCAAATACAGCGCCGCCGCTGCTTCGACGCCCATTGAATCCGAAAGATCAACATAGCGCGCATCATTCATCCCGATGTTCAGGATCGCCCCTGGCCCACCCCAATCAGGGTCTTCAGAACTGGGCCGCACACACAAAAGCGCCGATTGATCGAATTGTTCGAGTATCGACTCGATATCGGGAACCTGTCCATTGGCGATCTGTTGAACGGCATCGAAGGACAGGGCCACTGTGCGCGGCACCGGCAGGTCCAGACGGACAAGGCGTTGCAGACATTTCGCCCGGCCACCATGCGTTGTGGTGGCGACAGGCGCAGTCGAAGTAATAAGCGTGGTATGCGGGTTATTCTGCACTGCGGCACCTTTCAAACTGACCGCAGCATAAGCCCATGCAATGTTGACGCAAGCGCGTTCTGGGTCAGCCTTCGATCTTGGTCAAATCCGCGACACTAGAACACACCTGCCTGATCTGGCTCAGCAGGTTCAGACGGTTACGCCGCAGAATATCGTTGTCGGTATTGACCTGCACATCCTCAAAGAACGCATCCACAGGACCGCGCAGGGCCGCCATCGTCGTCATGGCCAGCGGGTAATCTTCTGCCTTCAACGCGGAGTTGATCTTGGACTGCGCCGCTTCCAAAGCTGCAAACAAGGCCGTTTCGCTGTCAGTCTCTGCGAATTTCACATCAGCGCCATAAGAGTATTCGACGCCATCCTTTTCCTCGGCCTGCGTGAGGATGTTATTGGCGCGCTTGAAGCCCTGAACAAGGTTTTCGCCATCCTCGGTCGCGATCACCTCATTCAGCGCGCGAGCGCGTTTGACCAACAGGTTCAGGTCATCATTGCCGTCCATCGCGATACAGGCGTCGATGATGTCGTGGCGGATGCCCTCATCGCGCAGGAAAACTTTGAGGCGGTCGTGGAAGAAAGAGAGGAGATCAACCGAAGTGTCGGGAATCTTCTGTTCCAGTTTTAGGAACTCGGGGGTCGAGATTTCACCCACCTTGTCTTTCACAGTCCGGAACGCCGCGCCAAATACGCCGTGATCTGCGATCTCATCCAACAGCTCCTTGACGTTTTCCGCAGGCAAAGTGTCATTCATCGCAGCCTCGGCCCGAACAAGCTGCGCGTCAAAGTAGCGATCCAATTTCAGACGCAAGTCATTCGTCAATACCAACCGAATTACGCCCAACGCAGCACGGCGCAGCGCAAACGGGTCCTTGGAACCAGTCGGCTTTTCATCAATCGCCCAGAACCCGGTCAGCGTGTCCAGCTTGTCCGCAAGCGCCACGGTAACAGATACAGGTGCCGTCGGCACATCGTCTGACGGACCCAAGGGAGAATAGTGTTCCTCGCTGGCCTGCCCCACTTCGGATGGAAGTTCAGCGGCCTCGGCGTAGTAGCGACCCATCAAGCCTTGAAGCTCGGGGAATTCAAACACCATTTCCGAAGACAGGTCGGCCTTGCACCCTTGTGCCGCCATCATCGCCAAAGCAGGGTCTGCGTTGACGGCCGGTGCCAATTCATGCGCCAGTTCAGCAATACGCGCCACACGCTCGCCTTGCGATCCCAGCTTTGCGTGGAATGTCACAGAATTCAGTTTGTCCACCCACGGCCTGAAGCCGTCTGCCTTGACGATGCGCAGGTCGTTCTCCCAAAAGAACTTTGCGTCCGCCAAACGCGCCGACAACACCTTTTGGTTCCCCGCCAGAATGGTTGCTCCGTTGTCAGAGGTTTCACGGTTGGCGACTGTGATGAAACGTTCGATCCGCCCTGTCTTTGGGTTGCGCACCGAGAAGAACTTTTGATGCTCTTTCATCGAGGTCTGCAGCACCTCGGGCGGCAGGTCCAGAAACTCGTCGTCGATCTTGCCCATCAAAACCACGGGCCATTCGACCAGCCCCGCGACCTCGGCCAGCAGACCCTTGTCTTCAACGACTTCCAGCCCTGCTGCAAAAGCCATGTTGTGGGCGTCGTTCCAAATATGCTCGGCCCGGTCAGCCGGGTTCAGCACCACGAAAGCGCGTTTCAACTTGGCGGCGTAGTCGTCAAACGACGTGACCGAGAACCGATCGGGCGCCATGAACCGGTGACCACCCGTTTTATCACCGGATTTGATCCCCTCAATTTCCAGCGGAACGACCTGCGCTCCGGTCTCGTCACTGAGAATGCACAGGATCGAGTGCAAAGGCCGCACCCAGCGCAATGGACCACTGCCCCAGCGCATTGATTTGGGCCAAGGGAAATTGCGGATCGTGGCTTCAAGAACCTCGGCCACAATCTCGGCCGCTGGACGACCCGTTTTTTCAATAGTGGCGAAGTAGACCGCACCTTTGGGGGTTTCACGCTCCTCCAACTGGTCGCGGGAAAGCCCCGCGCCGCGCAGAAAACCTTCGATTGCCTTGTCCGGCGCGCCAACCTTCGGACCTTTACGCTCTTCCCGGATGGTCGGGCTTTCCGCCAGTAGCCCGTCCACCGCCAGTGTCAGGCGGCGCGGCGTAGTCAGGGCAGCGGCCCCGGCATAGGTCAAACCGGCCTCGACCAGACCGTCGGTGACCCGCTTTTTCAGATCTTCACCGGCGCGGGTTTGCATACGCGCGGGGATCTCTTCAGAAAACAGTTCGATCAGCAGGTCGGGCATTGTCGGTCCTTAGAAATTGACGATCGTCTGGATGACGATGGCATTGGCGATATCCACAAAGAAGGCGGATACAAGGGGCAGCACGATAAAGGCAATAGGTGAAGGGCCATATCTCTTGGTCACGGCGGTCATATTTGCAATTGCGGTGGGTGTCGCGCCCAAAGCGAAACCGCCGAACCCGGCTGCCAGAACTGCGGCGCGGTAGTTGCTGCCCATCACCGGGAATAGCACCCAGATCACGAATACAACGGCAAATATGGTCTGCGCGGCCATGATCACCACGATAGCAAGCCCCAGTTCGGCAATGGTCCACAACTGCAAGCTCATGAGCGACATGGCCAGAAACGCGCCCAACGAGAATTCGGAAATCAGCGCGAGCGACGGTGTGCGCGCCACTGGCGGAGCGGATGGGGTTAGTACGGACCGCAGGTTGGCGATGACAATGCCCATGATCAGGCAAGGCACGAATAGCGGAAGCCGCAACCCAGCGGCCGTTATCGCCTCGTTCAGCATGTACCCAAGGACAATCGCGATATTCAGGTAAAGCATCACCCGCATGATCGTCAGATGGTCAATCTTAGAAGCGGCTTCACTCGGGCTTTCCGGCAGCCCAACTGTGTGCTCTTCGTCCGGACGATCCGGTGTCAGCCCCTTCCCCTCGATCAACAAACGCGCGATTGGACCGCCGACCAATGCTGCAAGAACCAAACCCAAGGTGGCCACTGCAACGCCAAGTTCGGTCGCTCCGGCCAATCCGGTTACAGCGCCCACCTCTGGCGCCCAGGCTATGGCTGTTCCGTGCCCTCCGATCAGAGCGGCCGAGCCGAACAGCACGCCAGCCTGCGCTGGATACCCGAACGTCACCGCTCCGACCGCGCCGACGATGTTTTGGGCGACGATCGTCACCAGTGTCAAAACCAATAGCAAAATCAGCGGCTTGCCGCCTGATATTAAGTCAGAAAACCGAGCATTCAGACCGATACCCGCGAAAAACACCACCAACAGGAAATCTCGCGCCGCCAGGTCGAACGTCATCTCGAATCCGAAAACCAGATACAGCAACAAAAAGAAAACCGCCGCCAACAGGCCACCCGTTACAGGCTCGGGGATATTGAACTGACGCAGGACAGCCGTTCGCGCATTGATCTCAGCACCAATGAGGTAGACAGCGAACCCCAGAGTTGCCGTCAGAAAGCTTGGAATTTCCAACATTTCCTCGGTCATTGCGATCATTCCTGCGGCCTTGGTGGGCACTCCTCGCCCACTACGGTTCCGTCATAAGCCTTTTCCCCGCAGTTGTTCAGCGCGTGCCAGACATATCCTTTGCCGTCTTTGGTAATGGCGACAATGCGATCAACACCGTAGTGAATGTTTTTAACGCCGACAAATGCTTGCGCCTGCCCGGAGTCCAAAGCATCCGCCACCGCCGCAGCGTCGTAGCAATCAAACCATCGCGGAGCCGTCAGCGGTTCGGGGTCCTCTATCGGTACAAACCCCGCAAGGTCAGTCACCGCCAGATCCGTTTCAAAACACGCACGATAGCGAATTGGCGAGCTGTCGGCATCTATCGCTTGAAACGCGGAATATGGGATCGCTACGGGTGCCTGGTCTTCTGCGGCCAACAAAGTCACATCCTCGCCCGCTTTGGGCTCTACGGAATAGTAGAACCCATACACCTGAAGATAGTACATGGCCGCTCCCGCAAGGGCAGCGGACACGAGCAGAAGGATGGCAAGCAGTTTTCCAGTCATAGTTCCCACATCCTGATCACGCGGCCTCTTTCAAACTTGCGAAAAATGCGACAGGTTTCAATCCAGTACAGGTTGAGTTGAGGCATACGGAATGGATCCCACCCTTGCAGCCGGATTTTTCGGCGCGTTGTTCGCGATCATGAACCCGATCACCAACCTGCCCGTCTTTCTGAGCGTAACAGATGGCCTGTCGCCCACCGACCAAAGAAAGGTCGCCACCAAGACCGCGCTTTACTGCCTGATACTGGGTGGAGCGTTCGCCGCGATAGGCAATAAAACCCTTGGTCTTTTCGGCATCAGCGTGGACGACCTGCGCGTCGCGGGCGGACTGGTCGTCCTCATGATCGGGCTGAACATGCTGAGCGGCACCGAAAGCACCACCCATCACGGCACGGAAGGGGAAAAGCAATCCTACCCCGAACCCGACACCGTGGCTTTTTATCCTCTGGCCTTTCCCATTCTCGTTGGCCCCGGCACGATCACGACGCTGATCCTGTACGCTCACCACGTCTCCAAACCAGTTGACGTCATGATCTACTCGGGCGTTTTCCTGGCTGTGCTGTTCTTGCTGTTCATCACCTTCTGGAACGCCTCGGCGCTGGCCAAACGGCTGTCTGCGAATGCGCGGGTGATCATGAGCCGTTTCATGGGCATGATCCTGTCTGCCATTGCCATCGGGATGATCGCAGACGGCCTGAAGGTTCTGTTGCCCGGATTGGCCTGAACGCCCCATCAGCCCCCGAACCCGGCGGCCTCGGTCAATACAAACGCATCGGCGCATTGCTTGGCCAGAGCTCGAACACGACCGATATAGGCTTGACGTTCTGTCACCGAAATCACGCCACGGGCATCCAACAGATTGAACATGTGGCTGGCCTTGATGCACTGGTCATAGGCCGGGTGCGCCATCACGATACGCTTGCCGGTTTTCGGGTCGTCATGTTCCTGAGCAAGAATGTTGGCGCATTCGGCCTCTGCCTCCTCAAACTGACGCAGCAACACTTCGGTATTGGCAACGTCAAAGTTCCAGCGGGCGTATTCTTCCTCGGTCTGCTTGAAAATATCGCCGTATTTCAAAGGGCTGGGAGACTGAGGATCATTGAACGGCATGTCCATGACATGATCGATGCCCAGCACATACATGGCCAGACGCTCCAGCCCATAGGTCAGCTCGCCTGAGACCGGCGCACAGTCATGTCCACCGACTTGTTGGAAATAGGTGAACTGGCTGACTTCCATGCCGTCACACCAGACTTCCCAGCCCAGACCCCACGCGCCCAAAGTCGGGCTTTCCCAATCATCCTCGACAAAGCGGATGTCATGCAGATTCATGTCGATCCCGATCGCCTCAAGCGACCCCAGATACAGATCCTGCAGGTCCGGCGGGCTGGGTTTGATCAGCACCTGATACTGATAGTAGTGCTGCAACCGGTTAGGGTTCTCACCGTAGCGCCCGTCCGTCGGACGGCGCGAGGGCTGCACATAGGCGGCTGCCCAAGCCTTTGACCCCAACGCGCGCAGAGTGGTCGCCGGGTGGAACGTACCTGCGCCAACCTCCATGTCGTAGGGCTGTAGAATGGCACATCCTTTCGAGGCCCAATAGGTCTGAAGCCGCAGGATTATCTCCTGAAAAGAACGAGGTGCACTGGACTGTTCGGTCATGACATTCCCTTTGGGCGACCACGCGCCCGGTTCCGATGGGTTTTGCCCTTCCTATGCAAGGGGCAAAGGGGCGTCAACGTTCCAGTGCGCTTTGGCTGTCACTGCACCGCCACACTGGAAATTCCCCGTAATCGGGGCATAGCGCTTAGCCCCTCAAATCGCGTATTCTGATCGAAAGATAAAACACCGCGGACACGGGCAGACAATGACACGCATATTCACTGCAATTCTGTTTCTATTCTTCTTTGGCGTGCGCGCCGTATTTGCCCAACAAGACGCTGGCGTCTGGGTTCAGGTTGAGGCGCAGCCCTCGCTGCGTGAGGCCCAGGAACGGGCGCAGGCGTACGCCAACGTCCTGCCGGACGTAAACGGGTTTCGCCTTAGCTCTGGCTGGTATGCCATTGTTATTGGACCGTATTTGCAAAGTGACGCCGAACAAGTCCTCCGGGTTTACCGCGCCGAAGGGCAAATCCCCGCAGACAGCTATATCGCATTCTCGAATTCCCTTGAGCAGCAGTTCTGGCCCGTCGGAGTCAATATTCTGGATCGCGGGGTCGTGACCCCTCCGGTCGAGCCTGCGCCCGAGCAGCCTGTGACCGGGCTGACGCCGCAAGTATCTGACGAAACCCGCGCGCAAGCCCTTCAAAGTGAACGCTTGTTGACTTCTCAGGATCGAAAAGACCTGCAAACTGCGCTGCAGGCCGCGGGGTTCTACAACTCGACAATCGATGGCGCATTTGGTCCCGGCACCCGCCGATCCATGAGCGATTGGCAGCGTTTCAACGGCTATGACGCCACGGGTGTGCTGACCACTGCTCAGAGGCAGGCATTGATGGACGACTTCAATGCCCCCCTGATCAGCGTTGGAATGAAGCGTTATTCTGACCCGCAAGCCGGGATTGATTTGGACCTGCCGCTGGGCGCGGTTGCATTTGACCGGTATGAGGCTCCATTCGTTCATTTCAACGGCACGTCAAGTCTGGATGCCAAGGTATTGCTGATCAGTCAAAACGGAAGCAAAGCCACGCTGCGCGCACTTTACGAAGTCATGCAATCACTTGAGATTGTTCCCTTGGACGGTCCAAGGCAGTTGCGCGGGGATAGCTTTACGCTTGAGGGGCGCGGCAACGGCATTGGGTCCTATACCGAAGCGCAATTGAAAGACGGGGCTATCAAGGGCTTTACGCTCGTCTGGCCCGACGGGGACGAGGCGCGCCGCGCGCGCGTACTTGCGGCTATGAAGGCCAGCTTCGCCACAAACAGCGCGGTTCTGGACCCCGCAGTTGGTGAAAACGCAGGGCAACGCATCGACCTTGTATCAGGGTTGCAGGTCCGTAAGCCACGCCTCTCTCGATCTGGGTTCTTTGCCGATGCCAAGGGTACTGTTCTTACGGTCGCCGAAGCGGTGGACAGTTGCGCACGCGTGACGCTTGACGGCGATCAAGAACTGCAAGTCGCTTGGACTGACATCGATCTCGGCGTTACGGTCCTACGCCCCAAAGTCGATCTGGCCCCTCTCAGTATTGCGGAATTCCGGGCGGGCACCCCTAGAATTCAATCCGAAGTCGCGGTTTCCGGGTTCTCTTACGAAGGCGCGTTGGGTGCACCCACGTTGACATATGGACAGATTGCCGATGTGCGCGGACTGAACGGTGAAGAAGGCATAAAGCGCCTTGCTTTGGCCGCTCAACCCGGCGATGCGGGCGGTCCGATATTTGATGACAGTGGCCAAGTCGTTGGCATGCTGTTGCCAACTCCGTCCGAGGGACGCACCCTGCCCGCGTCGGTCAGCCTGGCCGCATCCGCGGATCGGCTGAATGAGGTTTTGGGCAAAGCCGGACTATCAGGCCAATCTGGTCAGGCGACAACACAAGTCACACCCAACGAACTGAACCGCCGGGCAAATGGAATGACCGTGTTGGTTCATTGCTGGGACTAACCACACCTGCAAAAAACTCAGCGCCGCTTTTGCCAGCGGCGTTGTCGCTCTAATGTATGTCCGGCGTGACCCGGATCAAAGTTGGGACAGGTGCGTCAAAAGCCGCGCGAACAGCATCCTGCAAATCTTCAAGATTTGACGGGGTCGCCGACAAAGCGCCGTAGGCTTGTGCCAGTTGGCAGAAATCAGGGTTATGCGCGACGACGGCATTGGGTGCGATCTGACTGCGTATCATGCTGTCTTCGATCTCTTTTAATTTGCCATTGTCCCAAAGAATTATGGGCAGTGACAGTCCAAGTTCAACCGCCGCCCCCAGTTCCATCATGGTGTACTGAAACCCATAGTCCCCCGCGATCACAGCCGTTGGCTTTCCACGGCGGGCAACCGCGCCGCCGATCCCCGCCGGCAGCGCATAACCCAGCGTGCCAAAACCCGTCGGGTGATGCCAATGGTAAGGATACGCCATGTCCCAAACTTCTTTGGCGACGTAGGCAAACTGGGTCATGTCCGAATAAATCATCGTGTCCGAGGGCATCGCCGCACGCAGCGCGTCTATGACTGGAACAATACCCGGACGTTCAGCATCCACTTCCGCGCGCCAGCGGGCCCGCGCCTCGGCCACTTCCTCCGCAGTCCAGCCCGTGGCAGGTTTCACGTGATCAACTGAGGCCCAAAGTGAATGCGCAAAACTCTCACCATCCGCTTGCAGCTTTATGGCTGCACGATGGTGATCAGACAGCACCTTAGGATCGATATCCACCCGCACAAGATTCGCTGTATGTCCTAGCCGATCTCGCCACAAATCGACCTCGCCAAGCTCGGCCCCGACCGCGATCACGAGATCGGCCGAGGCGATGATATCTGCGCTTCCCGGACGCGTAAGCGCAGCGCCGAAATCCAGCTCATAGTCCAGCCCTGCCATACCGCGGCCAGCAAATGTCGTGAAACAAGCGGCCCCCAACTGCGTCAAAATTTGCCGCCAGAGGTTTGATCGTGTCCCGCCACCCAAGATGAAAAGCGGCCGACGCGCGATATTGAGCATCGACAGCACCGACGCAACATCCGGCGGGAGAGCCTTTGTCCGCAGCCCCGACTGATTGGGAAACGGCGCGGGGTCGGCCTCGGCTTCAAGCTGGGCTATCGGAACCTGAATGTGCTTGGGGCGAGGACGAGTCAGCTCGAACTCCTCGAATGCACGCTCGATAAGCCCATAGGCCGCCTGAGCGGTATTGGCTTGATGAGACCAGTCCGCCACTGTTTCAGCCGCAGCCCGCTGGTCTTTCATCTGATGCAACTGACCATGCAACGCCTGCGTTTCGTCCAGACAGGACGAAATCAACAACATCGGCACCGAGTCCGTGAACCCCTGCCCCATCGGTGTCATGACATTGCACAAACCCGGCCCCGTAATCACATATGCCACTCCGGGCTTGCCCGTCGCGCGCGCATATCCGTCGGCCATAAAGCCAGCACCCTGCTCGTGCCGCGCCAAGACATGCGTTATGCCTGCCTCCTCGATGCCGCGGTACATCTCTTGGTTATGAACGCCGGGAATACCAAAGATAACATCGACACCACGGTCCTTCAGCATGTGGGAAATCTGAGCGCCAAGGGGTCTTTTCATCAACTTCTCCAGAATTGCGCCGTGAACAAGGCGTAGACAGCCAGCAGTTCCAGACGCCCGACCAACATTCCGATCGACAGCAGCCATTTCGCCGTATCACTTAGCCCCGAAAAATTCCCGGCGGGTCCGATCTGATCTCCGAGACCGGGACCGACATTGGCCAGAGCGGTCGCAGCGCCTGAGACTGACGTGATAAAGTCCAGCCCCGTCAACGCCAACGCCCAGGCCAAAACGCCCATCGACAGAACGAAGAACATGAAAAAGCTCATGACCGAGGTCAGGACATCCGTACCGATGGGCCGCCCGCCGTAGAGAGGCATAAACACGCCGTGCGGTGATCGTATTCGGCGTATCTGCGTCTTTATTGATGCAAACAAAAGTTGATAGCGGAACACTTTGATCGAACATGCGGTCGATCCCGCGCAGCCACCGATCAGACCGATCAGAAAGAACACCATGACCGGAAAGCTACCCCATGTCATGTAATCGACGCTGGCATAGCCTGTGCCTGAAATGATCGACGTGATGTTAAACAGGGATTCCCGGAATGCCTGCTCCCAGTGGCGCGGGAAAACTGACAGCAGAAACACCGTCATGACAACGACGAGCACCAAAATGGTCGCAAGGAAAGCTCGGATCTGGCTGTCCTGCCACAAGGAACTGGTATTTCCGTTTGCAAGCTGCACATACCGCACGAAAGGCAGCGCGGCCAGGATCATAAACACCGATGCGGCGTATTCCGTCGGCCCGGAAAACGTGGCGAACGAGCCGTCGTAGTTTGAAAAACCACCTGTTGCGATCGTCGTCATCGCGTGGACAACGGCGTCAAAAAAGCTCATGCCGAAGCCGGCGTACACAAGAACACAGACAAATGTCAGGAAGACATAGATCAGGGAAATCTGACCCGCGATCTCTTGCGCGCGCGGTAGAATCTTGCCCATCGTCTCAAAACCTTCCGAGCGGAAGATCTGCATCCCCCCGACCCGGAGTTCGGGTAGGAACACCATAGCGACAACGATGATCCCGATGCCGCCCAGCCACTGAAGGACACCGCGCCACAACAGCAAGCCCTGCGGAAGGTCATCCAATCCCGAAATCACGGTGGAACCTGTCGTGGTCAGCCCGGACATTGCTTCAAAATAGGCGTCCACAAAACGCAGTTCGGTTTCGCCGAACAAAAACGGTATCGCTCCAAAGAACGGGAGGGCGACCCAAACTCCGGTTGTGAGCAAAAAGGTCTGCCGGATGGTCAGCCCCTCGCCCACTCCGTTCGAGCAGCTCATGGCCAGAACCACGCCGGTCAGGATGGTTATGACACCGCTTTCAAGAAAAACCGGCCATTCGCCGCGACCTTCGATCAGGTCCGCAAGCAGCGGCAGCACCATGGTCGCCCCAAGAATGGCGACCAACAGGCCAATCACATATCCAACCGGGCGCATATCCGTCATGAGGCGCAGCGTTGGCGCGCCTGCACGACGGTGTCAAGCTATAGTCCGGTTTTACTTATCCGTTTTGCTAACCGGGGCAGGCATTGCCGGCGGCTTGGACGGAGACCTTGTACGCCGCACGGGTGCCGCAGGTTTTGGTGTTTCATCCTTTTTTGCGACTGTTTTTGTCGCCGTTTTAGGTTTTGCGGCACTTGCAGCAGCCTTGGGCGCAACAGGCTTGGCCACAGTGGGTGCTGCCTTAGCTTTGGTCGCGGCGGGCTTCGGTGCTGCTTTTTTCGGCGCTGCCTTGGCAGCCGCAGGCGTCGCTTCGGCGGTCGCTGCAGGCTTGGTTTTTGCAGGCGCTGCTTTGGGCGCGGCGGGCTTTGGCGTTGTGGTCCGGCCCGCTCGTGTTGTCGGTTTGGGTGCTGGCGCTTTGGCGGTTGCAGGTTTGGCCGCCGGACGTTTAGCGGCAGGTTTTGCGGCTGCGCTTGCTGGCTTCGCCTTGGCTGGCGTTGTTTTCGGCGCTGTCGGTGCAGCCGATTCGGGTTTCGGCTTGGCTGATGCGTTTGCCGTCACGACGGGCTTCGGTTTTGTGGCCTGAACAGTCTTGGTTTTTGTGGCACGGGCCGCAGGTTTGGCTTTCGGCTTGGGCTTCGCCTTCGGCTTTGCCGGTGCCGGAACCGACGACGACGCGTGCAGGGCATGTACCGACGCAAAGGGCAAATCCATCGCTGAGCGCGCCAAAATTTGCATTATTTTCATCTGGTTACTAACCGCATAGCCAGCCATACGAATGGCAGCAGCCTGAAATTCCAGCGGTTGGGAAATCGGGTTCATAGGTAGTCTCTCCTCTGAAAACTATGCAGCTTACGAAAGAGAAAACAGCCCTGTCCGACCCGATTTCTCAGGCGGAATGAATTATTTTGCAGGCTAGGGCGTCGCACGTCTCAGCTTCCTTTGGAGTGGCAACGGCCTATGAAAAGCGGAACATGCCACGGCTGCATTACGCACGAGTGTAGCTTGAAACACCGTGCGTTCGCAGCATTTTTTGCTGCACTGCGGCAGAAACCCGCCTCCAAACAGATTCTGAGACTTTTTTAACTCACCGCGAAGGTCACCCGACGTGGAAAAGGGTCGTGAACAACCGCGGGTCCAAGCTGGCTGCCACGAAAGTCGGACCTTCGGTCAGGACTGACACAGCGTCGTGGCTGTGCAGACTTTCCTGATGGCTGGCAACAACGCGGAAGTCACCAACGTGATGATCCGCCAACAACTCGGCGCAGAATAACCGGGCCGCATCTTCGACAAAAATCGGATTGGCCGCGTTAAGCTCTGCGAATGCCTGCTCGTCTTCGCGCTTGACCATCACCTGAGTTTCAGTCGGAACCGCACGGCGGCACAGCTCGATCAGGTCTTCAAACCACAGGCAGTCTGCGTCGCAATCCACGACAACAGAAATCCGCGCGACCGAGCGCTGCGAGTGCGGCGTCGCCAGTTGTCCGCGCGTGGACCGAGCGTGCTCGCTCAGCTCCAGAGAACATGGGCAGGTCGAGGAATAGACGTAATCCAAGTGCATGATCTTCTGGCGCACGCCATTCTGCTCAACCAGTTCCAGCGCGATGTCGTAATACTGATAACCTTCAAGACCGGACCGCAGGCTTTTCACCTTGTCGGGATACGAGAACCGCATCTGAATCCGTGCATCAAAGCTGTCCAGATCAGTCATATAGTCGTCCAGCGCGGCCTCCATGACCTCAAAACTGAACGTGCGCTCGGCATGTTTGTAGAAAGAGCGCATGATCCGGGACATGTTGATGCCCTTCTTCTCAGCATCAAGGCTAACCGTGCCGGTGACCGACGTCTCAAGTGTCAGGTCTTCACCCTGTTTGCGGTGAAATCGGATCGGCAGGCGGAAGTTCGAGATACCGACATGCTGAATCTGCTGCTTCGCGCCACGGATCAGGCTGGACGGGCCGTTTTGAAGATCGGGCAGCGTGGCGCGATACTCGGGGTCAACTTTGAAATCCTCGGGGTAGTCCCGAGACAGTGAGGGATAGTTTACCGGCACCAACCCCGGCACAAGACGGGCGATAGCGGGATCGAGTTGGCTGATCTCTGTCTCGGTCGCGGATTCCGCCCATTTGCGCAACACTTTCAGCGCGGCCGCAGCCTCGTCATGGTCGGGTGCATCGTTAATGTCGCGGGGGTGCACGTTCATCAGAGAGGGCTCCTCGGGTTGGTCGCCGGACTATATACAGCTTTGGCGTGTTTTCCAGTGTAACCGTATACGCACCAAAACGCAGCCCGGATCGATTTTCTGTGCAGGAAACAGGGTTTGCCCCCTGCACACTTATACGACATAGCGCAGGATATCAGCCCAGCAGCCCCCCTTATCGCTGAGAAACGTCCAATGCTTGCTTGATATCGGCAAGCAGGTCGCCTGCATCCTCAAGCCCGACTGAAAAGCGGATCAGGCCCGGTGTGATCCCCAGCTCATCCTTTTGCGCATCGCTCAGGCGCTGATGGGTTGTCGTTGCAGGATGGGTTGCAATCGACTTTGCATCACCAAGGTTGTTGGATATCACCGGGATCGCCATCGCGTTAAGGAAGGCAAACGCTGCCTCTTTCCCGCCCTTGATGTCCAGCGACAGAACAGTACCGCCCTTGCCACCCAGTTGGGACTGAACCAAAGCGTTCTGCGCGTGCGTTTTAAGGCCGGGGTACAATGTGCGCTCCAGCGCGGGATGCCCTTCCAGCGCCTCGGCAATGATCTGCGCGGACTCAGCCTGCGCGTTGACCCGCAGAGCCATCGTTTCCAGACCTTTCAGCATTACCCACGCGTTGAACGGGCTGAGCGCGCCTCCGGTGTGTTTCAGATACGGCTCCACGGTTCCGCGAATAAAGTCCTTAGTCCCAATGATGACGCCGCCAAGCGCCCGCCCCTGCCCGTCGATATGCTTTGTCGCAGAATAGACCACCACATCCGCGCCCTGCTGGATCGCACGCGAGAAGACCGGGGTCGAAAAGACGTTATCAACGACGACGGTCGCACCAACAGCGTGGGCGAGCTGGGCCACCGCCGCGATGTCGATCACTTCGAGCGTCGGATTCGACATGGACTCGAAAAACACGGCCTTTGTGTCGGGACGGATCGCTGCCTTCCAAGCATCCAGGTCAGTGCCGTCGACAAAGGTTACCTCAACGCCAAAGCGGGTCAGGATGTTCTCAAGGATATAGAGACAGGAGCCAAACAGCGCCTTGGCCGAAACCACGTGATCCCCGGCCTTCAACATCGAGGTCAGCGCCGCGTTTACCGCTGCCATGCCAGAGGCGGTGGCAAATGCGTCTTCACCACCCTCAAGCGCGGCGATGCGCTGTTCAAACATGGATACGGTCGGATTGCCGTAGCGGGCATAAATGAACTCATCCGGGCCGGTTTCGATGAACCGCGCCTCGGCCTGTTCAGCGTTTTCATACACGAAGCCCTGCGTCAGAAATATCGCCTCGGACACTTCATTATATTGGCTGCGACGAATGCCGCCGTGGACGGCTTGGGTGCGTTTGTTCCAGCTCTCGCTCATGTCATTCCTCTCGGCCCTTGTCTGGCAAGGGCATCAAAAAAACCCCAGACGCGGTCAAGCGAAAGGGGCCTTTCATCCTGACCTTTTAGCGGTGTTGTTTAGAGTGGCCCGCAATCCGGTAACAAATCGCCACGTATTGCGTTGCGCATACGCCTCAGTTGCCAGCACGTCAACCCTGACGGGCGCGACGTCACGGCTCTGGAACCTTCCCTGCGCCGATGTGTCATAGAGCTGCGGCTAAACCGCACCACAACATCTTGCGCGATAACAAGCAGACGCGAATAGTCGGGTTCAACGCGGTGACGCTGCAACTTGCTCTGCCCGACCACAAGAACTGTTGCCCTTCGTTCAGAAAGCCCCATGATCCTATCAACCTGAGGAGACATCATGATCGATCTGTATTTCTGGCCCACGCCAAATGGCTGGAAGGTATCCATCGCGCTGGAGGAGATGGACCTGCCATACACAACTCATCTGATCAATATCGGCAAGGGCGACCAATTCGACCCCGAGTTCCTGAAGATCGCTCCGAACAACCGGATGCCCGCAATTGTCGACCCGGACGGACCGGATGGCCAGCCAATCTCGGTTTTTGAAAGCGGTGCGATCCTGATGTATCTGGCCCGAAAGACCGGTCGGTTCTACGGAACCACCGAACGCGACCGTGTCACGGTTGAGGAATGGCTGATGTGGCAGATGGGTGGCGTCGGACCAATGGCGGGTCAAGCGCATCATTTCCTGAAATACGCCCCTCAAATGGATCCACCGCAGGACCTGCCCTACGCGAAAGATCGTTACCGCACCGAGGTTGGGCGTTTATACGCAGTGCTCGATCGTCGGCTGGCCGAGAACGAGTATGTTGCGGGTGATTTCTATTCCATCGCCGACATGTCGATTTGGGGATGGGCCAGCCTCTGGGAAGGACAACAGCAGGTGTTGGAAGATAAGCCGCACTTCACGCGCTGGCTTGAGACTGTCAGCGCACGTCCAGGCGTTCAGGCCGGGCGCGCACTACATGCCGAATTGCGCGGTGACCACAGAAGCAAGCAGTCACAAGAGGTTTTGTTCAAGCGGTGAGCCTACCGAAGTTTTCATTTATTCAGGACTGTGGCGCGTCAGAACGCCCCTCTGCTGGTGAAACCGCACGGCGATAGAGATGCCACGTTGTGTGCCCAAGGATCGGAAGGGTGAATACCAGACCCAGAAACGCCGGAGCCATCGACAATAGCATAGTGACCGAGATGATTGCCGCCCAGCCCAGCATGACGAC
The DNA here is from genome assembly GCF_056539165.1 of Ruegeria sp. BC7. Lineage (NCBI taxonomy): Bacteria > Pseudomonadati > Pseudomonadota > Alphaproteobacteria > Rhodobacterales > Roseobacteraceae > Ruegeria > Ruegeria sp. BC7. The sequence continues at coordinate 827,170 of NZ_JBQFUL010000001.1, read as the reverse complement.
CGGGCTCTCTGTCACAACGCGAATGGAGGTCAACATGGCGGACACAAAATTTGTCTCCCGATCAAGCAGCATGGGCATGGCAACAACCGTTACCGAGAACAGAACCCCAGACAAAAAGGCACCGACGCAAGTGCCAATGGCAAGAAAGGTCCATCCCTGCGGTGTGTAGAACACGACGTTCAAAAACCCTTCAAAATCCGAAAAGGAAGCATTCTGAAGGGTAATCGCCAGCCAAAGCCGTACCTGATAAATCCACACCCAGAAAATGAACAGGGTCACAAAGGCCATCCAGCCCATTTCACGCTTGCGCTGATTGGCCATCACGCCGAGGATTTCAGACCAGCCGAAACTCTTGCCCTCCTGCAACCGGCGGGACATTTCATAGAGCCCGGCAGCCGCAAAAGGTGCAATCAGCGGAAAGCCTACGGCGGCAGGAATGATCATCCAGATTTTGCCAAGCCAAACCAGGCACCAAACAAATAAAAGCCCGAAAACCGCATAAAACAAGCCGAAGAAACCGCTCATAATTGGGCGCGCCAGAAAATCGGAAAACCCCGCCTTCAGCGACTCGGTGATATCCTCCGCTGTGATCTTGTTAACCTTGGGCATATCCTGCTGCTGCGGCGTCAGGTTGTCGGGTGGCGTGGAACCCTCGGTTTTGGTTGGCATGGCACGTTCCTCCCAAAGCGTGACGCCGCGCTGGTCCGCTTGCCAATCGACTTGGCGGCGAAACAGGCGTCCTCCGCACGAAAGTTTGCATCAGGCAAGGCGTGTGGGCAAGGCGGGAATATGGCCTCTAAGAGCGATGAGCACATGCCTCCTCCCCCCGCACCAGCACATCCAGCATGCCCGAAATATCCTCAATTTCTTCCGCGATCACATGGGTCACCGAATGCGCCCGCTGCATCCGCCCCGTGACACGTAACAACCGCCCCGAGATCACGGCGCGACGAAAGCGTTCGTAGATCGCACGCCAGACCACCACGTTCACGATACCGGTCTCATCCTCAAGCGTCAGAAAGATCACCCCCTTGGCCGTCCCCGGCCTCTGCCGCAGGATCACCAGCCCGGCGACGGCAACCCGCGCGCCTTCGGGCGGGTCGTCCAGCCGTTTGGCTGGAAGACAGGCAGGCGGGCGCGGCCAGTCTCGGTTTGAAACCGCAGGGCGAACAGGGGCAACAAGCATAAGAACAAAAATAGAACATATGGCTGGAAAGTCCAGACACGGCACGTCGAGTCGCAAATGAGGCTGGTCAGACCTAAATGCCTTCACTAAGGAAGAATTCGACAATCGAAAAAGGAAGACGCACGCAATGGCAAAGATCACCTATGTCGAGCATGGCGGTACCGAGCATACAGTCGAGGTCGCCAACGGACTGACCGTCATGGAAGGGGCCCGTGACAACAACATTCCCGGCATCGAGGCCGATTGCGGCGGCGCCTGCGCCTGTTCGACCTGCCACGTCTATATCCACCCCGACTGGGTCGAGAAGGTTCCAGCCAAGGACGACATGGAAGAGGACATGTTGGACTTTGCATTTGAACCCGACCCTGCCCGCTCACGCCTGACCTGCCAGATCAAGGTCACGGATGAGCTGGACGGTCTGGTCGTGCAGATGCCCGAAAAGCAGATCTGATGCAGCCCAAAGCGCCGCGCCTGCCCGCTCGCCTGTGGCAAAGCGGGACTCGCGGCGCGCTGCTGGCGTCGAGCCTGTGGCTAATGGGTGCAGCGACCGACGCGATCGCAAACACGATAACGGCTGCCCAATTTACCGAACCGACAACACGGTATCCACATGGTGTTCTGGGGGACACCGTAGAATACGGTGCGCTAGAACTCATGGTTGACGGTGAAATATTAACCGTCTCCCTGCCCCCGGACCGCGTGTTTGAAGACCTTGCCCCCAGATTGGTGGATATCGATCTGGACGGCGCTCTCGAAGTGATGGTCGTCGAGTCGCAGAACCAAACCGGCGCTCAGCTTGCGGTCTACAACGCGCTCGGCGAAAAAATCGCCGCCACACCCCATATCGGCACCCGTTTCCGCTGGCTCGCCCCAATCGGCGCAGCCGATCTGGACGGCGACGGCTATATCGAGATCGCCTATATCGACCGCCCCCATCTGGTCAAAACACTACGCATCTGGCGCTTCAAAGATGGCGCACTCACCGAAATCGCATCACTCCCCGGCCTGACGAACCACAAGATCGGAGAGGATTTCATTTCTGGCGGTATCCGCGATTGCGGCAACGGCCCGGAAATAATCGTCACCAGCGCCGACTGGAGCAGAATTATCAGCGTCACTTACAAAAACGGCTGGCACATGACCAACATCGGCCCCCTTAGAAAACGCAACGACCTGACGAAGGCGCTCACCTGCTGATCCGCCCTTCATCTGGCTAAAAATATCCCGGGGAGCCGCCATTGGCGGCGGGGCAGCGCCCCTCGACCTAACAATCAAGTCGGGCGCAGCCCGGCAATTTGATTACAACGCCCGCCAGCCGATATCGCGGCGGAAAAATCCGCCGGGCCAGTCAATCCCGTCCACCATCTCATAGGCCCGGTCGCGGGCGTCCTGCAGAGTCTCGCCCCGTGCAGTCACATTCAGCACCCGACCACCCGTCGCCAGAATTTGACCATCCTCAGCTTTGGTCCCCGCATGAAAAACCATGTTCTTACTGTCTTCAGGCAGCGCACCCAAGCCGTTGATCACACTTCCCTTTTCATATGACCCGGGATACCCGTTTGCCGCCATCACGACTGTGATCGCATGATCATCCGCCCAATTCACGCGCGCCTCTGCCAACCGCCCCTCGGCCGCAGCGTGCATGAGGTCCATCACCTGCGCGCCCAAACGCATCATCAGCACCTGACACTCCGGGTCCCCAAAGCGCACGTTGTATTCCACCAGCCTCGGTTGCCCGTCCTTGATCATCAGGCCGGCATAAAGCACGCCCTGAAACGGAGTTCCGCGACGCTTCATCTCATCCATCGTCGGGCGCACGATTTCATCCATCGCGCGCGCCTCAATCTCGGCACTTAGAACGGGTGCCGGAGAATACGCCCCCATTCCGCCTGTATTCGGGCCAGTATCACCTTCGCCGACGCGTTTGTGATCCTGCGCCGTGCCAACCGACAGGATGTTCTCGCCGTCACACAGCACAAACAGAGAAGCCTCCTCGCCCTCCATGAACTCTTCGATGACAACCTCAGCGCCTGCCCCGCCAAAAGCCCCACCGAACATATCGTCGATCGCTTCCAGAGCGGCTTCTTCATCCATCGCGACGATCACGCCCTTACCGGCGGCCAGACCATCGGCCTTGACCACAATCGGTGCACCCTGCGCGCGGATATAGGCCTTGGCAGGATCGGCCTCGGTAAACCGCGCATAAGCCGCCGTCGGAGCTCCGGCGGCATCGCAAATCTCTTTGGTAAAGCTCTTGGATGCTTCCAGCCGTGCCGCCTCTGCCGAGGGACCAAAGACCAGAACGCCTGCCTCTCGCAACCGGTCCGCGACACCGGCAGCCAAAGGCGCCTCGGGACCGACGATGACAAAATCAATCGCGTTTTCCTCAGCAAAGCTAACAACCGCGCCGCCGTTTTCGATATCCAACGCCGCACAGTCCGCAATCTGTGCGATTCCTGCATTTCCCGGAGCCACGATCAGTCGATCACATTTTGGGTTCTGCATCACCGCCCAGGCCAGGCTGTGCTCACGCCCCCCGCTTCCGAGAATAAGGATGTTCATAACTGCTCTCCGATCTGCTTGGCCTCGCCTGCCGCGCGTTCTAAGCTGGGCAGGCATTTGACACAAGGCGCTGAAATGTCCGACCTGCTTGACGACCCCATTCCCGGCCAAAACACCCCCGAATACACCGTTTCTGACATCTCAGGAGAGGTAAAGCGCACACTGGAAGGCGCATTTGGCCGAATCCGTGTGCGTGGCGAGGTCGGGCGCGTATTCAAGGCGCGCTCGGGCCATCTGTATTACGACATCAAGGATGACCGGAACGTGCTGGCCTGCACCACGTGGAAAGGTCAGATCTCGGGCTTGTCCGTGGTGCCGGAAGAAGGGCTTGAGGTCGTTGTCACCGGCCGCCTGACCGCATTCGGCGCGCAGTCGAAATACAACCTGAATGTCGATGAGGTCGCCGTCGCCGGGCAAGGCGCGCTGATGGCGCTGCTGGAAAAACGCAAGAAACAGCTTGAGGCCGAAGGGTTGTTCGCGCCAGAACGCAAGAAGGCTCTACCCTACCTGCCGCAGATCATCGGCGTCGTGACATCCCCGTCTGGCGCGGTGATCCGCGATATCCTGCACCGTCTGCGCGATCGGTTCCCGCGCAAAGTGCTGATCTGGCCCGTCGCCGTGCAGGGATCAAACTGCGCACCCGAGGTTGCCAACGCGATCAACGGTTTCAACCAGCTGACGCCCGGAGGGGCCCTGCCGCGCCCCGACCTGATCATCGTCGCTCGCGGCGGTGGCTCCATTGAGGATTTGTGGGGCTTCAACGAAGAAGCCGTCGCACGAGCGGCAGCGGCGTCAGACATTCCGCTGATCTCGGCCGTGGGGCACGAAACCGATACAACACTGATCGACTTCGTCTCGGACAGACGCGCGCCCACTCCGACTGCTGCTGCCGAACTAGCGGTTCCCGTGCGTATGGAGCTGCTGGCCTGGACCGGCGAGCAAGGTGCGCGCTTGTCCCGTTCCGCCAGTGACGCGGTTCAACGCCGCGCCCAGCGTTTGCGCGACCTGTCACGCGCCTTGCCACGCCCGGACACTTTGTTGAACACCCCGCGCCAACGCCTTGATCTTGTTGCAGATAGGCTTGCCCCAGCGCTTGGCCGCAGTGTTCAGAACCGCCGTTTGCGTGTCGTGGAAATCTCGGCCCATCTGCGCCCCTCGACCCTGCGCAATCTGGTGGCAGCGCGGCAAGAGGCTGTTCGTAACCTTTCCTCCCGGCTGTCCCTGCGACCGATCCAACGCGAAATCGAAACACAGCGAAACAACGTCGCGCGACTGGCTGAACGCCTGACCAGCGCACAGACCGCAAGGCTTGACCGGATGCGCCAGAATCTTGAGGCGACAGACCGGCTACGCGAAACACTCAGCTACAAAGCGACGTTGGAAAGAGGCTACGCAGTGGTGCGCGCAGAAGGCCATGTCCTGACGACCAAAGAACAGGCTGGACAGCACTCGGAATTCGAGATCGAGTTCGCGGATGGCACACTAAACACAAGTCAGGCAAACCCGTCGCGCCCCCCGCAAAAGAAGACTCCGACCAAAGACACGCCGGATCAAGGATCACTGTTTTGACAGGGTGCTAAACGCCGACATCCGGACCGTAACAGACCATTTCTTCGTCGATCTCATCGGCCTCGTACAGCTCGGTTCGGTCCGGATTCCCCTCGAACTGAGCGATCAAACCGCTACTCGACTCCGTGAACAGCCAGCATTGCGGGTCCAAACGATCCTCATAGAGAAAACAAATCTGGCCACTTTGTTCGTACCAGACGCCTTCCTTGCAGTCCCCATCCAAAAATGACCAGATAACTCTGCGGTTTGGCAGGTAACGCTCAACCCCGTAAATCTGCCCTTGAAACCCGTAGAACAGTGTTTTCCCACGGGTATATGCGTCAAATTCCGAACCCGAAAGACCAGGCTCTGCGCCCACAACCGGACCGGACATTGCCAAAAGAATCGCGATAGACCTCAGCATAAGATCATTTTGGCAGATGTGGTGCAGCAACGCCAACTCTGCGCGCACCGAACGGCTGACCCAACGTAACCGGTTGAGCTATTGCCGGCTTCACGGCGACGCTGCACAAAAAACAAAACACGGGGGAGCCACCAAATGACCGCCTTGTTCCTGATCGCCGCAGCCTGTGCGCTGGCCTATTTGCCGATGACGCCAAAACCCGCAAGTGGGCTGAGGTCTGTCCTGAAAACGCTGTCGGTCGCATTCCTTGCGGTTATTGCAGCACTACAGGGTGCGCCCCTTTTGCTGATCGCAGCCCTGTCATTCTGCGCCATCGGCGACGCGTTACTGTCCCGGGACTCCGATGCCACCTTCATGGCCGGTATAGGCGCCTTTGCTGCCGGACATCTGGCCTATATCGCATTGTTTTTGTCCCATCCATCCAGCGAAACGGCCCTTATCTTCGACAAGCCCGGCTTCTTCTGGTCCTTGATCATATTGGGCATCGTGGCCGCAACCTTGCTCGCCCCGCGCGCCGGAGAGTTGAAGGTGCCGGTCCTGGGGTATATTCCGATCATCCTCGGCATGGGTCTTGCGGTTTTGGCAGTGCCCGAGATCGGCCCATTGCGTTGGGCGTTGCCCGCAGCGCTGGCTTTTATCGCTTCGGACCTGATCCTGGCGACGGAAAAGTTCCTGCTGCCCCAAAATCATCCAAGCCTCCGCTTCACCCCTTACATGGTGTGGATATTGTATTGGGGTGCTCAGGCCGGGCTGCTGACTGCCTTTCTGTGACCCTTTGCAACTGGTTCAAATCCGCATTAGGTGAGAGGAACATCTGCGGAGACCAAAAATGGCGTTTTTCTCAAAGCTCAAGGACAAGCTGTTCAAATCCTCGTCCCGTCTCGAACAGGGGCTGGAAGCCATCGTCGAAGATGGCGGCGAAGAAACGACGGCCCCTGATCCAATCATCCCTGAGCCCGAGCCTCAGCCAGAACCCGTACCGGAAATCCCGCAGCCGCAGCCGGAACCCCAGCCCATTGAAACCCCTGAGCCGGCCCCGGTCGACCCAATACCAGCCCCCCCGCCACCAGAGGCGGCTCCGTCCAAAGGTGTTCTGGCGCGCATGTTCAGCCGGAGCGAGACCAAGACCGCCGTTCGCCGCACACTTGACGACGACATGCTGGAGCAACTCGAAGAACTGCTGATCGCCTCGGACATGGGCGTGGACACCGCCCTGCGCGTCACCTCGAACATGGCCGAAGGCCGTTTTGGCCGCAAACTTTCAACCCAAGAGATCAAGCAGCTTCTGGCGCAGGAAGTCTCGCGCGTGATGGAGCCTGTCGCCAAACCGCTGCCGATCTACCCCAAGCGCCCCCAGGTTGTGCTTGTGGTCGGCGTGAACGGATCCGGCAAGACCACAACAATCGGCAAACTCGCAAGCCAGTTCAAAGCAGCAGGCAAAAAGGTCGTGATTGCTGCGGGCGATACATTCCGGGCGGCCGCCGTCGAACAGCTTCAGGTCTGGGGCGAACGCGCCGGGGTGCCGGTCCTTACCGCTCCTGAAGGGTCTGACCCCGCCTCTCTCGCTTTTGACGCCCTCACACGTGCGCAAGAGGACGGAGCAGACCTGTTGATGATAGACACAGCTGGCCGCCTGCAGAACCGCGCCGACCTGATGGAGGAACTCGCCAAAATCGTGCGCGTCATCCGCAAAGTCGACGAGACCGCTCCGCACAACACCCTTTTGGTGCTGGATGCGACCACCGGGCAAAATGCGCTCAGCCAGGTCGAGACATTCCGCAAGCTGGCCGATGTCTCGGGCCTTGTAATGACCAAACTGGATGGCACGGCCAAGGGCGGCGTCTTGGTGGCGCTCGCGGACAAGTTTGGCCTGCCGATCCATGCAATCGGTGTCGGGGAACAAATAGACGACCTCGCCCCCTTTGACCCTGAAGAATTCGCCGCCGCCCTTACCGGCCTTGACCAAGGCTGATCCGCCCCTTCATCTGGCTAAAAATATCCTCGGGGGGTGTGGGGGGCAGACAGCCCCCCACCCTCTCCTTCCAACACAAAGATCTGACACTTGAGCGACTGGCTGATCTCACTCGAAGGCACCGAAGCAGGCCACCAGCTCGCGCTGGGACTGGCTTTGATGGCGGCGTTCCTGCACGCGGTTTTCGGAGCGTTACAGAAGGGCCGGCACGACCCGTGGCTGTCCCGCGGAGCTATCGACGCGTGCTACTGCCTGATGGCCGCGCCATTTGCCTTTTTCGTCGTGCCGTGGCCAGAACCCTATATGTGGCCCATTTTCGCCGTCGTTTGGCTGATTCACATCATCTACAAAACGCTACAGGCGATGGCCTATACCAAGGGCTCCTACACAGTCGTCTATCCGGTCGTCCGCGGAACTGGCCCACTGTTCACCGTTATCGGAGCCTACCTTCTGTTCGGTGAGACCTTTACCGGCATCCAATGGCTGGGTGTCGCAGTGCTACTGGCAGGAATATTTGGACTGGCGGCCTATAACTTCCGCTTTCTCGAAACCAACCGCGAAACGCTTGGGATCGCCCTGACGCTGGCAATCGCTACCGGATTGTTCGTAGCGCTTTACACAACGTACGACGCTTATGGCATACGCGCGACCGCCGACCCTTTCACCTTTTTGGCTTGGTTCTTCATGATCGACGGTGCCACCATGCCCTTTTATGCCTTCCTGAGGTGGCGTGCGATGGCCCACCGGCCAGCGCTCGGTCCGTTGATGCTGCGAGGTTTGGCTGGCGGCATCATTGCCCCGCTGTCTTTTGGCGCCATCATGTTGGCCACAAGGCTGGACAAAGTCGGAGAGGCCGCCGTTCTTCGCGAAACCTCAACTGTATTCGCCGCCCTGATCGGCTGGCTTGTTCTCAAAGAAACCGTTGGGCCAAGGCGGATCGCTTTAATGGCATTGATTGCATTGGGCGCCGTAATAGTTGAAATGGGCGGGTAAGCAGCAGGAAGCCGACATGACAGGTAAAAAAGAAATCAATCCGTTTCTGAAACAGGTGCTGGAACTTGGCCCACCCTTGGCTTTTTTCTTCATCTACCTGCGCCTGCGTGACGATAGTTTCCAGTTCGCGGGCACCGAGTATTCGGGCTTTATTGTCGCCACCATCATATTCGTCCCCCTGATGCTGACGGCAATGGCGGTCCTGTGGTACCTGACCGGGAAACTCAGCCGGATGCAGATTTTTACCGCCGTCATGGTCATTTTCTTCGGTGGCCTGACAGCCTGGTTCAACGACGAGCGGTTCTTCAAAATGAAAACCACGCTGGTCTACGGCTTTTTCTCGATCATCTTGGGCATTGGCCTGCTGCAGGGGAAATCATATCTGGCCTATGTCCTCGACGAGATGCTTCCCATGCGACACGAGGGCTGGATGATCCTGACCCGTCGCCTGTGCGGATGTTTCGCCGTACTCGCTGTGGCTAACGAACTGGTCTGGCGGACCATGTCCACCGACCTTTGGGTCAAAATCGAAACCTTTGGGTTTCCGATCGCGCTGATGGTCTTCCTAATGCTCCAATTCAGCATGTTGCAAAGCTATATGGACGACCCAGATCACCAGTAAAACCCATGAACCCTGCCCGATATTCCGATGCCAGATAGCCGCCTGACCCAAGGAAACTGATAAAATCCTTGGCTAAACGTCATAGCTGTGGAAAGTTGTGGGACCACTCACCATTGGCAGCCGGAGCACCACATCCACATGACCGCCATCCCAAACAGCGGCTTTCTGGCCGAGGCATCTGACAGGCTCAGGGCCATGCTGTCTGCTCAGGCGACGGAGATATCGCTTGAACAGGGTGAGACCCTGTTTGAACAAGGCGACGAAGGAGACTCTCTTTACGCCCTCAGTGAAGGCACGCTGGAAGTGTCTTTTCTGGCCATGAGTGGTCGAAAACTGTCGTTGAGCCTGATGAAGCCAGGCGAAATCTTCGGTGAAATCGCCTTGTTCGACAACGGACCGCGCACCGCCACGATTGCGGCGGCCGAACCGTCCCGCGTTCTACGCGTCCGGCGCAGCGACGTTATGAACCAAATCCGTCAGCATCCCGATCTTGCGGTCGATTTGATCCGCCTTGCGGGATTGCGTATGCGCTGGATGGGATCGCAAATGAATGAGCAGGTCTTTCTGCCAATGCCCATCCGTTTGGCGCGTAAGCTGCTGCACCTGTCCGGCCTTCAGGATGACCCTGCCAAACGGATCACCCTGTCGCAAAGCGAACTGGCCGAGTTCGTTGGCGCGACGCGGGAAGCGGTCTCCAAAACGATCTCGACCTGGAAGCGCGATAATGTGGTCGAGGCATCACGCGGCGGCCTGATGATCCATGATTTCGAAGCCCTGCGGGAATTGGCGGAATCCGATTTGATCTGATCCGTTGTGACCTGCTTCACATACGACCGCGTCCGTTAAGACTATCTTCATAGTTGTTACCGTAGGAGGTCAGAGAATCATCCCCGATATCTGTCCACTGACCTCTCCCTGTATCAGAGCCACGCGCCTTCCCCGGTGTGTGGCTCACTTCTTTGCGGAACAGAAAAAGGCCGAAGCAAACGCCCCGGCCCTTCAATCAGGATAAGCTGTTCGTCACTCCTCGAGGCTTAGCGCCACAAAGCGCGGGTCACCGCCGCGACGTACCAACAGCAGCAGGGATTTCCGCCCGGCCTCGCGCGCTTCTTCCATTCGCGCCTCAAGGTCTTCGACCGAACTTACCTTCTGCTGGCCCGCTTCCGTGATCAGGTCACCGGCGCGCAGTCCCTTGGCATAGGCTTCCGAGGCTTCGTCAACCTCGGTCACCACCAAACCTTCTGCACCAGCATCCAAGCCCAGATCGGTACGCAGTTCATCCGTCAGCGGAGAAATCGTCAGGCCAAGAATATCAGCGTTTTCTTCAACCGGAGCTTCTGACGTTTCTTCTTCGCTTTCCTCGGACCGCTCAGCGTCTTCGCGCCGTCCCAGGGTCACCAGAACCGTTTGCGTTCCGCCATCTCGGTGCACGACCACGCGAACCGACTTACCCACGGTCGTTTCGCCAACCTGACGAACAAGGCCGCGCGTATCTTCAACCTCAACCCCATCGAAGCTGAGGATCACGTCACCGGCCAACAATCCAGCGTCCTTTGCCGGTCCATCCGGCACGTCGCTGATCAATGCGCCGCCCGGCTTGTCCAGACCCATGGCTTCGGCCATATCTTCGGTCACGTCTTGAATGCGTACACCCAGCCAGCCTCGGCGAGTCTCACCAAACTCACGCAGTTGATCCACGACCTTCACGACAACATTCGATGCCATCGAAAACCCAATCCCGATCGAGCCACCATTGGGCGACAGGATGGCCGTATTCACACCGATCACCTCGCCGTCCATGTTGAACAACGGCCCGCCCGAGTTACCTCGGTTGATCGCCGCATCGGTCTGGATGTAGTCGTCATAAGATCCACTCAGCGCGCGGTTGCGGGCCGACACGATCCCGGCCGAAACCGAAAACCCCTGCCCCAAGGGATTGCCCATCGCAATCACCCAGTCGCCCACGCGGGCGATATCGCTGTCACCAAATTTGACGTATTGCAGCGGCCCTGTTGCCTCGACCTTGAGCAGCGCAATATCGGTTTTATCATCCGTACCGATTACCTTGGCGGGCAATTCCTTCTTGGGTTGACCGTCACCGGGAAAGAACTCGATCAAAATCTCATCCGCTTCGGCGATCACGTGATTGTTCGTCACAATGTAGCCGTCCTCAGAGATCACGAACCCCGAGCCCAGAGCATTGCTGCGTCGCGGAGCGTTCTCACCATTATTGTCCCGGTCCTGAAACTCACGAAAAAAATCCTCGAACGGCGAGCCCTCGGGCACGATACCTTGTGGGCCGGTCTGGTTCTCGATCAGGGTCGAGGTGGTGATGTTCACCACCGCCGGGCTGATCTTTTCGGCCAACGGCGCAAGGCTTTCCCCGCGCGCAAAAGCCACCGATGTCTGCGCCAGGATTATCAATATCCCTGCAAAAGCCAGCCACATCAGCCGCATGAAACTAACACTGTCGTCCGTACGGACGGAAATACTGCGCGCTTGTGCCTGCACTTGGGTACTCCTTGTCGTCAATTCTTCGGGGATCGCGCGTGAACGCCCCCTCTTACCAACCAATGTAGTCGGTTTGCGCAGCCCCGCAACTGAGGATCGCGGGGAAATCACTTGCATTTGAAACCGCTGAACTAAAAGCCGACCTGATACGCGCCCCACAGCAGGATAAAGCCACTGACTACGCAGAGCAGCCCTGCCAGCCGCCTCGCTTGTTCAGGCAGCGATCGCAACGCCTCCAGCATCCGCTCAATAAGCGAAGGGGCCAGCGCATAGGCCAGCCCCTCGACAATTAACACCAGCCCGAAGGCCAGAAGGATCATACCCATTACTGGGATGCCTGTCCTGTTGGTGACTTCAGATAGTTAAAGAACTCTGAATCCGGGCTCAGAACCATCGAGCTGTTACTTCCGCCCAACGCGCGCTCATAAGCGGAGAGAGACCGGTAGAACTCAAAGAACTCAGGGTCCTTGCCAAACGCTTCGGCAAAGATAGCGTTGCGTTCGGCGTCGGCTTCACCGCGGATGATCTCGGCCTCACGGTTGGCGTCCGAGACCAGTTCGACCACGGTACGGTCAGCTTGCGCGCGCACACGCTGCGCCGCTTCGTTACCACGGGCGCGTTCGTCGGTGGCTTCACGTTCCCGTTCAGCTTTCATCCGGTCAAAGGTCGCCTCAAGGTTGGCTTGCGGCAGATCGGTCGCTTTCAGGCGCACGTCGATCACGTTGACGCCCAGCGCGCGGGCTTCGGCGATTGCGCTGTTGCGGATACGCAGCATCAGCGCCGCACGGTCCGAGCTCAGGATGTCGCGGGACGAGACCGAACCCAGAACCTCACGCGTTTCAGCACGCAGGATACGGTCCAGACGATCTTCGGCGACAGGAATGCCACCGACACCGACGGCCTGACGGAATTGCTCCAGATCAGAAATCCGATAGCGGGCAAAAGCGTCCACCACCAGACGGCGATCATCCAGAGGCGTGACCTCCAGCGGCTGTACGTCAATCGAAAGGATGCGGTCATCATAGCGGACAACATCCTGAATCAACGGGATTTTGAAGGCCAGTCCGGGTTCTTCTTTGACGGCGACCACGCGACCAAACTGAAGGACCAGTGCGCGCTCACGTTCATCCACGATGAAAATCGAAGACAGGCCAACCACGCCAATGATCACCAAGGCAATGAGGATAAGGGGTGATTTACGCATCAGTTGCTCTCCTCAGCCTGATTGCGGCGCAACTCGTTGAGCGGCAGGTAAGGCACGACGCCCTGCCCCTGACCGGTCGAGTTTTCGTCCAGAATGATCTTGTCCACGTCGCCGAGAACTTGTTCCATCCGTTCCAGATACAGACGCTTGCGCGTCACGTCCGGCGCTTTGGAATATTCCTCAAGAACCGCGATAAAGCGGCTGGCTTCACCCTGCGCGCTGTTGATCTGCTGCGCGCGGTAGGCTTCGGCCTCTTCCAGAACCTGCGCGGCTTCACCACGTGCCTCCGCGAGAGCGCGGTTGGCATAGGCGTCGGCCACGTTCTGCAGACGATCACGTTCCTGCGCGGCGGCCTGAACGTCGCGGAAGGCGGCAATCACGTCTTGCGGCGGGTCCGCCTTGTCAAAGTTGACGCGGATGATGTTCACGCCCGAGTCGTAGCTGTCCATCGTTGTCTGGATCAGTTCCTGCAGGCGTTCAGCAATGACACCACGGTCACGGTTCAGGATCGGCGCCAGCTCGCTTTGCGCAATAATCTCACGCATGGCCGATTCCGACACGGCGCGGATCGTCTGGCGTGGGTCGCGCAGGTTAAAGAGGAACTTAGCCGGGTCGTTGATGTTCCAGACGACCTGATAGTCGATGTCGACCACGTTTTCGTCGCCGGTCAGCATCAGGCCATCATCGCTGCCGCGCGTGCCGCCCATATCTTCGGTTTGTTCGCGGGTTACCGGAATAACCTCAGCCGTTACGAAAGGCCAAGGCGCAAAGTTCAGGCCAGGATTACCAACGGCCGAGAACTCACCCAGAAACAGTTCAACCGACTGTTCCTCGGGTTTGACGGTATAGAAACTTGCCGCGCCCCACAGGACAGCACCGACAACAAGACCAATCAGGACCGTCCCCTTGGTAAAGATGGGACCACCCCCGCCCGAGCCTTGACCGTTTCCGCCACGGCCAGAGCCGCCACGTCCGCCCATAAGGACACGCAGTTGTTCCTGACCTTTTTTCATCAACTCGTCGATTTCAGGGATTTGCGGGCCGTCGCCTTCGGGCGGGCGTTGCCCGTTCCCGTTGTTACCCCGATTTCCTCCGCCACCCGAGGAGCCTCCGCCCCCCCAGGGGCCACCGCTGTTGCCCGCCATATGTATATATTCCCTTGTATTGGACCGTGTGATCACGGCGTCCTTTGTAACTTGTGTGCGCGCGGTTGCAAATCAAGCAGTGCGCACGGGTTCCCGCATTGTCACCAGTTCCTCGGCCATAACCGGGTGAACTGCGACTGTCCTGTCAAAATCTTCCTTGGTTGCGCCCATTTTTACGGCAATTCCCGCAAGCTGGATCATCTCGCCCGCGCCCGGAGCGACAATGTGACAGCCCAGAACCTTGCGAGTCGCCTGACTGACGATCAGCTTCATCAATACCCGCTGCGTTCCACCTGCAAAGGCTTTCTGCATTGGCTTGAAGGACGTGGCATAGACTTCGATCGGCTCCTGCGCGGCGGCTTCTTCCTCGCTGAGCCCCACAGTCCCGAATTCCGGCTGCGTGAAAATCGCCGTTGGGATCAGCTCGTGATCTACCGGCGTCGGGTTACCTTTGAAGACCGTCTCGACGAATGCCATGCCTTCGCGGATCGCAACCGGAGTCAGGTTCACCCGATCGGTCACATCGCCGATGGCATAGATCGAGGGAACACCTGTCTGGCTGTAGTCATCAACGATGATCTCACCCTTGCGACCGCGCTCAACGCCCAGCGCCTCAAGGCCAAGCCCATCCGCATTGGGTGTACGACCAGTTGCATACATGACAACGTCAAACTGATCTTCTGTGCCGTCAGTGGCTTTGACGCGGATCTTGTCGCCGTCTTTCGTCATCTCCAGCACATTGGTGCCCAAGCGCACATCAATACCGTTCTGCCGCATTTCTTCACAAATCAGACCACGGGCTTCTTCGTCAAAGCCCCGCAGGATTTGCGCACCCCGGTAGAACTGAGTGGTTTGCACGCCCAGCCCGTTCATGATCCCGGCAAATTCGCTGGCGATATAACCGCCGCCGACAATCAGGATGCTTTCGGGCAGCTTCTCAAGATGGAAAATCTCGTTCGACGTGATCGCAAGGTCTGACCCCGGAAAATCCGGCACAACCGGGCGACCGCCAGTGGCGATCAGGATATGCTTGGCGGTCTTGCGGGTTCCGTCGGCCAACTCGACAGTATGCGGGTCCACGACCCGAGCACGCTGATCATAGCTTTCGACGCCGTTGTTCTTCAGGATATTTCGGTAGATACCTTCCAGCCGGTCCAGTTCGGCTACCAACTTGTCGTGAAAGGTGTTCCAGCCGAACGCACCGGGCTGAATGTCCCAACCATAGGCCTGCGCATCCCCGACCATGCCAGAAAACTCACTTGCGAACACCATCAGCTTTTTCGGCACACACCCCCGGATGACACAAGTGCCGCCGTAGCGGTCCTCTTCTGCAAGCGCCACTTTTGCTCCGGTTTCTCCGGCCGCAACACGTGCTGCGCGGACCCCGCCCGAGCCTCCGCCGATAACGAATAGATCGTAGTCAAAGCTCATCGTGAGTTCCTTTGTCAGTCATGGCAAAATTCGTTGAGTATCTGGGATCGAATAACAAGCTTCCAACCCTTGGTGTTCAGAAAGTTTGCCGAAGTCTATGCGTTGCTGCACGACTTGGCCTCAGGTCTATTGTCATTCCGCGAGATCCGCGAACAGGTTCTTGACGCTATCGGCAGGCTGATCCGTCTCAATCGTGCCTTCATTGATGTCCCGCAGTTCGACCCGTCCATCCCCAAAGCCGATCACGACCTTGTCACAGATATCGACAAACAGGCCGTTTTCCACGACACCGGGAACCTGGTTTAACACCATCGCCAGTTGGCGTGCGTTTCCGATCCGTTGCAGGTGCAGGTCCAGAACGTGGTTCCCTTCATCTGTTACAAACGGTGCTTTGTCGTTCATGCGAAGTACAGCCGACGTTCCCAGAACATCCATCGTGTCCAAAACCTCTTGGACAAGGGTCCGGGTTGTCTGCCATCCAAAGGGAATAACTTCGATCGGCAAGGGAAACGCACCCAGAGTTTCAACCTCTTTACCGGCGTCAGCGATCACCACCATCTGATCGCTGGCGGTCGCTACGATCTTTTCCTGCAAATGTGCGCCACCGCCGCCTTTGATCAGATTGAGCTCTCCGTCAAACTCGTCTGCGCCATCGATCGTCATGTCCAGCCACCCGGCCTGATCCAACGAAACGACCTCGATCCCTACCTCACGGGCCAGTTGCGCTGTACGGGTCGAGGTGGGGACGCCTTTGATCTTTAGCCCCTGCTGCACCCTCTCGCCCAATCGACGCACCATCCAAGCGGCGGTCAAACCGGTTCCAAGCCCCACACGCATACCGTCCTGCACCATGTCGGCAGCGCGTCGCGCAGCAACGTATTTGGCCTTGTCGATAGGCGGCAACTCTCCGATCATTGCGGCTTTTCCCTATTTTGCTGACGGACTTATACGGAATGACCACGGCAACTGCGAGAGCCAATTCACCCATTTGCCGGGCCAACATGTCGCGAAACTACGCGTTTCCGATGGGAAACGTCGCAATCGAGGCTTTGGCGAACGCTGCCGCGGTATACATAGGGTCCATGAAGAACCCCTATCTACTGCACTATGCCCCTGACAACGCGTCGCTGGTCATTCGGCTGGCGCTGGAAGAAATGGGTCTTCCCTTTGAAACCGTACTTGTGGATCGCCGCCAGTGCGAACAGGACAGCCCAGCGTATCGGGCGCTGAACCCCAATGGCCTCATCCCGGTTCTGGAAACTCCGCAAGGACCGATTTTTGAAACGGCCGCAATCCTGCTTTGGCTGGCGGATACCCATTCTCAGCTTGCACCAGCACCGCAGAGCCCTGATAGGGCCGCTTTTCTCAAGTGGCTGTTTTTCGCATCAAATACGCTGCACGCTGACTTGCGAATTCTTTTCTACGCCGAGAAGTACATAGAGGTCTCGCAGACCGAACCCTTGCGCGACGGAATGCGTCAACGACTGCGCCGCCATCTTCAACTTCTGGAAGATACCGCGAAACAGGCCCCTGACTGGTTGCGGCCAGACAAACCGTCAGTTCTGACTTACTATCTGGCCTGCCAGATGCGCTGGATGGCCCTTTACCCAATCGATGCCGACCGTAGCTGGTACCACTTTGATCATACGCCACATTTGCGCGAGATTCTGTTGCAGCTCGAAACCCGGGACGCAACACGCGCGGCCACCGCAGCCGAGGGGTTGGGAGTGACACCCTTCACCTCTCCGTCTTATGCTAATCCTCCAGAAGGCTCTGCTATCTGATATGTTTCTGTCTGTCTTCGATATGTTCAAAGTGGGCATCGGCCCGTCCTCGTCTCATACTATGGGGCCAATGGTAGCCGCAGCGCGATTTCTGGACCTGATGCGGGCGTCTCCGTTTGAGTTCTCCGGCCTGCGTGGGTCGCTGCACGGTTCGCTGGCCTTCACAGGTGTGGGGCATGCAACGGACCGCGCGACGATATTGGGGCTGGCAGGGTTCGTTCCCGATACCTACGACCACGAAAAGGCCGAAGCCGCTCTGGTTGCGATCAAAGAGAGTCACAGCGTTACCCCCGAAGGGTTGCCGACGCTGCAATTCGATCCCAAAACCGACCTGATCTTTGACTATGAAAACAACCTGCCCGGCCACGCAAACGGTATGGTTCTCATGGCCACGGACGCGCAGGGTGACGTGATTCTGCGACAGGTCTATTACTCGATCGGGGGTGGCTTTGTCCTGACCGAAGAAGAACTGGCCGAGGGTAAAGCCACAGACGAAGGCGCGCCGGTTCCTTTCCCCTTCAAGTCAGCGGTCGAGATGCTGGACATGGCAAAAGCCAGCGGCAAAAGCATAGCCGAGATGAAACGCGCCAACGAAATCGCGCGCGGATGCGCGGACAGCTTTGCCAAAGGCTCGGCCCGATTGTGGCAAGTCATGAACGACTGCATCGAGCGCGGCCTGACAACCGACGGCATCCTGCCCGGTGGCTTGAACGTGCGCCGCCGCGCCAAGGGTATCCACGACGCGCTTCAGGCCGAACGGGGCATGAACCTGAATGCTCCGCACACGATCAATGACTGGATGAGCGTCTATGCCATGGCCGTGAACGAGGAAAACGCCGCCGGAGGCCAAGTGGTCACAGCGCCGACAAACGGGGCGGCCGGAGTGCTTCCTGCCGTGTTGCGCTACTACCTTGACCACGTGCCCGGCGCGTCTGAAACCCACATTGAGGATTTCCTTTTGACCGCCGCCGCCATTGGGGGACTGGTGAAGTTCAACGCTTCGATCTCAGGGGCCGAGGCCGGATGTCAGGCTGAAGTCGGCAGCGCCTCGGCAATGGCTGCGGCAGGGCTGTGCGCCGTAATGGGCGGCACGCCTGAGCAAGTTGAAAACGCCGCCGAGATTGCGTTGGAGCACCACTTGGGCATGACTTGCGACCCGGTCGCCGGTTTGGTGCAGGTCCCCTGTATCGAACGAAACGGGCTGGGCGCGATCAAGGCCGTGTCTGCGGCGTCGCTGGCGCTGCGCGGGGATGGCCGACATTTTGTGCCTCTGGATGCGGTGATCGAGACGATGCGTCAGACTGGGCACGACATGCACGAAAAATACAAAGAGACTTCTCTGGGCGGTCTGGCCGTGAACGTTCCAAATTGCTGACCAAGCGCAGGGCCAAGCCGGGGCTCAACCCGCTTTCCCCCTTCGCCCAAAACCCGTAGCGTCGCGGTCATGACACAGGATCGTCCCCTCTTCGGCATCGTCTTGATGCTTGGTTTCTGCGTGCTCGCCCCTCTGGGGGACGCAATGGCCAAGCTGTTGGGTGAGACGACACCGGTCGCGATGCTGGTATTCGTGCGCTTTGCGGTTCAGGCAATGGTGCTTGTCCCTTTGACCGTTGCGACCAATCGCAACTGGCGGCTACGAGGGCGCGTCTTGCGGCTAACGGTCATTCGGACCGTTCTGCACATCATCGGCATCAGCGCAATGTTCAGCGCACTGCAATTCCTGCCATTGGCGGATGCAGTTGCCATTGCATTCGTGATGCCCTTCATCATGCTGCTATTGGGCAAATATGTACTGGGTGAAGACGTCGGCCTGAGACGCCTTGCGGCCTGCATAGTGGGGTTCGCGGGCACCTTGCTTGTTATTCAGCCCAGCTTTGCCCAGGTCGGGGCGGCGGCACTGTTGCCTCTTGTCGTTGCCGTGGTCTTTGCGCTGTTCATGCTGGTCACGCGCCAGATCGCCAAGGAAACCGATCCAATCGCCCTTCAAGCGGTATCGGGCGTCATGGCAACAGCCATGTTGCTGCCCATTCTGCTATTCGGAACCGCTGTGGACATGCGGGAGCTTTCGTTGATTGTCCCGAACAGTGACAGCCATGTCTTGCTTGTCGCCATTGGGCTTTTGGGCACCGTGGCGCACTTGTTCATGACCTGGTCTTTGCGCTATGCGCCCTCGGCGACGCTGGCGCCTATGCAGTATTTGGAAATTCCGGTGGCAACCCTGTTCGGCTGGATGATTTTTCACGACTTGCCAGACGGTATTGCCGCGATCGGTATTGCGATCACCGTAGCTGCCGGGCTGTATGTCATTCTGCGCGAACGGGCCAGCGCCCGGTCTGCCCCGACAGAAACGCCTGCATGACCTGATCCAATGCGGCCCGAGGCACCATCACCAGCAACCCCGGACAGTCCAAATGTAGCTCTACGCGGGACAAAGCTCGGTTGGATGTGCCGACCAGCCCGTTGGGTTCTAGCACCAGATCGTCGATTGGCCACTCCAGCCCTCGGCTTCTTCCCGTTACACGCTGAAATGGAAACAATGAGACCACGTCTCCGGGCGGAATCTCCAGCGCAATTCGGGGCGGAGCGTGAAACACGACTTCGCGCGCGCCAAGCAGAACACATGGTCGATCCTGCCGCCGAACCAACCCATTAAGCACAGCCAGCTGGTGATCCAGACGCTGACCCAGAAAACCAACCCCAAAGACCAGCGGCGCTTCGATATTGCGCAACGACTTGTCGAAATCCGTGCTGTCTTGTTCACGAATTGGAAACAGACGATCGACAGGAATTTGGTCCTTGTGACGCGGTTCCAGCGAATCAAAATCACCAATAACCGCGTCCGGAATACGCCCGGCGTCCATCAGCGGGGCGGCCCCTCCGTCGGCGGCCACAACCGTCCTGGCGCGAATCAGCGCCAGCTCCAAATCTTCGGGGCCAATTTCGCCCCCTCCGACCAGCGCAATTGGCTCATCAGAGCGCACAATTGGTCTATTTTTACGAAGATTGATCATTTTTCCCGGATTTGGACACATTCAGACCACAAAATGATAGGTTTATAAGCGAAGTTTCGAACCAATAGACATGCCCGGACCTGGGCAGGCTGGTTCAGGTAGTTTGTAGAGGACGTGCGTCTGATGGTACAGAATAACAAGGTTTTGACCGTTTCCTACGGAACCTTCTCATGCACTTTGGAAGGTTTTGACGATTCGTTCGAGACGATGAAGGCGATCGCAGAGTACTTCCGCGACCTTGCGGCAGAGGATCGTTATTTCGGATCTGAACCACCTCAGCCAGACGCTGAGATGCTGGCCCGCATCGCGCAGCGTGACGCATCCAGACATGTCGAGGCACGCCAGAATGAAACGGGCTTGTTGCTTCGCGCAACCGAAGCCGCCGCCGCACCGGCGACCATGGCACCCGTGAGCCAAACTCCTACCCCGGTCGAAGACCCAGCAATCAGCTCTCAGCCCGCACAAAGTCCTGCGACGTTCTTTGAAGACGCGGAACCGGTCGAGGACACATCTGCTCCTGCCGCTGACAGCATCGCTGCAAAGCTGCAAAGGATTCGGGACGTTGTCTCACACACCGACGAAAACTCGGTCATCTATGCAGAGGATGAAGAAACAACCCTGATGAAAGAGGCCGCAGGCCCGTCGGACGCTGTTGCCGCCGCGTTTGAAGCAGGTAGCCTGAGCGCAACAGACCTTCAGGAAGAAAAAGAAGCTGACGCACCCGCGCAGCCCGAAAACGAGCCTTTCCAATTCACGGCGCGTGAACCCGTTCTCGAAGACTATGAGACCGACGACGCGGACGAACCCACGCCTGAAGCCGAGCCTGTGGCGCCGATTGAAGAATACGCCGAAACGGACGAGACGTTCGAGCCAGATGCACCCGCCGCATTTGACGATGAGGCCGAAGAAGAAACACCTGAACCCGAAGTTCTGTTTTCGGAAGATGACGAAAACGCGGATGAGGAGATTCTCAACATCCTCAGTGACGATGCTGAGAGCGATGAGTCTGCTGAGCTTGAAGAATCCGTCGCCGACACCGAGGAAGGCATCCTGAGCGCTGAGGATGAAGAAAACCTGCTGCACGAGATTTCGGAAGTTGAAGCGTTTCTTGCCAATCGCGCGGCGGAACCTGCGCCCGATTCCGCAGCGCCAGACCAAGATGTGACGCGTCTGATGGACAAGGCCGACGTCCAAATGGACGATCCGGCGTCGAATTCGCAGCGGGAAACCTATTCTCACCTTCGCGCAGCAGTCGCCGCGACCAAGGCGGAACGCAAGGGCAAGCCCAAAGCAGACGACGCCGAAGACGAATATCGCAATCTGACCTCGGCGGTCAGCCCTCGGCGCCCTGAGATTCAGGTGACCAGCATGCGTCCTCAGTCTGACGCCCTGGCCCCTCTCAAGCTGGTCGCCGAGCAGCGGATCGACAATCAGGACGAGGACGCAGGACCGGTGACACCGCGCCGTGTTCAGACCGAAGCCGAGAACCAGTTGGGCGAAGAAGGTGGCTTTGCAATGTTCGCGCAAGAGCAAGGCGCACAATCCCTGCCCGAACTTCTGGAAGCCGCAGCCGCGTATCTGTCGTTCATCGAAGGTCAGGAACAGTTTTCGCGCCCACAATTGATGAACAAGATTCGGT
This sequence comes from Ruegeria sp. BC7, assembly GCF_056539165.1. Lineage (NCBI taxonomy): Bacteria > Pseudomonadati > Pseudomonadota > Alphaproteobacteria > Rhodobacterales > Roseobacteraceae > Ruegeria > Ruegeria sp. BC7. The sequence continues at coordinate 805,138 of NZ_JBQFUL010000001.1, read as the reverse complement.
CGCTCAAGCAAGACGACTTCAACCGCGAGGAAAGCCTTCGTTCGTTCGGCCAGTTGCTGCGCGACGGTAAAATCGAAAAAGCCGGTGGCGGGCGGTTCGCGGCGTCCACTCAGATCGGCTACCGCCCCGATGGCGAGCGCGCCGCTGGCTAATTGCGGTTTACCTCTGACACAAAGGGTCGGCGCAATGCGTCGGCCCTATTTTTGTGCGCTTTGCGATTTGGCACTGCTGTGTCGCATCAGGGCGACACAGCAACTATGCTGCGCCGCAGAAAAGTGATACGATTGCCCTGTTTACGAATTGGATTGAAATAGATCATTCAAACAGGAGTCGTGCCATGTATGAACTCCCGATACGACGACTTAGAATCTACGACAAACCGAAAATATTAAGCCACTACAGGAACTTGGACACAGAAGCCCTGTCCTCGCGTTTTGGCATGCCGGTCAATGCGGATTTCGTCCAAACATATCTTGCCGGAATGTTCGACCACCCTGCGCTAGTCTACGGAGCGTTTCCAGATTCCTGCCTTCGCGGGGTTGGCGAACTTCGAACTGTGCCGGACAGCCAAAAAAACGTTGCAGAAGTAGCATTTACAGTCGAAACGCCGTGGCAGGATCGCGGGATAGGAGACGCCTTGCTGTCTCGAATCATAGCCGCGGCCCGAAACCGGGGGATTCGTGAGGTCCATATGCTTTGCTTGGCCACAAACCAGAAAATGCGCCGCCTCGCGACCAAGCACCATGCCGAACTCAAACTCATCACCGGACAGGTCGAGGCAACCCTGACGACCCCGTGGCCTTCACCTTTCAGCCTGGCCGAGGAAATTTCAGGCGAGTATCACGCCTTTGCACGCGCGATCCTCACCTGGCCGCAGCTTGATGCCGGAAACAGACGGTGAAAAACGCCTAATCAGAGGATTGATTGGGGTCTTCTTTGCCCACGCCTCTGAAAACGAATTTGAATGGCAAAGCCCACAAAACGCCCAGAACCACATAAACCAGAAGTTCCAACCAGATCGGTGGACGGTCAAGCCAGTTCACGACCGTCACAACCGCCACGATGTAAGCAGGCAGCCCGACCAACAGCAATACCAGCGACCAGCGCCGACGGGCTTTGTAGCTAAGGCCGGGCTTCTTTTCGTCGACCATCAGTCGGCGAATGGGTCGGTCACCAGAATGGTGTCGTCCCGCTCCGGGCTGGTGGACAAGAGTGCGACGGGACACTCGATCAATTCTTCTACCCGACGCACGTATTTGATCGCGTTCGCCGGCAGGTCTGCCCAGCTCCGCGCGCCTTCCGTGGATTCGCTCCACCCCGGCATCTCTTCATAGATGGGAGTGCATCGCGCCTGCTGATCAGCCGCGGTTGGCAGGTAATCCAAATGCTCGCCGTCCAACTCGTACCCAGTGCAGATTTTAAGTGTTTCAAACCCGTCCAATACGTCGAGCTTGGTCAACGAGATCCCGTTTACACCACTGGTCGCACAAGTTTGGCGTACAAGGCAGGCGTCAAACCACCCACAACGCCGCTTGCGGCCGGTGGTCGTGCCAAACTCGTGGCCGCGCTCTCCAAGGCGCTGACCGTCAGCGTCGTCCAACTCCGTCGGGAACGGACCTTCACCAACCCGAGTCGTATACGCTTTGACAATCCCCAAGACGAAATCGATTGAACCCGGCCCGATGCCGACACCTGTGGCCGCCTGCCCCGCGATTACGTTAGAGGACGTCACAAACGGATAGGTTCCAAAGTCGATATCCAAGAGGGCACCCTGAGCCCCCTCAAACAGGATTCGCTTACCTGCCTTGCGCTTTTCATTCAGCACCTTCCAGACGGGTGCGGCGAAGGGTAGGATTTCAGACGCGATTTCCTTCAGCTCCGCAATCAATGCATCGCGATCGACAGGCGCGATGCCCAGCCCTTTGCGCAACGGGTCATGGTGCTGCAACGCGCGATCCACCCGAGCTTCCAACGTAGCTTCATCCGCAAGATCGGCGACACGCACGGACCGGCGCCCCACTTTGTCCTCGTATGCTGGACCAATGCCGCGACCGGTCGTTCCGATCTTCGTTCCCTTACTGGCCGCTTCCTCGCGTGCGCGATCAAGCTCACCATGGATCGGCAAAATCAACGGCGTGTTTTCGGCAATCATCAGTGTTTCAGGAGTAATCTCGACGCCCTGCGCCCGGACTGTTCCAATTTCTTTGATCAGGTGCCAAGGATCGAGAACAACGCCGTTTCCAATGACACTCAACTTACCGCCCCGTACAACGCCCGAGGGAAGCGCGTGCAATTTATACACTGCGCCATCAATGACCAACGTATGGCCGGCATTGTGCCCACCTTGAAAACGCGCGATTACATCTGCTCGCTCGCTGAGCCAGTCGACGATCTTGCCTTTTCCTTCGTCACCCCATTGGGCGCCGACAACAACCACATTGGCCATATCCGGTCCTTTAGCGCTGATTTATCAAACTCGGCTCGTATAACGATGTGACAGCCGCAGGGAAACCGGTAATTCGCCGCAGTTCAGAACCGCGCTTCGCGCGGTGCCTCCGGCGGGGATATTTACAAGCCAGATGAAGTTCGGATCCCTTGTTCATCTGGCTGAAAATATCCCGGGGGAGTCGCCCGGAACGGGCGGCGGGAGCAGCGCCCCCCCCTACGGCAGACCAGACAATACCACCGGCTGCCCGTGGGGTGTAGTCAAATAGGCTTCTCTCCAAGCAGCACTTATGTTCGCGAGTTCCCCGGACTGGGTGGCACCCTGCTCAGCCAGAAACTGTTCCAACGTTTCCAGCCAAGCGCGGAAGTAATCGTCCCCACCGCTCAGTTCCCGGTCTAATCTGTAACGCTGTAGAGTTGCAGAGAACCGCGCGGCCCAGTCTGACCAACCCAATCGTCCAGCCTCGTTCAATGCGACTGTCACAGCAAAAATCTGAGCATGCCAAGGTTCGTCAAAAACTGGCTGTGGTGCTGATTGGTTATCGCTGTGGCTCATGTGGGCTCCAGGTAGCTTTGCCAAAGGTCGAGAATGACCTCATCCCGCGGGTTTTCCGGGTTCGTCCATAGTTCAGACGCCAGAAAGACCACTGCGAATAGAGGCTCCGGCGCTTCTCCGAGGCCATGCGCGTTGGAGTCTGGAAATACGTGCGTGCCGTGCAAACGCAGAATCCGCCCCTCTGCCCCTGCCGCATAGTTCGGCAGCCTTGTGTGCCCGCCATCAACAAGGCGGTTCGCGCTAGGACGAACAGTTCGGACGCTTTGTCCCACTGAAAATTTCACCGGCACACCCGAGGCACGGTCTGCCGGGCCGCCTCTGGACAATGCGCCAGCGACAGCATCTGCTTGCAGCATGCGCGACCTCAGCGGATGCGAGTCTTGTAATGCGTCCCTACCGGCTAAGTCATCCACCGTCAGGACGCCCCGTTCAACCAGCAGATCGGCCAGAGCAGATATCCACTTTTCGTAGTAGGAAAACCGAGCGTAATCTTTGGGTGAAAGCCTTTCACGCGCGTGCCGGGAGATGTCTATATTCCATTGCCCCAAGAAACCTGCGGCCAGAGTGACAGCCAATGCGCGCCCGTGCCATTCCTGGGAAAAGACAGGGGCGTCTTCCCCATCTGGCAACACGGGACCGTCTCCAAACCGCCCGCCCATGTCGTGCACGCGTGTCATGAGGGAACTCTGGGCAGTCCAGTGCCGATCATACTGTCTCGTGTCACCAGAGCGGCCAGTTCGCCATCGTCCAGCCCTTCCGATCCGGCAGGTCGCATAGGCAAGACAAGGTAGCGAATCTCGGCAGTCGAATCCCAAACACGCACAGCCGTTCCACTTGGCAGCGCAACCCCGAACTCTGCCAGAACCTTTCGAGGCTCGCGAACCGCACGGGCGCGATAGGCGTCGGATTTATACCAGCCGGGCGGAATACCAAGCAGCGGCCACGGATAGCAACTGCACAACGTGCAAACGACCATGTTGTGCTGCTCGGGCGTATTTTCGACCACGACGATGTGCTCGCCCTGACGCCCATAGAAACCAAGCTCGGCCACGACCGGCGTTGCGTCCTCTAGCAACGCTCGCTTGAATTCTGGATCGGTCCAAGCCTTCGCAACGACCCCTGCGCCGTTTTTTGGCCCTATCTTGTTTTGATAAGTGTCGATGATTTCATCCAACGCCGCTGGATCGATCAGTCCCTTCCGGGTCAGAATCGTTTCCAGAGCCTTGACCCGCAGGGCGGGTTCAGGCGGCAGCAAGGCGTGCGGGTGATCGTGATCATCGTGCGGCATAGCGGAAGGTTGCGCCACCATCTGCCAATCTGTCCAGCCCCTTTGGTGTGATCTGCCACATCAAGGCGTGTGATGAGAACTCGTGACTTGCCCCCGGAACCAAACTTGCATAAGTACCTCGCGATACACGTCACGCTGTACAGGACCACCATGGAAAACGTCGTTCTCATCATCCATCTTCTTCTGGCTCTGGGCCTGATCGCCGTTGTTCTGATGCAGCGATCCGAAGGAGGTGGCCTCGGCATGGGTGGCGGCGGTGGCGGCGCCGTGAGCGGCCGCGCTGCGGCGACTGCGTTGGGCAAGGTCACATGGATTCTGGCCGCTTGCTTTATCGTCACGTCGATCACGCTGACTATTCTATCGGCTCAGAAATCATCGGGAAGTTCGGTTATCGATCGTCTGGGTGTTCCGGCTCCGGCAGCGACCGAAGAAAGCGAAACAACGGTTCCCGAAGCGGATGATCTGCTGCCTCCGGCACAGGGCGACAACGCGCCGCTGATCCCGCAAGCCGACTGATCTACCAAACCTAGAAACCTGAAAGAGGACTGCAACAGCATCTTGCGGTTCTCTTGCGCTTTTGGCGCGAATCCTTTATACGTGAAGTCCCGTGATGCAGCGGTTTTTCGGAACCGCCGGGCAGCTTATTTTGACGTCTCACGGGAGCAGCCGAAAAACTATGGCGCGATTTATTTTCATCACTGGTGGTGTGGTTTCGTCCTTGGGCAAAGGACTGGCTTCGGCGGCTTTGGGCGCGCTGTTGCAGGCTCGGGGCTACTCGGTCCGGCTGCGCAAGCTGGACCCTTATCTGAACGTCGACCCCGGCACCATGTCGCCCTTTGAACATGGCGAAGTGTTCGTCACCGATGACGGGGCCGAGACCGATCTGGACCTTGGGCACTACGAACGGTTTACGGGCGTGGCCGCGCGCAAGACCGACTCGATCAGCTCGGGGCGGATCTATTCCAACGTATTGGAAAAAGAGCGCCGCGGAGATTACCTCGGCAAGACCATTCAGGTGATCCCGCACGTCACCAACGAGATCAAGGACTTCATCGCCATTGGCGAGGATGAGGTCGATTTCATGCTGTGTGAGATCGGCGGCACCGTAGGTGACATCGAAGGTCTGCCCTTCTTTGAAGCCATCCGTCAGTTCAGCCAGGACAAGCCGCGTGGCCAGTGTATGTTCATGCACCTGACGCTGCTGCCCTACATCAAGGCGTCCGGTGAGTTGAAAACCAAGCCGACCCAGCACTCGGTCAAGGAACTGCGCTCGATTGGTCTGGCCCCCGATATTCTAGTCTGCCGGTCAGAAGGTCCGATCCCAAAGAAAGAACGCGAAAAGCTGGCCCTGTTCTGTAACGTGCGCCCTGACAGCGTTATCGCGGCGCAGGACCTGAGCACGATCTATGACGCGCCGCTGGCGTATCACAAGGAAGGTCTGGATCAGGCCGTTCTGGACGCCTTCCAAATCAGCCCTGCCCCGAAACCCGATCTGACGAAATGGGAAGACGTCAGCGACCGCATCCATAACGCCGAGGGCGAGGTGAAGGTCGCTATCGTCGGCAAATACACGCAGTTGGAAGATGCCTATAAGTCGATTGCCGAGGCTCTGACCCATGGCGGCATGGCCAACCGCGTCAAGGTCAAGGTCGAGTGGGTTGACGCCGAGGTGTTCGACACCGAAGACGCCGCGCCGCATCTGGAAGGCTTCCATGCCATCCTCGTCCCCGGCGGGTTCGGCGAGCGCGGCACGGAAGGCAAGATCAAAGCCGCGCAATACGCGCGAGAGCATAAGGTTCCCTATCTGGGTATCTGTCTTGGCATGCAGATGGCCGTTATCGAAGCGGCCCGGAACGCGGCTGGCATCAAAGAGGCGGGCTCCGAAGAATTCGACCACGAAGCAGGCAAAAAGCGTTTTGAACCCGTGGTTTATCACCTGAAAGAATGGGTTCAGGGCAACCACAAGGTGGAACGCAAGGTCGGTGATGACAAAGGCGGCACCATGCGACTGGGCGCTTATGATGCGGTTCTGGCCGATGGCTCGAAAGTGGCCGAGGTTTACGGCGGCACCAACATCGAGGAGCGTCACCGCCACCGCTATGAGGTCGACATCAAATACCGCGAGCAGTTGGAAAAGGCCGGGCTGAAATTCTCGGGCATGTCCCCTGACGGACGTCTGCCGGAAATCGTGGAATGGTCGGATCACCCGTGGTTCATCGGAGTGCAGTACCATCCGGAACTGAAATCGAAGCCCTTCGATCCTCACCCCCTATTCCGTGATTTTGTGCGGGCCGCCAAAGACACCTCTCGTCTGGTCTGACTTTCCTAACATTTCTGCGATTTAGCGGTCGGTGCGAAAAAACCTGTACGCACCGACCGTTTGCGCTTTTAACTGTCCTCACCACGGCGACAGGAGGATGGTCATGGCAGATCAGGTCACGCGCGCAGAGACATTTGCAGCCCTGCACAAAAAGGGCGATCCGGTTGTACTCTACAACATATGGGACGCGGGCAGTGCCGCTGCCGTAAGCGATGCTGGCGCCAAGGCTATTGCCACCGGAAGCGCACCGGTTGCCATGGCGCAAGGTTACGCGGACGGGCAGAATATCCCCTTTGAATTAGCGCTGGAAAATGCGCGCAGGATCGTCGGCGCGGTGGACGTGCCAGTAACAATGGACATCGAAGGAGCCTATGCCGAGGATACCGTGGGGATCGCCGTCAATGCTCAGCGCGCGTTGGAAACGGGCGCTGTCGGCTTTAACTTCGAGGATCAAATCATTGGCACAAATAAACTTTATGACATTGAAACGCAGGCCGCGCGGGTCGAAGCCATGCGCGAGGGCTGCGACGCATCAGGTATCCCTGCTTTCATCAATGCCCGCACGGACATATTCCTAAAGGCCCATCCGGACACACATGACAGGGCCATGTTGGACGAAGCAATGGCCCGCGCCGCGGCTTATGCAGACGCCGGTGCAAGCGGCTTTTTCGCCCCCGGCCTGAAGGATGAAGCTATGATTTCAGAATTGGTCGACTCAACCAATCTGCCGCTCAATATCATTGCGTTGCCCGGAACTCCGGACAAGTCCACCCTCGCTTCTCTGGGGGTGGCGCGTATCAGCTACGGTCCGGTTCCGTACAGGAATATGCTGGCGTGGCTGCAGGAAAAGGCTAAAGAGGCGTTGAGCTAAGAAAACAGAATAAGCCAATTGGCCGATCCGCCGCAGGCGGACTTTTGACGATTTACGCCTATGACGTGTTGTCCACGCTTGGCGGTCTACAAAATATGGAATAACCTCGCACCATGTTGAAAAAGTTCTTTCAGGCTTTTCGCCCGCCGCAGCATGACAACCTTCCCGACCCGGACGCTGAACTGGCTTTGGGCGCGCTTATGGTCCGCGTTGCGCAGGCAGATCGCGATTACAAACTGGAAGAAATCAGCCTGATCGACCGTATTCTGGCCCGCCTCTATCAGCACAACGCGATCGAGGCAGCCAAAGTTCGCGCCACTTGCGAAAAGCTGCACGCGGCGGCGCCCGAAACGGATACGTTCGGAAAGCTGATCCGGGAAACCACCGACCTTCACGAACGCCTTGCCGCTCTTGACGCTCTTTGGGAGGTTGTGCTGGCTGACGGAAATTCGGACGAAGGTGAGATGAAAATCGTCGAAGAAGCTCGCATCGCAATGGGCCTAAGCTTCAAGGACAGTCAGACAGCGCGCGATCGGGTCCAAAGGCGCTTGGAAGAAACTTAGGCGGCCTCTATATCTTGCGCATGTTTAGTGATTTCCTGTCCCGGCTGACACAGCCACAGCCCGACCCGCTTGCCGATGATGATGCACGTCTGGCCTTGACCGCCCTGTTGGTGCGCATTGCCAGGTCCGATAATGATTATGCCGACAGCGAGATGTCGCGAATCGACCGTATCTCTGCCGAGCGTTATGGGCTGTCACCGTTTGAAGCTGCCGCGCTACGCGCCCGCGCCGAAGACCTTGAGGCCGAAGCCCCGGACACGGTTCGATTTACACGCGCGATCAAGGAAGCCGTTGCATATGACGACCGTCTGGCGGTGGTTCAGGCGCTGTGGTCGGTTGCACTGGCCGACGGGCACCGCACGGGCGAGGAAGATTCCCTGCTTCGTTTGGTGGTGAGCTTGCTAGGGGTCAGCGATGTCGACTCGGCCCGGGCGCGGCAAAAGGCGGCCAAATCGTGATAGCCATGCTGGGCATGTACGACATGCCCGCGCTGCGATCCGCAAATGATCGCTTTTGGTCATTGATTCGCGAAAACCTGGGTTTTGGCCCCTCCCACCTTACCCGAGACGAAGATGTCTGGGACGTGTGGCAAAGTCCCGACCTGCTGTTCGCGCAAACCTGTGGAATGCCCTATCGCACGCGACTGCACGGCGGGGTCAAGCTGGTTGGAACGCCGGATTATGGTTTGGACGGGTGCCCCCCGGGATACTATCTTTCGATCTTTGTTGCCCGGCGGGACGATCCACGCGGTCTGGACCAGCTTGTAAGTGGCACATTTGCCTTCAATGAGCCTTTGTCCCAATCGGGCTGGGCTGCTCCGATGGTTCACCTTGCCCGCAACGGTCGGCTGCCTGCGCAAGTTTTACAGACCGGAGGCCACGCGGTATCGGCCCAGTATGTCGCCGAAGGGCGCGCAGATTTCGCCTGTCTGGACGCTGTTACGTGGGAACTGCTCAAAGAGCATACCGACATTGGGTCAGCCTTGCGCGATGTTGCAGCGACATCTGCGACACCGGCCTTGCCATACATAACGGCCGCGACACAGGATCCGCTGGCCATCGCACAGGCCGTTCGCGCCGCGATACGTTCGCTTGCCGAACAGGACCGAGATTTGCTGCATTTGCGGGGGCTGATTTCGATCCCTACCACCGATTATCTGGCGGTTCCCAATCCTGTGCCCGCGGCCACTGAACTGCTCAATACCTGACCGATTTGGCAAGAACCTCTGGTCAATTTGGCGGTTTCTGACCCGGAACGCGTCATTTGCGCATTGCATTGCTCTGAAAATTAAGCCCTAGTACCGCACCGACACCAATAACACTCAGGGCTCCCGTGACAGATTCCACTCCGGTCATCGAGATCAAAAACCTACACAAGAGTTTCGGCAATCTTGAGGTGCTGAAAGGGGTGGATATTACGGCCAGACGCGGCGATGTCGTGTCCTTGATCGGCTCGTCTGGGTCCGGCAAGTCCACCCTACTGCGTTGCTGCAACCTGTTGGAGGACAGCCAACAGGGGGAAATCCTGTTCAAAGGTGAACCGGTGCGATGGGCGGGCAATCTGCATCACCGCCGCCCCGCCGATGCCAAACAGGTCCTGCGTATCCGCACCAACCTGTCGATGGTTTTCCAGCAGTTCAACCTATGGGCCCACATGACGATTCTGCAAAACGTGATGGAAGCCCCCATCACCGTTTTGGGGCGCGACAAGGCCGAAGTCGAAGACAGTGCTCGAAAGTACCTGGAAAAAGTAGGCATTGGCGACAAGTGTGATTCCTACCCTGCCCAGCTATCGGGCGGCCAGCAGCAGCGCGCAGCCATAGCCCGTGCGCTTTGCATGGAACCCGAAGCCTTGCTGTTCGACGAACCGACTTCGGCGCTGGACCCCGAACTTGAACAAGAGGTGATCAAGGTCATCAAGGATCTTGCCGCCGAGGGCCGGACCATGATCATTGTCACCCATGACATGAAAATGGCAGCCGATATTTCAAGCCACGTTGTTTTCCTTCACCAAGGCCTCATAGAAGAAGAAGGCTTGCCGGAAGACATCTTCACGACCCCTGAATCCGCACGGCTTCAGGGCTTTCTCTCCGCCACCAAGGCGGCATAATTTCAGGACAGAACCAACTGGGGAGATACCAATGAAAAACCTGATTCTGACCACAGCAGCACTGGCGCTGACCGCGGGCATCGCGATGGCTGACACCGTCCGCATGGGAACCGAGGGGGCCTACCCTCCGTATAACTTCATCAACGATGCCGGCGAAATCGACGGGTTCGAGCGTGAAGTAGGTGACGAACTGTGCAAGCGCGCCAATCTCGAGTGCGAATGGGTCAAGAACGATTGGGATTCGATCATCCCGAACCTGGTCTCGGGCAACTACGACACCATCATCGCGGGCATGTCGATCACGGATGAGCGCGACGAGGTTATCGACTTTACCCAGAACTACTTTCCGCCCACCGCATCGGCTTACGTAGCGGCCTCGGACGGTGTTGATCTGGACAGCGGTATCGTGGCGGCGCAAACCGCGACCATTCAGGCTGGTCACATTGCCGAAAGCGGTGCAACCCTGGTCGAGTTCGCGACACCCGAAGAAACCATCGCTGCCGTCCGCAACGGTGAAGCCGATGCCGTTTTCGCTGACAAAGACTATCTGGCACCGCTGGTTGAGGAATCGGCTGGCGAACTGATCTTCGTCGGACCTGACGTTCCGCTGGGCGGCGGCGTTGGCATGGGTCTGCGTGAAAGCGACGCCGAGCTGCGCGGCAAGTTCGATGCGGCCATCACCTCGATGAAAGAGGATGGCAGCCTGAACGAACTGCTGGTCAAATGGTTCGGCGAAGGCGTTCCGACCTATGGTGCTGACGGTTCGATCGTAACCAACTAAGCCTTTTTGACACCGGTTCGGCGCTTTGCGCGCCGGACCACCCCGGTTTTGGACCGGGCCAGACGTTTGAAAGACGCCTAATGTTCTCCTACTGCGCTGATCCCGATACGCTCGGCACATTCCGATGGTTTTCCTGCTATCTGACCAACGGCGTGCATTGGTCTTTCTACCTGTCATTTGTCAAAGTGCTGGCTCTGCTGGCGGTGACAGCCCCCGTAGCGCTGGGGTTCGGCTTCGCTGGCGCAATGGCCGCGCGATCGCATTTCCTACCGCTCAGTTGGCTGGGAAAGGGGTATATCGCTATCGTGCGCGGCGTGCCGGACATTGCATTCTTTCTTTTCTTCGTGATCGCGCTTGATCAGGCGTTCGAGTGGACCAGACATCAGGTTTTGTGCCCGGATTGGACGGAACCGGTAAGACAGGGCAACGACTTCCTCGTCTGTCAGGCTGCCAAACTGCCACTGGGCAGCGCGCCCGAATGGGTGCATGAGACATACGGGTTTTTCCTCGCCGTCATCACGTTCTCGATCGTGTTCGGAGCTTTTGCGGCCAACGTCCTGTTCGGTGGGATGCGGGCCGTGCCGCACGCCCAGTTGGAAACAGCCGCAGCTTACGGCCTGACCCCTCGCCAGACCTTTTGGCGCATCCTGGTGCCCCAGATGTGGGTCTACGCCCTGCCCGGCCTCTCGAATCTCTGGATGGTTCTGATCAAGGCGACGCCACTGCTGTTCTTGCTTGGCATCGAAGACATCGTCTATTGGGCCCGCGAACTCGGGGGCACCAAGACGTCGCGGTTCACCGACTACCCGCATGGCGACTGGCGCATGTGGTACTTCCTGTTCTTGCTGATCTTCTACCTTGGCATGACCCGGATTTCAGAGATCGGGCTTGAGAAACTGATGCGTCGCCTGTCTCACGGCCAAGCCACCTCTGGCGGAGAGCTGCTGCGCAAGGAGACGACCGCATGAGCTGTTTGCAAACCATTCAGGACTACGGTCTGCGCTCGATCGGAATTGGTGAACGCTTGCTTCCCAAGACCGACTTTACGCTGTGCGAGCATTTCACCCTGATCGGCTCGGGGATGATCTGGAATATCTATTTCGGGATTGTGGCTCTGACCACCGGCTTCTTTCTAGCAACGGCCGTGGCACTGGGCAAAGCGTCACCGAACAAATGGTTTCGCAAACCCTCGGAATGGTTCATTTTTATCTTCCGCGGCTCACCCTTGTTCATCCAATTCTTCTTTGCGTACTTCCTGTTCCTGTCTCTGAAGAAGTCCTACCCGATGTTCGATGCGTTCACCTCGGCGTGGCTTGGGGCGCTGATCGTGCTGTTCCTGAACACGGCAGCCTATTCAGGCGAGATTTTCTACGGTGCCCTGCGATCCATTCCCAAAGGCGACATAGAAGCCGCCGATGCCTATGGCATGTCTGGCTGGTCCCGCTTTCGCCGTATCATTTGGCCCACCATGCTGCGGCTCGCGTGGCCTGCTTACACGAACGAGGCGATCTTCCTGTTTCAGTCTACAACGCTGGTCTTTTTCTCGGCGTTCCCGGCCTGGCAACAACGGGGCGACGCCCTGTATTACGCCAGCTATTTTGCAGACAAGACCTTTAACCCATTCGTCCCCTACCCGATTCTGGCCTTTTACTTCATTCTGCTGACGCTGGTGATCGTCTGGGGGTTCAGCCTGGTCAACAAACGACTGAACCGCCACCTGCCAACAGCACAAAAAGCCAAGCTGAGGTTCCGTCTTAACCTCGCCCGCTGACCCACCTGCGTTAGAAAACAACCAATGACGGGCTTGCAAACGCAGGCCCGTTTTTCGTTCCGACACGGAATTTCAATACATTGCGCGGGGATATATTAGGAAGAAGTGGTACCGCCTCCCTGGCTTGAACAGGAGACCTCTGGATCCACAATCAAGTGCACTACCTTTTCCCCTATTACCCACACATTGCGATAAGGATATAAAAATAATGACTATAGCCTCGTTCTGAGTGCTCTGATTTCACCCCCCTTACCCCTGGTTTATCATTTTTGGAGTTGCCTCAAAGTTGCCTTGAGCGTATTTCTGAGGTCGACAGTCAAGTGTTCTGAAAACGAACCCCGCCCCGACTGCAATCGGAACGGGGTTCTTGACCCAGACGATGAAAGGACCATCGCCTATGTCTGCAAATGTAGTGCCCCTGCCCAAGTCGGAAGCCCAGCCCGAGGAGCCGCGCCGCTTCCGGTTCGGCAAGCAGACCCTCACCCGCGCGACCACGGTATTCGCCGACACCACCGGCGTCACGCTGCGTGACACCGACTTGCGCGGGTTCGTGTGCCGCAAACAGACCTCGGCGTGGATGCTGGGTGTCGAACGGAAGGTGCGGGGCAAGCTGTACCGCATCAGTATCGCCGAGTTCGCCCCGGCAACCAAACCCGGCACCATCGAAGCTGCCCGCGATAAAGCGCAGGCAATTATGGCTGAGTTGGCCGCAGGCACCTATCTCAGCCCAACCGACAGAGCGGCGATGGACGCACGTGAACGCGACCTCTTGGACTTGACAATCTACAGTGCGCCCACATTCCACGGGCAGGAAAACCCACACGTCCGGGCCTCCACCATCGAAAGCTACGGGTACGCCGTGAAACGGATGTTTCTCGCCGATGTAAGGATGAGCGACATTACGCCCGAGATGGTGCGGGACGAATACCGCCGCATGCTGGGCGTGACTTCCCCGGCCTCGGCGTCCAACGCACTGCGTTCGGTTCGGGCGCTGTGGCAGTCATGGGCCGACGCCCATCCCGCAGGACAGGAGCCATCTCCCAACCCGGTGAGCAAGCTGACAGGCAAGCGCAAGGCGGTTAAGCCCACACCTCCTCGCGAGGGTGCGCTTACACCGACTGAGCGCCCGCTGTGGTGGACAGAGGCCGAGCGTCTGGCGGTTCACCTCGGGCCGACTGGCACTCTGTATCGTGCCTTGCAGATGCTGTTCCTGACGGGTTGTCGCCGCGATGAAATCCTGCATCTGCGCTGGATGGAAGTCGGGGCCAATGTCATCACCATTCCCGCCGAGCGGATGAAGGCGGGCGTGGAACTCAAACGCCCGATAACGCCCGGAATGCGCTCCATCCTTGACGCCCAGCGCGGCGCGTCTGACGAATGGGTGTTCCCGGCAGTGCGGGGAAGTGGGCCAGCCCGCGACCCTCGCAAGGCCCTGAAACGCATCGGCGTCGGCGACATCACACCGCATGATCTGCGGCGGACCTACATTTCCACCGCTGAGATGATTGGCGTACCGAGTGTAGCGATTAAGATGCTGGTGGGTCATAGCACGGGTGACATCACCGAAGCCTATGCAAAATCTTTACGCCCCCAACTCCACGAATTTGCCGAGCGTATCGAGACCGGTCTGCTGTCATGACCCCCGACGACCTGACATCACGCGACCTAAAAATGATAGCGATGATAATGGCAATGGAGATGGCCAACAAACCCGACGCGAAGCAGCAAACGACGGCCGCGCTCATCAAGAACGCCGTCGCCGCTGCTGCTGCTGACAGTCGTTGGCATGTCGTTCGGCGACTCGTTGAGATAGCTCTCGAGCGATCCGACCCTGCTCGCCCGAAGGTGTCGGAACTTGAGTACACTGATCTGCTCGTGAGAGTAGCCCCCGTCTTTGCCGACATGTGGCCCCTCGAACCAACTCAGCGAAACTCTTTTATCCGAGAGTTTTGCAAGCTCACCGGACGGCGACTTGAAACGGCCCGCAGGTACCTACAAAAACGAAACAAAGGTCTTACACCCGGTAGGGCCCGTCTCGAAGTCGAAAGTTTGTCGCGTTTCAGCCCCTGAAAGACTTTGTTTTCCAAGTGCGCGCACTTGGAAAGCAAGACTGTAGCCACACGTGAAAAAATGGGAATATTGGGTGGCACCTTAAACGAATCGAAGGTGCTGAAATGTCCATTTATCCCGACACCCCGCCTGCCGACGCAGTAATGCTGACCGAGCATCAGAAGGCGGCGGAGCTTCAACTAAGCTTGTCCTTCTTGCGCAAGGACCGGCTGAGGGAACATCCAAAAATTCCATTCGTAAAGTTTGGCGGAGCGGTCCGCTATCACCGCGAGAACAACGCGCCGTTGAAATCCGACGCCGCGCAATGACGACCCCCGCCGAGAAACGCTTGGCGTCCGTATTGTCGGAGATGCACTATGGATGAGTTTCTGGAAAAACTGTTCACCCGGTCGGTCTACGATATCGGCCCCACAGAGAGCGTGTGCATTGGCGTTCAATACAAGAGCGGCGCATATGTCGCCCGCCCGTGGCCCTTCAGTATTCTGACCGGGGCGGACACGCATTTCTCCCTGCACTTGTTCGAATTCAACACGCCCACCACGGCGCATGACTTCCGGCGGCGCAAGGAACGCTGGACTGGGACGCCGCTGATCGGTCTGGACGACGTGGGCGAGGTGAAGAACGGCGTCCGGATCAAGGAGCCGCCGGTCAAGCCCACGCTCATCCTCGAAACTAAGCCGGGGTCCACGCAATGGGTTTACGCCCTGAACCGAATTGTGCGCGACCCTAGCGAGGTCGCCACGGTCCTGCGCAGCGCGTCCGAGGGCGGACTGACGGACCCGTGCGTGACCGACATCACGCGGATTTTCCGCTTACCCGGTTCTCTGCCGCCAAACAAGCAGGTGCCGGCCAAACTGGTCTATTCGGATTTTTCCCGGCGGTTCAATCCGGATGTTCTGGTCGAGAAGGCGTTCCAGGTGCCGCTGGTGCAGGAAACCGTCTCGGTCTACCGCACCGGCGGTGCCGTGCCGCCAATACAGGACGATTTCCTTGCTTACGTCGATCCTTCAACGTGCAAAAAAATCTTCACTACTCGGGGCGACAATGGGAACTGAACATACAGCATCACCGCCAATCAAGTAGCCCCACGGCTGGTTTTGAATTATTTTTCTGGGATCGATTTTGCATGGAAGAAGGCTACTAAACCCCTCCCCGCAACAAGATGTTTTTTTCGGCAAGACGGCACAAGTTATTCGTCTTTTTCATAGACAATAAATGGCGTTTTTTTAGCCACCTTGTCGTACAGAACTCGACCTGCGTAGTTGAATTCTTGAGTTGTCCAGTAGGTGGTTGGAACACCGTCCTGCTTGGCGATCTGGAAGACAGAGTCGATCAGAGCTCGACCAACGCCTTTTCCCCTGACCTTTGGATCAGTGAAAAGATCCATAAGATAACACGTATCCTCCACCGACCACATGAACCTATGGTAGAGATAGTGCGCTAATCCAACCGGTTTTCCGTCCAACTCAGCGATCAGACAATTGTATTCGCCTGCATCCGTTGACAACAGTCTATTGAAGGAAACCTCATAGACTTCTTCTGGGACAGAGGTCTCGTAGAAATCCAAGTATGCTGTCCACAGTCGGCGCCACTGTTCGTTGTCTCGCAATTCGAGCGGACGGATAGTTAAGCCTTCTGGCATGGATGGTTTCTCCTTGTTTTTTTATGCGTTCAATCGAGATCGCGTAATACAGTCAAATGAGCTAATGCCCGACATCCACTCGGTCATGTAAAAGTGGAATGTCCTTATCCACCGCCTCGCCCAACTCCTGGGCGTATCGATGGCCTGAATAAACCGCTGCCGCAATTATCGCCGGAGCGTCACAATCACCAATACGACGAAGGCTAAACTTCAAGTCCTCAAAACTCATCCGCCCTAGCAATCCGCTGTAGAGGCCATCATTTGGCTTCCGAGCAGTAACCATAACAATATTGGCAACCGGAACGGTCACACTTGGCCCACCATAGGTGCACTCCAACTCTGCGATTTCGCCATCGAAATGCTTGAGCGACTTTGACGGCAGGACCTCAACCCCCAATCGAAGCAGATGCGTTCGGATGCGCCAACGTTCGGACGTTTTTTCGGCCCAGTCAGAAACACTGTCAGATGGTGTAACCAGCGTGACGGCATTTCCCTGAGCCCGTATTTTCTCAGCGATAACGCTGGCCATGTAGTAGCCGTCCCCATCGAAAACGAGCGTCGGTCCATCGGGAAGCTTTCCATCCATGATGTCATCGGGGGTGAAAACGCGACTTAGGACGGCTCCTTCTGCGACCGGGACAAAACGTTCTTCGTCAAAATAATCCTTCCGCCAGGTCGCGCCGGTTGCGATCGCAACGTGGTCAGCATCAACAGCCAAGATATCGTCAACTGTCAGCGGGCTTTCACGGTAGATTTCAACGTTGGGCATCTCGATCAATTGCTGCTCGCGATAATCTTTGACGCGAATGTACTCGCTCATTCCAGGCAGAGCCGCTTCGCGAGAGACCCTGCCACCCAACTCACGAGTAGCTTCTGCCAATTGAACATCATACCCACGCACGCCAAGTGCCCGTGCTGCTTCCAGTCCAGCAGCGCCTGCCCCTACGATCAGAACGCGTGCATCTGAGGGTTTCTCACGAATGATTTCAGGGTGCCATCCTTTGCGCCACTCCTCCCCCATTGTTGGGTTCTGAGTGCATCGAATAGGTACCCCTATCGAGTCACTGGCGTAACAAACATTGCATCCGATACACTCGCGGATCGAGGACAAGCGCCCTTCCTCAATCTTTTTGGGAAGGTATGGATCAGCAATCGACGGGCGCGCAGCCCCAATGAAATCCGTAATCCCCCGCCTGACTTGCGAGACCATGGTATCCGGCGACGTGAAACGACCAACGGTCACGACGGGCTTGTCCGTCACGGATTTGACCCAATGCATGTAAGGTTCAAGTGCGGCCTCTTTGGTAAAACGGGACACACCCATCTCGACAGAGTAATCTGCGATGTTGATATCCCACAAATCCGGCAGGTCAGAGAGCATCTCAAACATCTCTCGTCGCTCACCATAGATTGGCTGGCCATCCTCGCCGATCTCTTCGTCTGCCGAGAACCGAACGGCCACAGCGCACCGGTCGCCAACGGCGTCTTTGGTTTCCTGAATTAACTCCCGAGTAAGTCGCACCCTGTTTTCTAAGCTGCCACCATATTCGTCGCTGCGCGTGTTCACGCGCGGATGTAGAAAGTTCGAGATCAGGTATCCGTGCGTTGCGTAAACATAGACAACGTCAAAACCCGCGTCTCGTGCCCTTATAGCGGCCTTTCGATGCCAGCGGCGTAAATCCCGGATGTCCTGCTTGTCCATTGCGCGTGTCTGAAAAGGGTGCCCTTTCGCATTGGGGCGACTGTCTACATCCATGCTCGGCAAGCGGGAAAACAAGTTGTTCGAGTTGGCGCCTCCGTACCAAAGCTCAGCCCCTGCAAGGCTACCGTATTCGTGAACCGCATCGGTCATAAGCGCATGCGCCCGAACATCACTGTCATCCCAAAGCGACGCATAAGGGTGCGGCAGGTCGTCAGATGATGGATGGATAGAGTTGTATTCCGTGCATATGACGCCCCATCCGCCTTGCGCCTTCACTTTGCGCATCGCGGCAAGTGTGCGCGGGTATTGCCAGCCCATACCGGTACAGTGTGGTACCTGATAAAACCGATTTGGCGCAGTAACCGGCCCGATTTGGATTGGTTCGAAAAGGATGTCGTAGCGAGAGTCCCTACCCATATTTTTAGCCTTAGTTAGCTGCGTCATTCGCTGGATGATTTTTTTTGAAGTTTCCGGTTTGAGAGCCGTTCTGTTTCAATCACCGTTGTTGAACACGGGCATTCGAAAGTGATCCGGGTAGACCTTGGAAAGGAAGGCGGTGATGTGATCCCGGGCAACAGAACGTTGAAAATTCTCGGGGTAAGTCAAAAGCTCTAGCCAGATTCCGTCGTAAAGAGCCTCGAGTATGTTGGCGACTTGCGTTGGCGGGATATCGTCGTATCCACCGTCCTCAGAAATTTCGGAACACAGGCGCAGCGCGATATTGTACCGCTCCTGGTCGATGTCATTGATAAGATTGCGGTAGACTTTGCGCCGCCCTGCCTCTCCAAAAAACGCAAACCAAACGGCTAGTTTCTTTGGAGTGCAAATTTGGGGGTGAAAATGCGCATCGACGATAGCCAACAGCTTTTCTGGCGCTGACAAGCCTGCGCTATCGAAGGCTTCCAACCACTGTTCGTGGTGTTCGTTGGCGAGAAACAGCAGCGTTTCTTCGAGCAATTTTTGTTTGCTTTTGAAGTGGAAGTTGACGATGCCGAGCGACAGACCTGCAATCTCGGTCACGGTGGACATGGTCGTTCCGCCAATTCCGTTCTGAGCAATCGAGTCGATTGTAGCGTCGATGAGTTGCTGACGCCTCACCTCTTTGGACTCGGTACGTCGTCGCCCCTCAGGGTTTGTTTTTTCGATTGGCGATTGTCTCACCCGAATGCATCCCATCAACTAAAGCAGTTCATCGGTTTTGCCTTCCCCCAACAGCCATTTTCATCCAGCCAGTGAGGATTTGACATCTAAAGGTTATATGTCATTGATTGAATGATCATTCAATGATGAAGGGAAAATGATGTGAAAACAATCCCCATGTTCGCAACCGTCGAACTAAAGTTCCGACCAAAACGTGAAAAGCGGGTCGTGTACCATAGAAATAACCCTGCGATGTAAAGCCCCCAGAGGCTCAATGCGATCCTCAATGGCCACCCACGCTGCATCGGCCTGCAATTGATCCCTAAACTCGATAACTGCCATAAGCGAATGATCACGCTGCTCGTCGGTATCGTAGCCACTTGTGGGGTTGCGTATACACAAAGGCGTCCCGTTCGTGGCTAGACCTGTCGTGACCAAATGTTCGACAAACGCGCTCCAAGCTTGCTCGAAGGCGTCGAATTCGACGGTTGGCTTCAAATCAAATTGGTTCAACAGTCTTGGCATTCGTCACAAACCTTACGGCAAAGCATCGTCAGCCAAACTTATGCAATTCCCCCCGCAAGGCAAGCGCGAGGCCCATAGATGATCCGCAACGAAAACCCCGTCATCGCGAACAGTCTGTGGTCAGCAACTGCAGCTTATCCGACCGAGTACCCCCAACTCGTTGGCGAACAGAAATCGGACGTGACTGTGATTGGAGCAGGGTTCACCGGGCTTTCGGCAGCGATTCATTTAGCCGAGCAAGGCGTCAACGTTATTCTGGTCGATGCGCAGCACCCAGGATGGGGAGCGTCGGGACGCAATGGCGGCCAAGTCAACGTGGGCCTAAAAGACGGGCCGACGGGCATCAAAGCAAAGTTTGGAGATTTCAGGGGAACCAGAATGATCCAAATGGCCGGTGACGCTGGCGACCTTGTGTTTGACTTAGTGGACCGGTACGACATTGAGTGCGATGCAAAGCGCCCTGGCTGGCTGCGCGCCGCTCATACCCACAAAACACTCAGGGAATTGCACAAGCTAGCCGAGGATTGGGACAAATACGGCGGGGGCATGAGACAGC
Source organism: Ruegeria sp. BC7 (assembly GCF_056539165.1). NCBI lineage: Bacteria > Pseudomonadati > Pseudomonadota > Alphaproteobacteria > Rhodobacterales > Roseobacteraceae > Ruegeria > Ruegeria sp. BC7. Next base: position 784,799 of record NZ_JBQFUL010000001.1, on the reverse strand, counting down.
TTGATCAAAGCGAAATGAAACGTCTTACCGGGACCGAAACCTACCTTGGTGGTGTTCTGGATCGCCGCGGTGGTGTTTTGCACCCGCTGAATTATGCACTTGGACTGGCTGAAGCAGGTCGCCGCAATGGCGTGCAAATCTTCGGCGAAACGCCTGCCAATCAGATTAAATCCGAAGCCGGCCGCTTTCGCGTCGAAACTCCCAAAGGAGCTGTCATCTCAGAAAAAGTGCTGATCTGCACGAACGCCTATTCTGGAGATCTGCATCCGCGGTTGGCTAAATCAGTTTTACCCGTTCGCTCGGTTCAGGTAGCCACGTCGCCCCTGTCCGACAATGTCCGCCAGTCAATTCTGCCAGAAGGCAACGCTTTGTCAGACGCACGACGCCTACTTCTCTATTTCAGGCAAGATGCCGACGGTCGCTTTCTGATGGGAGGTCGCGGCACCTACAACGACAAGTCCACTCTCAAACAAATTGAGCGGTTGAAACGCATTTCTGTCGAACTTTTCCCCCAATTGTCCAGAGTTCAGTGGGAATACGAATGGGGTGGCTTTGTCGCTTTGACAAAAGATCATTATCCACACCTGCATGAGATCACTCCGGGGGTTATGACAGGTCTGGGATACAATGGGCGCGGCGTAGCCATCGCCACGGCAATGGGGCGTGTCCTTGCCAAATGGGCAACAGGAACCAAAGCGGACGAGCTGGAATTTCCGGTTACTCTCCTCAAACCACTGCCCTTCTCATTCGCGAAAGAAACTCTTGTCGAAGCAGAAATCCTACGCCTTAAACTCTTAGACAAGTTGGGCCTTTAGTGAGCTGGCAAACAGCGCCGACTACCGGTTTTTAGAGAAGAAGCGAAAGGTCAACGCGATAGCGGCCAAAGAGAGACCTGAGCCGTACCCAATCCAAACTCCATTGGGGCCGAACCCAAGCCAAAAGCCCAGCGCATATCCAAGCGGCAATGCAAAAACCCAATAGGCAATCAGGGTAATAGCAACAGGAACGTGATTGTCCATCATGCCCCGGAAAGCGCCTAGCATCGTTCCTTGCACACCATCTGCAACCTGCATTGCCGCAATCACAAGGAACATCGATATCGCGAGAGAAACGACCTCTGGGTCATCTGACAGGCTGTTTGCCAAAGGGGCTCGGCCAAACAAAATACCAGTCACGACAACGGCCATCCAACCAACGACCACCAACAACGAAGCCAACACAATCGGCTTCAACCTTTCTCTTTCATCGGCACCAATTGCCTGAGCTACGCGTATCGAAATCGCAATCGAAACGCCTAACGGCACCATGTAAATGACGTCACTGACCGCGGAAACGATTTGATGCGCGGCGAGCGCGGCGGCGCTGAACCAACCAAGCATAAGGCCGGCAACTGCGTAAGCGGCCCCCTCCCCCAGATAACCAACGGATATAATGAAGCCTTCTTTGATCTGCGCTTTGACCTCGGACCAGTCGAAAATCTTGGCCCTCAAGAAACCTCTCTTTCTTTTCCACACTCGCAAAATCACGAGCGCCATGATCAACGGCACTATCTGAGACAACAGACTTGCCATCCCGGCGCCGAGGAGACCCAGACCCGGCCAGCCACCAACTCCATGGATCAAAACATAGTTTGAAGGGATGTTGAAACCGACCGCAAGAAACGCAAGACCAACTCCAATCCACGGACGGTCCATGGCGTCAAAAAGAGCCTTCAGAGTATAGAAAACCGTAAAGGGCACCAAAAGTAGGCACATCGCGATCCAGTACCCACCTATTAGACTGACCACTTCAGGCGGCTGCCCAATCCAAGAAAGAGCAGGCTTAAGGCAGATCATTGCAACAGCGCCAACTGACCCCACGACCAGGGCAACAAAAATCCCGGCGCTTGTCGCTGCTGCCAGCCCTTGGTCACTCGTTTTCCCAAAAGCTTCTGCCATGCGCACCCCAATTGCGGACACAAAGCCGTAGAGCGCTGAATAGAAAATAATCAGCACCGAGGCCGTAATTGAGACCGCCGCCAAAGGAAGCGTTCCCAACGGGGCCACCATCACTGTGTCAACGACACCAATCAAAGCAGCAGCAGCAAGAGAAATGACGATCGGGAGAGCAAGCCGCGCAAGGTAACGCGCCTCTTTTATAATGGCGCCCCAGGATGGCCGAGGCCGCTTCGATATCCGCACTCGCGTCATATTGTGGGGCCTTTCAGTCGAAATTGACTAAGCCGTATCTCCAAGTAATTCTGGAACCAATCGAACAAGGCATCCCCAGGCAGCTTGCTCCGCCTGCTTTCGGCTCAGGCCTTCCGGAGCGAGATGCAATCGTTGCCAATAGCCATCCGTCAATGTCTCCATCCATTCAGCCATTTGATCTGCTGAAATAGCGTCGTCTGCTGAGAGCAGTTCATTCCAGATCAATCTCAAAGTCTCTCTTCGACGTGTCTCAAAATGCTCGGCAACTTCGTCATACTGCAGTTGAAATCGAAGCTCGCCCCAAAATGCATACCAAAGGGGCAAGACATCGGGACCACAGGCTTCCGGGTGGAAGTCAGCTTTTATCAAAGCCCTTATCTTTTCGGCCGGCTTGTCCCCTGCTAGCTCTAAAGAAGCTGTCCAGTGCTTTTCGTAACGCTGGTAAAGGTCGCGCAAAGTTTCTGTCAGAAGACCTAGTTTTGACTTGAAGTAAAACGCCGCGACACCCTGAGAAAGCCCAGCCTCAGACGCGACCGTTGCAAGCGTCGTTTTTGCTAGTCCATGGGTCAATATAGAGCGGCAAGCCGCGTCCAGCAGCTGCCGGCGACGACGATCTGCGTTCTCCTTCCGCTCTTTGCGAGGACGTTTCCGCTCAGCTTCGACCAATTGTCGCTCCTCCTACGAATGCAGCCATCTACAGCGCGCAAAAAAGATGCGTCAATAGCTTGAAATTTATTTGAGCGCTCAAATAAACTTTACGAACGCGCACCCGATCTGTAAACGGAAGAGAAAGGGATGGAACAATTTGACGGTTGATAACAGATACGATGTGATTGTGGCTGGCGCTGGTCACAACGGATTAACCGCCGCCGCCTATTTGGCGCGCGCTGGCATGCGTGTTTTGGTGGTCGAAAAGAACGACTGGATCGGTGGCGCGGCAGTCAGCCGGTCGTTACACGAGGGTTGGACATACTCGAACTGCTCATACGTTTGTTCCCTCCTGCGGCGCGAGATTGCTAGGGACCTCGAGCTACCAAAATACGGTCTTCAGGTTATTCCGTATGAAGGCGGCGCGAGCTTCACGCGCGATGGGGATTACTTCGCCTACTATTCCGACCACAACGCTCTGAAGCGTGAGATGGAACGTCATTCTGAAAATGATGCCGACGCCTATCGCCGCTATTCGCAAGCCATCATGCGGCAATGCCGTTTTATCCGTCCGTTTTTACTTCGGGACGCACCGGACCCCGCTTCTCTCCATCCGCGCGATCTCGGCGAACTGGCATACCTCGTAAAAAAAGCACATGGGCTGGGTAATCGGGAGCTTGGTGAAACGCTGAAATTCTGGACAATGTCCATTGGTGACTTTCTAGATGAACACTTCGAAAACGACCTGATTAAAGCCCATTTGGCAGGTTCAGGTATTATCGGAACCGGCCTCGGAGTGTACTCGCCCGGGACGGCCTACGTACTTCTTCATCACTACATGGGGGACATTGATGGCGGCATCGGTGCTTGGGGTTTCGCGCGCGGCGGGATGGGCGCGATCTCGAATGCGATTGCTGCCTCATTCAAAGAGCACGGGGGTACGATCCATACGGGTTCGGGGGTTGAGAAAATCCTCAGTAAAGACGGCCGCGTTGAAGGCGTGGCTCTTGAAGACGGCAAGGTTTTTTATGCCCCTGTCGTTGCCTCCAATATGGATATCAAACGCACTGTTCTGCACCATATTGACGCGGCCGAGTTACCGGATGACTTCACCAAGGCGGTGCGAAACTTCAAAATCCGTGGGTCTTCGGCTAAACTCAACATCGCTCTTGACCGCTTTCCAAATTTCCCTGCAGCACCCGAGCACACCAGCTTTCTCAGGGGTGATTTGCATGTGTCGCAGAGCCTCCTTGAACTTGAAAAGGCCTATGATGATTGGAAAGTCGGGCGCTGGTCGGAAAAGCCTTATATCGACATGCTCATCCCCAGCCAGATTGATCCGACTATGGCGCCAACAGGTGCCCACATGATGACGGTTTTCGTCCAATATGCTCCTTATGATCTAGAAGTCGACGGCGTTAGATCCGCAGAGAATTGGGATGAAAAGCAGCGCAGCGCGATGGCAGAAACTGTACTCGACCAGATGTCTGTGGCCTGTCCCGATATTCGCGAGCGCGTCGTTCATATGGAAGTGCGTTCACCATTGGAAATCGAGCGCGAGGTCGGTCTAACAGAGGGCAACATTTTCCAAGGCGAACTAACTTTTGATCAGCTTTTCTTCAATCGGCCCGTCCCGGGTTGGTCGCAGTACAATTTACCAATCAAGGGGCTTTATTTGTGCGGGTCGTCCGCTCATCCCGGCGGTGGGGTTATGGGAGCCCCAGGTGCAAACGCTGCCCGGGCTATTCTCAGGAAAGAAACACGACATGGCCGAATGAAGGGGTATGCCGCATGAGCCAATTTGATGCGATTGTTATTGGCGGCGGTGTAAACGGCCTGATTGCCGGAACACTACTTAGTAGACGCGGCAAGAATGTCTGTATAATCGAGAAATCCGACAGGTTCGGCGGCATGGCGTCTTATTCTGTGGACGGCGGCCCGACTCTCGCCCACTCGCTTTACAACCTGAGCTCGCGGGCCTTGGGTGATGTCGGCATAGATACTCAACACCCTGTCCTGTCCGGTAAACCCGTCTCCACAGTCTCTCTGTCTGAGGATGGGCGGCACATCGTCTTCAAGAACGACGGCGTGTACTGGAGCGACGGGACGAAACATCCGGAATCAGATGCCTGGTCCGTTCTGACACGCCAGTTAATTACGTATGGAGACCTTTTGCGCCAACTCGCCGAGGCTCCACCTCCTGGGGGTCAAAAGGCCATCCTTTCCAGGGGTGGACTCAACGAGTTTTTGCGCCTGGCAAAACTGGGCATAGGCCTGAAAAAGCTGGGTAAATCTGAAATGCGGCGTTTCCTGCAGATTGTCTTATCCAATGTCCAAGACATTGTCATAGATGACCTTTCGGGAGGACCGGTGGCTGGAATGCTTGCTGCTGATGCAATCTGGGGGACAGCCACCGGTCCAAGATCTCCGGGCACGGTGTTCAATTTGATCTATCGTTTCGGTCACGGAGGGACCATCACTCAACCAGCAGGCGGGATGTGCGCGTTAACCGACTTGATGGTGGAAGCTGCACAAAAGGCAGGTTGCCTGCTTATGCCGGACACTGAAGTATCCCGCATTCTGTTGGATAACGATGCAGTCTCTGGAGTGGAAGCCACTGATGGACGAACCATTGCGGCACCCATTGTGCTCAGCAACCTTGCCCCAAAACTAACAAGCCGAATGACCGGCCCATCTGCCTTTGACATCGAAACGATGCGGCGAGTGCGAAATATACGGGCGCGTGGAACAACGGCAAAGGTCAATCTACGGCTAAGGGATGGCTCCGCCCTACCCGGCCTGAGCGACGAGTTGGCTCAAGAACGTCTTATCTATGCTCCCTCTGTGGAATACGTCGAAGCTGCGTTCAATCCGGCCAAGTATCGTCAAATGTCCAAAGCACCTGTGATTGAAGCCTTCAAAGTGCAGACAGCCGACGGGGCAAGCTGGCTGTCAACCATTGTGCAATATGCGCCATCTGACCTTGAAGGCGGCTGGACCGAGACTGCAAAGGAACAGCTGGCGCAAATTACAGTTGAAACTCTTAGCCGCGCCCTGCCCGGCTTGGGTGATCAAATTGCAGGTAGACAGGTTATAACACCGGATCAAATCGAAAGCGCAACCGGAGCGCCCGGCGGGCACTGGCACCATGCAGAAATGTCTTTGGACCAGCTCCTGACACTTCGGCCCGCGAACGGGATGTCCAGATACTCCATGGGGCCGAAAGGGCTGTTCCAATGCGGTGCAGCAACGCACCCCGGTGGTGATGTCATGGGTCTCGCTGGTCGCAATGCGGCGCTGGCGACACTAGAGGCTCAGCCATGAGCATCTTTACCGATCCAAAACTCGGTTTGATACCCGGGCCGTTTCACAAAAAACTCGAAGAGCAAAATCGCGCACAAAATTGGTACGATTGGGCCGGCTATGCTGCCCCAGGTCTGCTGGACAGTGTCGAGTTCGAGTACTTCGCGCTGCGAAATCAGGCATCCTTGTTCGACATCTCGCCAATGCACAAATACCGATTGACCGGGCCAGACACGACCGCGATGCTCAATCGCCTCGTGACTCGGGACGTCCGAAAAATCAGCGTTGGTCGCGTGGGGTACGCAGTCTGGTGTGATGAAGAGGGTATGGTCATCGATGACGGAACTCTTTTCCATCTTGGCGACAACGATTGGCGCCTTTGCTGTCAGGAACAAATGCTGACTTGGTTGCTAGATGCTGCATGGGGGTTTGACGTTTCAGTCGTTGACGAAACTCACAGTGTTGCTGGACTTTCGCTGCAAGGGCCGACCTCTTACGCAGTTTTGGAAGCCGCTGGTTTAGATGTCAGCAAGCTGAAGCCATTCGATCTCGCCCAAATTGACCACAGTCTCATGATCTCGCGGACGGGTTTTACCGGTGATTTAGGTTACGAGCTCTGGTGCGACTGGGGCAAGGCAGAAGCGCTTTGGGACAGAATTTGGAAAGGTGGCGAACATCAGGGACTGCGCGCCATTGGATACGAAGCTGTAAACTTGGCCCGCATCGAAGCCGGTTTTCTGACCGCAGGTGTGGATTTTCAACCGGTTCATGCTACCGAACGGTTGCACCGAGGCCAAACACCATTCGAACTTGGTCTGGGCCGGCTAGTCGACTTCAACAAAGGTCATTTCAATGGCCGGCGAGAGCTGCTGTCCAAGCGAGAGGCTCCAAAAAGCCTCCTCATGCGTTTCGATGTTGAAGGTTTCAAGCCCTCAGAAGGGTCATTGATCTACAACCGACGCAAAAAAGAAATTGGACACATAACGTCCGGAATATGGTCGCCGACCGCCAAGCGCAACATTGCGTTGGCCCATGTCCGTATGCCGGATGCTGGTCGGTCATCCGGCTGGAAGGCCGAGATTTACACTCTGCAAGAAGGCAAATGGCGCACCAGGATGGCGCGCCTCACACCTGTCACCAAAGCCTTTTTCGCACCGCCCCGCGCGCGTGCTACGCCACCGGCTCGTACCTAAAGGAGAAGCAGACGTGAACACCCTAGGTAATACACCAACCGACGGCGACCTTGTCGCTTGGGATCGCGACCATCACCTACATCCTTGGGCCGGAACCGACGGCTTTGGGTCCGACGAGTACATGCGGGTAAATACAGCGGATGGTATCTACCTTTGGGATGCTGCCGGGAAGCGATATATTGATGGCCCTGGCGGAATGTGGTGCACACAGATTGGATATGGGCGTCAAGAGATGGCCGATACCATTTCTCAACAGGTTATGAAGATGCCCTACGCGTCGCCGTGGTCGTTTACGACCGAACCCGCGGCCGTTTTGGCGCGAATGATCGCCGAACGTACACCAGGCGATCTGAACACGGTGCACTTCACGACCGGTGGGTCTACGGCCGTTGACACCGCACTGCGGACCGCACTTTTCATGAACAAACGGCTTGGCCGACCGGAGAAGAGGATCGTGATCAGCCGGGAGAAAGGCTACCATGGATCTACCTTTCTCGCCGCGACTGTCACTGGGAAAGAACGTTTCGAAACGAGCTTTGAGAAAGCTCAGGATCTGGTGCGTTTCCTTCCAGACGTGAATCCCTACCACCGGCCAGAAGGCATGAGTGTTGATGCCTGGTGCGACGCCAAAGTTGCTGACCTTGAGAGCCTGATTGCTGAGGTAGGTGCCGACCGTGTTGCCGCCTTTATCGCTGAACCGATCCTGTGTTCCGGTGGCGTGATCGTTCCACCTCCGGGTTATCATAAGCGCACGCTCGAAATTTGCCGGGCAAACGACATTCTTTACATTTCGGATGAAGTCGTAACCGGATTTGGAAGGCTGGGTCATTGGTTCGCCTCAGAAGAGGTCTTTGGCATCGTCCCTGACATTATCACTTGCGCAAAAGGTTTAACCTCGGGCTATCTGCCGCTAGGTGCCTGCGTAATCTCGGACGCAGTAATGAAACGCATTTCAGACGCACCGGGCGACGATGTTTTCTACAACGGCTACACATACTCCGGGCACCCTGTGAGCTGCGCGGCTGCCATTAAAAATATTGAAATCATGGAGCGCGAGGACATTCTAGGACACGTTCAACGCGTCACACCGCATTTCCAGGACCGCCTAAATCAAATAAAGGAAAAGTTTCCGATAGTTGGGGATGTGCGCGGTCACGGGCTCCTCGGGTGCATAGAATGTCGCCCTGAACTGAACGTCGAGAGTTATGAAGCGCATGTGAAGTTTGGACAGAAACTGGACGATGCGTGCGAGGAGATGGGACTCCTCTTGCGACCATTTGGAAACATGGCCGTGTTCTCGCCCCCTCTGATCATAACTCTGTCGCAGATAGACGAAATGTTCGACATCATGGAAGCTGGTATGGCGCAGGTCAGCAAGGACTACGACGCATAACGGTCATCGCGCCCATTCAAAGTTCCAGTCAGATCAGGCAGGTTTCCGACCACGGATGTGATGCGGGCAATGCTCTCCGGTTTTCAACACTGGCTGCATAGCGTCCCAGATCTCGATCTGATGTTCAATAAACTCCGCACCATGACGAGCTTCCCAGTCGACTCGGTTTGGCCCGGTCAATTCCTCCAGCTCAGTAGCTGATACCTGAGCATACCAAGCGTTGCGGTTGACTAACTCTACGTCTTCAAAGCCAGCCAGCTCCATAGCAGCGCGGTACTTAGAGGGCGACGCCATCTGAAACTCCAAGGCTTCCATCTTTACGTAGTGCGCCATTTCCGGTGACATCTCACCATCATGATTGGTCAGCCAGTCAGAAGCAGCGAAATGACCGCCTGGTTTGAGCACACGATAAGCTTCCGCAGCCATCGTTACCTTGTCGGGGATGTGGATGATCGAGTCCTTCGAAAACACAACGTCAAAAGTACCATCTTCGAATGGCATTGGACCTGGAGTGACCTGTATGATTTCGACCTTTCCCTCCAGATCCGCCTGCCTAACTCGCTCTTTCGCAGTCGCGCAAACCGGGGCTTCTACATCAATCCCCGTAACTCTAGCGGCGCTGAACTCCCTTGCCATCAACACTGCGATCGCCCCAGATCCGCATCCTATATCAAGGATATGCTTATCTTTCAGATGAACCCCTTCAACAACACGAGCAACTTCTTCAGGGCCTCCCGGTGAAAGAAATCCCTCCCCCCAAAGCTCCTCCAGAAAGCTAATTGCCTGTTGGTCATATAGGATTTCGTCTGACATAGGATTCCCCCGCATCTGATTGTCAGTCAGTCACTGTAGTGAAACCTTTTCTCTCATCTCAGACAAGCTTTATCGCGAAATCGCAGGTCGAAGATTCAGCTATAATTGAATGATCATTCAGTCAGTAGACATCAAGTAATTTGACTGGTATTCGGAGATAAGAACGCCTAAAAGGATTTTCTCGCAATGGCTGACACCCTACCGACGCATGCCCAAACCGTGATTATTGGTGGGGGCTCGATCGGCGCGAACACGGCCTATCACTTGACTAAGCTCGGCCATACCGATGTTGTCGTTCTGGAACAGGGACAACTGACATCAGGGACCACTTGGCATGCCGCCGGCCTGATCGTAGCTGGCCTCCTTAAATCCGAAGCTGAGTGCGCTATCTACACGCACGGTCGAGACCTTTATGCGAACCTAGAGAAGGAAACCGGTATATCCACAGGTTTCCGCGACGTTGGATATCTGCAGATTGCAACCAATGAAGAACGCCTGCATGAGATGCGCCGCGTCGCCGCCTTCATGCGGCGTTTTGGGATAAACAACCACGAAGTCTCAGTGAAGGAAGCGCAGGATATGTTCCCTATAGGGGACCTATCAGACGTCGTTGGAGCATTCCTCATTCCGGAGGATGGTCGGGCCAACCCGGTGGACGTGACAATGTCTCTGACCAAGGGAGCCAAAAACAGAGGCGCACGTTTCTTCGAAGGTGTGCGGGTTGAAGAGATTTTAGCCAGGAACGGCACCGCGACAGGAGTCCGCACCGCGAACGGTCATACCATAACAGCCGAAAACGTTGTGATCTGCGGTGGCATGTGGTCTCGCCAACTTGGTGCAAAACACGGTGTAAATCTACCGCTCCAGGCGGCTGAACACTACTACCTGATAACGGAAAGTATCCCGGGCCTACCTCGCGATCTACCCGTTCTCGAAGACCCTTCCACCTTCACTTATTACCGTGAAGAAGTCGGCGGGATGATGTTAGGGCTTTTTGAGCCCTGCGCTGCGGCTTGGAAGCTCGATAGTATCCCGGATGAATGGCAATTCGGAGAGATTGAACCAGACTGGGAACGTGTTGGGCCCGACCTGGAGAAAGCCTATTCGCGCGTGCCTGACACCATGAACTACGGTGTCAAAAAACTATTCTGCGGTCCTGAGAGCTTTACGCCTGATCTTGCGCCGCTTGTTGGCCCGACGCCTGAACTGCGCAATCTCTGGGTTGCATGTGGGATGAACTCACTTGGCATCCTGAATGGCGCGGGTACGGGAATGGTTTTGGCCCATTGGATGGTGGACGGCTTGCCGCCCATCGATGTTACCGGCATCAACGTCAATCGCTTTTCCCGTGAAATGGCGACACCGGCCTTTCGACGCGACAGAACACCTGAGTTGCTGGGAAAGCTCTTTGGACAGCACTACCACAATGAGAACTACAAAACGGCCAGAAACGTTAAGCGTTCAGTGCTCTATGACCGTCTCAAAGCGGCCGGAGCATTTTTCGCCGAAGGAAATGGTTGGGAACAACCTGATTGGTTTGCTCCGACGCCCGAAGAGGCCAAGGTCGAGAACTATAGTTGGTATCGCCAAAATTGGTTTGAATGGCACGCTGAAGAACACCGGACAGCACGCGAGGATGTCATCGTAATGGACATGACATCAATGGCGTGTTTCAGCGTCGAAGGACCGGGTGCCTGCGCCCTACTCTCTCGCCTTTCTTGCAATGACGTTGATGTTGAACCCGGTCGTGTCGTCTACACAGCCTGGGTAAATGAACGGGGTGGTTTTGAGGCTGACCTTACAGTTACCCGGCTATCCGATCAGAGATACTGGGTCATCGTAGGAGAAAACTCGGCGGGTCATACCGAGATGCGCATGCGACGGCACATCTTGGACGACGAGAACGTAGTTATAACCGACATCACCGCAGGGCGCTGCCAAATCAACGTTCACGGCCCCAAGTCGCGCGAACTACTGTGCAGAATATCCGGAGCCGATTTGTCGGACGAAGGTTTTCCCTTCATGACGGCGCGTGAAATCGACATCGGATATGCCGTAGTCATGGCCTATCGCGTGACGTTTATTGGAGAACTCGGCTGGGAGCTTCACGTACCCGCCACTCAGGCCGTGCAGACCTACGATCTGATTATGGAAGCAGGTCGAGATCTGGGTGTTCGCAATGCTGGAATGCAAACTCTCAACTCCCTACGGCTAGAGAAGGCTTATCGTGATTTCGGAATTGACGTGGACAACACGGACAACCCAATTGAGGCCGGGCTTGGTTTTGCCGTCAAATTGGACAAACCTGGTGGCTTCATCGGCAGGGAAGCACTCGCCGCGATCAATGCGAAAGGCACGCCCAACAACCGGATGTTGCAGTTCCTACTAAAAGTCCCAGAGCCTCTCATGTACGGCAATGAGATGATTTATCTAAACGGCAATGAAGTCGGATATATTCAAGTTGGCGGATATGGACACACGCTCGGCGCTGCTGTCGGCATTGGTTTTGCCGAGATTGACGAACCGTTGACCGCGGACATAGTCGCTACGGGGCATTGGCAGATCGAAATTGCAGACGAGAAGTATGATGCAACCGCCTCGCTCAAACCGCTTTATGACCCCGGCATGCAAAAGATAAAGTGTTGAAGCGGCCGTTCGTTGCTTTTCCTCAGACCGGGAAGTGTTTTGGGAAAAACCGCGACAGCGAAAGCATGCAAACATCCCTGAATTCCCGACGATCAGCCACTTTGGGATACAACATCAAGCTTAGCCACGCCCCATCAGACATCGCCTCTACAGCACGGGCTGTTTTTTCCGGATCGAGATCGTCGTAACTACCTTCGGTAATCAATTCACCGCACAGGCGCAAAATTCGATCATATCTTTCGTTGTCATATTTATTATGGATCTTCAGATAATTAGGCCGGTACTTTGCCTGCCCCCAGAAAGCAAACCAGACAGCCAAGCGCTTGTGGGTGCAGATACTTTTGTCAAAATCCGCTCGAATGATGGCTGCCAGCCGATGTGCGGCTGTAGGTTCCGCATCGTCGTAAGACTTTAGCCAATTCTCATAATGCTCTTTTGCAAGGAAACCCAACGCAGCGTCATACAGTGCTTCCTTGCTGTCGAAGTGATAGTTCACAACGCCATGAGACAGATTGGCAGTTTCGGTCACATGTTTGAGCGTCGTGTCAGAAAACCCACGCTTAGAGATCGAGTCGATGGCCGCCATTATCAACTGCAAGCGACGAACTTCAGGAGGTTCGGTGCGTCGTTTTTTCTGAAGCTCATGCGTCTCCAATTTAACTCTCCTCTCTTTCGGCCATTTGCCTGTCCAGCAAATCCGCTCTCTGTTGTCGGAACATAATTATTGCTGCGATGGCAACGCAAATAGCAATCACAAGAATCATGATGGTTGCTAGCGCGTTGATGTCCGGCCTGAGGCCCAGTCGAATGCGTGAAAAGATCAAAATTGGCAAGGTATTTGCGCCAGGGCCAGTAACAAAACTTGCTATAACCAAATCATCGAGAGACAGCGTGAATGCCAGCAACCATCCCGAAATTAGTGCCGGCGTCAGCTGTGGGATCGTTATAGCCGTCAGAACTTTGAACGGTTTTGCGCCAAGATCGGCGGCCGCTTCTTCCAGTGTTTGCCCCACACCGGTTAAGCGTGCCTGAATTGTCACCGCCACATAGGCCATAGAAAAGGTAATATGCGCGATTGTAATCGTCGCAAAACCACGCTCTGCAGGCCATCCGATCACCTGGTTCAGAGAGATGAAGAAAACCAGCAAAGACAATCCGGTTATCACTTCAGGCATCACCAAGGGCGCGACCAACATCCCTCCGAACAAAGTCCGCCCCTTAAACCGGCCAAAGCGCACCATAGCAAGACCTGCCAAGGTGCCAAGCGCTGTGGCAAATGTAGCGTTCACAATGGCAATCTGAAGACTGAGTGAAACAGCACTCCAAACTTCGGCAGATTGAAAAAGCTCCTTGTACCAGCGTAACGACCATCCACCCCAAACTGGTACCAGCTTGGAGTAGTTGAATGAGTAAACAACCAACAGGATCATTGGGATGTAAAAGAATGCCAGTCCCAAGGTCAGCATGATGGTTAAGAAACGAGAGCGTTTGGCGTACATCTATTGCTCCTCCGCTGCTTTCCCTTGGTAGTGCTGGAAAACCATGATTGGCAGCACCAGTATGAACAGCAAAACAATCGCAACTGCGGCGGCCACTGGCCAATCGCTGTTTCTAGAGAACTCATTGTAGAGAACCCGCCCAATCATCTGCACGTTGCCGCCACCTAACAGATCGGGGATAACGTATTCGCCGGTCGCAGGGATGAAGACCAGCAGTGAACCAGCGACAATTCCAGGCATCGTCAGAGGTAATGTGATTTTGAAGAAAGTGTTCGTTGGTTTGGAACCAAGGTCGGCGGCTGCCTCGTTTAGGCTGTTGTCCAGCTTCTCCATATTCGCGTACAGCGGCAGGATCATGAACGGCATATAGGTATAGACGATCCCGATATAGACGGCGAATTCCGTGTAAAGCATGCGGATCGGCTCATCGATCACCCCCAGCGCTATCAGAAGGTTGTTGATCGTGCCTTGATCCGCAAGCAGGCCCATCCACGAATAGACCCGCAACAAGAAAGACGTCCAAAACGGAAGAATGATTGCAAACAACAAGAGCGGCTTCGCGACCGGCCCCGATCGTACAATTGCATAGGCAATAGGGTAGCCAAACAAGAGGCACAAGAACGTACACGTTACTGAAATCTTGAGTGAATTTACGTAAGTGTCAAAGTACAGGCTGTCTTCCCAGATGTAGACAAAATTGTCGAAGACTAGGCGGATTGTCATGATCCCGTCACCTGTCCACTCAATTAAACTTGTGAATGGCGGGCTCGCAATCGCCAGCTCAGCTAAGCTTATCTTTGCGACAATGAAGAACGGTGCCAGAAAGAATACAAGTAACCAGAAGAACGGTATGACAGTGACGATCTGACGCCATCTGTTCTGGATACGCCGCATCACTAAACGGATCATGGGTTGTCGTTCAACCTGCGGCGGTTCGAACATATCCTCGGTGAAATCCGTCATGAGTGGAGCAACATGGCGCTAGACGGATCCCAGCTGATATTCACCTTGTCTTCCCAGGTTAATCGCTGCGCAGCATGCGTCGGACGTGACTGGTTGGGCTGAGTGACGTCGAAGATTTCGCCATTGGGAAGCCTTACCTTGTAGATCGATGTCTCTCCCAAATACCCAACATCGTCGATAACGGCCGCTGTCTGGTTCGCGCCCTCAGCAATTGCATCAGATTTCTCAAGTCGAATTTTCTCGGGCCTCAGCGCAACCCAAATCTTGCTGCCAGCCTTAACAGAATGACCGTGATCAATATAAACTTCGCAGAACTCGGTTTCGACCCGAACATGGTCGGCCCCATCCTCGGTCACCCTGCCCTCAAAAATATTTGCTGATCCGATAAAGTCAGCCACAAAGCGGGATTCTGGAAACTCGTAGATCTCTGTCGGAGTTCCAATCTGTTTGAAGCGACCCGCGTCCATAACCGCCATTCGCGAAGACAGGGTCATTGCTTCTTCCTGATCGTGAGTCACGACGATGAACGTGACGCCGACCTTGTCCTGAATGTTGGCAAGCTCAAACTGCGTTTGCTTGCGCAGTTTTTTGTCCAAAGCAGCCAAAGGTTCATCCAAGAGCAGCAGCTTTGGACGTTTGACTAGGGCCCGCGCCAAGGCAACACGCTGGCGTTGCCCACCGGACAATTGTTTAGGTTTTCTCTTTTTGAAATCTTCCAACTCAACAAGCTTGAGGATGTCGTGAACTCTGTCCGCAATGTCTAGCTTGGGGACATGGTCTTGCTCCAACCCGAAAGCCACGTTTTTTTCGACGGTCATATGCGGAAACAGCGCATAGCTTTGGAACATCATATTGGTCGGACGTTCGTAGGCTGGCACATCGGCCATATCGACTCCGTCGATAGTGATTGTGCCACTGTTCAATTCCTCAAACCCAGCAAGCATTCGAAGCAGTGTCGACTTTCCACATCCAGATCCGCCTAAAAGGCAGAATAACTCTCCTTTGTAGATATCCAGATCAACATTGTCGACAGCGGTCACTGCACCATATTTCTTGGTTACGCCTCTGATTTTGACCAAAGGTTGCTGCTCTTTTTGATCAAGCCGTGGTTCTGGGCTGACAGCCGTGGAAACAGTCAATTTGGGCCTCTTAGTCTGCCAGTCGGGATCCGGGGATTCAGTAGCGAACCGGTCAGGTCCGCTACTGAATTTGCCAGTATGGGTGGATTTAGTTTCCGGCCTTAAAGTCAGTCCAGGTACGTGTCTGCAAGCGCTCGACCTTGGGAGGAAGAACGGCGGTCGTGTACATCTTGGCAACCTGATCCGATGTTGGGAACGCGGCTGGGCTGGAAGTTACAGCCTCATCGACCATCGGCTTGGCAGTCAGGTTGGCGGTCGCGTACCATGTGAAGTTACTATCATTAGCCGCAACCTCGGGGCGCATCATATAGTTCAGGAAAAGATGTGCGTCTTCTTTGTTCGCGGCGTCTTCAGGGATCAGCCATCCATCTATCCAAAGCTGCGCTGTACGATCACCTTCGGGCAGGAAGAAGTCTAGCACGACACCAGTGTCGGCTTCAACTGCGCCAGACATGGCAAGGAGACCATCAGGGCCCCATGTGGTTGAGACACAGAACTCTTTCTGGGGCATCCGTTGATAAGCATAGTTATCGAAGGTTTTGATGTATGGCCTGATTTCCGCCAGCATCTCTCCAACCTTCTCATAGTCTTCCTTGTTTGTGGAGTTCGCATCCAGGCCCATATGCGCCAAAGCCATCGGAATGATGTCGCCTGGGGAATCCAGGAATGAAACGCCGCACTTGGACAACTCTTTCATGTGAACAGGATCGAAAACCATATCCATCGATCCTATGGGGGCATCTGGATACGTCTCTTTCACCAATTCTTCGTTGTACGTGACGCCGTGCGTTCCCCACATATATGGAATGAAGTGTTGGTTGCCTGGATCCCATTCACTTGACAACTGCTCCATGATTGCGGGGTCGATGTGCTTGATATTGTCCAGCTTCGACATATCCAGCGGCGCAACAATACCCGCTTTTATCAATCGAGCCGTATCACTACCGGCATGACTAACCACATCATATCCGCTGTTTCCCGCTAGTAGCTTCGCATCAATTGCTTCGGCAGAGTCATACGGATCATAAATAACCTTAATACCGTATTCTTTTTCGAAGTTCTCGATTGTGTCTTCAGCGATGTACTCTCCCCAATTCGTAACCTTCAACACACGCTCTTGCGCGTAAGCCGATCCCGAAACTGCAGTAGTAGTTGCCGCTATAACTGTAATTCCGGCGATTTTCCTGATTGAGTTCATAACTTCGCTTCCTCTCCCTGAGTGGTGGCTGAATTTGTCTTGCCTTATTTGCTAGTCTGTCTTCTCGAATGATCGCGCCTGCGTTGCGGGCGCGATCACCAAGCACCCCATTCTCCCAAGTCGCTATATTTTTATCTGACTGGTCATTCAGAACGGTAGTCCGCTGAATTCTGCACTGTCAAGCTTGGCTGAATGAATTTTGATCATATCGCTACATATCACTGGTTTTGTATCTGATTTGAGCAGGTAAATCGAAAACCATCGACCAAGGAAACCTCACGGGCGTGACTAGCAGCACATTTTTGAATGATCATTCAGTCAGAAAAAGTTGACGAGCAACTCAATTTAAGCGACACCTACACTCAGTCGAAGAGTGGCGGATCCAGCAAGGCAAAATTTTCAATCTTGGACACTGTCCCCACCTGAGACCCTAACTGACCAAACCAAAACTATGCGGGTTGCTCCGATGCGCGACGAAGCCAGAAACACAGAAATTCCCGCCAATTGGGACCGTCGCGGGTTGCCCGGCTGGTGCTATCACAGCAACGCCCTTCTTGAACTCGAGAAGAGCGAACTTTTCAAAACGCATTGGCAAATCGCGTGCCACGTTTCGGATGTTCCGGAACCCGGTAATTTTCTGTGTTTTGACATGTGCGGTGAACGCGCCCTGATCTTGAAGGACAGCAACTCGGACATCCGCGCGTTTCTAAACGTTTGTCGTCACCGCGGCTCTCGGCTGGTCTCGAAAGAGCAAGGAAAATGTGCAAACGCTCTAGTTTGCCCATTTCACGGCTGGGTTTACAATCTTGATGGAACGTTACGCGGCGCCGCCCGTCCGGAGTCGTTCCCCGATCTAGACAAGCACGAGTTTGGCCTGAAAGAGATTGAAATGGAAATCTGGCAGGGTTTTGTCTTTGTCCGTTTCAAACCTGGACCCCAGCCATCAGTAGCCGAACTGCTAGCCCCGATTGAACAGGAAGTCTCTGCCTACAAAATGGCCGAACATGTCCCGACGGACGGAATCTGGACCGAGGAGACTCCTGTAAACTGGAAATCGATCAGAGATGTCGACAACGAAGGGTATCATGTCCCGCTCGCGCACCCTGCCCTTCAGGATTTATATGGTTCGACCTATTCAGACGAACCATATGTCGACGGCGTCTCACGCTCCGATGGAAGATTCACTCCGACGAAGGGCCGCAGGTGGGCTGTTCGCAACTACAAGAAATTCACTAGACCACAGCCTCACCTGCCGGAACACTTGCACAAAACTTGGCTTTACTACGGCATTTTTCCAAATGCGGTAATAGCCGTCACACCTGAGACGACCCTCTTTTATCAAGAGTTTCCGATCACGACGGATAAATCCATTCTACGGAGCGCGACATACCGAAACTCGAACGAAGACCGCCAACAAAGAGCGGCACGCTACCTTGCCGCTCGGATTGATCGAGAGACAGTGGAAGAAGATATTCAGCTCACGATATGGTCCAACGAAGCCATGGCTTCAGAGGCGTTCGAGGGCTTCTATCTTTCTGATCTCGAGTACGGCGTACGCTCCCATCATGACCATCTCAGGAAAATTCTTCCAATCTACAACTCTGAATCAGCACCTGGAGAAGATGAAGTCGCCGCGTTGAATGATGCGATGTCAGCTGAGCCGAAATCGTGACGAAAGGTATATTCAAAGTGGAGGAAGCAGAAGCTCAAAGGCAGTTCCTGGCAACGACTGTCGGAACGCCTGGTTCTGGTGCCACAAGATATGCAGCTGCGATGTATTTCTTTAAGAACGGAAAGCTTTCTGCCGAGATGCTGGAAATCTACCGAAGATGCAGCAAGTTTGACACGGAGGATCCGCTCGATCTGGCTAGATACGAGGGCGTTTCAATTCCAGAATTCGTTTGCAATCTATGCTCAAGAACTAACGAATGACTTCTCGCGCGCAAATGAACAAATCCTTAGACAATTCAGATCCTTGTAAATTCTCACGATGCTGAGAAAGCCAAAAACCTACTCCGAACATTGTCTCACAGGCCACTTAAAGTGTTGGAGCGAAAACATTGAAAGTTTATGACTTTGACGTCGTTGTCGTTGGTGCCGGAGCAGCAGGAATTGCAGCTACTCGTGCTCTCGAATCGGCGGGACTCTCAGTAGTCTGCATCGAGGCATCCAACCGCGTCGGGGGGCGCGCGCACACGGACACGGAAATCTTTGGCGTCCCGTTCGACGTGGGAGCGCATTGGATGCACACCGAACATGCAAACGCTCTGAAAGCTCCGGGTCTAGCACTTGGTCTTGATCTCTATGCGGCCCCGGACAACGCGGTGACGTATGGCTTGGAGGATGACGCTGTTCTGTGGGACGAGGTCGACGAAATTCATAGCGCGATAAAAGAAGCGGCGCGCATCGATGCAGAAATTGAAGCAAGTACCGGAATTCCAACAGACCGGTCCTTGGCAGACATTTGGCATAACAAAGGGCATTGGTCATTTACGGCAGCGATGACATTCGCGTTGTCAATTGCCAGAGATTTGCCGGATACATCTCTGCGAGACATCAGTGCCTGGGAGGGCGGAGACGATTGGTTTTGCCGCGAAGGCTTCGGACACCTCATTGCATGCACCGCAAAGGGGCTGCCAATTAAATTGGCCACTCCGGTCACAGAAATAAAATCTCTCACTGAAGGCGTGCAGATAACTACGGCCACTGGCAAGATCAAAGCTCGAACCGTAGTTGTTACAGTTTCCGTCGGCGTCTTAGCCGAAGACATCATCCACTTTGATCCCCCGCTAGAATCCGACCGACGCTCAGCGCTCGAGCTCATCACTATGGGAGACTACAATCACGCTGGCCTCCTTTTCCGCCCCGGAGCTTTGCCAGTGCAACCGGATACTTGGCTGACATACCACTTAGAACCCGACGCCAAAGGGGTAGCCCGTGGAGGTGGTTTTCTTTGCGACATCTCAAACACCGGTTTAACTAGCTTTGAAAGTTCTGGCAGCTTTTCCAAAGATTTGCAGGATGCGGGATCTGAAAGCGCCATAGAACATGCGCTCGAAACACTGGTTGGCTTCTTCGGCACGACAGTCAGAAAAGCCTTCATCAAAGGCCACGCCACCGCTTGGCGAAATGAACCTTATGTGCGTGGTTCTTACGCTGGAGCCAGACCAGGAGGCCACGACAAACGCGCTGTCTTACGACAGTCTCATGCTGAGCGGGTGCACTTCGCCGGTGAAGCGACACATCCTAACCAACAATGCTCGGTCAGCGGAGCCCACCTAGAAGGATTAAGGGCCGCGGAAGATGTGTTGGCGCAGTTAAGCTGAACACCTGGCGATCAATTTGCTCCAGCACTGGAACAATCTAAGAATTTCAAGCAAACCTTTCGACAAAATTCACAAGGCTAAACTCAGCTTTCGCGTGCTCTGCGGTCAATTCAGATCAAACTATCCAATCAATGAGAGATGATAAGCGGTTGAAAGTTTTGGGCGAACACCAAGCGGCTGTGTTTCAGCGGGGTGGCACTATGGGGTAAGATACTCTCTTTTGATTAGTTTTCTTGGATGCCCAGTAAGGAACGAAACCAGACTAAGTGTCACAGAATGTCTGTGTCTGCTCTGCAGACGAAGCCGCCATTCACTGCATTGCTTTGAAGATGCCCCGAGATCGCATCGCAGGTTTTCAAAAGATGACAATGCCCGAGCGTTGTTTTAACCTTGCTTTATGAGAGCTCGCCTTGCCGTGATCTTGATGGCCGACCTGGTCGGCTATACGTCCGCAATGGAGGCGGATCAGTCACTCGCAATCGGGCTGATCCGCGAACTTCGGGATAAACTACTGGAACCAGAGGCCGTACGAAGAGGCGGCGAGATACTGAAGCGTATGGGTGATGGATGGATAATTGCCTTTCCTTCAGTGTCAGCGGCAATCGAAACCGCTCAATTTGTGCAACTTTCATTGGTCGACCATGAGAAAATCAGGCTTAGGATGGCAGCTCATCTCGGGGAGATCGTTCAAGACGAGGCCGACATTTATGGCGCCGGTATAAACATCACCGCACGCCTGCAAACCGAAGCACCACCCGGTGGTGTGATGATCTCCGAAGACCTTAGGCGGCAGTTGGACAAAAAGTTCTCAGCGGGTTTCAGCGATGCTGGTACGTTCGATTTAAAGAACCTTGCTCTTCCTGTGAATGGGTTTCAATGGCGGCCCGCCACGCAGCGTGAAATAGAACATACCGAGTTGCCTTCTATTGCAGTCGAGCCGGTCACAAGTGCTCCCGAAACGAGAGAGACGCTTGAGGTTTGTGCTGACCTGCAGGAGCAATTGGTTCACAGTCTTTCGCGTCGCACTGGTGTGCGTGTAATTGCAACAGATTCAACATCCGAGACCAAAGCAACTTACAGCCTGAGGTGCAGGTTGCGCTGCCGGGAGACCGAAGCAAGGATCTCGTCCAGCCTTACCCGCTTGGGAGATGGACAGGTAACTTGGTCGCGCTTCTTAAACGGAAGTTCAGAGGATTTGTTTGAATTAAGCGATCGGGCTGCAGAACAGCTCTCAAACGATTTACGTCTGCAGATCAACGCATTTGACGGTGACCGACTGAGCGACATTCCAGACGATCAACTGAGTCCAAGTGAGTTGAGATCCCGAGCGGCAATGCTGTTTTATCGTGCCACCATCGAGGACTATAATCATGCGGGTAAATTGCTTGAGCGCGCGCTTCGACTTGATCCCGAGAACGGATCCGGGCTTGCGATGTGGTGTGAAGCCAAACTGTACCCCTTGGAAGCATGCTATCGCGAGCCTGACCCTGATCTGCGCACGCGGATCATCGAGTATTCGAACAAGGCTGTACAGGCAGCTCCTCGCTCCGACTATTGCTGGTACACGAGGGCACAGGTGCGTGCGCGCCTCGCGCGTGATCTGCATGGTGCGAGGAAGGACATTGATAGAATTTTCCGTCTGAACCCTAGCTACGTGTTGGGCATGGAGGCAAGCGGTTACACCGAAGTTATTGCCGGTAACTGGGAAGCTGCACGGAACAGTTTGGTGGGGGCTGTGAGTCGTTCCAAAGAGGATCCGTTTCTGCCATACCGGCTTTATCCCCTTTCCATTGCCCACATGATGGCAGGTGATAAGCAACTCGCGATCGAAGCTATTTCAGACGCAACTGAAATGCGTCCCTACTGCAGACACTTCTGGTTAGTTAAGGCGTGGATACTCAAGAAGTCGGGAATGCAGTCCAAAGCGGAAACTGCTGCAGAACGTGCTAAAGCGCTGTCTGAAAAAGCGGATATCCTGGCACAAAACCTTCATCTGCCTGAACCGATTAGAGAGGCTATAGGGTTGCCAGGTGATCCGATCCAAGCTTAGAGGCCTAAATGGGTTACAATAGCGTAGACTTATGATCGAATGGTAGACATGTAAGACGTTCCCGCCTTTCGATATTCTGCCAAGACCCAACCTGAAGCGCGCTAACTACTTTCACCTCGGGCGATGATATGCGTTATTTCTCAGGGTCGCTTTGGGCTCGGTGCGGTCATTCGCTCGATTCAGTTGACCGTCTGCATTGCGGGACACACCGGAAATTCGTAAATGGCTGGATTCCGCAGCCTACTCGATCAGCATGTGGATCTCAGCACGTACATCGGAGTTGCAAAATCCTGTTCTTCGGCCAAAGCTCGGAAACAACCTTAGTAGAGTTGAAGGAAACCCCATGGCTAATCTGGGCACACGTCCGATCAGGACGCGCGACGACATAGCTGAGTTCGAAGCCGAGATGACGCTCGACGAACGGTTGCCCGAGCAAAGCATCTTGGAGGTCTTTGAAAACAGTGCTGAGCGTGATCCCGATGCTGTTGCACTGACGATGTTGATGACCGGAGCACCAGATGAGCAGCCTCGTCGTGTCACCTACGGCCAGCTACTTGGGCAGATCCGGCGCGCAGCAAATCTTTTTGCCGAGATTGGAGGGGAGGCACCGGGCGTGGCGTATATGTTGCCCGCTTTGGTTGAAACACACGTCACGCTTTGGGGCGCAGAAACGGCTGGTTACGCTGTGCCCATAAACTTTCTTTTGCAGCCTGAGAGCATAGCAGAGCTTATCAAAGCGTCGGGGGCGAAAATCCTCGTTACTCTTGGCCCACACCCACAACTCGACATCTGGCAGAAAGCTTTGGCATTGAGGGAGCAAATCCCGGACCTCGTGCTGGTACGCGTTTCTCCCCCGGGTACGCCTGCTGAAGCCGGGGTGATTGACCTCACCGAGGCATTGTCTGACCAACCACAGGATCACCTGGCATTTGGGAAGGCCCGGAGCGGTTCTGATCTGGCGGCCTATTTTCACACCGGGGGTACAACGGGCGTTCCAAAGCTTGTTGCACACACGCATCGCAGTCAATTGGTTGCAGCTTTCGGGGGCGCAGCTATGTGTGGTTTTCGTTCGGATGATGTTTTTACGGCCACGTTCCCGCTTTTCCACGTCGCCGGCACGATTGTGGGCGGGCTCAGCTGTTTCATGGCAGGCGTAGAGCTGCTTGTGATGACGCCCGCGGGTTTGCGTAATCCATCGGTGGTCGAAAGCTTCTGGCGGCTTGTCGCAGATCACAAAGTCACGATTGTCGGAGGTGTTCCAACCGCGATTGGGGCGATCCTGCAGACACCGATTGGTGATAATGACGTCTCGGGCGTGCGGGCGGGTGCAACCGGCGCATCACTGCTTCCACCCGCCGTCGGGCAACGCTTCAAGGAGGTCACGGGCTGCACTTTGTTCGAAATTCTTGGCATGACAGAAGCGTCCGGACTGATCAGTATCGACCCACTGGGTGGTTCTGGCACTGCGGGCTCAGTGGGTTGGGCGTTGCCATACACAAGTGTCGACGTTCTGAAGCTGGAAAGCGATGGCCGTCTGGGAGAGGAATGCGAGGTCGGCGAAATTGGTGTAATTGCAATTACAGGCTCCAACGTGTCTCCAGGATACAGCGAGCCGAGCTTCAACACTGGGGTATTCGACGAGGGTGTCCTAAACTCGGGCGACTTGGGATACAAAGACGCTGATGGCTGCCTGTACGTTGCTGGCCGTTCGAAAGACCTCATTATTAGAAGCGGTCATAATATAGATCCGGCCATGATCGAAAACGCGATGAGCACCCATCCCGCTGTCGCGTTGGCCGCTGCGGTCGGGATGCCTGATCCTTATGCCGGAGAACTGCCCATGTGCTTTGTTCAGGTCCACACACCGGATGATGTTACGGTCGAGGAACTCATGGAACATGCTCGGCAGACCATCGACGAAAGACCGGCATGGCCCAAAATCATTGAAATTGTTGATGAGATTCCCCTGACGTCCGTGGGCAAGATTTTCAAACCCAGCCTGCGATGCGATGCTGCAAAGCTGGTCGTGAAAAATCTGCTTCGTGACGAACTTCAGGTGTCTGATGCCGATGTGCAGGTGGAGGCTGGAGGGCCACGCGGGCTTTGCGTGACGGTGAAACTGAATGATGCAAACACGACGTCCGGACCTCTTGTTGAGCAAAAGCTCAAGGATTTCCTGTTCGAGACGCGCATTGTGGGAGGATCGTAAAACGCGCTCGTCCTCGCTGCGCGAGTTTCCGATCGCAAAATTTATTGCACCGCGGACGCCCATTGTGCGAGCCTCTTAAACGATCGTATTGTTCGGGGAGGGCAAAATGGCGGTTCCGTTGGGTGTGATATCGGTCTTCGTCGGTCTGGCAATATGGGCGGGTCTGGCTGTTCATGCGGTCATGAAGAGAAAGTTCGTGCCCGTACTTCTCTTTGGCATTCTGCTGATGCTGTACTTGAACGCCGGATACGTCATTTACGGCCCCGCGGCCTCCATAGCTAACTTTGTCGGTATCTATGACGTGTTGATCAATTTGGGACTGAGCGATCCGGTGAGTGCCGCTGCCGTCTCCACGTGCCCAGACAATTCCTGCTCTGTCTGGGGCAACACATTCACAAACCATCCTGCGTGGGGCGTTGCCTTTTATGATCGTTTTGCGAATGGACCAGAGCTGAGATCGGCTCTGCTGCTTGGGCATGTCGTCTGCAATTCCATTGTTTTTGTGCTGATGCACGTACAAATGTTCTTTCCCGGTGGTCGGGGGGCGAACCACGCGATCCTCGGGCGCATCAGCTTTGGGATACTGACAGTTGGTGTTGGTTGCGCTGCGATACTCGCGGCCCAACACGGTCCTGTTGGAGAGTACGGCGGGGCCCTGTCGACATGGGGCTTTTTCTCAATGTCTATCTTCGTCTATGCCACCGCTGTTATGGGAATACTGGCAATAAGACGACAGGATACAGCCCAGCACCGTATCTGGATGTGGCGCTTTGTTGGTTCGATGTGGGGATCATTCTGGTTGTTTCGTGTTCTACTTTTTGTCATCGATCCGCTGTTTCGCGACATCGAAGCCCTCGCGATCCAGATTTGCATTTGGGGATCGGCGCCGGCTGGCATTTTGATTGCTGAGATGGTTCGAAGACGAGTCGATGAACGGGATGAAATCGCACCAGTCGTAGCTGAATAGGCTTTTTGTGCATCATCAGATTCACGTATGGCGATCCATAAGCACCATTCGAGACGGTCTCAAAAAGAGGCTGCTTAGGGCTCAACGAGGTCATTCGACCGTTTTTGTCTGATGACGGCTAAGCGCCGCTAAGCGGTCTTTCGGCAGCAGACAGTCGAACTTTCTTCATTTAGTGAACGCTCTGCACGATAACAGTCGCTGGCGATAATAGTCCGCTGTTACCGTGCTTCGAACATAACTACCGCCCAGCTATGCCGTGTAAGGCACAAGTATTCGCAATTCATGCCGAATTACGATATATAAAATAAATACTTGCCACGTTGCACCTTCACCTTCTGAGAACAGAGGAGTCAAATATGCCAACACCTCTCTTCAAGCCAGGTCATTCTGGCAATCCCGGCGGGCGACCCAAGCTGGACCCCGAGACAAGAAAGTTGATCCAGTCGAACGGCGAGGTCGCGGTGAAACGCATGAGCGACCTTTTGTCGATGGACGAGCTTTTCAATCGCATAGATGGGAACGGTGAATTTGTATCGGGAAAACTCTCTGGCAAAGAACAAATCGCCCTGTTAGCCCTAGCTCAGGACCGAGCATTTGGACGCGCTGATGGCGTTAGCATCACACACACCCACAGCGGAACTGTCGGTATGAGCATCAATCCGAGACAGCGGCTCAAAGATATCAGCCACCGCCTGCCAGAAAGATTGGCTCAGCAAAAGGTGATCGATTCAAAACCCGATGACGACGAGTAGTGTCCAACCATCACATAGCTGCTGTCTAAGTTGGAGGTTTGGGTTTGTATGCACAGGTCAATCGCTTGCGCGCGATAACTTAGGATTGACCCACCAATTTTGTGCGTTCGGTCCCTTCCGGTGGCATAGTGATCGTCGGCGCATGACACATCGCATCGGGAGAGTTTGGTAACCCTTGGTCTATAGCGCCGCAAGAAGTGCGGCTAGAAATCCAATCATTTCGTGTAGCGTAGTTGCCTTGGAGTTGCCTTTAGGTGAACGTCCCTACGATACTCAAGTGGCCTAACCACGTAAAATAATGAAATTTAAATATAAAATTGGTACCGCCTCCCTGGCTTGAACAGGGGACCTCTGGATCCACAATCCAGCGCTCTAACCAACTGAGCTAAGGCGGCACTCGTGAGGGGCGATTTACCGAACGCGCCCGGGGATTGCAAGAGGATTAAAGCCGAATTTTCCAGCTTTGTTCGACAAGATCGACACCGAAGGAATGGACCGGTTTGCTGTCCATCAATTGCCAGCCTGTCGCCTTGTAAAGCGCACAGGCGGCGCGATGGCTTTCGTGCGTCCACAGTGACATCTGGCTGAATCCAACGGAGCGCGCGTGGTCCATACATGTGTGCAACAGGCGTTTGCCCAGCCCCATTCCCCGCGCCTCGGGCACAAGGAAGAACAGGCGCAGCTTTGCGGTGCTCTCGTCCAGTCTGACGCAGAAAATGCTGCCTAGACGCTGACCTTCTTGCTCGGCGATCCAACCACACTCGACCTCGGGATCACGGGTCGCCACGAAATCTTCAAGGATCTGTTGAACCAGCCGCGCAAAGGACTTGTCGAACCCTTCATCGCGCTCGTAAAGGATTCCGTGCTGTTCAACCAACCACGGCACATCCAACGCGCGAAAGGGTCTGATTTGTGCATTTCTCATACCGTATCTGACCGCATCAGCGTCTTGATTCTCAACCCTTTGCGCGATAGCACGAATGCTCATCCCCGGAGGCGCATATGGGCATCAATACCGAACGAGACATTCAGGCCAACCTGCAAATCGGCCCGACCGACCAAGGCATGGTGCGCCTGTTCATCGAAGCCGACGGTCTGGAAATCCCGATGGATTTTGACCCGGAAGAAGCCGAAGAGATTGCGGATGAAATCCGTGCGGCTGCTCAGGCCGCGCGCGCGGTAAAAGACTGATCCGTCACAGCCTCGGGTCGCGCAGGGTGTGCAACCTGCGGGCAGCATCGGTCGCGAATTTCTGAATCATTTTCTTACGGCGCGCCGGGGCAATCTTGTCCTCGGGTGCCATGCGCACAATCTCGGCGTCATAGGCATCCGCGATAATCAAGCCGGTTTCCGCAGGAAGCAGCTCGGTCGGAAAATCGGTGTCCACGGCCCAGAAAAACCGGTCGCACCATTCCAGATAACCCTGCCATTTGGAATCCGACTGATAATCTGCCCTGCTGGACTTGCATTCAATCACCCACAGTTCGCCCTTGGGCCCCAATCCCATGACATCGACCCGAAGTCCGCGCGATGGCACGAATTCCTCGACAGACACAAACCCATGCGCGCTGAGGTGACGCGCAACACCGCGCGCAAGTCTTTGTCCGGGCTGTAGGTCCAATGTCATCTGCCAAATGTGAACAATTAGCGAACAAAAATCAACCCGCGCACCCTTGCGCATCCGGCTGCCAAACACTAGTTAGACGCTTGGCGGGTTCTGCCCTTCTTGTGACAGGTAGCATTCTGGTGGCCTTAAGCAATTCCGAGGGGGCTGGCTCTGTTCAGGTCCTGGCCTGATTACCTGGCGCCCACCTGTACAAACAGGTCCTCGGGAATCACACCGCACGGTTGTCTGGCGGTCCCGCCACATTTTCCAAGATTTGATTATTTCCACGTGGGGGCATCCTGACGCACAACAGCAGGCTCAAAGTTGTGCACGACCGGAGAGCCACGGCGCGGGCCACCGGGTTTCTCGGCCATGCTCATGATCTTGTAAGCAAATTGCACACCGGCAAAGACGATGCCGTTCATGAACCAGATCATCAGCAACGCGATCAGGCCGACATCTGACCCGGTGATGAGACTACGCAGGTTGGCCACATTAAACGCCAGCAAAACCCCGACAAACACCGCCGAGATCACAAACCCCCAAGCAACCTGAGTAATGTACAGACGGATCAGTTTGGGCATAACGGGCCTCCTTACGCTCTGACATTCAGGTTAGCGCATGTGAGGCCCGGGTAAAGGCGTCAGAATGCCTCGGGCTGGGCTTCGCGGGCCATGTGATCCAGCACCGCGTTGACGAATTTCGGCTCTTTTCCTTCGGGAAAGAAAGCACGCGCCACGTCCACGAATTCGGTGATCACGACTTTGGGCGGTGTATCGCTTTGCGTCAGTTCGGCCCCTGCCGCGCGAAACGCGGCGCGCAGGGTCGGGTCGATGCGCGCGATGGGCCATTTGGCGACCAGCGCGCGGTCGGTCATCTGGTCGATTGGGGCCTGATAATTCACAGCATCCTCGACCAGTTTGCGGAACAGGCGGGTGTCACCGTCCAGCATTTCGTCACCCTCATAGACAGCACCAAACCGGTGATCCAGAAACTCATTCACAACCTGTTCGGTTGTCTGGCCCGACTGCTCCATCTGGAACAGCGCCTGCACAGCATAGAGGCGTGCGGCGGATTTCATCAGGCGTTTCTGGTTGGCCGGTTTCGGCGCGTCTGTCTCGGTCATGCTGTCGTGGATCCGTTGCTATCGCCCGCCACTAGGATGGACTCGGACGGGGGCTTGAAGCCCACGCCCTTATTGGAAGAGCCCCACTTACGGCTGAGCGCGATCAGATGCAAGGCCGCAGCCGCAGCTCCGCCGCCTTTATTCATCTTTTCGGGGTTGGCGCGAACCTCGGCCTGTTCGTCATTCTCGACGGTCAGGATGCCGTTGCCAATCAACAGACCTTGCAGGCCCATGAGTTGAATGGCGCGACTGGAATCGTTGCAGACGGTTTCGTAATGCGTGGTCTCGCCGCGAATAACGCAACCCAGCGCGACGTAGCCGTCGTAGTTGCACTGACGGTCGGCCATGGCGATGGTCGTCGGGATTTCCAGCGCACCCGGCACTTCGACCACGTCGCAAGTGCCGCCCGCGGCCTCAATCTCGGCCTTGGCACCAGCGACCATGTTGTCCGCAATGGCGCGATAGAACGGGGCCACCACCAGCAGCAGCTTAACAGGCTTGTCGAAGGTCGGGGTCGGCAGGACGCCGTGTTTGTCTTGTTCAGCCACAATCAATCATCCTTGAGGATAGAGCGGGTGCCGACGATGGACAGGCCAAAGGCGTCGAGCCCCAGATATACGGTTTCCGGCGAGTCGGTCAGAAGCACCAGTTCCTGAATACCCATCTTGGACAGGATCTGTGCGCCAAGACCGGTTTGTTTGATGGTGCGCGGGCCTTCGTCCTCAGCCGCATAAAGCGAATTACGCGGCTGCCGGAACAGGCAGACCACTCCCCGGCCCTCTTGGGCGATCTTTTCCATCGCGCGGGGCAGCTCGCGTGACGACTTGGGACCAAGACCCAGAATGTCGGGCGCTTCGTGCAGCGCGTGGGTGCGGGTCAGGACAGGTTCAGAGGTTGTGATGTCACCCTTGATCATAACAACATGCTCGATGCCATGGGTCTGATCAGTGAATATCCGCATCTCCCATTCACCGCCATATTCTGAATTGACGATTTCACGCGACGTCTCGACAACCAGATTGTCATTGCGGGACCGATACGCGATCAGATCGCTGATCGTGCCAATCTTCATATCGTGTTCTTTGGCGAACTCGACCAGATCAGGCAGGCGCGCCATAGTGCCGTCGGCCTTCATAATCTCGCAAATCACACCCGACGGGTTCAGCCCGGCCAAGCGCGAAATATCAACCGCCGCCTCGGTATGACCCGCACGCACCAGCACCCCACCACGTTTGGCACGCAGAGGGAAGATGTGGCCGGGGGTGGCGATCTGCGCCATCGTGTTCTGTTCGTTGATCGCGGTCGCCACGGTCAACGCGCGGTCGGCAGCAGAGATGCCGGTCGATACGCCCTCACGCGCTTCGATGGACACGGTAAACGCCGTTTCATGGCGCGACGAGTTGTTCACGGCCATCATCGGCAAACCCAGCGCATCCACGCGTTCGGCTGTCATCGGCAGGCAGATCAGCCCGCGCCCATGTGTGGCCATAAAGTTGATCGCCTCGGCATCTGCGAATTCGGCGGGGATGACCAGATCGCCCTCGTTCTCGCGATCTTCGTGATCGACCAGAATGTACATCCGGCCTTTGCGTGCCTCGATGATGATCTCTTCGATCGGGCTGATCGCATCACGCAATTGCGCCTCGACGGGTCCGGGGGTTTCAAAGCTCATAAGGCAGCCTTTCGCAGAGCAAGTTTGCACGGTTGGATAGACCACCCCGCGCCCAAAGGCCAGCCCGCAGGCAGCAAGGTTCGATCAGAACGCGACGTAGATGTGCGGCTCAGGACATCTCGGCCAAGCGCGCCACATAGCGGGCCAGCGTGTCGATCTCCAGATTGACCCGATCACCAACGGACACGTCGCCCCAAGTCGTCACTTCCTTGGTATGAGGAATGAAGTTGATGCCAAAGTCGCACCCGTCCACGTCGTTGACGGTCAAAGAGGTTCCATTCAGGGCCACTGATCCCTTGGGGGCGATGAACCGTGCAAGATCCTTGGGCGCGCGAAGAGTCACGCGGGTGCTGTCGCCTTCATCCTCCAAGCCCACAACCTCTGCCACGCCGTCGACATGCCCCGAGACGATATGGCCGCCCAGCTCATCGCCGACTTTGAGGGCGCGTTCCAAGTTTACTCGCTTGCCCAACTGCCAACTATCAAGGTTGGTCTTTGATACGGTCTCGGCGCTGATCTGCACGTCATACCAGTCATCGCCCAGCGCGATCACGGTCAGGCAAACACCATCACTGGCGATCGAGGCACCGATATCAATACCCGACGTATCATAGGCCGTTTTGATCCGTGCCCGCAGATCGCCCTGCTGGTCCAGCTCGGTGACAGTGCCGACATCCGTAACGATCCCAGTGAACATTGATTAACCCTCAGCTTCTAATCTTTGACCAGATTTCCTTGCCGAGGTAAGCGTATCCGCGGTGTTGGGCAAGCCCCGCCTTGCCGCGAATGATACAAACAGGCATAAATTCCGCACCGAAAAACACGAGCAGCATCAATGCCACTTCACACCTCGCGCTCGCACCCCCGTGTGTTCCTGTTTCTTCAGGGACCTCACGGACCGTTCTTCAACGCCTTGGGGCGCACATTGCGGGCGTCAGGCGCTGAAGTCTGGCGCGTTGGCTTTAATGCAGGCGACGCCGCGTTTTGGTCTCACCGGGGCAGCTATATCCCCTATCTCGACCCGCTTGAGGATTGGCCCAAACGGTTTGCCGACCTTGTCCACGAACTTAGAGTAACCGACATCGTTTTGTATGGGGACACGCGCCCGGTCCACGCCCGCGCCGTCGAGATTGCCAGCGAACTAAACATCACTGTCCACGTTTTCGAGGAAGGGTATCTGCGCCCATGGTGGGTGACCTACGAGCGTTCGGGCTCGAACGGCAACTCGCGTCTGATGAAACTGGAAGTCGCGCAGATGGAGCAGGCCTTGGATCGGTCCGAAATACCCAAGCCACCGCCGCCATCACATTGGGGCGACATGCGGCAGCATATCTTCTACGGCGCGCTTTATCACTGGTTCGTTCTGTTTCTCAATCGGCGCTATCGAAACTTCAAACGCCACCGAGAGCTGCCGGTGGCAAAGGAATTCAGGTTATATTTCAAACGCCTGATGCTTATGCCGTTTCACAGGTTGCAGCGTCGGTGGGCTACCATGCAGGCACGGAAAAGCGGATTGCCGTATCATCTGGTGCTTTTGCAGTTGGGTCACGATAGTTCGGTACAGTTTCACTCGAACTACTCATGCATGTCCGAGTTTCTGGAACAGGCGATCAAGGGTTTTGCCGAAGGTGCCCCTTCGCATCATCGACTGGTCATAAAAGAACATCCGCTGGAAAACCACCGTGAGCCTCTGAAACGAAAATCCCGCCAGATTGCCAAGGAATACGGGGTGGCGGACCGGGTGCATTTTGTCCCCGGCGGAAAACTGGCCAAGCTATTGGACGAAGCCAATTCAGCGGTCACGATAAATTCCACCGCTGGTCAGCAGGTCTTGTGGCGCGGTATCCCTTTGCGCACCTTTGGAAGATCGGTCTACGACAAACCGGAATTTGTTTCCCGGCAACCCATCGCCGAATTCTTTACCAATCCGACTCCGCCTGCTCATGAAGCCTATCAGGTGTATCGGGATTTTCTGTTGAAGACCTGCCAAATTCCGGGCGGGTTTTATTCCAGACATGGCCGCAGGCAACTGCTGCGCCGTGTGGCTGACATGATGCTAAGCCATCAAGACCCGTTTTGCTCGGTTCTGCCCACGAAAGAGACTCAGACGCCACAGTTGAGAATAGTGGAGGGAATCGAACAGGTTGATACTGGAAGTCGTCGCGGGAAAGAGATAGCCTAGCGCAAACAAAAGAAGACTGAGGATATTCGGCAGTGCAGAGCTTTCCAATCCAATGGATACGGGGGGTTTCCCTCGTGGCCGCGCTTGGCCTTCTGGCCGCGTGCCAACTTCCAAAGTCTGGCCCCAACAAGAACGAAATTCTGGCTGGCTCCGTCGAAAATGGCGGAAATGCATTCGTCGTAGAAGTCGACGACCGCGTCGCACAGGCGACCTCTGCAATTCCGCAGTTTGGCTTCCCTCCCTCCCTTCAAAGCGCGCAGAGTTTGGCCGCAGACACGGTTCGTCCCGGCGATGTGCTGGGACTTACCGTTTGGGAAAACGTCGATGATGGCCTTTTGGCCGGGGAAACGGGGTCCGCGACTGCACTGAATGAAGTTCAGGTCGACAGCGATGGGTTCATCTTTGTCCCCTACGCTGGTCGCGTTCGTGCCGCAGGGAACACGCCGGAACAACTGCGCATGCTGATCACGGAACAGCTTCGTGACCAGACGCCCGATCCACAGGTTGAGGTGCGACGCATTGCTGGCGATGGATCAACCGTTTCACTGACTGGCACCATCGGTGCACCCGGAATTTATCCGATTGAACGACCTACCCGCACGCTGGCTGGAATGCTGTCTCAGGCGGGTGGTGTTTCCGTTGGCTCTGACATTGCGCTGGTAACACTCATTCGTGGCAACGAACGTGGAACGGTGTGGTACGAAGACCTGTTCAGCAATCCCCGTCTGGACGTTGCCCTGCGGGGTGGTGACCGAATTCTGGTTGAGGCCGACGCGAGATCCTACATTGCTCTGGGCGCGACCGGAGGGCAATCGCGTGTCGCGTTCGACAGTCAGGATCTGTCCGCACTTGAGGCGCTTGCTCAGGTTGGCGGCTTGCTGTCCCTGTCGTCTGATCCAACCGGTATTTTCGTCCTGAGAAAAGAGCGGCAAGACATCGCGCGCTCGGTCATGGGGCGCGCGAACCTGCAAGGCGATCAGCGCATGATCTACCTGTTGAACCTGACGGCCCCGAATGGCTTGTTCATAGCCCGGGACTTTGTGATCCGCGATGACGACACAATCTATGTGACCGAGGCTCCGTACGCACAATGGAGCAAGTCTATTTCCCTGATCGCGGGCGGACTGACACCTTTCGCTAACGTTGCCACGCTTACGGGCGGGTGATGTATTCCGACACAGCTGCCGGGTCCGAACGCCGCCGATTGTTCGTCTACAATGGTGGTTTTCTGACCCAGCGACGTGTCCGACGCATTTTGGGACTCGCCGGGTATGATATTCGCGTGGGCCTACCCAAAGACGGCGATATGGTCGGGGTTTGGGGCAACAGCCCGACGGCACATCGTGGGCTGAGTATCGCGGAAAAGTACGATGCTCCGATGCTCCGAGTTGAGGATGCCTTCCTGCGCTCACTGCACCCCGGACGCGGCGGAGAGGCACCTCTTGGTCTTCTGCTCGATCGAAACGGGGTACATTTCGACGCAACGAACACGTCGGGGCTCGAAACACTTCTGAACACGCACCCTCTGGACGACACGGCCCTGTTGAATCGGGCCCGTGGCGGGATAGAGCGACTGAAAGAGCTGCACCTCAGCAAGTATTCAGCATTTGACACGACCGTTCAGCCCCCAAACCCCGGATATGTTCTGGTTGTGGATCAAGCCTCTGATGACGCATCCGTATTGGCCAGCAACGGTGACCACGCCCGGTTTCGTGAGATGCTGGTCATGGCGCAAGAAGAAAACCCCGGCGCGCGCATTTTGATCAAAACCCACCCTGAAACCATCGAAGGGCATCGCGCAGGATACTATTCGGACCACGATCAATCCGACCGCGTCTCGATACTGAGTGAGCCTATCAGCCCCTGGACCTTGCTGGAGGGAGCGGTCGGCGTTTACACCCTATCGTCCCAATTCGGTTTCGAGGCGATCCTTGCGGGGCACAAACCGCGCGTTTTCGGGCAGCCTTTCTATGCTGGCTGGGGATTGACGCAAGACGAGGCTTACCTTCCCCACCGACAGCGCACCCTGACCCGAGCGCAGTTGTTTGCGGCGGCGATGATCCTCTATCCAACATGGTACGACCCCTTTCGGGATCAGTTATGCGAAATGGAAACCGTTCTCGACACACTTGAGGCGCAAACTCGCGCGTGGCGGCAGGATCGCAAGGGTTGGACGGCTTCTGGCATGCGCCTGTGGAAACGCAGGCATTTGCAGAAAATGTTTGGACGCGAAAAGAAAGTTCTGTTCACGTCGGATATCCCTGCGCCCTCCGACCGACCGCATATGGTCTGGGCCAATCGCTCCAGAGACGCCGGGGACGTGGTGCGGGTCGAAGATGGTTTTCTTCGCTCGCGAGGGCTGGGTGCGCGTCTCGTGCCGCCGCTGTCATTGGCGACCGACACCCTGGGTATTTACTACGACCCCACCCGCCCAAGCCAGCTTGAGGAAATGATTGCACGCCGCGAAACATTGCGACCGGATCAAGAGCTTCGCGTCGAAAGGTTGATTTCGCGCATCGTTTCGGCCCAAGTCAGCAAATACAATACCGGAGGATCTGGCCCAACGATCCCGGAAGGGCACCGGATTTTGGTACCCGGACAGGTTGAAGACGACGCATCGATCCAGTTGGGAACAAGCAATATACGCACCAACCTTGATCTTTTACGCGCTGTTCGCGAGGCGAACCCAGACGCTGTACTCGTCTACAAGCCACACCCGGATGTCGAAGCGCGCCTGCGCACGGGCGAAATAGATACCGACGGCCTTGCCGACGTCGTGGCGGTCGACACGAACCCTGCTGCGCTGCTTTCACAAGTGCATGAGGTCTGGACAATGACCTCGCTGCTGGGGTTCGAGGCGCTGTTGCGCGGCGTCAGCGTAACAACCCTTGGTGGGCCATTCTACGCTGGCTGGGGGCTGACACGTGACCTCGGAACGGTCCCTGCACGGCGTGGCGCGCGCCCTTCTCTATCGGGTCTGACGCACGCCGCTCTTATTGACTATCCGCGCTATATGGACCCCATCACAGGGCAAGCATGCCCCGTCGAAGTTGCCGTGCAACGACTGGCAGAGGGCTACGGATCAGCCGGCAGCCACCCCCTGCGCCTCTTGTCAAAGTTACAGGGCGTGTTTGCCACACATGCACATCTTTGGCGACGTTAACGCAGTGACCGCGCCCAACGGTGCAGCACATCCGGCCCGATTGCGCGTGTCTCGATCAACTCGAACCGTGGGGCGGTTTCCAACGTTTCAAGCCCAAGCGAACCGATAGCGGATAGACCTTCCGCGCCGATGGTCAGACCAGCAGTGTACCCAACCAGTTCGTCCACCAAGTCCTCAGCCAGCAACGACGACGCCAATGCCGCACCGCCTTCACAGTACACTCGTGTCAGACCCGCCTGCCCCAACTGCTGCAACAGGTCAAAAGCGTCAATCTGGTGATCCTTCAAAGCACAGGGAATCAAAGTCGCGCCCACCCCCTCCCATGCCCGGGCACGCTCGGCATCCGGCGAAGGACCGTGGCAAAGCCACAACGGGATTTTCGCAGCAGTTCTCGCAAGTTGACCGATCAACGGGAAGTCCAGATGACGCGAGACAACAACCCTGACGGGCTGCGCCTCAATTCCAAGGTCCCGGACGGTCAAAGATGGATCGTCCGCGCGCGCAGTCCCGGCACCAACCATCACCGCATCGTGTCGCGCGCGCATGGCGTGAACGTCGCGCCTTGCCTTGGGGCCAGTTATCCATTGGCTGTGACCGGTGGCAGTTGCGATCCGTCCGTCAAAACTGCTGGCCAGTTTAAGCGTGACAAAGGGGCGACCCTGCTCGGTCTTCAAAAAGAAACCTGCGTGATCACGGGCAGCTTTATCCGCAAGAACGCCGGTTGTGACCTCAATCCCTGCGTCACGCAGCAATGCAAAGCCCTGTCCTGCCACGCGCGGATCACTGTCTTCGATCGCGGAAACGACGCGTGACACCCCGGCGGCAATCAACGCTTCTGCACAGGGAGGAGTCTTGCCGTGATGCGCACACGGTTCAAGCGACACATAGGCCGTTGCCCCGCGCGCAGCTTCTCCGGCTTGGGCCAGAGCCTCTGTCTCACCATGGGGGCGGCCTCCGGGCTGAGTCCAGCCGCGACCGACAATCCGACCGTCACGCACAATCACACACCCGACTGCCGGGTTGGGCCAACACGTCCCCTGCCCGCGCTGACCTAAAGACAAAGCCAGCGCCATATATCGCTTATCTGTTTCGCTCACTCGTCCGAAGAAGGTTGCGGCGGTCGCAATTCGTGGACAAATTCCTCGAAATCATCGGCCGCCTGGAAATTCTTGTACACGCTTGCAAAGCGAACATAAGCCACGGTGTCGATCCGCGCCAGAGCTTCCATGACGATCTCGCCAATCTTGCTAGAGGGGATGTCGGTCTCACCCATGCTTTCCAGCCGACGTACAATGCCGGAAATCATCTGGTCGATCCGGTCCGGGTCAATGGGGCGCTTTTGCATCGAGATGCGAATGGACCGCTCAAGTTTATCCCGGTCGAAGTCTTCACGTTTTCCGTTGGTTTTGATCACCACCAGATCGCGCAACTGCACACGTTCGTAGGTTGTGAAACGTCCACCACAAGCCGGGCAAAAACGACGCCTGCGGATCGCAACGTGATCTTCTGCCGGACGTGAATCTTTCACCTGAGTGTCGATATTTCCGCAAAACGGGCAGCGCATCCGCCGTCTCCTCGTCCCTATTCCGCCTCTTTTTGTAAGTACTATGGCTTACTTACCCACAACTATAGGGCAGCCGCTAGGGTTTGGGTAGTCGGAAATTTTCACCGCAACATAAAGGGTTCAAGAGAAATGCGCCGCCACTCTGCGGTCGTGCGACATCACGCGGTGTTCAAACAGGTAAATTCCCTGCCAAGTCCCAAGCAAGGGTTTCCCGGCCGACACCGGAATGCTTAGGGAAACAGGCAGCAAGGCTGCCTTGATATGC
The DNA here is from genome assembly GCF_056539165.1 of Ruegeria sp. BC7. Classification (NCBI taxonomy): domain Bacteria; kingdom Pseudomonadati; phylum Pseudomonadota; class Alphaproteobacteria; order Rhodobacterales; family Roseobacteraceae; genus Ruegeria; species Ruegeria sp. BC7. Next base: position 746,933 of record NZ_JBQFUL010000001.1, on the reverse strand, counting down.
GCTGGCATATCGTCTGGTCCTTCATAAGTGTGACGCAGGTAAGCCATTGACGGGTGATCAGACGGTGGCACCAACCTTTCAAAAAATGCCTGTAAATCCGTCTGAACCTCTGGGTCCGCATTTTCCTGAATGGCAAGGGAACAGGATGTGTGTTTTACAAACAGTGTCAGCAACCCGTCGCCAGCGACCGAAGCCAGCCAGTTGCGCACGTCGGAAGTGAACTCGTACAACCCTGGACCACGCGTCGAAATAGAAAACTCGGTCAGCATCTGGTGGTTCACTTTGCGTCAATTCAGGAAGGGACGCACGTTGCAACGCCCATTTGCACCCTGCACGGACATGCTGTCACCGGGGTTGAAACCCGATGAAATAAAGCTGCCCTGCTGGGCAACACCACCCTCGGGCGGCAGTGTCGAGAATTGAACCGACGTCCGCCGTCCTGTCGCCTCACTTGGGCCATAGCCACGCACAACGTAAATTCGATCCTGCCAGCCTGCACCCAGCGTCCTGCGCGCAAAATCGGCAGCCGCACACCAATATCCATCCACATCCCGGCGCGACCGAGGGATCACCTCGAAAACTGTGCTGTTCAGGGCGACTGTCTGAAACCCATTCCGGGCAGCAACCGCCGAAATCGGCGAACTCAGCAAGATCGCGGCGGATACCGCCAAAATCACAACCTTTTTCATATCAATACTCTTTCCTGTTTCGAGGTGAATTTTGAAATAGTATACTTCTTTGACGGGCAAAGCAGGTTCACAATCAATTCAGACGCCCCCAGTATCGCGTGAACACGCGCTGGAACAGGGTAAACAGAACCCAAGGCTCGCAGAACAGGGCACACGGCGATGCAAAGCGACACTTTATCAAGGTTTGAATGTGCCGGGGAGCCTCAGGTCGTCTGCGCGACAGTTTAGCTGGGCTCTGACCTCATCCCCAAAAGGTACCAACCCGACAACGCGCTGAAAATAGATTGTTCCTGAATGCAGGTCTTGCCGAATTCTGCCAACCTTTTACGATTACAAGTCAGACGACTTGGAACTAAGCCATGATATCTGGGCGTTTGCTCGGGTGATAATTTACTCTGATTGCGTAAAAATAGTTATGGACGTTGATATTACTCGCATCCACCTCTTGACCAGAATGCTTGAAGAACAAGCAAACGATCCGGCCATTGTTGATCAGGTTCTGGAAAAAAGCGGCCTCGATCGCAAAGACATCTCGCCGTCGGCCTCAACCTACAGCGCACACAAAGAGGCGCTGTTCGTGCGCTTCGCCTGCGATGCGCTGGCGGATACCACTTTCGCGGCCCGGGCCGGGATGCAATACAAGTCCTCGTCCAGCCTGACAGCGTATATCAGCAAGTACTCGCGCGACTTGAAGCAGGTATTGGAAAACACGTCGCGCTTTCACGGGATCATAGACCCGGCAGTGATATTCAGCCTTCGTGTCGCCGGTAACTTTGCAGCGATCGAAGCGGAATGGAAAGATGCCAGCTATGCCCGCTATCACAGGCGTACCGAGTTCTTGCTTTTCGCTGGTCTCGCACGGCTACGCGATCTGACCCAAACGGACTTCTTCCCTATTGAAATGCGCTTCCAGCATGAGGTTGGTCAAAATCAAAGCAAATACCAAAGGTTGGCCGGTTTCCCGGTTCTTTTCGGTGCCGAAAGACTGGAAATCGTTCTCGCGCTGTCCTCACTGGACCTTCCGGTCCCAACCTACGATCCAAAGCTGCGTGAGCACCTGTTGGAGTACGGAGACCGCGTGATCGCCGAGAAGCGGCAGCCTAAACAAAAGCTGCGCGCTCAGGTCGAAGGGCTTATAACGCGCTCTTTGCCCGGTGCGATCATTCAATCCGAGGACGCAGCTGCCAACTTGGGACTAAGTTCGCGCACTTTCGCGCGGCGGCTAAAGGACGAAGGAACCAGCTACCGCGAAATCGTTGAAGACCTGAGATGTGATCTGGCCCAGACGTTTATCACCAACGGCATGCCCCTGGCAGAGATCGCCTTTTCACTGGGCTACGCAGACCAACCGGCATTTTCCACAGCGTTCAAACGGTGGACCGGTCAAGCCCCCAGCGCGTTCCGAAGCAGATTGGACGTGCCTGCCAAAGCCTGAGACCGGGGGTCATTGGCGCGAACGCCTCGCCCCGGCCCGTCCCATGAGTGGACAAGCGCGATATAGATCCGCCGCCGCCCTGTGACTTGCGAGTTCTCGCCAAATTGAGTTTTGAACAAGACATCGTGTTGGCGATGGATGCCCAAAGAAAAAGGCGCCTTGCTCGGCGCCTTTTTTGATCACTGATCCAGGAAGGATCGCAGCTTGCGCGATCGGCTGGGATGTTTCAGTTTCCGCAGCGCTTTCGCCTCGATTTGGCGAATACGCTCGCGGGTCACGCTAAACTGCTGGCCCACTTCTTCCAGCGTATGGTCGGTGTTCATGCCAATGCCGAACCGCATCCGCAGCACCCGCTCCTCACGCGGGGTCAGCGAGGCCAGAACCCGTGTGGTCGTTTCCTTGAGGTTTTCCTGAATGGCGCTGTCCAACGGCAGCACGGCATTCTTGTCCTCGATGAAGTCGCCAAGCTGGCTGTCTTCCTCGTCACCAATCGGCGTCTCGAGGCTGATCGGTTCCTTGGCGATCTTCATCACCTTACGGACCTTCTCAAGCGGCATTTGCAGCTTTTCGGCCAGTTCCTCGGGCGTCGGCTCGCGGCCGATCTCGTGCAACATCTGACGACCGGTCCGAACCAACTTGTTGATCGTCTCGATCATATGGACCGGAATACGGATGGTCCGCGCCTGATCCGCGATACTCCGCGTGATCGCCTGACGTATCCACCAGGTCGCATAGGTCGAGAATTTGTACCCGCGGCGGTATTCAAACTTGTCCACCGCCTTCATGAGGCCGATGTTACCTTCCTGAATAAGATCAAGGAATTGCAGGCCGCGGTTCGTGTACTTTTTAGCGATCGAGATCACCAAGCGCAGGTTGGCTTCGACCATTTCCTTCTTGGCCTGCCGCGCCTCTTTCTCGCCCTTCTGAACCTGCTGCACGATGCGACGGAATTCGGGGATGTCCAGACCGACATACTGACCGACCTGAGCCATATCGTTGCGCAACTCCTCGACCTTGGCAGTCGAGCGTTCGATGAACATCTGCCAACCACGGCCCGGCTTTTCAGCCATTTCGGCCAGCCAGTTCGGGTCCAGCTCGCGGCCGCGATACGCTTCGATGAACTCGCGGCGGTTGATCCGTGCCTGATCAGCCAGTTTCACCATCGCGCTGTCCAGCGACATGACGCGGCGGTTGATGCCATATAGCTGGTCGATCAGAGCTTCGATCCGGTTGTTATGCAAGTGAAGGCCGTTCACCAGCTCCACGATCTCGGCGCGGAGCTTCTGATAGGTTTCTTCGTCCTTTTCGCTGAACGAGCCGTCTTCGTTCAGGGTGGCAGAAATCCGGCTGTCCTGCATTTCCGACAGCATCGAGAAGTCGGTCGAGATACGCTCCAGCGTGGTCAGAACCTGATCTTTCAGCGCAGCTTCCATCGCGGCCAGCGACATGTTGGCCTGATCGTCGTCGTCATCATCGTCGTCGTTGTTCAGCGGGTTGCCGTCAGCATCCAGCTCGGGGCCGGTATCTTTGGCAGGCTTCGCCGCCTGCACGTTCGAGGTATCGACAACCGGTTCCTCGACATCGCCGTCTTCGTCAATCTGGTTGCCGAAGGTGGCCTCCAGATCAATGACGTCGCGCAGCAGAATGTCTTCGGACAGCAATTCGTCATGCCAGATGGTGATCGCCTGGAAGGTCAGCGGGCTTTCACACAGGCCGGCGATCATCGTGTTCCGACCGGCTTCGATCCGCTTGGCGATGGCGATCTCACCCTCGCGGCTCAGCAGTTCGACCGAGCCCATCTCGCGCAGGTACATGCGAACCGGGTCGTCGGTGCGGTCCAGCTTTTCGGTTGCCGCCCCCGAAAGAGCAACTTCGCGGTTGCTTTCCGTCGTGGTCAGCTCGGTCGAGCCTTTGTTTTCTTCTTCTTCGGCTTCTTCATCTTCGATGATGTTGATGCCCATCTCGGACAGCATCGACATCACGTCCTCGATCTGTTCCGAGCTGACCTGATCAGGCGGTAGCACCTGATTGAGCTGGTCGTAGGTGATGTAGCCTTTCTCGCGGGCCTCGGCGATCATCTTCTTGACCTGAGCTTGGCTCATGTCCAGCGAGATCTCCTGTTCCTGCTCGTCGGATTTGCGGTCTTCGTTCGTATCCTTGGCGGCCATTCAATGCTCCTGCAGGGATGGGTGATTCGTTTCAGCCGAATCATTAGCGCGTAGAAGTGATTCGGCTACCCGTTTACCTGTTTTTCTTTTCCAGTGCCTTACGAAAACACCACTTTACCGGCGTTTTCGCTCGAAATTGATTCCGGACATGATTGCTTTGAAGGCGTCTTTCTCATCTCGATTGATTCGCGCGCCATTGTCGGCCACGTCGAAAATCGCCCTGTCTTCATTCTGACTGCGGCTTGTGCGATTGCGCTCTTCGGCGGCCTGAGCCAGCCGATATGTCAGCGCCTCATCCGGCAGTTCAGACAGTTCCTCCTCGGCTTCGGCAATCTCTGCGTCCAACCCCCTGAGAGCTTTGATTTTTGCGAGTTCCTCGGCCAGCGTCATCTCGGCCTTTTCAACGTCGCCCGGTTTGAACACACAGGGGATCACTGCGACATGGCGAAGGCGCAGCAGGTTTTCAAGGGCGTCCGGCCCCAAAGTTTCGGCAATGTGGTCTTTCAGGTTGTCGGGATCATCAATCGCATGACGCAGGATCGCGTCGCGCAAGGCGGCATGATCGAGGTCACGACACTCCATCTCTTCCAATTGATGTTCAAACTGCACAACGACCTGAGGGTTCAGCGCGGCGATCGCCAAGATCGCTCCTTCGCGCAGTTGGATTTCCGCGTTCTCTGACGATGCAAGGAACGAGGCGCGCGCGCCCGGCGTTGCTGCCGGTTTTGGCTGCCACTTGCCGCGCGGCTGCCATTGGCGGTTCTGCGATTGGCGTTGCGGGCGGAATAGCTGCCAGCGCAAATCTTTGATTTCTTGTCCGTAATGCGAGCGGATCGACGGGTCGCGGATCAGCTTGATCTTGTCGCGCAGCACCTTGTCCAACGCAGCCTTACGTTCCGGGCTATCGAACACTTTGCCCTCGGTCTCGCGCTGCCACAGCAGTTTGACCATGGGGATCGCGCCCTCCAACACCGCCTGCACAGCCCCCGGCCCTTCGGCACGCAGCAGGTCGTCGGGGTCTTTGCCCTCGGGCATCAGGGCAAAGCGCAGGGATTTTCCGGCCTCCAGCAACGGCAAGGCCAAATCAACCGCCCGCATCGCGGCGCGCAGACCGGCCGTGTCGCCATCCAGCGCGATGATCGGTTCATCGGAAATACGCCAGAGCAGTTGCAACTGATGCTCTGTAATCGCCGTCCCCAAGGGCGCGACGGATGCGCCGAACCCGGCCTCGGCCAGTGCGATCACATCCATATACCCTTCGGCCACGATCAAAGGCTGCCCCTTCCCCGCCGCTTGCCGTGCGGGGCCGTGGTTGTAGAGGTTGCGCCCCTTGTCGAACAGCTCAGTCTCGGGCGAGTTCAGATATTTGGCGTTGTCATTGGGGTCCATCGCCCGACCGCCAAAGGCAATACAGCGACCACGTGGATCGCGGATCGGGAACATGATCCGATTGCGGAACGTGTCGTAAGGCTTTTTACCTTTATTCGACGGTTTCGCCAGACCCGCCCCAAGGATCAAGTCTTCTGCGACGTTCTTGCCCGTCAGATGATCCCACAGCGCCTGCCATCCATCTGGGGCAAAGCCGATCTCCCACCGTTCCAGCGCCTGAGCATCCAATCCCCTACCGGTCAGGTAATCTCGCGCGGCACCCCCTGCCCCGGTTTTGAGTTGCAGCCGGAAGAACTGCACCGCCTGTTCCATCACTTCGGCCAGTTGCGCGCGGCGGTCCTGTTTTTCCTGCGCCTTGGGGTCGCGCTGCGGCATCGGCATCCCGGCCTCGCGCGCCAGAATCTCGACTGCTTCGATGAATGAGACATTCTCGGTCTCTTTCACAAAGCTGATCGCATCGCCCTTCGCGTGACAGCCGAAGCAGTAATAGAACCCCTTTCGATCATCCACATGGAACGAGGCTGTCTTTTCATGATGAAACGGGCACGGCGCCCACATGTCACCCTTGCCCTGATTTGACTTGCGCTGATCCCACATGACCTTGCGGCCAACGACCTGAGACAGGCTGAGGCGCGTGCGCAGTTCATCGAGAAATCCGGGGGGCAAAGACATGGATCAAACCTGACAGAAATGAAAACGCGCGCCAAGGGGATGACACGCGTTTGTCCACAGCGAATTGTTGAACTTGTGGATTATTGCTGCAAACACAGCTCCAGCCATGCGGCAGCAAGATCCTTCTTGCGAATATCGCGCATCTTCTGCTCATAGACCCACGGTGTGATAAGCGGGATTGCAGCGTTGTAGTTATCCGGCCATGTCGGGCTTGAGGCAGCAACGGCATCCGGCACGTCCCGCTCTTTCACCCTATCAAGTCGCGCTTGCTGAATGGCTGCGACAACGTCGGCCTGGTATTGGCAATCTTGATTCTTGGCTTCCTGAGCCGCCAAGGGTGTGGCCGCTAGCAAGGCCACTATTGCTATTCGCAACACGGTAGTCTCCCGGATTCGATTCCTTCTGGCCAGCTTACCCGCCCCCGGGCACCCCTGCCATCGTCCATTTGCACCCGTCCGGAATACACCCTGAAATTACAAGGGCGGCCGAATATGCAGCCGACCGCCCCAATTGCGCATGCGTCAGAGACCCTTGGCCCGGTAACTTTTGGAAACGCGATCAATGGCCACGATATAAGCGGCCGTTCGCAAATCCTCGACATCGTCGCGGCTGTGCCAGACTTCGCGCATGGACTGGTAGGCGATGCGCATCGTGTCATCCAGACCCGAACGTACCAGCTCCAGCTCGTCCGCGCCTTTCAGATACTTGGTCTTGAAGCCCGGCGTCATGGACCACGCATCCCCCAGATAGCGATCCAATCGTTCAAGCTCGCTGACAATAAGCTCATGCCGCGCTTCTTCTTGTCGGCGTTGCATTCGACCGAAACGGATATGACTGAGGTTCTTGACCCACTCAAAATAGGAAACGGTCACACCTCCGGCATTTGCGTACATGTCCGGTATGATAACGACCCCCTTCTTGCGCAGAATTTCGTCTGCTCCGGCTGTAACAGGCCCATTCGCCGCCTCGATGATCAAAGGAGCATGTATCCGATCAGCGTTGGACAGATTGATGACCCCTTCCAGCGCAGCAGGGATCAGGATGTCGCACTCTGCCTCCAGAACCGCCGCACCGTCTGCCGAATGGGTTGCGTCCGGGTAGTCGCTTACGCCGCCGTGCTTGACGATCCACTGCCGAACGGATTCGACGTCTATGCCGTCGGGGTTATAGAGTGCTCCGTCCCACTCAATGATCCCGACAATGCGGCTGCCGTCCTCCTCGCTCAGGAACTTTGCGGCGTGGTAGCCCACATTCCCCAGCCCTTGCACGACAATGCGCTTGCCATCCAGCTTTCCGGACAGGTTCGCCTTTTGAACGTCCTCAGGATGACGGAAAAATTCGCGCAGAGCGTACTGGATACCACGGCCCGTCGCTTCGACCCGCCCGGCGATTCCCCCGGCATTGAGGGGTTTGCCGGTCACGCAGGCACGTGAGTTGATATCCGTGGTGTTCATGCGGGCGTATTGATCCGCCATCCAAGCCATCTCACGCTCACCCGTGCCCATGTCTGGTGCCGGGACGTTCTGCGAGGGGTTGATCAGGTCGCGTTTCGCCAGTTCATAGGCAAACCGGCGGGTGATCTGCTCAAGCTCGTGTTCTTCATATTGGCGAGGATCAATACACAATCCACCCTTGGACCCGCCAAAAGGCGTTTCAACCAGCGCGCACTTATACGTCATCAAAGCGGCCAGCGCCTCGACCTCGTCCTGATTCACGGCCAAGGCATAGCGAATGCCACCCTTCACCGGCTCCATATGTTCCGAATGGACCGACCGGTAACCTGTGAACGTATGGATATCGCCACGAAGCCGCACCCCGAAACGGACGGTATATGTGGCGTTGCAGACCCGGATCTTTTCTTCAAGCCCCGGAGGTAAATCCATCAGGGACGCTGCCCTGTTGAACATCAGGTCTACACTCTCGCGAAAACTGGGTTCTTTTGTGGCCGTCATTTAAACCTCCGTGCCAAAGAACGACTGGCGTCCTGACGTTTTGTCGCACCCCTTTCGTAAACGATCAATATTTAAGCAAAAATAAAACATCAAAATCCCCGCAATTTTTCGTGCCCCGACCGAGTCGCCGTTTTCAAACCCTGTTCAGAATTGTTCCCAGACTGAACACAGAGGTCGCCAGAAAACTCTGATTATCCCCTCTCCGCCCGGAAAAGGGCCCAATCCAAGGCTTTTTCGCCCAAATCCCGCCACGTTTCGGCGCTAATTTTCTCGCGTTAACATTTCCTTAGCAGAAGTGAGCTTCTGTTCAGCGAGGTCAGAAAATGATTAAGCGCGCTATTCTCAGCGGAATTGGAAGATTTGGACTAAACACTTCAACGACCCGCACGTTCGCTAAACGCGAAGACGGGACGTTCACTATTTTTGTGCTATTGGGTTTCATTATTATTTTCGCCACCACCGGAATTGGTGTCGATGTTATGAACTATGAGCGTGACCGCGCCAATTTGCAGTCAACGCTGGATCGTGCAGTGCTTGCCGCCGCTGACCTTGACCAGAAACTTCCCGCCAAGGACGTCGTTGCTTCGTATTTGGAAAAAGCGGGGCTGGAAGGGAAGCTCGTTGGTGAGCCCATCGTAATCGAAGGGCTGGGGTCCAAGACGGTTTCCGCCGTCGCCGAAACAAAGGTCAGAACTCACTTCATGAGCTTTTCGGGTGTCGACTCTTTGACGGCCCGCGCTGCCAGCACAGCGGAAGAAGCAGTCGGTGCCGTGGAAATCTCATTGGTGCTCGATATGTCCGGGTCGATGAACGAAGATTCGGCCGAGGCCGGGAAAACCAAGATCCAGGTGCTCCGGGATGCCGCCAAGCAATTTGTGACGCTGATGCTGCAGAAGCAGGACGCAGACAGGGTCTCGATGTCGATCATCCCCTACGCGACCCAAGTGAACGCCGGAGAGGAAATTCTGGGCAAATTCACTAACGTCACCTCCGAACACAGCTACTCTCACTGCCTGAACTTTTCGTCGACACAGTTCAACAATGCGGCGCTGGACCCGGATGCATCCTTCCAGCGTACAGCACATTTCGACCCCTTCCGGTACACAAACGGGGCCGAGCAGTTCCCCAAGTACCCGGTCTGCCCAGTTCGTACCGGAAGTGAGATTACGGCCGTAACCGACGATGTTGATGTCCTGCATGACAGAATTGACGCGCTGACTGCGAAAGGTAACACGTCGATTGATGTCGGTATGAAATGGGGATCCGCCATGCTGGATCCTCAGTTTCGCAGTGTTATCGAAAGTCTTTCCGAGGATGGCAGCGTCCCTGCGAAGTTCAACACCCGTCCACTGAGCTATGACGATGACGTTCTGAAGATCGTCATTGTCATGACAGACGGAAAGAACACCACCCAGTACATGTTGAACTCCAGCTATCGTAGCGGAAAGTCGAACGTCTGGTACAATCCCGAATACGACAGAGGCAACGGCAAGAAAGGCGAATACAGTGTTCGCTATAGGCGAAACCCTGATCGCTGGGTCTGGATGCAGCACACCGAGCGTAAGGGCAGCTATGTGACCGCTGATCACCCGTTCGGAAATCCCCCGAACGAGAACACCTCAAATCAGGAAGTCGGAACATCTGAACGCCTATCCTATCCAGAGTTGTTCAACCTTGCGTCCACCTGGTGGAATGCAAAGAACAACTATTACTGGCAGAATAACCACGAAAACAACTGGCACTACGGAATTCGGTCGTCGGTCGGCTCGTCCACAAAGAATACGCGCACCAAAAACATCTGCGGCGCGGCCAAGAACAAGGGCGTGATCGTTTACGGAATTGCCTTTGAAGCGCCAACTGAGGGTCTTACAACCATCAAAAACTGCGCGAGTTCGGACAGTCACGTCTACGAAGTGGACGAGTTTGACGATCCCGAGGGCATCTCTTTGGAAGAGGCATTTGCATCCATCGCTTCTTCGATCAAGAAACTGAGGTTGACGCAATGATACTCAAACCGCTGGCAAGGTTGCTGAAGTTCCGAAAAGCTGAGACCGGTACAGTGACGGTTGAATTCGTCCTGATTTTTCCGGCCTTCCTGTTCTTCATTCTCAGTGCCGTTGAGTATTCGCTTGTCACGTTGCAGCAGGCGATGCTTGAACGCGCGGTCGATCAGTCCGTTCGGGATATTCGTCTGGGGACAGGAACCAGCATGACCCATGATCAGATCAAGGACTCAATCTGCAACAAAACCATCATGGTCCGCGAGTGTGACAAGAACCTGCGCCTTGAGATGATCATCCAGAACGCATTCGTAGGAGTTGACCTGCCGCCAGAAGCTGACTGCACAGACAACTCGGAAGAAGTGAAGCCAGTGCGCCAGTTCAAGCAGGGCCAATCGAACGAGCTTATGATCCTACGTGCCTGCGCGAGGATCGATCCTGTGTTTCCGACCTCTTCCATGGGGCGCGCGCTGGCTGACGAAACCGGACAGATCGCGTTGACCGCCACAACCGCATTCGTACAGGAGCCTTGATAGACCGATGTCTCTTACCGCGATGTTGAGAAAATTTTTCACCCGTACCGCACGCGATGAAAGCGGGCTGCTCACGGTCGAAGCTGTTCTGATTTTCCCTATGATGCTGTGGACCGTCACGGGGGCTTTCACGTTTTTTGACGGATTTCGCCAAAGCGCGTCGAACTTGAAAGCGGCCTATACGATCGGTGACCTTATTTCGCGTGAAACACAAACGATAACCGATACTTATATCGACTCGCTTCACGAACTGACATTGCGCATGGTCAACAACGGTTCAGAAATGAAGCTACGTGTGTCGCTTATCGTTTTTGATGAAGAAGATGACCGGCACTACGTAAGGTGGTCAACGCAACGCGGCTTCGACGAAGTTTGGGATGACGGCAACATCGAAAATATGCGGACAAGCCTGCCGCCGATGCCGGATCAGGACACGCTGATCATTGTTGAGACATCTAACAAGTATGAACCCGTCTTCGGATCAGGTTGGGTCGCCGACGACTATACTTTCCAGAACTTTGTGTTTACTCGGCCTCGCTTTACCAACGAGATCGCCGCCGACGTGTGATTCAGGCTCTTTCTGCGATCATCGCAGACAGCATTTCTGACATGAACTTGGTTTCCGCTGCGGCGGTCATTCCACCTATGCCGACACGTTGCCCAAGACGCCACCATAGCCCCGGTGCCCAGGCGTTTTCTTCTTTAGTGCGGGTGCGAACAAGAAACCCGTTCGACGGTTTGAAAGCGAACACACCGCGATCAATGGCTTCAATGTCCTGAACCCGTGCTATCACCCTGCCCGTTCCGGTTCGCAGCTCTGTTTGCGTCAATTCGATCCAGTCATCCGTCGCATGCCACATACGATAGGCAAGCCAAAATGCGGCTGCTCCGACGACAAACAGGAATACTTGCCACACGGGTTCCGGCGGCGTTGCCATAGCCACGTACAACACCATTGCACCAACCACAGCCAACATGCCAACGCCAAGCCATCGTCTGGGTGTCGACGCCTTTACCTTGGCCAGAACTTCTTGCTGCATGTCCATCCCCTGCTTGGTTTTGACCGGGTGTAGCGGCTTTCCACGACAAACAACAGAGGGGGCGTCACTGCGAATTTTTGCACACTGTACGTGCCCGACCGCAAATTGACGCTGATTGCGCACAGATTACATGATCAGCGAAGTATCAGGAGGCTGCAATGTCACTAAGACCAACCTTGGAAACCCGAAAATCCGTACCAACAATGGAGGGCGCAGGCGTCAAACTGCATCGCGCGTTCGGGTTTCAGGATCCGTCCGAACTTGACCCGTTTCTTCTGTTTGACGATTTTCGGAACGAGCGCCCGCAGGATTATCAGGCTGGTTTCCCGTGGCACCCTCATCGGGGCATCGAAACGATCACCTATGTCTTGTCCGGAACAGTTGAGCACTCGGACTCACTGGGAAATTCCGGAACGCTGGGCGCAGGGGACGTGCAGTGGATGACCGCTGGCTCGGGAATCCTTCACCAAGAGATGCCAAAAGGGAACGCGGTGGGTCAGATGCACGGGTTTCAACTGTGGGGCAACTTGCCGTCTGACCAGAAAATGACGGCTCCGCGGTATCAGGATGTTCAAAGCCAGGACATCCCCGAGATCACAGATGACGATGGAACAACGGTTCGTGTCATCGTCGGCGAGTTCTGGGGGAAGACAGGCCCTGTAGACGGTATCGCCGCCGATCCGCAATATCTTGATATTCAGATTCCGGCCGGAGTGAAAAAGACATTTCGTATCGATACCTACCGCAGGGCATTTGCCTATGTTTTTCAGGGGCAAGCGGCATTTGCGGACGCATCTCAACCCACCGGTGTTCTGCTAGAGAAGGAAGTCGCGGGGCAAGAGGTCAACATCCGCGATATGTCAGGTGACCGGACACTGGTTCGTTTCGGAACCGGAGATGAGATCACCGTTCAGGCCGGTCCTGAAGGTGTGCGATTTCTGCTGATTTCCGGCGCACCGATAGATGAACCGGTCGCGTGGCATGGGCCGATTGTCATGAACACCCAGGCCGAGCTTGAGCAGGCATTCAGAGAGTTGCGTAACGGCACCTTCATTCAGCCCGCTCATTGATCACGCGGTCACTGACCGTCGGACCATGTCCCAATAGACTCGCTCGACCTCATCCAAGGAAAGGCGTCCGCCTGCGCGATACCACGTCATCACACCGTTCAGCATGGCGATGACGGCCAATGTTGCGATTTTCGTGTCCGTGATCGCGAACAAACCTGCCGCCTGCCCCTGCTGGAGGATCGTTTCGAGCGAGTCTTCGTAGTCGCGCCGCAATGCCTCGATCTCCGTGAAATTGTCGGGGGTCAGGTTGCGCAATTCCATATAGGCGATGAAAACTTCGTCGGGCCGTTCAAGGTGAAAGCGTATATGGAAACCAACAAAACGGCGCAGGGCTTCCTCTGCGTTTTCAGGTTTGTCCAAGTTGGCGTAGGTCGAAAGCAGATCTTTCATGTGGTCGTACATCAACCGGTATAAAAGACTCTGCTTGTCCGGAGTGTAGTTGTACAACGCCCCAGCCTGCACGCCGACATCCGCCGCAATCTGACGCATGGAAACAGCTGCATAGCCATGTCGCGCGAACAGTTTGAGTGCTGCTTTGCGAATACGAGGGCCGGTAATATCGGAATGTGAACCTTGTGTGCGTGCCATATCTCAACAGTATATGAACGTTTGTTCAGATAGAACCCTCCTTGAACGAACACTTCAAAAGGTGCATCACGGGATCACGGATTACCTATGGGGCTAGCATGAAACCGTTGCCACTACTGATCTTGATGCTCTGCTGTGCAGGTTGTGCTGATTTTTCAGAACTGGACGACAGCGAACCCGCCAGCTTGAAATCGGCGCGCTACCCCAAACTGATACCTTTGCAGGAAAACCTGGGGCCACCAATAGACCCGGTCAACGAAGCGTCCGAGGTTGAAGAAGACCTGACAGCGCGACGTGATGAGCTGCAGAAAAAGGCGGATCGGCTGCAAAGCGAACAAATCAACTGACCAAGTGTTTGTCGTGGCGCACCACGCATTGCACCCTTTCGCCGAACCCGCTAAGGCAGCGTTGAACGGGCGAAACCCGTCATTCAAGAATTTCGAGCGGAAAGGAACCCACGGGATGACACAGGCGCTGCGGCTGGGAATTGCGGGCTTGGGAACAGTCGGCGTGGGCGTCGTCAAGATCGTGCGCCGTCATGCGGACCTGCTGCAGGCGCGGACAGGACGCGCAGTGGAAATCGTGGCTGTGTCCGCACGAGACGCAAGCAAGGACCGTGGCGTCAATCTTTCCGACTACGGCTGGGAAACCGACCCGGTCGCTTTGGCCAAGCGCGATGATATCGACGTGTTTGTCGAGTTGATGGGCGGCGAAAACGGCCCGGCCAAAGCCTCGGTCGAGGCTGCGCTGGCAAGCGGCAAGGATGTGGTCACCGCGAACAAGGCACTGCTGGCAATCCACGGTCAGGAACTGGCGGAAAAGGCCGAGGCCGCTGGCCGGGTCATTCGTTTTGAAGCCGCCGTCGCCGGTGGCATTCCGGTCATCAAGTCCCTGACCGAAGGGCTTGCTGGCAACGAGATCACCCGCGTGATGGGGGTGATGAACGGCACGTGCAACTATATCCTGACGCGAATGCAGTCGCAGGAACTCGGCTATGACGCTCTGTTCGAGGAATGCGCGCAGTTGGGATATCTTGAGGCCGATCCAAATCTGGACGTTGGCGGCATCGACGCGGCGCACAAACTGGCCCTGCTGTCTTCGATCGCCTTTGGCACCAAGCCGAATTTCGACGGGATCGAGATCGAAGGTATCCAGCAAATCAGCCTCGACGACATTCATCAGGCAGATGACATGGGATACCGGATCAAGCTGTTGGGCGTCGCACAGCGAACCGCGCGCGGGCTGGAACAGCGGATGCAGCCCTGTCTGGTGCCCAGCGGCTCACCTTTGGGACAGCTCGAAGGTGGAACGAACATGGTCGTGATCGAAGGCGACGCAGTGGAACAGGTTGTCCTGCGCGGCCCCGGCGCGGGCGAAGGACCAACGGCCAGTGCAGTGATGGGAGACATCTGCGATCTGGCGCGCGGACTGCAAATTCCGACGTTTGGACGCCCTGCCACATCGCTTCAGGATGCGGCCCCGGCGATTACGGGCCTACCTGCGCCTTATTACCTGCGTCTTGCGTTGCTCGACAAACCCGGCGCGCTGGCCAAAGTTGCCGCTATTCTGGGTGATGCCGGTGTGTCCATCGACCGTATGCGTCAATACGGACATTCCGAAAGCACCGCGCCCGTTTTGATCGTCACACACAAAACGACCCGAGCCACGCTTGACGTTGCGCTGGAAGGGTTCCGCGAGACTGACGTTGTTGCTGGAGAGCCCGTTGCGCTGCGGATTGAAGAAGTTTGACCCTTGCGACCTGCACAAGACGCAGGATATGCCCTAGAAAACGCCCATACTGAGCTAAGGATACTGAAAAATGAGTGCTGCCAAGATTGATTTCAACGACCGCCTGCTGTCACTGGGCCTTGCACGGGTGGCAGAACAGGCCGCACTCGCGTCGGCATCTCTGGTGGGGCGTGGGGATGAAAAGGCCGCAGATCAGGCTGCTGTGAACGCCATGCGCGAACAGTTGAACCTGCTGGACATCGCGGGTGTCGTTGTCATCGGTGAGGGCGAGCGCGACGAAGCTCCGATGCTGTATATCGGCGAAGAGGTTGGCACCGGCAACGGCCCCGGCGTTGATATCGCGCTGGACCCGCTGGAAGGCACCACACTGACCGCCAAGGACATGCCCAACGCGCTGACCGTGATCGCTATGGGTCCGCGCGGTTCAATGCTGCACGCGCCTGACGTCTACATGGACAAGCTGGCCGTTGGCCCGGGCTTCCCCGAGGGTGTCGTCAACCTGGATATGAGCCCGCGTGAACGGGTTGAGGCTCTGGCCAAGGCAAAGGGGTGTGAGCCTGCCGACATCACCGTCTGCATTCTTGAGCGCCCCCGTCATGAGGCAATGATCGCCGAGGTGCGCGAAACCGGCGCGTCGATCCGTTTGATCACCGACGGTGACGTTGCTGGCGTGATGCACTGCGCCGAAAGCGAAGTGACCGGCATCGACATGTATATGGGTCAAGGCGGCGCGCCCGAAGGTGTGCTGGCTGCTGCTGCTCTGAAATGTATGGGCGGTCAGATTTTTGGCCGCCTGCTGTTCCGCAACGATGACGAACGTGGACGTGCGGCCAAGGCGGGCATCACCGATCTGGACCGCGTTTATGCTCGGGATGAGATGGTGACAGCCGACGTAATCTTTGCCGCAACCGGCGTAACCGGCGGCTCACTGCTGCCGCGCATCAAACGCGAGCCGGGCTGGGTTGAGACCACCACCCTGCTGATGCGGTCGAAAACCGGATCGGTCCGGCGCATGTCCTATCGCACACCGATGTGGTCGCACGACAACGCCTAATCGGTGCGCAAGTCGATCCAAGCAATCATAAAGGCCGGGTCCGAGAGGGTCCGGCCTTGGCATATCAGGGGCAGGTCATGAGCTTTCTAGGGGTTGAACAGTCATTGTCCGGGCGGCGCTGGGTCGGCCCCTCGGCGGATGTGGAACGCGCGACCGAGATGTTGGTGCAACAGGCGGGTCTGCCACGTGCGGTCTGTCAGGTTCTGGCACGGCGTGGAGTTCCCGCAATGGAGGCCACCGGGTTCCTGGACCCTAAGCTGAAGGAACTGTTGCCCGATCCGCGCGCGATGAAGGATATGGAGGTCGCCGCCACCCGTTTTCTGACGGCGGTGCGCACCAAGCAGCGGATTGCTGTTTTTGCCGACTACGACGTGGATGGCGGCAGTTCGGCAGCTTTGTTGCTGGTCTGGCTGCGGCAGATGGGGATTGAGGCGACGCTTTATGTCCCCGACCGGATTGATGAGGGCTATGGCCCCAACGTGCCCGCGATGCAGGAACTTGCCGCGCGTCACGACCTGATCATCTGCGTCGATTGCGGCACGCTCAGCCATGAACCGATTGCGGCGGCTAAAGGCGCGGATGTGATTGTGCTGGATCACCATTTGGGCGGCGAGACCCTGCCCGATTGCGTGGCTGTGGTGAACCCGAACCGGCAGGATGAAAGCGGCGATCTGGGTTACCTCTGCGCGGCTGGTGTCGTCTTTCTGATGCTGGTTGAGGCCGGGCGGCAACTGCGCGAGGCCGGGGCCAAGGGGCCGGATCTGATCTCTCTGCTGGATCTGGTGGCGCTGGCGACTGTGGCGGATGTGGCCCCTCTGATCGGGGCGAACCGGGCGCTTGTGCGGCAAGGGTTGAAGGTGATGGCCCAGCGGCAGCGGCCCGGTCTGGTGGCCTTGTCGGATGTGGCGCGGATGGATTCGGCCCCCAACAGCTATCATTTGGGGTTCCTGCTGGGACCGCGCGTGAATGCCGGAGGGCGGATCGGTCAGGCCGATCTTGGCGCGCGGCTGCTCAGCACCGAATCGGCACACGAGGCCGAGGCGCTGTCGCAGCGGCTGAACGAATTGAATACCGAACGTCGCGATATTGAAAACGCCGTGCGTGCCGCCGCCATGGAGCAGGCCGAAGAACGCGGGTTGGATGCGCCCTTGGTCTGGGCCGCGGGTGAAGGCTGGCATCCGGGTGTCGTCGGCATCGTCGCCTCGCGCCTGAAAGAGACCGCGAACCGCCCCGCCATCGTGATCGGCTTTGACGGGGATGAGGGTAAAGGATCGGGCCGCTCGGTCTCGGGTGTCGATCTGGGGGCTTCGATTCAGCGCTTGGCGGCCGAGGGGCTGCTGGTCAAAGGCGGCGGGCACAAGATGGCTGCCGGGCTGACCGTGATGCGCGATCAATTGGAGCCGGCAATGGCGCGGCTGTCCGAGTTGCTGGCAAAACAAGGCGCGGGCGAAGGCGGTCCGGCCGACCTGAAACTGGACGGCACCCTGATGCCGGGCGCGGCCACGGTGGACCTGATCGAACAAATCGAAAAAGCAGGCCCGTTCGGAGCCAGCGCCCCTGCCCCACGCTATGCCCTGCCCGACCTGCAGGTGCGCTTTGCCAAACGTGTGGGCGAATCACATCTGAAACTGTCATTATCCGATGGCGTGGGCGCAGGGCTCGACGCCATCGCCTTTGGCGCGTTCGACGGGCCGATGGGTGAAAAGCTGTCCAACCACGGCGGCGCGCGGTTCCATTTCGCCGGACGGCTTGAGGTTAACACATGGGGCGGACGGCAATCCGTGCAGCTCAGGCTAGAGGACGCGGCCGAGGCCCATTAGCCCCGCGCCCGGCCCTGCCAAAAAACTTTCACATCCCTGCATTTTTCGGCTTGCGGGGGTGATAGGTAAACCGTAAAAGGCGCTCCACAAGCTAACGTGGCCCGTTCGTCTATCGGTTAGGACGCCAGGTTTTCAACCTGGAAAGAGGGGTTCGATTCCCCTACGGGCTACCACTTGTGCTTGTATCGCCTAAATGGCCCGTTCGTCTATCGGTTAGGACGCCAGGTTTTCAACCTGGAAAGAGGGGTTCGATTCCCCTACGGGCTACCACTTCCTTACACTCCGAATTTATCGCGGCACAGGTCTTGGATCTGACCCCATGTGGACTTGAACTCCGGCGTGTTTTCAGCCGCGTAGTGGAAATTTTTCATCAAACCCGTCAGTTGGGTAAAGACCTGCCGCACCTCTGCCTTGTCGGTGAATTCCGCGCTGGATTGTGTCACGCCGTAGACCAGCTTGAACGTCATCTTCTGCCGCTCAAGAGGCACGGTCGCATCCACCTTATCGAACGCATCTTGCTGCAGATACACCATGTCCACGAACAGCGCCTTTTGCTGAGTGACAAAGTCCTCAATCGTGACGCCCTCTTCGCCCGTCACCTGCATCATCTGGTCAACCTGCTCGCCCTTTTCGATCAAAGCCAGAAGATCACGAACCTTCCCAGTCCACCCTGCTTCGGCGTTGGCATCGTACCAGTCAGACAACTGATCCAGATAACGCGACCAGCTTAGCATCGGGTCCACCGCTGGATAGAATCGTTTATAAGCCCGCTCGGACGACAGGCCGAGGAAGCATTTCACCGTAGACAGGGTCGACTGAGTGACCGGTTCGTCAAAGTTGCCGCCAGCGGGCGAGACTGTTCCGATCAATGTCAGGCTGCCCAGATCGCCATCATTGGTCTTCAAGGCGCCCGCGCGTTCGTACAACCCTTTGATCGAGCTTTCCAAATAGGCGGGAAACCCCTCTTCGCCCGGAATCTCTTCCAGCTTACCGGACGTCTCGCGCATGGCCTGCGCCCAGCGGCTTGTACTGTCGGCGATCAACAGAACGTCATACCCCATCTGGCGGTAATACTCGCCCAGAGTGATGCCGGTGAAAATCGACGCCTCGCGCGCAGCGACGGGCATGGACGACGTGTTGCAGATGATGATTGTCCGGTCCATGAGGCTGCCGCCCGAGGTCGGGTCGGTCATCTTTGGGAATTCACTAATGGTTTCAACCACCTCACCTGCGCGTTCTCCGCAGGCGACAACGATGACGATGTCCACCTGGGCGTTGCGGGCGATCAGGTTCTGCAACACCGTCTTACCAGCACCAAACGGTCCCGGAATACAGGCGGTTCCACCCCGGGCAATGGGGAAGAATGTGTCGATCAGGCGCTGAGATGTCAGCACCGGCTCGGTTGGATACAGCCTCTCGGACAGTGCGCGTTTCAAAACGCCCTCGGGCAATGGGCGTCGCACTGGCCACTTCTGTGAGAGGGTCAGAGTATGCTCTCCGCCCTGTTCATCCTCAAGCCGCGCCACGATATCGTGGATCGTGGCCGCTCCCTTCTGGACCCAGACGACCTTATAGTCGCCAACCCAGTTAAACGGCAGCATGATCTTATGCTCAAACCTGCCCTCGGGCACCGTTCCGATACTGTCCCCAGCTTGAACGGTATCGCCAACCTTGACAGTCGGTGAGAACGACCACTTGGCCTGATCATCCAACGGGGCCACGTCCGCACCGCGCGGCAGGAAGGTGCCGAACTCGGACGCGACTTTCGGCAATGGGGATTGCAGGCCGTCAAACACCTGACCCAACAATCCCGGCCCCAGTTCGACCGACAGCAATTGCCCGGATTGTTCGACCGGATCGCCCACAGCGACGCCATCCGTGCTTTCATAGACCTGCACGTCCGCCGTATCGCCGCGCACGCGCAGAACTTCGGCCTTCAGGCGTTCCTGACGACCTCCGGGGCCGAGGCGTGTCGGCAGGATAAAGACGACCTCGTTTTTAACCAACTGCCCGGGGTGACCTTCTGCGTCGGGTTTTGCTTCGATCTGAACCAGCCCCTCCTGGACCGAGACAACACGGGCGGTGGCGGTTTGAGTGGATGGAGTTGGGGCGGTCATGCGTAAGCTCCCTCAAAGTCGATATCGGCGACGTCGGCCATGGCCTGTTGCGCCAGTTTTTCAAATCGTGCTGCTGCCTCCTGTGCGCTGCTTTGCGCCCAGCGGTCGAAGATATTCCAGATCAGCACATAGATCGCCACGGCCTCAAAATCGAAAAGGTGCCGTGCGGCGTGGCGCTTTAACTGTTTGTGACTTATCGACAAAAGCAGTCTTTCCAGCCCCAGCGGATCCTTGGATTCCAACAACTGACGAGCCTCTTTGATCCAGGGCATGGCTGCATCCAGCCCGAAACCGGGATCATTCCAATGCGCGGGGACGTGGCGGCTCCATCGTCCGAAACCAAAGGAGGTGGCAGGCGGGGCCTCCCCCCGATCCCGAAGCCGCAAAGCGGCAACAACGGTGCGCAAGTCCATCCGTTCGATAAGCAACTTTTTCAATGTTGGTTGCGGGATGTCATCCAACGCCGTCTTGCAACGCGCGATCGCCTGATCGTCCGTGACGCCCATGTCGTAATCGTTCCAGTTCAGAGCGTGCTCTAACACGCGAAGAACCCGCGCATCTTCGGCTGCCAACGCCTTTAACCGGCGATCCAGCCGCAGTCGTGACAGAGGCGGCTGCTTGGCAACAAACAACCGTTCCGAGCCGGGCAAACTGCTGATCAGCGCGATATAGGCGTCCGGGTCCGACATGTCAGCGGATCACACCTTCCAGCACGGCGCGGAATCTGGGTTGCAGATGCTCCATCAACAGCGAGGCTACGGCTTTGTCCGTGAGGTCCAGCACGACGCCTTGTTCCTCGGCCTGAATTCGGATGCCATCCTGCGTATCGTCTGACGCGTGCAACTCGACTTGTTCCCGCAGCATTTCAGCGGTCAAACCCAGCACGTATTTGGTCAATTTGCCGGACTGGATATCGTCGGCGTTCTGCTTGATATCTTCCTGAGTGGCCACTTTCGCGGGCAGGATCACCTGCACTTTACCGTCCAGTTTGGCACCTGCTGCGGCCCGCCCAACAACCTCAAGGATCATCTGTTTCAGCATCTCAGGATCCGCCATTTCCTTGGTGACGAGGCGCTCGACATCCTTGCGGAAGCGGTCGGTCAGACCGGCTTTCATGGTCAACACGGCATCGCGCATCGCGGTGTTCAGCGCCTCTTCTCCAGCCGCGCGGTAATTGTCCGAGTCGGCGCGGGCTTTCTTCTGATGCGCCTCAGCCTCGCGCTTGGCATCTGCGAGGATCTTGGCGGCCTCAGCCTTAGCCTCTGCGCGCAACTTCTCGGCCTCTGCCTGACCTGCGGCAACCCCGTCATTTCGCAGCTTGTCGATCAGGGCATCAACGCCGTGAGAGATCATGCCATCCTGTGCCATCAGCTAATCCCCGCGCTGATGACCAATGCGAATACGAAGGCGAAAACGCCAAACCCCTCGATGATCGCCGCCGGAGCAAGCGCCAAGCCGAAGATTTCAGGTTTCTCTTTCGTTGCATTGATCGCCGCGGCGCAGGCCCGACCCTGCCAGATACCACAATACATAAGCGCGATGCCTGAAAGGATACCGATCCCGAACAGCCCGCCTGCATTTTCGGACGTCACCTCGCGGTTCAGGGTAAACATGATGACGATCCCGTAGATCACCATCGTAGACGGGAATGCCGAAACACCGACGAACCGACCATAGCCGCCTTCGGTTTCCGTCATCGCGCCGATGCTGGCCTGACCAGCGATGGCGCACCCAATGGCGCTTGCCGCTGCGCCCAACGCCATTGGCGCGTAGATACCCAGCCAACCCAATGTCAATACAAGCTCATTCATTCCTGTACCTCCTTGCGGGCGAACGGGCGAAAGACGATGCCTTCATCCGGCAGACCCCATTTAAAGAATTCGATGTAATTGAGACGTAATCCGTGAACGACGCCGCTCATCATAGCGAGGGCAAAGTTCAGAATATGGCCGACGATCAGGATCAGCAGGCCGAACAGAATGCCCGGACCCTTCATTGCCTGCATCACCGAAACAGCCAGATCATTGAACGTGATCGCAAGCGACGCCGAGGCCAGCCCCAGCGCAAACAGCCGCATATAGCTGAGCACATCGCCAAAGGCACCCATCGCACCGGCAAGGCTTTGCAGCCCATCAATCAAGCGCCAAAGCCAATCGATTGGATTGCGTACAACCCTCTCACTTGAGAACAGTACAATGGCCAGAACACCCGCAGCCAATACAACCGCCCCCGGCACCATCGACCCGCCCTTCATATAGCTGAGCCACAGAATAAACCCGCCGATCAAGGCTCCGATCCAGCCGAGGTTTGCAACGGCCCTCCGCTGCCCCCACGCCGCGCGCGCGGCCAACGCATTGGCCAACACCAGATGCAATACACCCACCACGATCGAAATCATCATCATCGCGCCAAAGTTGTTGAGGTCCAGTATCTTGAGCTTGGCCCAAACCGTGCCTTCGGCCGGTGATGCACCGAAATAGCTTCCGACCAGCACACCGTAGACAATCGTGGCACCGGAAATGATTACTCCATACTGGCGCCATGACCTTTCACCTGGCGTTTTGCCCATCCGTTTCCAGAACGCCAGCAAGCCCAGCAGAATAACCGCTCCGTACCCAGCATCCGCCACGATCATGGCAAAGAAAAACGCGAACGAGGCGGCGACGATGATGCTTGGGTCCCAGTCTTTGTACCCCGGCACCTGATAGAACAGGGCAAGGTCAACTGCCGCGCTTCGGTTTTCCGGTTGCTCTAGCAGGGTCGGCGGATTGTCGTCTGGCCCCGGTTCTTCGATCAGAACAGCGGCGTCCTTGGATTTGGCCATGTCCAGCACAGCCTCGATACGGTCCTCGGGCACCCAGCCCTGCAACGCGAACATCGCCTCCGCATCGCGGACCTTCTGGGTCGCATGGGCCAGTTCCGCAGCACTTTCTGCCGCTGACAGGTTCCGGCGCATCAGGGTCAGATAACGTGTCTGGGCAACCCGTTCGGCCTCAAGCGCTTCAATCGCGATCTCAGCCTCCTCTAGTTGCGCCTCCAATTCGTGAATCGGCAAAGACCCGGTGTGAGTACGCGGCACCGGCAAGATGTCGTCGCCCGGATCATCGGGCGCAATCAGAACGGCGTAAATATACCGATGGTCTTCCTGCAAAATCGCCCAAGGCAGATTGATGTCCGACAATGCCTCGCGATGTTTCAGGGGAAGCTGATAGAACCACAGCCGATTGCCCGCCAGCACATCGGTCGGCGGGAAATCCAGATCCCCCCAAGGGCGTACCCGCGCGATCCGGTAGGCCAGAAAATCCCGACGATCCGTCATATCGCGGATGCGCTGCATCAGGTCCAAAACATCGCGAACGAACTGATCCATCTTAAACGCGGGATCACGTTGAATCTGTCGGCGCGGTTCGGGCACATCCGTCAGGAACCGCAGCGCCTTATACGCATGACGCGCCCCGCGTTCGCTAATCTTT
This sequence comes from Ruegeria sp. BC7, assembly GCF_056539165.1. Classification (NCBI taxonomy): domain Bacteria; kingdom Pseudomonadati; phylum Pseudomonadota; class Alphaproteobacteria; order Rhodobacterales; family Roseobacteraceae; genus Ruegeria; species Ruegeria sp. BC7. The sequence goes on along the minus strand of NZ_JBQFUL010000001.1, from coordinate 723,184 downwards.
TCGGGCTCGGCGGGCGGAGGCGCAAGCGGCAGCACATGCATACAGCCCAGCTCTTGCAACGCCTCCAGCGTGTCGCCCTTCTGCGCGGCCGGGCCGACAAGAGACAGTTTTTTCAGCCGCGCGACGCTCATGTCAGCGCCTCCTGCGCATGTTTGCGCTTGGAGATTTTCGAGCGCACAACCGCCTGCATCTGCTCATCGCTCAGATAGATGCGGATTTTCTTGATATTGGCCTTGGCGCGCGGGATCAGAACCTTCTCGAACAGGTTGACGCGCTGCGTGATCGTGGCCACGGCCTTGTCAAAAATTCGCACCCTCTCCTCGGCGACTTTGACGCGCAGCCGCGCCTCGATCATGTCATGCAGCAAGCTGGCGGCGGCATCGACCCAATGGGGTTTCGCCAACACCGAATAAGGCCGCACCGCAACCTCGATCCGGTCCAGATCGGGCATCTTGACGCCGACCACGTTGACCTCTTTCAACTGGTAATCCTTCAGCTCGACCAGCCCATCCAGATCGACGCCCTGCTGCGCCAGCATCGGCAGTTTTTCCCCGACCTGCTGCGCCAGATCATGCACCTCTTGCTGCAGGCGTTGCACGTCTTCGCGCGCCTTGGCGCGTTCCGCCATCAACTGCTGGCGCTTGAGGTCCAGCGACGGCAGGAACCGCTCATAGCTTTTCAGCTGTGTCTGCTGGCGGGCCAGCGACGATTTATTCAGCTGCAACCGCGCCATCGGTATCCTTTGGGAAATACTTGTCGACCAGAGCCTGTTTCATCAGCAACTGCTCGGGCTGGAAACACTCGGCCAGCGTTTTCCACCCCAGATCCAGCGCATCCTCAAGCGGGATCGAGACGTTGATATCCATGAACCGAGCCCTGAACAGCGCACCGAATTTCAGCAACTGGTGATCGTAATCCGACAGATCAAACGCCATCGCCTGTTTTTGCGCGGCGTCGCGACTTTCGGAATAGAACCGGATCATCGTATTCATGATCTGCCCGTGATCTTCGCGCGTGGTTTTACCGATCACATTCTGCTTGAGGCGTGAAAGGCTGCCGAACGGGTCAATCACCCCCGAATGCAGGTAAAACTGCCCCTCGGTGATATAGCCGGTGTTGTCGGGCACGGGATGGGTTACATCATTGCCGGGCATCGTCGTCACGGTCAGAACCGTGACCGAGCCGCCCTTGGCATAGTCGCACGCTTTCTCATACCGCCGCGCCAACTGGGAATAGAGATCGCCCATATAGCCACGCTGCGAGGGCACGCGTTCCTGACTGATCCCCACCTCTTTCATCGCGTCGGCATAGGCGGTCATGTCGGTCAGCAGGACCAGCACGCGCTTGCCTTCCTCAACCGCGAATTTCTCGGCCACGGCTAGCGCCATATCAGGCACCAGCAACCGTTCGACCAGCGGATCCATCGCCTGATTGACGAACATCACCGTGCGCGAGAACACGCCTGCATCCTCGAACGACGTGCGGAACGTGTGGTAATCGTCAAAGATCAGCCCCAGCCCGCCAAAGACCACGATATCCGCATCCGCCTGAATACCGATCCGGCTGAGGAAAGCATTGAACGGCTCGCCCGAGACAGAAAAGATCGGGATTTTCTGGCTTTCAACCAGCGTGTTGAACACGTCGATCATCGGCACATCGGTGCGGATCATCTTGTTGGGCACCGCGCGCTCGGACGGATTCACGGTCGGCCCGCCAATGTCGATCCGTGGCTCGGACGACAAGTCCGGCCCGCCATCAATCGCCACCCCTGCCCCATCAAAGACGCGGCCCAGAATGTTGGACGAATAAGGTGTCTGCATCGGGTGGCCCAGAAAAGTCGCAGTCGCCTCGGTCGAGATGCCCTTGGTGCCCGAAAACACCTGCAAGGTCACCACGTCTCGGTCGATGAAGATTGCCTGAGCCAACGTTTTGTGGCCGTCGACCGTTTCAATCACGGCCAAATCGTTGAACCGGACCGCCGCGTCGGTTTCGCCGTCCAGCGGCACCCTGACTTTGATTGTGTCCCCGACAATTTCCAGAACACGCGTGTACTTTAAAAGACTTTGGGACATCACTTATCCTCAGTCATCTAAAAGAAATTTATTGAAGCCACGACGCCGGGCAAAATCCCCCAAAACGAGTGAATCCACGGTCAGCTTACAAAGAATCAAGCACTTGGCAAGAAAAGATGCAGTTTAGTCTCGCCTCAGCCTCAATCGCAGAAAACACTGCGTGGCTACGCCAGAATATCCCAAAAAACATATAAATAACAATTTATTAACTCGCGGTAACTTCAAGTACTAAAAAATTAGTTTGACAGCAAAGCTGGAAATCGCTGATGCTGATCGCCATCCGGTCCGCGCCGGATCACATAATCTTTGGGAGGAGACAGATGCGGAGACATCTACTTTCCGCAGTGGCGGCGGCGGCCGTCATTGCGGGGCACGGTCCTGCTTGGGCCGACGAAGCCGCAGCGCAACGTTGGATTGACGACGAATTCCAGCCATCGACCCTGTCGAAAGACGAACAGATGGGTGAAATGAAATGGTTCATCGAAGCTGCACAGCCCTACGCCGGCATGGAAATTAACGTCCTGTCCGAGGGTATCCCAACCCATTCCTACGAGTCCGAGGTTCTGACCAAGGCGTTCGAGGAAATCACCGGCATCAAGGTCAACCACCAGATCCTCGGTGAAGGTGAAGTGGTTCAGGCTGTGCAAACACAGATGCAGACCGGACGGAACCTGTATGACGGCTATGTCAACGACAGTGACCTGATCGGCACCCACTCGCGTCTGCAATTGGCCTATCCGCTGACCGACATGATGGAAGGCGACTGGGCGGCAACAACCTCGCCGACGCTGGATCTGGGTGACTTCATGGGTATCCAGTTCACCACCGGTCCCGACGGCAAGCTGTATCAGCTACCCGACCAGCAGTTCGCCAACCTCTACTGGTTCCGCAAGGACTGGTTCGATGACGAAGCGAACAAGGCGGCCTTCAAAGAAAAGTACGGCTATGATCTTGGCGTTCCGGTCAACTGGTCCGCATACGAAGACATCGCCGAATTCTTCACCAATGACGTGAAAGAAGTCGACGGTGTTGCGATCTATGGACACATGGACTACGGCAAACGCGCGCCTGACCTGGGCTGGCGCATGACCGACGCCTGGCTGTCAATGGCCGGTGCCGGTGACGTGGGCGAGCCGAACGGCGTCCCGGTCGACGAATGGGGCATCCGCATGGAAGCGGGCACCTGTAACCCCGTCGGCGCGTCGGTGTCGCGCGGTGGTGCGGCCAATGGCCCGGCTGCGGTTTATGCGATCCGTAAGTGGGATGAGTGGCTGCGGAACTATGCGCCTCCGGGTGCGGCGTCGTATGACTTCTACCAGTCGCTGCCGGCGCTTAGCCAAGGCAACGTGGCCCAGCAGATCTTCTGGTACACCGCCTTTACCGCCGACATGGTGAAGCCGAAGTCCGAAGGCAACAACACCGTGGATGACGAAGGCACACCGCTGTGGCGGATGGCGCCCAGCCCGCACGGCCCCTATTGGGAAGAAGGCCAGAAGGTTGGTTATCAGGACGTGGGGTCGTGGACCTTCCTGAAATCGACGCCTGAAGATCGTGCTCAGGCGGCGTGGCTCTATGCTCAGTTCGTGACGTCGAAAACTGTCGATGTGAAGAAGTCCCACGTGGGTCTGACCTTCATCCGCGACAGCTCGGTCAACCACGAGTCGTTCACCGAACGCGCACCCAAGCTGGGTGGTCTGGTCGAGTTTTACCGCTCGCCCGACCGTGTGGCATGGTCGCCGACCGGCATCAACGTGCCGGACTATCCAAAGCTGGCCCAAATCTGGTGGCAGCAGATCGGTGACGTGAACTCGGGCGCGTTCACCCCGCAAGAGGCGATGGACCGTCTGGCCGAAGAAATGGACATCACCATGGCCCGGATGCAGGCCGCAGATGAAAGCGCCGGTGTCTACGGCGGCTGTGGTCCGCGTCTGAACGAGCCGCAGGACCCCGCTTTCTGGCTAGAGAAGGCCGGTTCGCCCAAGGCCAAGCTTGAGAACGAAAAGCCGCAAGGCCAGACCGTCAACTATGACGAACTGGTTCAGCGCTGGCAGGCTCAGTAAACGCAACACCGTAGGCCGGGCTCAAGCCCGGCCTACCCTCGGACTACCCCGCGAGATTCCCCGATGATCGAACTTCAAGACGCCACCAAACGGGTTGGCAACGTCATCCATATCAAGCCGACAAACCTGACCCTGCAGACCGGCCATTTCAATGTGCTGCTGGGCGCGACAGGATCGGGCAAGACCTCTCTGATCAAGATGATGGCCGGGCTGGATCCGATTGTATCGGGCAAAGTCCTGATGGACGGGCAGGACGTGACACGGCTGAACACGCAAAAGCGGCAGATCAGCTTAGTGCACCAGTTCTTTGTGAACTACCCGCATATGACCGTATTCAACAACATCGCCTCGCCGTTGCGCGTTGCGGGCATGGCAAAATCCGAGATCGAAGGCCGTGTTGAAGAAGCCGCCGAACTGCTGCAACTGCGCCCGATGCTGCACCGCCGCCCGCATGAGCTGTCGGGCGGGCAGCAGCAACGCACCGCCCTGGCCCGCGCCATTGCCAAGGAAAGCCGCGCGGTGTTTCTGGACGAACCGCTGGCCAACCTCGACTACAAACTGCGCGAAGAACTGCGAGAGCAGTTGCCCGATTTGTTTGCCGGACGTGGCGCGGTGGTGGTCTACGCCACCTCGGAACCCGAAGAGGCGTTGCTGCTGGGCGGCTATACCGCGCTGATGGAAGACGGCCGTGTCTCGCAATTCGGCCCCACCGCCGACATTTACCGCAATCCAGAAAACATCGCGGCAGCCCGCGTCTTCTCGGACCCCCCGATTAACGTGGCGCGCATCTCAGTTTCAGGCGCACAAGCGCAACTTGCCGGGGGCGGTGGCTGGGCTGTCTCCAACATCGCTGACGGAGATTACATAGTCGCCGTGCGCCCGCACCGGGTGACCCCCTTCCGCACTTCGGACGCCGATGTCGAATTGACGGGCCGCGTGATCGTGACCGAGCTGTCGGGGTCTGACTCCAGTGCACATTTCCAGCATGGGGACGACGCTTGGGTGTCACTGGCGGCAGGCGTTCACCCCTACCAAGTTGGCGAAGATCACAGTTTCTACATGAATCCAGCGCATTGCCGGTATTTCAGCCAAGACGGGACAAGGGTGGTCTAATGGCGCAGATCAAACTTTCAAACCTCAAGCACAGCTATATGCCCGCGCCGAAAGGCCCAGAGGACTACGCGCTGAAGGAAATTGATGTGACATGGCGCGATGGCGGAGCTTATGCCCTGCTGGGTCCGTCCGGTTGCGGCAAGTCAACTCTGCTGAACATCATTTCGGGCTTGCTGACCCCGTCCGAGGGTCAGATTCTGTTCGACGGTCAGGATGTCACCGCCCTGCCCCCCGATCAACGTAACATCGCGCAGGTGTTCCAGTTCCCGGTGATCTACGACACGATGACCGTTGGCGAAAATCTGGCCTTTCCGCTGAAAAACCGGGGCGTGGATGCCGCAACGATCAAGCGCCGTGTCGGTGAGATTGCCGAGATGCTGGACGTCACGGATATGCTGAACACGCGCGCCAGCGGTCTCAGCCCTGATAACAAGCAGAAAATCTCAATGGGGCGCGGATTGGTCCGGGATGACGTGAACGCGGTGATGTTTGACGAACCGCTGACCGTGATCGACCCCCATCTGAAATGGAAATTACGGTCCAAGCTGAAAGAGCTGCACCAGCGCGTCAAAGCGACGATGATCTACGTGACCCACGACCAGACCGAGGCGTTGACCTTCGCCGACGAAGTCGTTGTCATGCAAGAAGGCGAAGTGGTTCAGATCGGCACTCCGGTTGAGCTGTTCGAGCGGCCTCAGCACACATTTGTCGGCCACTTCATCGGATCACCCGGTATGAATGTCCTGCCCTGTGAGGCCAAAGGCGACCGTGCGCTGTTTGAAGGCCACGAGGTCATGCTGGAAGGCCCAACCAGCGGCGACGGAGGCCGCACCGATCTGGGTATCCGCCCGGAATATGTGGGCTTTGGCGACACCGGTATTCCAGCACATGTCACCAAGGTCGCGGACATCGGACGTCACTATGTGGTTAGCGCGATGGTCGGCAACACCGCGTTGAAGGCCGTGACCGAACACACCGTGCCCGAACCCGGATCACAGGTCTTCCTGCAATTCAAACCTGAACAATCCCGCGTCTACCGCGACGGCTGGATCGCAACCGAGGAGCGGGCGCAATGAGAACGGAAAACCAAAAGGCATGGTTCTTTGTCCTGCCCGTGCTGGCTCTGGTCGCTTTCAACGCGCTGGTGCCGATGATGACGGTGGTCAACTATTCGGTGCAGGAAACCTTTGGCAACAACCAGTTCTTCTGGGAAGGGCTGGGTTGGTTCGAGCAAATCCTCCGCTCGGACCGGTTCCAAGCGGCCCTCGGTCGGCAGTTCCTCTTTACCTTCCTGATCCTGCTGATCGAGGTGCCGCTGGGCATCATCGTGGCCCTGTCCATGCCCCGCAAAGGCTTCTGGGTGCCGGTCTGCCTGGTGCTGATGGCCCTGCCGATGCTGATCCCGTGGAACGTTGTCGGATCAATGTGGAACATCTTCACCCTGCCGAAAATCGGTCTGATGGGATATTTCCTGAATGACGTTCTGGGCATCAATTATGACATGACGCAACAGCCCCTGTCGGCCTGGATCACTGTCATCGTCATGGATGTCTGGCACTGGACCTCGCTTGTGGTGCTGCTGTGCTATGCGGGCCTCGTTTCGATCCCTGACGCCTATTATCAGGCGGCCAAGATCGACGGTGCCAGCCCCTGGTCGGTGTTCCGCTATATCCAACTGCCCAAGATGAAAACCGTCCTGACCATCGCCGTGCTTCTGCGCTTTATGGACAGTTTTAACATCTATACCGAGCCTTTCGTTCTGACCGGTGGCGGCCCCGGCAACTCGACCACGCTGCTGTCGATCGACCTTGTGAAGATCGCGCTGGGACAGTTCGACCTTGGCCCTGCAGCCGCGATGAGCCTGATCTATTTCGCCATCACGCTGCTGGTCTCATGGCTCTTTTATACTCTGATGACAAAGGATGACGCGCAATGAAGAAGCGGTCCCTTATCCCGATCCTCTATATCGCGTTCCTGATGTTGCCAATCTATTGGCTGGTGGCGATGTCCTTCAAGACCACGAACGAGATCCTTTCGGGCTTTTCCCTGTTTCCCCAGACGTTTACGCTGGACAATTACATCACGATCTTTACGGATCCGACGTGGTACTGGGGGTACATCAACTCGATCACCTATGTGACTCTGAACACAGTGCTTTCGGTCTGCGTTGCCCTGCCTGCGGCCTATGCGTTCTCGCGCTATCGGTTCCTGGGCGACAAGCAGCTGTTCTTCTGGCTGCTGACCAACCGGATGGCTCCGGCGGCAGTATTCGCGCTGCCGTTCTTTCAGCTCTATTCGTCGATCCACCTGTTCGACACCTATCTGGCCGTGGCGCTGGCGCATACGCTGTTCAACGTGCCGCTGGCGGTCTGGATTCTGGAGGGCTTCATGCGCGGCATCCCCAAGGAACTGGACGAGACCGCCTATGTCGATGGCTATTCTTTCCCGCGTTTCTTCGTGACGATCTTTCTACCCAATATCAAAGCAGGCGTCGGCGTGGCGGCCTTCTTCTGCTTCATGTTCTCGTGGGTCGAGATGCTACTGGCGAAAACCCTGACCGCGGTCGAGGCGAAACCCATCGCCGCCGTGATGACCCGCACCGCCTCCAGCGCGGGGTATGAGCTGGGCTTGCTGGCCGCTGCCGGGACGCTAACCATCATCCCAGGCGCCATCGTCATCTGGTTTGTCCGCAACTACATCGCGCGCGGTTTCGCGATGGGCCGTGTGTGAGGTTCGATATGCGTAAACTACTTCTTACCCTCCCCTTCCTGCCTTCAACCGCCCTGGCCCAAGCCAAAGCCGGATGGGGCAATGTCGGGCAGGAGGAGGAAAAAGGGTTTTCCTGGACTGATCCCCTGTGGCCCGATTTCTGGATGGCATGGACCCCCGCGACACTAGCCGTGTTTGTGGGCATCTTTTCGGCTATTGCGCTGATCGGTGTTCTCGAAGTCACCAAGTTCCGCGATGGGATTGAACGGCGGGGCGTACTGGGCCTGACGACCACACTGGGGGATCGGCTGTTTATCACTCTGCTTGGATCAGCTTACATCTTCCTTGCCTGGCTGGGGTTGGTGGGCCAGCCCGTCTGGACACCGCTGTTCCTGTCAATCGGCTGGGGCTTCTTCGTTTTCTGGAAAGTTTAGGCTTTGCGAAACAGCGAAAGGATGCTTGTCTGTCAGGCATACTAAGAAATGCGACACGAAAGACCGATGCGAAAGAAAAAGACAACAAACCTGCTGACCGAAGTCGAACTGGAGTTCATGAACGAGCTTTGGGCGCTGGGTCAGGGCTCGGTCCGTGACGTACTTGATCGCCTGCCACCAGAACGAAATCTCGCGTATACATCCGGCGCAACCATCCTGCGTATTCTCGATGAAAAAGGGTTCGTCGAAAGCCGCAAGGACGGAAAGACGCTGATCTATACACCGCTTCTGGAAAAAGACAGGTATCAGGCGCGGTCGCTGCAGAACCTGTCACGAACTCTGTTCGACGACACACCTGCCACGCTGGTTGCGCGTCTGGTGGACGACGCGGGCCTCAGCGAAGCCGATCTTGAGGAAATTCGGGCACTGGTAGAAAGGAGACTGCAAAATGACAGCAGTTAAACCGGTTCTCGATACCTATCTCGAATTGAACCTCGTCTTGGCGCTGGCTGCTCTTGTTTGGCTGGTGGTCCGAGCGGCACTTGCAAGAACAAGTTTGCAATATGGGTTTGTCACGCAGCTTCGGGCGCTCAAAGCCCTTTGCCTGTGTGTCGTTCTCAGCCCTATTTTGGCTATGGGTATTTTTGCGCTGGCCGCCCAGACATCTGCCCAAGGTGCGGTTGCCATTGGGGATATCGCAGTCGCAGCCTACTTGCGCGGCGAAATCGCAATGCCCGCCACACAGTTTGAATCTCTGTTGAATACGCGTCAACGCTGGGCCGATCTGGTGCTGTCCGGTGAATATCCGCTTGTGTCTGCTGTGCTGGTTCTTTTGGCCATTGTCTCAGCGGGTTACACGCTGCGCATCGCTTATGATGCATGGGCGATCCGAGGCACGATAAACAACAGCTTCCTGTGGCGCAGGTCATCCAAGGTAGATATCCGTCTGTCGGACCGGATCACTGTCCCCTTTGCAGTACGCGGATTGCGCAGGCGTCATGTCGTTTTACCCAGCCATCTTCTTGATACCCCACGCGAATTGCGGTTCGCGTTGGCCCACGAATTACAACACGTTCGCGCCGGTGATGTCGAATGGGAACTGGGTTTCGAGCTGTTGCGCCCGCTTCTATTCTGGAACCCGGCCTATGTGTTTTTGAAATACCAGTTTGACCGGCTTCGCGAGCTTGCCTGCGATCAATCCGTCGTCGCCCGTCGCGGTATCGACGCACGGGACTATACCGCTTGTCTGCTGGACTATTGCGCAAAGAGTATTGCTCTGCGCAGCCCGCGTGTTCTGAACGTCGCACTGGTCACCGGCGGCAAGGCAAAACGCGTACTGCGCCAACGCGTAGTCGCACTGGCCGAAGCACCAACAATCCAGTCGTCGATGCCTTTCCTGTTCCTTGGCCTGACAATCGTGTTTGCAATCGTCCTTGGGCTGGCCGCTGCTTCGGTGCGGCAGACCGAGGATTGGAGCCATGACCGCCTCATGTTATCGACGGTTGTGAACCTCGAACGGCTGGAAGCACGCAATCAGAGCAACTGAGCGACTTACCACCCACGCCGTCCAAACAGCGCCTGCAGCCTGTTTTGCCCTGCAAAGGGATCGACGGGCTGAGGGGCGGATAGCCGCGATACAACTCGGCGGACCAACAGCAAACAGACTGTCGCAAAGAGCACCCCACCCAATGCCTGCCCTAGCAACACTCCGGGCGCGCCCGCGACATAGCCGCCTGCAACAGCAAATGGCCAGGTGCCCAGCGTGTGCCGCCCCCAGTTAACCCAAGTTGAATAGACCGGGTGGCCCAGGTTGTTGAAACTGGCGTTCGAGACGAAAATCACTCCGTTGAAAAAGGACGCAAGCGCCAAAGGGCCGCAGAACAGGTAGATCAAGGCACGTGTCTCTCCCTGTGCCTGAAACAGATCCGCGATTGGAGCGCGCAGAAGGAAAAGCGTGGCTGCCATCAAACAGACATACACGGCGGTGAATTTAATTCCGGACCAGAAGGCTTCTTTAACCCGATCATAGCTCCCGGCCCCGAAGTTCTGCCCGACGATTGGGCCGATTGCCCCTGAAAGCGCAAAGACGACTGAAAACGCGACCGGCATCAAGCGCCCTATGACAGCCATTCCAGCAACGGCATCTGTCCCGAATTGCGCTATTTCGCGGACGACGATTGCGTTGCCAACTGGGGTTGCAATGTTGGTCAACACGGCCGGAACTGCAATCGCACGGACAGAGCGAAAATCTCGGGCCACCTGTCGCAAGGACGGTCGGGCAAACCCCCGGTGTACGCTCACCGCTGGCTTGAGCGCGGCAATCAACATACACACCCGGGCGATCACCGAAGCGATGGCCGCACCGTCCAGCCCCAGCCCTAGCGCAAAGATAAGGATCGGATCCAATACGGCATTTGTCACTCCACCGTAGATCGTCGCCATCATCGAGCGGCGCGCGTCTCCGTGCGCCCGCAAAACCGCCATTCCAGCCATGGCCAGAGCCATGACCCACATCGTCGGCAGAATAATCGAGACATACCGGACAGCCAGGCGCAATACCTCACCTTCAGCGCCCAGCGCTGAAAGAAGAAAATTTACATTAAACAATACGATGACGGACACAATTAAACCAAACAGAACGCCCAGCGTTGCAACGCTGGTGCCAAAGTGTCCTGCACGGTCAGGCTGTCCAGCCCCCAGTTCACGCGCGACCAACGCTCCGGCGGCGATCGAAAGTCCGACGTTGATGGAATTTGTGAAAAACAGCAGAGTTCCCGCATACCCTACAGCTGCGGCCAGTGCGTCGTTGCCGAGCATCGAAATGAACACCATGTCCACGAAGTCGACGGCAAAGATCGCCATCAGCCCGATACTTGTCGTCAGCGACATACGGGTCACGTGCCGCATCAGGCTTCCGGTTAGAAAAACAGCCTTGCCTGACGATCCTGATTGCATTTGATTTCCTGCTCATGCTTGCAAACGCAATCTGCCAGTGCGCGCGACCGATCAGCAACAGCAAAATTCAATGCATTGGCCTGTGCGCTGCATCAGCTGTTTTGGGATTAAGCCGCTAACCCTGTCAAATGGTCAGCGAGACGCAAAGAAAGCTGGACGATCGTAAAGGTCGGGTTCGCATGGCCGCTTGTTGCGAAAACCCCAGACCCCGCCACAAATAGATTAGGGGCACCGTGCACCTTGCAGTTGGCATCGACAACGCCGGTTTCAGATGTAAGCGACATCCGCGCACCGCCCATGTGATGACTGGAATAGTCGAAATCCAGTTCGTCCAACTCTGCGCGATTCCACAATGTTGGCTCAACGCGCATCCGACCCAACCCGTTGCGGATCAAAAACCTTGCCGCCTCTCCGGTTGAGACGCGCAGAGTTTCGATATCTCTGTCCGTTAACTGCAGATTCAACCCCACGAGTTCTAGTCCAAAGCGATCACGTTCATTGGTCAACACCAACCGGCTCGCCATGTTGGGCTCTTGTTCGCCAATCACACTGGAATCGCCCGTCAGGAAGTAGTCCTCATTGAATTCCAGGTTCTGTATGAAACGGTCGTTACCAGCTTCGTCTTCGCTCATGGGGCGTGGCTTCAAAGGCTCAAGGCGAACTGCAGAATTTAGCCACCCATTTCTCAGCATTTGGTCCTCGCTCGGGCTCAGGACAAGTTCCGGGCGCGCACGGCGACGCAGGCGCTCGAACTCCCAGGTCGGAGAATGCGAATATAGGCGTTTGGTGATGAAATACCGGCCGTTGTGAACGGCCGGGTGCTCCATGAAACAGCGCCCTACCATATCGTTCTGGTTGCCAAACCGGTTCTCGTTTCTGGCGTTAAGGCTCAGAAGCATTCGGCAATTTTCTATTCCGCCCATGGCAAAGACAAACTGCGCCGCTTTGGCCTGCCCTTTACCCTCTCCATAGTTGCGGAAATGGGCTTGGGAAATCCTGCCGGTATCGCCATCGACAGTAAAATCGACAACATTGGCGCACAGGACCAGATCGATATTTTCAGCACTCTCAAGATCGCCCAGGTAAAAGCTTCCAAACCGCACAGGATCAATGTTTCGGACTTCGTAGAAAGGCCGGTCTGAACTGAACCTTTGCGCCACGCTGTCGATCGTTCCTGTCGCATCCGCCGGTTTCCGAATTTCTGACCCGAAACTGCCGGTTTGCAAAACGTGCGCGGCCTCGTCTTGATACGGCTCCAGGTCTTCAAAGCGGATGGGCCAGCCACTTAGGGGAACATCTTCGCGCGGCAAGAAATCCGAGCGGTCCAACAAAACGCATTGTCCACCCCAATGCCCCGTCGTACCACCCAGCGCCCGCAGCCGAGGCGCAGACAGCGGATAGTAATCGACCCCAAGATTTTCCCCTTCGTAGAGATCCTGCGATTCTGAGGTTACTTCCTGACCTCCGGCTTCCAGCACAAGAACTCTTTGACCCGCGTTTGCCAGCTTGAACGCCAGCGTGATACCCGCAGGGCCAGCCCCGATAATGCAGCAATCATATATGTCGTCGAGCGCCGGAACCTCGTCGCGGGCATCAAAGATCATGTCGACAGCTCGCTCTCTAGATCGTTCTCGTCCAGCAGCCACCCCTCAGAGAAGACCAACTTTGGGTCTTCAACACCGGGAAGTGGATTGTCCTGCAATCGCATGAACCCGATCCGCACGATCGGTGGAACCACAACCAGGGCCGTAAAAAAACCTAAAACGTGCCGTCTTTTCATAGCCAACCTTTAAAAACCATTGCCAAAGCAAACTTGTACCAATTCACATCCAGGCGGCCCCTCAATCAAGCGGACACAAAGGACGCCTTGCACAAAATTCTACCGAGGACTTCTATCAAATTGCAAATCCAAATAATCACTGGTTGTTTTTCGCGAGTGCTATATCATCCTTAATCAGATTGCGTAATTTTATTGGTTTTGATCGATCGGTCTTAGGGTCAACAAGTTGTCATGCAGAGATTGTCCTTAGAAGAAGCAAGCTCTCGGGAATGGGATGTCGTGATCGCGGGGTCCAGTTTTGCTGCAATGTTTTTTGGCTGCGGTCTCCCTGATGAACTGGACGTTTTGTACGTCGAAAAAGGGGCCGACTACTCACATAACGACCAATTGGAACGTGGGTGGGCTGTGCGAGAGAATTTCACGCAGCGAAACCACTCGGGTGTGCACAAGAACTGGGTCGCGTTCTCGCTGTTTGGTGGAAATTCCAACTATTGGTGGGGAAACGCTCCGCGTCTTCATCCGGACGATTTCAGTCTGAATAGCAAATTTGGCGTCGGTAAAGATTGGCCGTTTCTTTACGAAGATATTGAACCGTTCTGGGAAAAGGCAGAAGATATAATCCAAGTTGCCGGCGGCGAGTGCGAACACATTCTGCCCCGCCGCAAACCCTTTCCCTATCCTGGACATATACCATCGCGCGCCGACGAAGCCTTGCGCGCCTCAAGCCCGCTGTGGGTTCCATTGCCTACAGGCATTTCAAACGGTGGTTCTCGTCCGGTATGCTGCACAAACGGCGTCTGCAGGATTTGCCCTGTGGGCGCCAAGTTCACAGTATTGAACGGCCTTGAGGCGCTCAACGCTGCCGGCTCACATGTCCTGCTGGATACCGAAGTCCGCGCGGTCGACATCGAAGGCGGAAAGGCACGCGCTGTCCGCGTAAGAAGCGCGGATGGTTCAGAAGCACGGCTGCGCGCAAATACTGTTGCCCTTGGAACAAACGGTATATTTAACTCTGCCATCCTGAAACGTTCGGGTGTGCAGAACAGCGCTTTAGGTAAATACCTGCACGAACAGGCCGTCATTGACGTCCATGTTGATACAGCCAATATCAAGTCGTTCTACGGCGGAACCTCTGAAACGGGTCACGGGTATCACTTCTATCATGAAATAGATCGCAGTTCCGCGGCGGCAGTTCTGATTGAAACTGTTAATGCGCCCGTGTCGATCCGACCGGAACCGGGAAAATGGGCGAACCGCATTCACTTCCGTATGGTCGCCGAAGACATCCCTCAGGCGGAAAATCAGGTCATCCTTGAGGATGACGAACCCATCATTGAATGGCATGGCTATACCGACTATGCAAAACTCGGTTTGGACAGGGCAAAGGCCGGGCTGGCGGACATCATACCCGACACGATTGAGAATGTGGCAGTTTCTCCGCTCCTGGGATCAGAGGCCCATATTCAAGGCACCCATCGCATGGGGACATCACCGGACGATTCTGTCGTGGACGAAAAGATGAGATTACATGGCGCTGCAAACGTGTTTGTTTTGGGGGCCGGGTCTTTCCCATCATGCTCACCAGCCAATCCCACTTTGACTATATGTGCATTGTCGCTCCTTGCATCGGAGGCCGTAGCATGAAGCTTTCACGTCGCAAAATTCTAGCTCTGGGTGCGGGGGCCGTCGGCGTTGGGGTCGCATATCGTGCTATCAAAGGTCACGGGATTGCCGCTCATGCGTTGGATGTGATCAGAACGGTTTACGGCCAGGACATGGCGCAACAAAGTGCCGCCAGTGAATTCGCGCAAGCCTACGAAGAGTTTGTCCTTGAGAAAGGTGCGCAAGGCCGGATGTTGGATATGGTATATTGGTCTGGTCTGGATGACGCGCCATACGTGGAAGACTATCTCAGTCGGATCGACAAGAGCGTAATCGACAAGTTCGCGACGTCTACAAATGTAATCAAGGCCGCCGAGGAAGGTGTACCGCTTGAGTTCTTCACGGTTTTCGATCCCTTCCACACGCCATGCATGAACCAACTTGGTGCTTATGCCGTCTCATAGTGGCTGTCTCTGACCGATTGCCGGACACAAGATAGAGCCCCGGTCAAGCCAACCGTAAGGCGCACAGCTATTGGCCTGTTTCCCTAAACCGAAGTGCACTATATTGAAGTGAGAGACAGCATCGTGGCGTGGGGAAAGCCTTTGTTTATTGATAAATACTTAAAAGGTTTGGCAATCACTTGTCTGGCGCTGTCACTGTCAGGTGGTCCCATAAGCGCGGGCATTTCAGTTGATTGGACGGACCTACCCGACCCGACAGTACAGGTGTTTGAGGATCCCTATCGCGATCTTAGCCCTGAACAATTCGACGATGTGCTGTACACCGTGCGGCTGCGCGGCAGGCTGCAACAGGATAGTGGCAGCCCGGAAGAGCGTCAGAAATGGCAAGAACTCCTGAATGAAACCGAAGACACACTAGCGGCTGAGGGCATAGACATTGACTGGCTTCTTGATCAACGTCAGGTCGTGATGGAGCGCCGGGAAAAAGCCGGAACAGCGGGTAACCCTTTATTCGATGGAAAAACGATTACCGTTGCCGGGTTTGCCATCCCTGCGCCCCCGGACGCTGACGGCAGCCAAGTCGCCTACCTGGTTCCCGAGCGGGGCATGTGCAGCCATATGCCCCCTCCCCCTCCGAACCAAATGATCCGGGTGCGACTGCAAGGCGATTGGACCCCGGCCTATGTCCACGAGCCCGTTCGCTTGACTGGACAACTGAAAATTGATCCCACCGATCATCAAATGGTCGTTGTAGACGGCCTTATGCCAATGCGCGCGACCTTTCTATTGGACGCCGAGCGGGTAGAAACTCTGGAAAATCGAGAGGATCGCCTGGAGTGGAGCGAAAGCGTAGCGGACAAAATTCGCGCCGCTGGTCAACGCAAAACCGGTGGGCAACCAGCATCCGACTGAAACACCGGAATCCCACCCTCACATGAGCGGTCTGATATCCTCAACGCAGTTCCGACACGGATTTTTGTAGCGCCACTATCATCTCATCGCGTTTCTGGGAAAGTTCGGCTGGAGTCTTACCCCGTGCTGCAGCGTGAATGCCGTCGGTCAACTGCTGCTTGATGTCATCGGTCAAATGAATTTGCCCCAAATCGTCCCACCAACCGTTGAATGTTCCCGAAAAATGCTCGCAGAACGCTGAAAGGCCGCCCTCGCCTGCGCCAAGGTTGAACAGCATCGTGGGCCCCATCGCGGCCCATCTCAGGCCCGGTCCGGCCCAAACCGCCTTATCGACATCCTCGACCGAGGCCACGCCAGACACAACCAGATGAATCGCCTCGCGCCAGATCGCGGCCTGTAGTCGGTTGGCAACGTGTCCGGGCACCTCTTTCTTGACCCGTATCGTGGTTTTGCCAAGGCTTTCATAAAAGTTCTGGGCCGCTGCGACCACACCGGGGGCTGTCTTGTCGTTGCCCAGCACCTCAACCAGCGGAATCAAATGCGGTGGGTTGAACGGATGCCCCAAAACAAACCGAGAAGGATCAGCCCAGCCGGGCTGCATCTGCCCAAGGGTCAGCCCCGAGGCAGAACTGGCAACAATGGCCTGCGGTTCAAGCGCGGGCTCGATCAAGGCAAAAGTTGCATGCTTGATATTCAGTCGCTCTGGCACGTTCTCCTGAACAAAACCCGCACCTTCGACGGCTTGGGCAGCGGATTGAGGAAACTCGATCGCGTCGGGGTTCCCGTTCTTCACCAGGCCAAGTTCTGTCATCGCAGCCCATGCATTTTCAATATAGGCGCGTACTTTGGCTTCAGTGGATGGATCAGGGTCATACAATGAGACTGATCGACCCGAGGCCAGAAACAGCGCGGCCCAGCTCGCGCCGATCACACCCCCACCAAGGCAGGCCGTATGTTGTATATCCATCAGAACATTCCCGGGTTTAACGGAGAAGCCGCGGTCATGCCGCCATCCACTGTAAACATCTGACCAGTCGCAAAACCCGCTTCGTCGGAAGCAAGCCAAACCGCCATACTTGCGATATCCTCTGGCCTGCCGAACCTTCGGGTTGCGTGCCGCGCCAATGCATCCCGGCGTGCGGCGTCGGGGTCTTTTGCCAGATCGAACCCGGCATCCAACATGCCTGTTTCGATCCAACCGGGACAAATCGCGTTGCAGCGTAGTCGCGGCCCGTGATCGACAGCAATTGACCGCGTCAACCCATGCACAAAAGCCTTGGATGCGTTGTACAGGGCCATCGAAGGGTCCGCGACGAAAGCGGAAATTGAACCTATATTGATGATGGCGCCTCCATCCGACATCTGCGGAATGAACGCTCTGCAAAGGTTAAATACGCCTTTACAGTTTGTGCCGACCACTGCGTCCCAATCGCTGTCCAGACTATCGACCACCGTCTTTTCGACCTGCACGCCAGCGTTGTTGACAAGGATGTTTAACTCCGCGCACGCGCTGGCCAATTTCTCAACGGCAGCCACGTCTGTGACATCCAGTGACACCCAAGCGACATCGTCCGCCAAACCTTCCGGCCTTGGCCCGCGTCCGCATGTCGTTACCACGGCCCCTTCAAACACAAATGCATCAACTATTCCCCGACCGATCCCCTGTCGACCTCCGGTCACGAGCGCTGTTTTCCCTGCCAGCCGCATCAGTACACCACCATCTTCATGGCGGTCGGCACATCTTTGGCGTCAGAGAACGCACTGGCCACGACGATTGGTTGGCTCATAGCTTCATCTGCTGAACCTGCGCGCTCAGCCCTCCGTCCAAAACCCAAAGTTGACCGCTGGCATAGCGTGCCTCGTCCGAGGCCAGCCAGTTGACCAGATTGGCGATATCTTCCGGCGTGCCGTAACTGCGCATGGGGTGCACGTCTCGAACGGCCTGCTGCAACTGGTCAATGGACTGACCGCCCCCGCCGGACCCTTCGCCCGCAAAGAAACTTTGCAGCATGGGCGTATCAACATAACCCGGGCATACGGCGTTGACGCGAATTCCTTCGGGTCCGTGATCGCAGGCCATCGCCTTTGTCAGCGCGTGTACCGCCCCTTTGGTTGCGCAATATGCGGCAAGGCCGGGGTCCGCGATAAACCCGTCATAGCTGCCGAAATTGATGATCGAGGCAGTTGCCCCTTGCGCCGCCTTGCGCAACAGCGGCAGCGCGTGCTTGGCGGCCAGAAAAGTCCCTGTCACATTCACTGCGAACGAGAGGTTCCACTCCTCCAGCGTTGTCTGTTCTATGGTCTTTTCAATCTCGATTCCGGCCGCGTTGACAAGCACATCAAGCTGCCCCGCCTCGCGCCCGACTTGCGCCATCGCCGCAACCACATCGGCCTCTTGCGTGACGTCGAGCTTAACAAAGATGCTGCCATCGTCATCATGGGCAGCAAGCGACCCCTCTGGCGTCAAGTCAGCGGCATAGACCCGCGCACCTTCCCGCAGGAACCGAGCCACGATTGCTCGCCCGATACCGCCGCGCCCGCCTGTGACCAGTGCGGTTTTCCCCTTGAGCATCATTCAGAGTTCTCCTTCAACGGCGGATACCGATACCGCTTGGCGGCCACGGTCCAATCCATGTGATTGCGCACATATTCCTGCGAGGCATCGCGTGGCGGATTGTAATCCCACGTCTCGCCCGCCCCTGCCTCCATCGCCGCATGAAGGGCACGACGAGATTTTTGCGTGGCGATCACATCGGCGCGCAGTCTCTCGCTGTCCCAACGCTCTGCAACCTCGTCCGCGAATTGCTTGGCATGCGACGCATAGGCGGGATTAGCGGCCACGTTGGTCTTTTCGTGCAGATCCAGCGCCAGATCATAAAGCTGCGGCGGGTCCGGGTCGCAATGAATGTACTTCAGCGCCCCTCTGCGGATCATGAAAACCGGGTATGGCGTCATCTCGGCGCAGTATTCGCCAATGGCTTCGTCCACCGCGTCATACTCTCCTCGCGCAAGGGGTAACAGCGACCGGCCGTCCACGGGCTCTCCGAACATGTCCGGCGTTCCACCGGCAATGTCCACGAAGGTTGGCAGCAGGTCCACAAGTGAACAGGCATTGCCAGCCACACCCTGAACAACGCCCGGCCCGGCCATGATCAATGGCACGCGGGCCGAGTGTTCAAAGAAGTTCATTTTGTACCACAGACCACGTTCCCCCAGCATGTCGCCGTGATCCGCAGTCACGACGACCAAAGTATTGTCTAGCTCACCAATATCCCTCAGCGCGCGCACCATTGCCCCGACCTTGCTGTCGAAATAGCTGACATTTGCCAAATACGCGCGACGTGCCCGTTGGATTTCCTCGTGGGTCAGAGGGACATAGCTTGCCTCGATCCCGTCCATCACGCGGCGCGAGAACGGGTCCTGTTCGTCCGGAGTGAGCGTAAACTCCGGCATCGGCACATCGGCGTCGGAATACAGGTTCCACCACTCTGGCATTGCAACATAGGGGTCATGAGGATGAATGAAGCTGGCCACCAGACAAAAGGGCGCATCATCCCCGCCTGCACGCTCTCGCCCGCGGTCGATCAGCCAACGGCGGGCCGCGAACTCGACCTCGTCATCGTAATCCGTCTGGAAGGTTGCGATTGCCTCGCTACTTTCCTTGACCGTCTGCATGTTGTGATACCATTTGTCGATCCGCTCGTCCGGTGCTTCCCAGTCCGGCGTCCAGGCAAAATCGGCGGGGTAGATGTCGGTCGTGACCCGATCCTGAAACCCGTGCTTCTGGTCTGGTCCGACAAAATGCATCTTGCCGGATAAACATGTCCTGTATCCCAGCGACATAAGGTAATGCGCAAAGGTCGGGACCGAGGCGCGAAACTCGCTGGCATTGTCATAGGCCGCAATCCGGCTGATCAATTGCCCGGACATGAAAGCAAAGCGCGACGGAGCGCAAAGCGGCGAGTTGCAGTAGGCCGCATCAAACCGCATTCCACGCTGCGCCAACGCATCGATATGCGGAGTTTTCACCGTTGGGTGCCCGTAGGCACCGCAAAAATGGGGCGCCAACTGATCGGCCATGATCACAACAATGTTGGGCCTGTTCACGGCGCGGCCTTCGCGTAAGCATCCAGCACCAAGCCGTGAAAGTGGTGAACGGCATGTTCCGATTTACCCGAACCGTTGGGGTCGTGAACAATACGGCCCTGCGTGAAGGCCGGCGTGCTCATCCCACGCTGGACACTTTCGACTATGTCGATGTCTTCGCGTTGCAGAACCTCATCCAGATAGCGGATCGCCTCTAGCTCGGCCTCGTCAGGCTCGGGCGTTTCCAAAAAGAAATCATAGGTCTCCAGCGTCCGGTCCGGGCCCACCGGAATGATATTCAGCACGATCATGGACGATCGCCCAGGATACCGCATCAGGCAGGTCGTGGGCCACAGCCACCAAACCGCGTGCGTCCGCACGGTTGCGTTGGACACGTCATAGGCGGTGTTGCTGCTTTTACCGGCTTCGGCCATATGACTGGAATAGATGCCGTAGGTCGTCACCTTGTAGGTGTCCATATCGACAAGATCGCAGAAATCCTTGTGGGCAGTCGGGCAGTGGTAGCATTCCAGAAAGTTGTCGACGACATTCTTCCAGTTCGACTTGATGTCATAGGTCAGCCGGTGCCCAAATGTCAGGTCTTCGATATCCGGTGCCCAGTGGCGTATCTCGGTCTGTAGATCGCCCGAAACTTCGGTCAGAGGACGCGCCTCGTTATCGAGGTTCACAAACACGAAGCCCGCGAATTCCTCGACCTGAACCTGATCCAGACAGATGTCCGACGTGCTGAAACCTGTCAGGTTTTCGGTTTCCGGAGCGCGGACAAGCTGTCCGTCCAGCTTGTAAACCCACGCATGGTACGGGCACATGATCCGAGTGGTCTCGCCCTCGCCAGACAACAGGTGATGCGCACGATGTTTGCACACATTATAGAAAGCACGGAGCGTCCCCTCGCGATCGCGAACGACAGCTATCGGGCGGTTCGCAATCTCAACCGTCACAAAAGACCCCGGCGTCCGCAGCTTTTCGACATGGCACACCCATTGCCACGTCTTGGCGAGGATTTCGTTCAAATCCACCCGGTGCCAAGCCGGATCAACGTAGGCTTCGGCCTTCAATGAGCTGGTGTTGAAAGGGTCAGGGCTGAACCCATCGGAAATTCGGGCGAATTGTTCTTTGGAGGGAAGCTCACTCATCGGCAACTCCACAAACTGGGCCGAACGTGGACCCGGTGACAGAATGGTAGAGTGTATGATCCGCTGAAATCCGACGATCGGCTTAACTTTTCTCGCCGTCAGTTTAACAATTCACGCCATATTGCAAAAGTTAACTTACCCGACTTGAGGCTTGCGATACATGGGCCAGGCACGAAACTCAAACGGCACACGACCTTCGATCCTGTCCTGACTTGGGGACAACCCAAACCGTTCTTTATATGAGCGGCTGAAATGGACGAGGCTCGCAAAACCGGACGCCACGGCGACCTCGGCGATCGGCATATCAGTCTGCGTGACCAACCCCCGCGCCCGATCCAGTCTTATGTCTCGGTAATAAAGAGCCGGTGTCTTCTTAATGTACGTCGCAAACAATCGGTCAAGTTGACGCTGTGAAAGGCCGGCTGCCTTGCTGATCTGAGGAACCGATAACGGTTCTTCCAGATTTGCTTCCATTGTCTGGATCGCCGCTCGCAGCTTTGCCGGAATGGTTGTGCCCAAGGGTTCGTTGACTTCGGGCTGCTGCAAATCCGCCGCCCCCCTCAACCTGTCATGAAAAACATACCTTGCGGCTGCATTCGCTAGGGCGCTGCCGTGGATATTCAGCAGGATTTGCAGTGCGAAATCGACGGTCGCGGTACCTCCGCAACACGTCACGCGATTGCCATCAAGGACGAACAGGTTTTCAACGACCGCCACGTCAGGAAACAGTTCCTGAAAGGCGTCGATATGCTCGTAATGTACCGTCGCTCTCTTACCCTTGAGAAGCCCGGCCTGCGCAAGGATGAACGCACCCGTATCCAACGCGCCCAGAATAGCACCACCGCGCGCCCAGTGTCGCAGAGCATTGCCGATCCTTGCGGTCACGTGTTTCTCAGGCGTCCAACTGGACGAAACGATAACCACGTCGAATTCCCTAGTAACCACCTGATCCAAGGCGAGCGTATTGATGCCCGCTCCGTTGCTGGAAACGCAATAACCGCCTGCTTCTGAAACGAACTCCCACCTGAAATATTGCTTTCCGTCCAAATAGTTCGCTGCACGGAAGGGATCAATGAACCCCATGGTTGCGGCCATATTGAAACTTGGCGCAACCAGAACAAGCAATCGGGTTTCGGACCTCTCGGACTTGGACATTCGACAGCAACCTCTCGACGAGACTCTGGCTGCAACAAGATAGCTTTTGGGTGCCCTGCGCAAGCAAAGCCTCCTGTGACCCTAAGAATATCGGGACGGGCATCCCCTGACCTTAGTGTTGACGACCTTGCCTGTTGTACAAACTTCGATGCTCAAATCAGAACTAGGCTACCTTTCGTTGAATGCACGATCCATGGTCAGTTGGACAGGCTTCAACAGGTAAGCAAGCATCGTCTGCTCGCCGGTTGTCATTTCAGCAACGACTGTCATTCCTGCTTGCAAAGGACGTGCCAAACCGCCTGTGCCCACCTTGGAGTTGTCCAAGACAATTGAAGCCCGAAAGTAGGTTTCACCAGTTTTCTCGTCCGTCAGCGGCACCGGATACACAGATTTCAAACGCCCCTCGGCTTTGCCAAAACGACGTGCATCATAGGTGTCTATGCTGATTGAAACGGGTTGATCGGTTTTGACGTGCCCCACCTCAGAATTCGGGATGCGAGCTTCGACGACAAGTTCGTTTCGGGTCGGTAAAAGTTCAAAAAGCGTTTCGCCTGGCGCTATGACTTCGCCGGGATTGGGATAAACAACCGCCTGAACGATGCCTCGCGTAGGCGCAACAATGCGCGTATCGTCCAACTTTGCGTTCACCATCTCAAGAGAGATATGCAGTTGGCGGCGCTCACGCTCTAACTCGGAGACACGGCTTTGTCGGATGGTGGGGCAGTTGACTTGCAAGGGTGGGATTTGGACCTGCTGGAAATCTCACCCCCACCGGGATTTGAAGGGACAATTAACGCGGAAATAATTGTTTCAGATACGGGATTTAATGGCGCGCAAGTGACGTCTATCAACTCGTTCTCGCTGGAAGTTGGGCAATCCAATGACTTGGCGAAGGGCATGATGCCAGACGAAATGGAACCCTTTTCTCTGGCCCCCAATACAATGCAGGACTCATGCCTTGCTTGGGATATGGATCAAACGAGTCAAAAGGAGGCCGAGGACACGGACGTCATGACAGAGGAGGTTCTCAGCAGCCACGACGCCCAGATTTCCTGTATCGACACGGACAGCTATGAGCGCGCGGACTGGTAGTCACCGCATTCGTTGATCAGAAAACAGACCGCGTCGGCAACCGCCTCCTGAGCGAGCCGTTCATTCGCTAGGGTTCCGGTGATCATTGGCCTTTCAACTAAATTCGCTGGAGCCATTAGCATCCGAACATCACCTACCCACCGTGTCTATCCGATATACCGTTTTCTGACGGGACTATTGTTCAGCTGTTCGACTTTGACGAAAAACACGGCGCGGCGGTATCAATCGGCATCGTCCTGCATCGCAGCCAACTCGCCCAGAGTGACGGGTTTCAAAGGCGGTCTGATCCTGAAATAGCCAGTCTGATCCTGCGAGACCCCGTTTGCCTGAGACAGAAGTTCCGTGACCGTCAAACCGCAAAACCGGCCCTGACACGGCCCCATTCCAGCGCGCCCGAACGCTTTTGCCTGATTTGGCCCAAGGCACCCCAAACGCGCGTAGGACCGAATGTCCGCTGCCGTGATCTCTTCGCACCGGCAGATGATAGTGCTGTCATCGGGCGACAACGCCTGTGCGCTTGGGGGGTATGCTGTTTCCAGAAACGGACGCACTGCAGTCTCAAGATCAAGTGCACGACGCAAGGGCTGAGCCAGCCTGTCCCTTTCCGACGCTGACAATCGTTGCATCTGCTCGGCAAGCCTTAGCGCCGCAAGGCGCCCAGTCAATTCAGCGGCTTTTGCACCGTTAATTCCCGCGCCGTCGCCGGCAATGTAAACTCCTGATACGGCGCTTTCCCCCCAAATATCGATATGGGGTCGAAAACAGCGCTGCTGGGCATCCCAACTATGGGCGATTCCGACTGAGCGCGCGGCCTGCGTGTTAGGAACCACCCCGTGATGCAAGAGCACCATTTCGCAACCGATGTTGACGTGTCGTCCCCTGTGTCGGAAACGCACAGCTTCGGCCCGATCACTGCCCACGATGGAAATGTCTGAAGCGTCTGTATAGCGCGGAACACGTGCCCGGCGCAGCTGGTTCAGCAGGCCGACGCCCTTGACCAGATACCGCCACCCGCGCAACGCACCAAAGCTGTGCCAAAGCGCGTTACGCATTGCGGTTCGGGTCTCTATCAATGCGACAGGCGGCGTTCCCGCGCGGACCATCTGAGCTGCAACCAACAACAACAACGGCCCGTTTCCAACCAAAACCGCATTTTGAACCAACACCCCGGATTGTTTTAGAAGGATTTGCCCCGCTCCTGCCGTCATCACTCCGGGCAAAGTCCATCCGGGCAGTGGCATGGGTCGCTCTAACGCACCGGTTGCCAGCAGAACCCTCGGCGCACGGATTGTGGCGGCGCGGCCAGACTGCGTGTACGAGAGTTCAAAGCCGTCTTCTATGGCCCAGACCGTCGCCGCCCGAATGTGTTCAATACCGGCAACGTGCATCCCGGCGGCAAGAGCTGCGCCACAGGTGTAATCCGGCCCAAGTATGTTGCGGCGAATTTCCGAGGCCCGCTCGACATCGCGGTAAATCTGCCCGCCTGCGCGGGGCTGTTCATCAAGAATGGCAACCCGCAATCCAAATTCGGCTGCCTGCGTTGCGGCGGCCATTCCCGCAGGACCGGCGCCGACGATAGCCAGATCAAATTCGGGCATTAGACCTCACTTGTCCGGGCAAGGTGATCCGAAGGCAATCGGCTACTTCGCTCATGCAGGCTTGGCGCGTGACGCCATCAATTTCCACCAGACACTCATAGCAAGCGCCCATCATGCAAAACGGACCACGCGGAGAGCCAGAGACCGGAGTTCGCCGAAACACATCTATGCCAGCGCACAACAGCGCCGCGGCGAGGTTCATTCCTTCCGGCAAGGTCAGCTCGACCTCATCCACGAAGACGACAGCCTGCGCAGCTTGTTCAGACTCAAGAAAAACGGGCTTCACCAAACACCTCCAGATCAGGGGCAGATACCGTGCCGTCAAACCAGTCGGGCAACAGCCGCGCATGGGCCGCAGCCAATGTGATGCCGCTATGACATGTCGCAAGAAACGCACCGGGCATCTTGGCGCTTTGCTGGTAGATCGGCAATCCATCCGGGGTCAGAACCCGCAACGCGCCCCAGCTTCGGACAAGCTGCGCGCGCGCGAGGATCGGATACGCGGCAATTGCCTCGGCCGCCAGCCCTGACAGGCCATGCCGCGTCACGCGATCATCAAGACCCGTTTGTTCGTTGGTAGCGCCTATCTGTATTCCGCCTTCATCCACCTGCCTTGCGATGATGGACGGGCGATTGATGATCCGAGGCAGCTTTTCCGTGATCAGCACCTGCCCCCTCTCTGGGCGCACTGGCGCGGAGAATCCCATTTTGGGCCCAAGCTGCGCAGCGCCAAGACCCGCGGCCAAAACAACCTTGTCAGCCTCAAAAACCTCTCCGTCCTCGCATGTGATCAGGAAAGAGCCGGGTTTGTCGACGTCAACAACCGTTCGCCCCGTCATGACCTGCCCACCCAACTGGCGTACATCGATCGCCAGCGCCTTCAACAGCTTCAAGGGATTAACATGACCGTCCTGATGATGGAGTATGGCGCCGATGACCTTGGGGCCGATATGCGGTTCTTCCTTGCGCAGCGCATTGTGCCCCATGACCTCGTACGGGTAATCGCCGTCCAGCGCGCTGCGAATATGCTCGTAGTCCCGAACTGTCGCCTCAAGTGTCTGTTCAGAGAAATGGAAGTCGAACCCTCCGCGCTGCTCGAGCCGAAGGTCGAGCCCCGTGGCCTCGCCAAGTTCACTGGCAAAATCTGACCAAAGTGCCGCCGAGCGCTGAGACCAACGTGCGTAACGGGGTTGCTTTAACCCCTTGCCTTGCACGCAAACCAGGCCAAAATTTCCACGGCTCGCGCGGAAAGACCCGTCATCCCCGTCGAGAACCGCAACACTACGCCCACGTTTTAGCAGCCCCCACGCCACCGAGAGGCCCACAACGCCAGCCCCGATAACAGCATAATCGGTTCCCATGGACCTGCCTTATTAATGAACAGCCTACGAAGTTTAATCTGCCCTTCGGGGAAGTCCAAACCGAATTTCATTTCGCGACGACGCCAAGTTCGACGTGAAAGCCGACAAGCAGCGCCTCAATCAGCCGACGGGTTTGATCAAGCCGCGTTGGATTTTCCGGCAAACGCACGCGCAATCGAACCGCTTCCGCCCTCAAAGATGGGGAATTCAACAAAAAACTCAGTGCCGACGCCAACTGTGCTGTAATAGTCTATCGTTCCGCCGAACTGTTCGACAATCTCCTTGGAGATGTTCATCCCAAGCCCTGTGCCTCCGGCGTGGCGTTCGTCCGACGAGTCAATTTGTGAAAACCGGTCGAATACCTTGTCCCGGCAGCCAGCAGGAATACCGACACCTTGGTCCTTTACGAAAATGCGAACACGTGGTCCGATCCTCTTGAACCCAACGGTCACTGTTCCGCCTTCAAACGAAAACTTGGCAGCATTGGATATCATGTTGGTCAAAACCTGCATCAGACGCGAGGCGTCGCCCTTTATCATCAGGTCCTGATCCTCTTGCTCATCCTCCACAATCTCGACGTTATGCGCGCTGGCAAATCCGAGGTTGCAGGCGATCGCCTCTTGAACCAGCGGACGAACGTCGATTGCCGTCCTGCGAATGACCATCTCACCGGCTTCCATTTTCTGGATGTCCAGAACGTCGTTGATCAAAGACGACAGCCGCTCGCTGTTCTTGCTCGCCAGCTCGATAAGGTTCTGCATTTTCTCGGGAACTTCACCCATCGCGCCGGAATTTATCAGATCCAATGACCCCTTGATTGACGTAAGGGGCGTCCGCAGTTCATGGCTAACCGTGGAAATGAACTGAGTCTTTGCAACGTAGGCCGCTTTTGTACGCTCATGTTCTTCTTTCAACTTTTCGAGCTGCTCCAAGTTTTTCCGGTACAGCTTTAGAAAAACCAGTGAGCAGTCGATCAGAAAGTACATCACGAACACGACTGTGAAAAAATGCAGCCACAAATCGGACGAAAGATCGGGTTGTTCGACCCATATATCCTTTACGACAATCACCATGAACGAGACCCCGTACATGGCAAGACGAACAATCATCGCCCAAACGAATTGGTGGTTGTTCATTGCAGCAAAAAGCGCCGCCGCAAACAGGAAAAACAACGGGGTAAAATGACCGCCCGTCGGCTGTTCAAGCGCGACCGAAACGGCATACAGACAAATTGCGGTGGAACTCAGGATCGTATTCAGCAGGATCCACGCGACCATCATGGCAATGGCTTTGCGTTCATCTGGGTTCAGGCGGGCAACGCGTTTTGCAAGGTACAAGTCCTGCGCTTCACAGATCAGGATCGTACCGTAGAACAAAATGGCATTGAGGGGCTCGAAGAAGAAACCAGTGAGAATTGTGGTGGCCAGAAAAATCGCCTGCCGCTGCCACAACAGCGCAAAGCTCATGGCAGTGTAGTCTTTAATGTTTTGTAGCAACTGATCTTTGGGTTCCCCTGGGTCCCGGACCTGTTGCGTTGCTTCGATGACCGTCATCCCGTCGTCTTCATTGCTTTGCCTCTTGGCAACTTCTAGCTAAACAATGAGGACGCAGTTGGTCGGAAATAGGTTCACAGTTTGGCGACTTTCTTTCGCCAGGCTATCAATTGTCGCATTGCCTAAAATCCAAGCCCATCGAAATCTAACCGCATTGTTTCCAGAAAGTAGGTCAATCAATTGGCTCTGCATCCACGAACTCATTGCTTATTTACACTTTTTCCACGTAAATGAACCTGTAGACCGGCGAAAAGCAAAGAGGGGCAGCGCCTTGAACGCCATCGGAAAGAGGAAAATGAAACAATTCGACGTCACGCCGGTTTCTGCCAACCTCGCAGAAAAGCCAGTGACGTTGCTTCAGTTCGCAAAATCGGCTGGCCGCAATATGCTTGAAGTCATTCCGGCCGAGACATTGCGGCAGACTTATGTTCGTGGACCGCTGAACATCCACTACATCTGCGACCCGGAAATGGTCACAGAGCTTCTTGTCGGCAAAGGCCGGTCTTTTCCGAAGGCAAAGTTCACGAAAGACATCATTGGATCAGCGGTAGGCAACGGTCTGATCCTTTCTGAGGGTGAAAAATGGCGCAAACAGCGACACAGGTACTCTCCTTTGTTTGCGGCAAGAAACCTGCCGGTTCTGTCCCGCCACTTCGCTGAAACTGGCATTGAAGTGGCAGAGTCCATTGCAGAAAACGAAGGCCCGGTCGACGTCGCGCAAATAGCCCCTGCGTCAACACTGACCAATATTTCAAGGGTCATCTTCTCAGGAAATGAAGAAGTCAGCGCCGAACAAATCCGCGTCGGGCTAATCGCTTACTTCAACTATATTTCGGATCTTTCCCTGTTTGACCTGCTTGGGTTTCCCAAGTGGCTTCCGCGGAAAAAGTGGCTCAGCAGCAAGGCTCCGGTCACTGACATGCGGGATTTGGCGCGGCAAGTTATTGAATTGCGCCGGTCTGAAAACCGTGACGAACCTGAAGATTTTCTTGATCTGATGATTGATGCGCTCAAGTCGGACTTTGAGGACGCCGAAACAACGGTCGACAACCTGTTGACCTTTGTTGTTGCCGGCCACGAAACTTCGGCCAATGCGCTGGCATGGGGGTACTACCTGCTGGCATTGAACCCCGATATGCAAAACCGAATACGCCAGGAAATCCGATCTGTTTGCCCCGAAGGAAAGCTGGAGTTTTCGCATCTCGAGCACCTGCCGTTACTACGGGCCCACATCAAGGAAACCCTGCGGCTGTACCCTTCGGCGGCCTTCTTTGCCCGAGACGCGTCCGACGCGATCGAGGTCAAGGATGTCAAAATCGAAAAGGGGGACGCGCTGTTTTTCCCGGTCTACTCGCTGCACCGGAATGAAAAGCTGTGGGACGAACCCTCGCAATATCGTCCGGAGCGATTTCTTGGCACGCCTCCTCCGCGAGGGCAATATATCCCGTTCGGAGCAGGGCCGCGAATTTGCATCGGCGCTCAATATGCCGAGACAGAGATCATGATCTTGATGGCTTCGGCACTGCGGCGCATTCACTTTTCCTTGTCCGACGTTCAAATTCCTGAACCGATCCTGACATTTACAATGCGCACGAGCGGCCCTTTGATTTTGAACGCCGAGAAAGCGCCAGCATGAGCCTGACGATCACAGGACCATCCGTATTGGCGTGTTATTTTCGCGCCAAGTAAGTTTGGTTTCCGTACATCTCGCGCAGCACTGTATCGAATAGCCTCTTATGAGACTTCACCTTGCGCGACCCTGCGGCCTCGCAATGAAACAGAGGCTCAGCGTCGAAACCTTTTCTATAAGCCTGCTCGCGGCCGTTAACATTCTCAACCGCGCTGTTCATTGCTGCGAAGGCTCCGGCCTTAGAGATCGAGCGCATCGAAACTGGTGCGCCTATTACGGCCCTCATGGACCCTCCCCCGCCTCTATCGCTGAGAACCTCAGCAAAAACAGAGTTAAGCTGGTCTTCCTTTGGAAGCATGGCCGCGCGGTCGCGCCCATGCGCGACAACAAGAAAGACGCCACTCCCCCTGTAGGAAAATACCGATTCAGCCTCTTTGGTGGCCAACTCTACGCTGCGACCCAAGCCGGTTATCGCGCGTCGAAAAGCTCCGAAATCGTTCAGGTCAAAGCGAAATTCTGCGTCCTGCAACTTTATCGCGACGGCGCAGGATTCAAACAGACGCCCCCTCGAAAGCTGCTCGACATAGTTGTCGAACTCTACATACCGCAAGAAACGACGCAGCCCGTCGATTGAAAGTGGGTCTTCAAAGCTGAATTGCTGGCTATAGTCCAACTCCTCGCGGAGATTTTTGACAGAGGCCGACGTCCTGCGTGCTTTGATCCGCTCCTGCATCAAATGATGAGCCGCGTTCATGCGGCTGCGCAACTCGAAAAAGTCAAAGGGTTTAGTGATATAGTCGAAAGCACCCACCAAAAAGGCTTCTTCGACATATCTTCTGTCGCTCATTGCAGTCAGCATGATCGCAGGTGTATCCGCGTGCTCGGGAATGCTGCGAATACGGCGCAACAATTCGATGCCATTGGTGCCGGGCATTTGAATATCCAACAGAAAGCAATCGAACGCGGCATCACACGACTGGATCGTCTGCAGCGCTTCGTCGGCAGAGCTTGCCACTAGAATGTCGCAGTTTTCGACCTCTGACAGGGCTGCCTGAAGCAATTCCAGAATGCCTGGCTCGTCATCGACCGCCAACACTCTCATCGTGGCTTTCTGTAACGCGCGGCTTTCCAGCTTGCGTTGGAATTGCTCTTTTCCCGGATTTGAATGTTTCATAACTGGTGAACTACATTTGACCTGTTTAACGGCCCCAACCTAATGAGCGACTGGGACGAAACAGCGGCGAAAAGCGAGAAAAACCCCGCAAATGTTGTTCATTTCTTGACCTTATTTTGGCACCAACAGGCCAAAACGGGCTTACACAACATCAAGAAATCAGATTTTATCTATAAAATACAAAAGGTTACCTTGGCAATAGGCATCAAACCCCAACAAGAATGGGTGAAGTCAGCAACCCGTTTTCGCCTCAAAGATGAAGACTGACGTAAAAATCAGGACCGGACGGCGCGTAAATTGCTGCGAGACTTTACCATGTCAGTCTGAATCGTCTTTGATGTTGAACAGAACCGATTGGCTGACGCTTCCTTCGATCGAAAACTTGGCCCCGACCGGAGCAGCCCCCACCCCCAGACGTCGCGACCAGCGCGACCAGACAGCAGGCACAATCCCAAGTATCCTGGACGCCCCACACTCCTCGGCGTTCTCGGTCATACGATAAAACAGCTCTTGCTGAATGGCCATCCGGCGCGAGGATGGGACACTGTCGGTGATAAAGAACCGTGACGCTTCCCAGACTTTCGGGTTCACCGGGGCTTCAAAGAACAAAACGTCAGTGGGCAAACTTGGCAGAATACCGTTTTGCGCATCCCGAAGCATATAACTGTAGATTCCACAGCGCGCGGTGGTGGGCAAAAGGCGCACCCCTCCTAGAACCTCGCCGAACTCGTGCAACACGACCCAGCGACACGCGGGTGTATCGTATTGGTCGAATTCCATCCCATCAACCTCGCCGATCTGCCAGTTCAGCCGGTCGATGAAGATATGCTTTCGAGTCTCCAGGTACTTTGCAAGCAGTGTCCCATGCTCGTGCATGTTGCGAAAACTAAGTGTCGTCGCGCGGATGCCCCCTAGTTTGCTTAGACGGTCGGACGACCTGCGTTTGAGCGCAAACAACTTTTGGCGCGCCGAAATTTTCGGCGCAGCCGGAATGTCATTTGCAGGTTCAAGCTCCGGAAAAACGCGGGACGCTGGATATGCCTGCTCGTACCTGAGTGGTCGGTCCATATTTTGCTCTTATTTTTGACACACTTATGCCAATAAGCTGAACGGCAAGTCCATAAGTTAGTGTCGCTCACCCTATGATTGAAGAGGATGTGTGACCAAATCACCTCCCATACCTTGGGTTGAGTATTCACAAGACACCTATATCTGTTTTTAGCGTTCATTTTGCGGCTAAAACCGGCAAAAAGCGTACACTCGATCGCACTCAAATCCTTGACAAAATTTCAATTTCTTCGCTGATCTACAAATTTTCGCATCGCGTCACCTGCGGCGGTTCTCGATCAGGGTTCCTC
This sequence comes from Ruegeria sp. BC7, assembly GCF_056539165.1. Taxonomy (NCBI): domain Bacteria; kingdom Pseudomonadati; phylum Pseudomonadota; class Alphaproteobacteria; order Rhodobacterales; family Roseobacteraceae; genus Ruegeria; species Ruegeria sp. BC7. The sequence continues at coordinate 690,919 of NZ_JBQFUL010000001.1, read as the reverse complement.
AGCCCTCATCAGAGCAGCCGCACACCCCATAGTTTTCACGGAAAAGCTTACATCTAAGCCGTCTGCACCCTGAAAAATGCCCAACACGCGGAACAATAAAAATGTAAGCCGGAACACATGGCCGCCCTTCCAGTGTCAATGTTTTGCCGTTTTTGTTCGACAGGCTATCAGAACCTAGAAATCCACTCGCCAGCCGATCTTTGCCGGAAGTCTGCAATGCCCAAAGGTCGGTTCGGTGGCAAAACCTGGTGAATAGTTATGCGGATACTTGCTGTAGACGACGATCCAAGCATCCTAGAGTTGCTAATCTGTGTACTCGGGGCGTTCGGCTACGAAGATGTTGCGACCGCGCGAAGCGGGCAAGAGGCACTAAAGACGCTGTCGGAAACCGACCAGCCCTTTGATTGCCTTCTGCTGGATGTGCAAATGCCCGAGATGAACGGCATTGCGCTATGCGAAGAAGTGCGCAACTTGCCCGACTACAAATTTACTCCGATCATCATGGTCACCGCCATGGTGCAAAAGCAGTACATCGACGAAGCGTTTGAAGTTGGCGCAACCGACTACGTAACCAAGCCCTTTGAATTCGCGGACCTGAAACAACGGCTGTCCGATGCTTACAGGCTGGCTGCAGAGCGACGTGCGGCGATCGAAGTGCTTGAGGCGGACATCTACGCCGACAACGACTCTGAGGTTAACACCAACTTCAGCCTGAGCGACCCTCTCTATTTTGGGGATCTGGATGGCTGCATCGGACTGGCCGAGTTTGAAAACTACGTCGTTCAGCTTGCCACGATGCACTCAAGAACATCGAAAATCCTCGCCGTGAAAGTTGCGGACGTTGAGGATCTGTTTTCCTCAAGCACTTCCAGCGAGTTCCGCGAATTCCTGGCGTCGGCCGGAGCAGCACTTCTGTCCGTCAGCCAAGAAGGGCGCAATTTCGCGACCTATTGGGGGAACGGGGTCTTTCTGCTGATTCATGACAAGAAAAAGGGAATGGCTGCGCAGCAGTTGAACCACCGGCTGTCGCAACTTCCGGCCGGCGAAACGCCAAGCATTCATTCACCGACCAATTTCTCTTTCCAGGTCGGAAACGATGTTTCGCTGCTTGCACATTCCAAGATGGAAGCCTTGTTCTTGATCGACAAGGCGGTCGAATTGGCTGATATCCCACAAGGCCCAATCGCCCGCTTCGGGTAATTCGCCTGCGACTATTCTTGTAAGACTGGTGCGTTCAGAATCTCTGAGCGCACCACAACTTTTCCACGATCTATTTTCAGCCATCCTTTCACATTCGGACCGCTAGGCTCAAGCGTCCGCGCCCCATCAGGTGCGTTTAACTTATTTATTTTGAACATTTTTTTGACGATCACTAGAAATCCCAAAATACCATTCGGTAATATTTACAAATTGGAATATCGTTGACTAACAAGTCAGACGCCTACGTTGTTTTGAATATATTTACTGGGAGGTTTCTATGCTTCGATTGCGTTCCTGTTTGGTGACTTTGATTTCCCTGCCCGCCATTTCATTTGCCGATGCGGTTCCAAGCAAACAGGCCGCTGAGGGCACGTTTGCGGAACGTCCCTTCTCGCCTTATGCCAATCGTACATTTCCCGAGCGTCCGCTTTGGGGTGACACCCATTTGCACACGGGGCTTTCGTTGGACGCGGGCGCGTTCGGAAACACTCTGCTGCCAGACGAAGCATGGAGATTTGCCAAGGGTGAGCAGGTAATTTCATCCACTGGTCAACCTGTCAGGCTGGCTCGACCGTTGGATTGGATGGTTCTGACGGACCACACCGACCTTATGGGTTTTGCACCAGACTTGCAGGCAGGGAAACCCGGTGTTCTTTCTGATCCAAAGGGTTTGGAGTGGTATGAAGGCTACAAGGCTGGCGGCGAAAATGCGGCCAAGGCAGCCTTTGATATTATTACGAATTTTTCGCAGATGACCCTGCCGGAAATCCTGCTGGAGTCCTACAGCCCCGGCGCTGACGCTTTTGCGTTCACGTGGGAACAGATTGTCATGGCGGCCGAGCGGCACAATGACCCCGGAAAATTTACGGCCTTCATTGGGTTTGAGTGGACGTCCGTGCCAAAGGGCTTCAACCTGCACAGGAACGTTATGCTGCGCGATGGTCCAATCCGCGCATTGCAGATGGTTCCGCCGGTAACCCAGCCTCCTTACGGGGATACGGACCCCAAGGCGCTGTACGCCTGGCTGGAAGAATATCAAGCGAAAACAGGTGGTCGGGCGGTTGCATTCGCGCATAACGGCAACCTATCCAATGGCTGGATGTTCCCGACCGAAGACACGTATCACGGTGGCAAAGTAGACGAAGAATACGTCAACAACCGCGCCAAATGGGAGCCACATTACGAAGTCACGCAGATCAAGGGCGATGGCGAGGCTCACCCCTATCTAAGCCCGGATGACCCATTCGCCGATTATGAAAACTGGGATGTCGGCAATCTGGACATCACAGAGCTTAAGACCGAAGACATGCTGGCCGGCGAATACGCACGCGAGGCACTGAAACGCGGTCTGGCGCTGGAAGAAAAGTTCGGCGTGAACCCCTACAAGTTCGGAATGGGCGGGGCAACGGACAGCCACACGTCACTGGCGACGGCCGAAGAAGAAAACTACTTCGGCAAATCGGTCAGCGCCGAACCCTCTGCCACGCGGGTGCTGCACCCGTTTGTCGAAAGCGAATTGGGTGCCTTTGAAGGGCATACGCTTGTCGCGTCCGGCTATACCGCTGTGTGGGCGTCGGACAACACACGCGCGGCTATTTTCGACGCCTTCAAGCGTCGAGAGACCTACGCCACCACGGGCCCGCGTATCGGTCTGCGCTTTTTCGGTGGCTGGGATTTTCAGGACGAGGACTTGCTGACCCGTCTTGTGGCTGATGTCGGGTACACCAAGGGCGTCCCGATGGGCAGTGACCTTCGACCGCGCGAGGGCGACGGCGCACCAACGTTCCTGATCGGCGCGCTGCGTGACCCCATTGGCGCCAACCTTGATCGCGCGCAAGTTATCAAGGGTTGGCTGGACGCGGACGGTGAACTTCAAGAGAAAGTTTTTAATGTTGCCTGGTCTGGCGACCGGTCACTGGACGCGAGCGGGCAACTGCCAGAGGTTGGAAATACCGTCAATGTAGATACAGCAAGCTGGAGCAACACGATCGGCACGTCGGAATTGGTGACCGTTTGGACCGACCCCGAATTCGATCCGAGCCAAAGAGCCTTCTATTACGTCCGGGTTCTGGAAATACCGACTCCGCGCTGGGTGCTGTATGACAAGCTACGCTTTGGCATTGATCTGCCGGAAGAAGCGCAACTGGTTCATCAGGAACGCGCGTATTCCTCGCCAATCTGGTACACACCAAGCGAGTGATCCGTCATTTCGGATGTCGCCGTTAGGATAAACGATAGACACGGCGCGCTGAGTAACATCAAACTACCAAAGACAGAGCCGCTGGTCAGCATTGGCCGCGGCTCACGTTTTCCCTGAGAGAGCCCATGCGCATTTTTAAAGAACCACTGCTCCACTTTATTTTGATCGGGGGGGCAATTTTCGGATGGTTTTACCTTGTTTCACCTCAAGACGGTGATGCAGAGCCAACCGAGACGATAGTTGTTGATGAACAAGACATCGATCTGCTGGCCGAACGGTTTTCTGACACTTGGAAAAGGCCCCCGAACGAAGCAGAGCTAAGCGCCCTTGTTGATGCGACCGTGCGCGAAGAAGTTCTTGTAAGAGAGGCGCGCAAGCTCGGGCTCGACCGCGGAGATCAAGTGATCCGTGCGCGGTTGGCGCAAAAGATGGATTTTCTAACGAACGCGATCGCGTCATCGGCCGAGCCGGAAACCCAAGAATTACAAGCATTTCTGAACGAAAACTCCGAGCGTTTCACAACCCCTCGACTGATCGCTCTGGATCAGGTGTTTTTAGGTGAATCGCCCAGCTCTGACGACGTTGCCGACGCGAAATCCCGATTGGAGGCCGGTGAAGACTGGGTGGGCATTGGCACACGAACTTTGCTTCCACGATCCCTGCCCTTGTCGTCAGCCCGAACCATTGATGCCAATTTTGGTAAACAATTCTCGGATTCCGTCGGTGCGCTTGCAACTGGGCAGTGGGCAGGCCCGATCCAGTCGGGGTATGGGCAACATTTGGTTCGTGTCACGGCGACCCAACCGGCCTCGCTGCCGCCGCTTGATCAAATTCGCGAAGCTGTTCTGCTAGAATGGCGCCGCGAAACCGGAGAGCAACTGGCGCGCGCTCAGTACGAGAATTTGGCCGCAAATTATCAGATCGTCGCACCGGGACAGGCAGAGGCCGAGGAATGAAGACCTTTCTCTATCTGTTATTCACCATCTGGGTCGCGTTTGCCCCGAAGGTCGCGCACGCGCACGCATTGGATCCGGGCTACCTGGAACTCAGGCAGTTGACCCAGAACACCTGGCAGGTGCATTGGCGAAAGCCCGACGTCGTGGGCCGTCCTATGAACATAGACGCCGTTTTCCCAAATTCATGTGAACCAGCGCGGGGGCCGGAACCCACATCCGACAGCGTCGCATGGGTATCCACGTGGATCATGGAATGCGATACCGGTCTGGCAGGCAAACCCGTCTTGATCGAAGGGCTTGAAAAGCAACGAAATGACGTTCTGCTGCGCGTTCAACCCCTTGACGCAGCCACAACGACGCTGCGCTTCACGCCCGACGTTTCTACGCTGATCATCCCGGAACAACCGACGACCAGTTCCGTTTTCTTCAGCTATTTCCAGCTTGGTTTCGATCATATTCTGGAAGGCTGGGATCATCTTCTGTTTGTTTTTGCACTTTTCGTTCTGGTGCACGACAAATGGCGGCTGGTCGGAGCGGTCACAGCGTTCACTGTCGCACACTCGATCACGCTGGCCCTTGCGACTTTGGGCATCGTTCACGTGCCTGGCCCGCCGGTAGAAGCCGTCATCGCTTTGTCGATCGTATTTCTGGCGCTGGAAATACTCAGTCACACTGAGGGAAAACCAAGGTTGTCGGAACAGTACCCCTGGATCATTTGCTTCTGCTTCGGCCTTTTGCACGGGCTTGGATTTGCAGGGGCATTGGCTGAAATCGGTGTTCCGCCCCAAGACATTTTCACGGCACTGCTTTCCTTCAACTTGGGCGTAGAGGCAGGCCAGCTTTTGTTCATAGCCGGGCTTGCGGCGATCATGCTGGCTTGGAGACTCACCACAAGGTTCGAGCCCGCGAAAGTTGCCTCCATTGCTATGCCGGTTGCAGGCTACGCCATCGGTTGCGTTTCAATTTACTGGCTGGTCGAGCGTGTCAGCGGTTTTTGATGCCAAATGGGTCAATACATGATTGATTAAAGATCATTTCGGTTTCTTCATTCCGGTGATGTGCCCCGCTTTGGAACAGTGGGCACCGTCAAAAACCGGCAGGGAAAGGGGGCAAAAATTGCGATTTTTGGTACGAGGACTGGTCGTCATCGGTGCAATAGCTCTGGTTGTTTTTGGCGTTGCCTGGCTGTTTCTGTCGTCTCCGTTCCTGTCTTCGGCGCGCTCGGCAATGGCCGCGCAAATTCTGTCCGAGAAAATCGGCCAAGACGTTAGCATCAAGGGCGGCCTTCGCGTGGGGCTTGGCCCTCAACTGGAGATTTCCGCCACAGACGTCGTTCTCCCTGCTCGATCACCGGAGGGGACCGATTTTGCCAAGATTGATACGCTCGGCTTCCAAATTTCCGCTCGTGATCTGACCAAGGGCAAGCTCTCGGTTAGCAATGTGGTAGTGGACGGAGTTCATCTGAAGCTAATCACGACCCAAGACGGGGAAACATCGTGGCGCGCCCATCCCGGCCCCACAGACAAAGATACGTCACCTCGCAGTGGGACACCGGTCGCAATCTCTGATCTACTGGCAGACCCCCAGTTCAACATAAACAACATATCGGTACTGTATCAGAGCGCGCAAAACGGCATGGACCTGGACTTGCGCATACCCGACCTGACATTGACATCCGGCAGCGGTACGGCGGTGGCCTCTGCGACGGGGAACGGAACCCTGAACGGAGAGGCTTTTGACCTCCAACTCCTTTTCCCAAAAGACGAACCATTTCAGCTAAAGGCCGACTTTGACCATGTTTCGATCACCGCCAACGAAGTTGAGACGGCGTCGGGGCTGACCGTAGAAACGAAAGCAGAGATCAATCAGCTTGGGCAACTCCTTGATATTTTGAAACTCAATCGCGTTCTCGAAGGCTCTGGCCAAGCAAGCGCGACTTTCAAGTCGTCCGAGGGGATCGCGCGGGTCGACGATCTTGATGTGGGGGTACAACTGGATGGCGGGCAAAGCCTTGAATTGACCGGTCAGATCGGTGAAATCGGAAACCCGGCCGATGTGTCCCTCAGGACAAAAATCCGACTTTACCCCAAGGGCGAAGACCCCGCCCCCGCTCAATCACGCTATGACCTGAAACTCATAGCTGTGGATATGGTAATGGACAGCGTTCCTGGCCAGGTGCCACAGCGACAGATGGTAATCCAGACCAACGGGTTCACGTTGGACACCGCAGGGGAAGGACCGCCGCCTGTCAAATTCTCTGAGGTATCCAGAACCCCGGACGGCGCATTGCGAGTTGGCAATGTTAACTTGCGCATCGGAGACCCCGCAAACCCCTTTGTTATCTTGAACGGATCAGTCGGTGACGCTCTGCGCCTGCAAGAGGTTTCAGCAGAAGGGTTGCTGGACATTCCGGCCAGCAGCCTGATTTCGCCAGAGCTATTGGGCGCGGACGATCAACTCGGCAGGTTTTCAGGAGAGTTTTCCCTGACGGGCGGCATCGACCAGCTTACGCTTTCGGATTTGGACGGCCGCACGAGCGAGACTGAAATCTGGTCTCTGAACGTTGACGGTTCGGTAAAAAATGTTCTGAAGTTCGAGAATCTGGATCTGGGGATTGAAGTTGGCGTTCCATCTGGCGCGGACCTTTTGCAGGCGCTGTCGTTGGACCCTGTGGACACGGGGCAAGCGGGGTTTTCGATCAACCTGAGTAGCGACGGCGCGGACTGGAATGCAGAGGCGGACATCACTGTTGCGGACTCTGAGCTGCTGTTTTCAGCCACACTGGACGACGCAACCTCTGACCCTGTCCTGAAGGGGCAAATCGAAAGCGACCTGATCCGAATAGACCAAATTCGCAGCATAGTCCTGGCAACCGCCCAGTTGAGAAAGCTCGGCCTTTCCGACGAGGACGGTGAGGACGAGGCAGAGGATACCTCAGACGCTAGCCCGCTGAGGGATGTCACACTCAAACCTATTGGCCGCTCAATCCTTCTTTCGGGAATGAACATGGATGTCGACATCGACCTGCGCCATATCGAAGGGGCCGAAGGCATAAGCAGTTTGCAAAGTGAAGTGACGCTCGACGAAAGTGAACTGAAAGCCGGACCTTTGAAATTTGAATACGGCGGGGCCAATTTCGATGTGAGTGGCCTTTTGGACCTGTCGAACGAAGACCATTTGCTAAACCTGACCGGTCAGGCCGGTGGCTGGCGGTTGGACGATATACTGCACAACCTGAACTTCAAAAAAGGCGCCAGCGGAACGATCTACGCGGATTTCAACGTGACCGGCGGGATCGACTCGGTCAAACATTTTGCCCAGTCAATGCGCGGCAACGCCACCGTATCCATGCGCAATGGGTCCATTGAAACCCAGCTTCTGGACCTTGCGGGTCTTGGATTGCTGCCTTGGGTCTTTACAAAGGAAAAACAGAAAGTTGCGCCAATCGTGTGTTTGCGCGCTCCGCTGTCCATCGCAAGCGGGAACATCTCGACCAAACAAACCACGCTGGAAACGGACCAAGTTCAGATCGTCGTTTTCGGTGCGGTGGATATGAACAACAAGGCTTTGGACCTTAACCTGCAGCCCCGAAAAATCGGAGAGCCGCTGTCCCGCAGCCCGTGGCCTGTGACCGCCACCGGACCTCTGGCCAAGCCGAAGATCAAGGTCAAGGACGGGCCAAAACGACTAAAACGGTCTGACGGCGCTGATCAGATGCCCACCAACCGCAAGCTGTGCGTGCCAGACATCCTGCAATTGCAATAGCGCAGCCAAGGGACTGCGCTTTGCTTCAAAAGGAAGGGGCGCGAATGGATCGCGCGCCCTTGATTTGTACTTATTGGATCAGACGAAGTTTTTGGATCGACCCTGCTATCGAAACAAACGAGTCGATGATCTCTTCGCCCGTCACTTCGTAGTAGTGTGACGGAGACGATGCGCAGGCTTTGACCTCTGCCGCTGCTGTGCCCGACGTCTCGAACGCGACTGCGTAGATCACGACATTGTTTGCCTTAGCCAGCTCACACTGCTGCTTGAACAATTGCAGGTTGGTTACTTGCGACGAGGTGACTGTGGTGTCCCCGGCCGGACGTTCGACTAATTCGGTAAGACCGTTCTCAATTTCCACTTCATTCGTCGGCCGCACCTGTGGGCTGGTCCGCCCGTCCGTCATGATAACGATGTATTTCGACGAATCTTCCTCATCCCAATCCAGCGGACGGTTGGCGAATTCGACGGGTATTTCGCCGGCCGCGCTAAGATGCGCAAATGCGTCTCTTGCCGCCGGGTCCAACAATGCCAGAGCATATTTCAGGCTGTAATTGGTACCGGTGCCGTCAAACAGTCTCAGGTTGTCGATGAAGTTGTGCAGGATGCCTTCATTATTCTGCGCATAACGGATGCTCATTTCATCGTCCGGGCACCAGCCCCAATTCTGGGTTGTTTCGTCGTAATCCCAGTTCACGAAATATGGCACCTGCTCGATAGACCCGGACGGCAGATTCGAGTTCATGAAATCCGAATACGTCATCTCAAGACAAGACGAGACGTTGTTTGGGATCGTCTCAACATAGGCGTAAAACTCTGAGAACTGGAATTCCAGATCCACGTTGTTGAACTTTGTCGAACCCGTGATTTCCTCGCCAGCAATGCTGAAAAACGTCGTTGTTTGCTTGCCGCCCTTAATAGACGCACCCAACATTTTAGCTTTTTCAGGCAATGCCGGAGTCTTCGAGATGATGAACTCTTTCACGTAGTGATGATAGGTATCGACGTCATCCTTGTTGAAAAGCTCGACGTCGTGACTTGGGTATCCTTCGATTTTTGCCGAGAAATTCGGCTCGTCACCGCCAGAGGTATCGAACCAGAACACAACGTTTGAAACGTCCTGCTCCCATTCCCGAAAATGGTTCGCTTCTGTAGTCGTGCCAAATCGCTCGCCGCCCAGGTATTCAAACATCGTCGAACCAGGGTTCGTCTGACCGGCAAACGGAATAATATTGATCGAAGTCTGCTTGTCGGACTTTACGCCCGTGGTCGGGTCTTCGTTCCGGCTCAAGCTCTTTGTAATAAAGGCTTTGGCGGCAGCTTGCATGAGTTCAACGCGATTGTTGTTCCCCATGCTTCCCGAAATATCCAGGACCATCGAAATCTCGGTATGTGGCGCGGCTTCGTTCGCTGCAGAAGCAACATCCAAGGACAGGGATTCCACCCCACTCAAACGCATGAAATGTGTCTCGAACTCGGTTCCGATACTGGCCGAGACAGTTCGGTCCAGATAGGATTCCTCAACACCGATGTTCTTTTGGTACTCATCAAGCCCCTGAGCCGCGAGGTGGGCATTGACGACATCGGCAGGCGGCAGTTCCTGCTCTAGGTTCGCGGCGGCCAGTACCGCATTGTCCAGCGCCCATTGCAATTTAACCCGGTCACGTTCGTAGTTCATGAAGTCGACCGCTATGCCCGTCATTGCGATAAGGGTTACGAACATAAAAAGGACGAAAATAGTAAAGCCACCATATTCTTCGCCAGAAAAGCGCTTTAGATACTCACGATATTTATTAGACCGCTTGGAACTTGCAGCCTCTTGAGGGCAGAACTTGAGCATTGCAATCTCCACAAAATTCAGGATTCCGTGAGATATTGCTCGAAAATAATGTCCCTAATTTGCTAAATATTTGCCTTTTAGATTTCGCAGGGTGAACGGAATGTTAATTTAATGTGAACGGGTGGAAATGCTAAATATGTTCACGATCATTCTACCTGCATTTAGCCAATTCCCCCCGAAACAACAATAAAATGAAGCGCTTAAAAAATTAATACAGCGAATTATCACCGCTAATTTTCGGGTTTTCTTGGACAGACTCAGCTTAGGTCGATGTCTGGTTAAATCCCGTCGGGATCAGAACCCGGCTCTCCAAGCCGCCAAGATCGCTGGACGTACCAAGGTTTAGCTTGGCACCGTAGGCATTTAGCAGATCAACGGCAATCGCCAATCCCAGCCCGCTGCCCGTGACCGACGTATCCAAACGCCCGCCCGACCTGAGCGCTTCGCGCCGGTCGTCTTCCGGTATTCCCGGGCCGTCGTCCTCGATATGAACTTCGATGCACCCGCGTTTGGACACCGCTGTCACGCGCACGGTGGTTCGGCACCATTTGACCGCGTTGTCCATCAGGTTCCCAAGCACTTCCTCAATGTCCTGCGGGTCCATTCGAACCCACAGCCCCGGCGCGCGCGTCACCTCCAGCGTTTTGCCTTCTCTCTCGGCCATCGAAGAAAACAGGCGGGTGAGCCGGTCCACCGAATTCGACAGATCGGTTCTCGAGTGCGAAAGCTCTGCTGTATTCAAAGCCCTCATCCTGGCCAGCGACCGGCTGAGCTGTGCATCGATCCTGTCCAACGCTTCCTGTGCGGCCTCTGTCGGCGCGCCGTCCTCGGACAAGGTGCTGAGTTCATTCCTCAGAATGGCGGTCGGTGTCTTGAGGGCATGCGCTAAATCCGCCGCCTGCCGCCGGGAACCGGACACAATGTCCCGGTTGCGACGCGAGAGCTGGTTCAAATCCTCGACCAGCGGCGAAACTTCTTCTGGATAATCTGCAGGCTCTAGCCCCTCATCCGTATCCCAACGGTGGGACACATCGCTTCTTAGCTTTCTCAGCGGCCCCAGAATGACCGAGGACAGCAGCATCGACCCCACAACACCAATCAACCCGACCAACGCGAATACGGGCAGCAGACTGCGCTGCGCTGCGCGCCTCTCAGCAATCAATTGGGCCTGGCTTTCGGCAACACTGACCCCCCAGACCGTACCGTCTTCGTAGGTGATCTCTTGAAATATGCTGCGGACCCTTTCACCTTCTGGGCCCGGAATGTTCCAGATTCTAGGCGTATCGGGGGAATCCAGAGGCTCGGCTATGGTTTCGTCAAAAAGCGATGACGAGGTGAAAATCTCTCCGGCTGCATTTGTAACCTGCCAATAGCGCCCCGAATACGGAGTCCCATACGCGGGGTCAAACATCAGGCTACGCAAAGCCTCGGGGTCGCCGGTTGTCGCGCTTAGACCTACGACAAGTTGCGTGTGCCGATCCCTCAGCGTGCTGTCAAAGCGATCCGAGACTCTGGAGTCGATGTACGAGAAAACGGCCAGCGTCCCAACTGCAACGGATACTGCACCGGTCGCGATTCCTCCCAGCAATGCCCGTTGGCGCAAAGACAGCATTAGTCGGTATCAATCATGTACCCGCGGCCCCGAACGGTCTTGATCAAGTCGGCCCCCAACTTCTTGCGCAATCGCGTTATGAACACGGCGATTGTGTTGGAATCCCTGTCCGCGTCGTATTCATAAATGTGGTCGGAAAGCTCGGATCTTGACACCAAGCGCCCGCGATTATGGGCCAGGTAGGTGAGAACGGCGATCTCCTGCGCGGTCAGATCAACTGCGATCCCCTGCGCTGTCACACGCCCGTTTTTCGAGTCGAGCGTGACGCTGCCCATCTCAATCACCGGATTCATCAAGCCGCTTTGACGCCGCAGAATCGCCCGAACACGGGCGGCCAGCTCGGGCATGTGAAAGGGTTTGGTCATATAGTCATCCGCACCGGCGTCGAGACCATCCACCCTCTCGCTCCAGCCGTCTCGGGCGGTCAGGATCAATACGGGCGTTTTCAAACCCGCGTTTCTCCATTCGCGCAGCACGGAAATGCCATCGCGCTCCGGCAACCCTAGATCAAGGATGATAACGTCATACGGTTCGGTTGAACCAAGATGAAGGGCGTCCACTCCGTTATGAACAACGTCGACGACACGCCCTTCGGCGTTCAGCAGTTTCTTGACTTGCGCGCACAGGTGCGGCTCGTCCTCAGCAAGTAGTACTCTCATTCTTCGTAGTTATATTTGTTTGAGCGACGGTTCATCTATTATTTTCTACCGCCGCCATTTCCACCCGAATTCCCGCCGCCGGAGTTACCACCGCCGCCGCCGGAGTTTCCGCCACCCCCGCCGGAGTTACCACCTCCGCCGCCGGAGTTACCACCACCACCGCCGGAGTTTCCACCACCGCCGCCGGAATTACCGTTACCCCCGGAATTACCGTTACCGCCGGAATTACCGTTACCGCCGGAGTTGCTGTTTCCACCCCGGTTCCCGCTGTTGCCCTTGTTGCCAAAGTTGCCCTGAGACTTGGCACTCGCCGAGTTTCCTTTGTTTGACCGGGCAGCTTCTGAAATCTGGCGTCCAACACTAGATCTATTGGACACAACGACGCCGGATTGGGCGTCTACAATAACACTTATGATTTCGCCATTCGGCTTCTTGACCAAGATGCGATAATAGACCTTGTCGGACTGAAAAGCGCGCGCGTCCACTGGCGTTCCACCAAAGACCCGCTCAACCCCTTTGATTACTTTCTTCAGCCGGATTGCCGTTCCCGAAGCAGTAACCTTTCGCAGCTCGGATTGTTTCAGCTCACGCGTAGCGGCTTGGCTCTCGGCACCCAAGAGCAAAGTAGCCAAACATATAATCGCCAAGAGCTTCTTCATTCCTTCCACTCTTTTCCCGCGAAATCCTATGCAAAGCTTACTCAACTCAACGTGAACGTGTGATGAACGGTTAATTCCACGTGGGTTCAATGAAAATCTGTTCAATAAGAAGGGCTAAACGATTCTAAATCAAGCATTTTGCTCACTTACGTTGAGAAACAGCGACACGCATTTTGGAAACAACTGCAAAACTCGTCTCGAGCTAACGAACAAACAACGTTTTGCCCTGCTACTCACGGAGGCAAAAACAACCGGGCCAGCCAATTATTGAGGTTCAAGAACCCTTGGCTGGCCCGGTTTCATTTCCGCCGGGTCTCAACAGGCAGGACGACGGAAATGGCCTTAGACAGGTTGGGATTGAACCCAGCAACCGGGGTTTTGCCAACATCGTTTGCCGGAACGTCAAAATTTGATGTCGCTTCCATACTATCGCGTCGCATTTTTGCTTGCCGCTGATAACCGGCACTTGCACACTTGCTGCATGACGATGACTTGTATTCCCAATCCTATGGATCGCCGGGCAACTGGCTGCGATCTGGTGATCTCTGCTTGATCGTAAGGCTCTTGCCTTCTGCAACCCGCTGCGATCACTCGGATTTCGGAATACAGAATGACCCCTCAAACTCTGCGCCTGGCCATTGATATTGGCGGCACATTTACAGACACGGTTCTGGTTTCAGGCGAAGACCAGATTGTCGCTTCGACCAAAACCCTGACCACCCATCAAAACCCTGCCGAGGGTGCAATGGACGGTGCACGACGGGTCATGAGGCAATCGGGATGTGCGTTGTCCGACGTCTCTGGTTTCATTCACGGAACGACGTTGGCCACCAATGCCCTGATCGAGCGGCGCGGCGCCAAGGTTGCAACGATCACGACCGAGGGCTTCCGCGACATTCTCGAAATCGCCTACGAGCGGCGCTATGCGCAATACGATATCAATCTGGAAAAGCCCGACCTGCTGGTGCCTCGGGAAAGGGCGTTCACGGTGCGCGAGCGTATGTCGGTGGACGGTGACGTGCTTATCGCGCTAGAGCAGCCTGCGATCGACGCGGTGCTGGACGAGATCGACGCAAGCGGCGCGGACGCGGTCGCCATTTGCCTTATGCACGCTTACGCCAACTCCGCGCACGAACAGCACCTGCAAGCGGTCTTGGCCCAAGAGCGCCCCGAACTGGCCATCTCAATCTCGTCCGAGGTCAGCCCCGAGGCGCGTGAGTTTGATCGCCTCTGCACCACGGTTGCGAACGCCTATATCCAGCCCTTGATGCAGACATACCTGAAGCGCTTTGCGGACCAGTTCCGTGACGAAGGTCTAGGCTGCCCGATCCTGATGATGACAGCGGGTGGTGGGATGTGCACCCTAGACACGGCTGCGCAATTCCCCATCCGTCTTGTCGAATCCGGCCCGGCCGGAGGCGCCATTCTTGCCGCCCGGATCGCCGCACGCGCGGGTCTAGATCAGGTTCTGTCCTTTGACATGGGCGGCACAACAGCCAAGCTCTGCCTGATCGACAATGCGCAGCCACAAACCTCGCGCCAGTTTGAAATCGCGCGTGCTGCCCGGTTCATCATGGGCTCGGGCATGCCGGTGCGAATTCCCGTGATCGAAATGATCGAAATCGGAGCGGGCGGCGGCTCGATTGCCGGGGTGGATCGGTTGGGGCGATTGACCGTAGGGCCACAGTCGGCAGGTTCCGAACCCGGCCCCGTTGCGTTCCTGCGTGGCGGCACGGATCCGACGGTCACAGACAGCGACATCGCACTAGGCTACATCACCCCCGAAACCTTTGCCGAAGGACACATCGCGATTGACCCCGAGGCTGCACAACATGCTTTGGAACAAGGGATCGGGACCAAGCTCGGCCTGAACGCAACCGGTGCCGCAGATGGTGTCAGCCGCATCGTCGACGAAAGCATGGCCAGCGCCGGACGCATGCATGCCGTCGAAAGCGGCAAGGAACTTGGCACCCGCACCATGATCGCGTTTGGCGGCAATGGCCCTCTGCATGCAACACGGGTTGCCCGGTCAGCCGGAGTAAGCCGGATCGTGATCCCGCCAAATCCCGGCGTTGGTTCGGCTGTTGGCTTCCTGTATGCCCCTGTCAGTTTTGAGATCGTGCGGTCACGGTATTCCATGTTGGAAAGCATCGATGTTGACGCCATCAACACGCTGTTCGACGCGATGATTTCCGAGGCGCAACTGGTGGTTACCCAAGGCGCGGGCGATGCGCCAACTCTGCGACAGCGTACTGCGTTCATGCGTTACAGCGGTCAGGGCCATGAAATTGAAATCCCCCTGCCCGACCGCAATCTTTCCCCCAAAGACATAGCCCCCCTCACCCATGCGTTTGAGGAGGAATATCGCAAGCAGTTCTCTCGCCCGGTGCCGGGGATGCAGATAGAAATCCTCAACTGGTCAGTGCGCGTGGCGACCGTCGAAAAGGAACCGCCTACATTGGCTGATGCGCCGGTATCTCGCGCAACAAAACCATCGCAAACGCGCCCCGTTACCTGCGACGTGACCGGAGAAACGGTACAGGCAACGCTGATCGCTCGCTCGGACTTACACGCAGGTGATTGTCTTCCCGGACCCGCGCTGATCACCGAGCCGCAGACAACCACGTTGGTCTCCTCGGACTTCTCCGCCCGAGTGGACGCGATCGGGAATCTGGTTCTTACCCGGAAAGGAACAGAATGATGACCCACTCTCCTGCCCGACTCCAAGTTATGTGGAACCGTCTTCTGGCGGTTGTCGAAGAACAGGGGCAAACCCTGATCCGGGCGGCCTTCAGCCCAATCGTGCGCGAGTGCGGGGATATCTCGGCCGGTATATTTGATGCGAACGGACGCATGCTGGCGCAGGCTGTCACAGGCACGCCCGGACATATCAACACAATGGCCGAAGCGGTTCAGCATCTGCGCGCGGCATTCCCGGTTCAGGACATGAAACCGGGTGACATTTATATGACCAACGACCCGTGGCTGGCCTCTGGGCATTTGAACGACTTTCTTCTGATGATGCCCGCTTTCAGGAATGGACAAGTCGTGGGCTTTACCTCGTGCACCTCTCATCTGGTGGATTTGGGCGGGCTTGGCATGGGACCAGAGGGGTCTGACATCTATGACGAGGGCTTGTTGATCCCGCCCTGTAAACTTGTCGATCAAGGCGTGCCAAACGCCCTGCTTCTTGACATCATCCGCGCCAATTCCCGCGAACCCATCGCGAATGAGGGCGATATCTACGCGCTGATCGCCTGTTGCGAGGCCGGGGTCGACCGTCTGCTGGGTATGATGGAGGAATTCGGCCTCGATGATCTGGATACGCTGGGCGCTTATATCATCGACACCTCGCGCCGCGGGACTCAGGCTGCAATCGCCGAGGTTCCTGATGGTGTCTACAAGAACGTCCTGAAAATGGATGGGTATGAGAATGAACTGGAACTTCACGCCACCCTGACTGTCCATCAGGACAGAATGCATGTGGATTTCTCTGGCACCTCGGGGTGTTCTCGCAAAGGGATTAACGTACCGCTGAATTATGCCACGGCCTACACGGTATTTGCGCTGCGCTGCATCGTTGGGTCGGACATACCGAACAACGCTGGATCGTTGGAGCCCTTCACCGTTGACGGACCGAAAGGGTGCATCCTGAACGCCCAAAGGCCCGTTCCCGTCGCCATGCGGCACACTCTTGGTCAGGTGACGCCTGATTTGGTACTGGGATGCCTGCATCAAGCCCTGCCTGATCAAGTACCGGCAGAGGGCGCAAGCTGCATGTTTGACCTGCCTATGCGTCACGCGCCCGAAGTGGCCCGCGACGGTGGGCGGGAGTTTGCAATCGAACCCGTGCATAATGGCGGAACAGGTGCGCGGCCTCATGCGGATGGCTTGTCGGCAACGGCCTATCCGTCCGGCGTTTTTGGCAGTCAGGTCGAAATCACGGAAAGCGTCGCGCCCGTGACGATCTGGCGGCGCGAACTTAGGCCGGATTCCGGCGGCGAGGGGCAATATCGCGGCGGGCTGGGTCAGCGCATAGAAATCACATCGTCCAATAACGCGCCTTTTGTTGTGTTCCTTTCGGTTGAGCGGCTGAAATTCCCCGCTCTTGGCAGGATGGGCGGCCGCGCTGGAAAACCCGGCCGCATTCACTTTCGCAACGCTGCCGAGGACATTCCGGGCAAGGGTGAGCTGCGCGTTGAACCGGGCGACTACCTGATCTTTGAGACGCCAGGCGGCGGCGGGTTCGGAAATCCGAAGCTGCGCGATCCCTCGGCCCTCGACCTCGATCTGAAACGCGGTCTGGTCACCCCAGACGGCGCAAAGGCTTACGGAGGTGACACATGATCCGCCCGAACGCTTATGTCGCTGATATGGCAGCCTATGCCCTTGCCGATCTGGGCGGGGCGCAGACAATCTCGATGGCACAGAATGAAAGCGCGTTTCCCGCCAGTCCTGCCGCGGTTCGCGCAGGGCAAACGGCGGCGGCTAACCTCACGCTTTACCCCGACCCCGAGTGGACCGAGCTGCGCGCAGCCATCGCGGACGTGCACCGCCTGAACCCAGCGCGCATCTTGTGTGGGGCGGGGTCGATGGAGCTGATTGGCTGCCTGATCCGCGCCTACGCAGGGCCCGGTGATCAGGTTTTGGGCACGCAATACGGATATGCATTTGTGGCATCGGCTGCCGCGCAAGTACAGGCGGATTATCAGACGGCACCCGAAGTTGATCTGACGGTCAGTGTTGACGCAGTTCTTGCCAGGGTAACGCCTGCGACACGCGTTGTTTTCATATGTAATCCGGGCAACCCGACTGGAACGCTTATTCCGAACTCTGACATCCTGAGGCTGCGCACCGAGTTACCGGACAACGTGCTGCTGGTTGTTGATCAAGCCTATGCCGAGTTTTCGGACACGAACAATAACCCCGCAGACATCTTCGCGCTGGCGGACCGAGGTGACACCGTCGTCACGCGGACCTTCTCCAAAGCCTATGGGTTGGCGAGTGCTCGTGTCGGATGGGGGTATTTTCCACCGGACATTGCCGACCAAATGCGCAAGCTTCTGAATCCAAACAATATATCATCAGCATCGCAAGCTGCCGCAGCCGCCGCCATGCGTGATCAATCCCACATGCGCGAGGTGGTCGGCCAAACGGCAACCCTTCGCGACCAGTTTGCGCAGGACTGCCGTGCGCTTGGGCTGACCGTGCCGGACAGCCATACGAATTTTGTCCTGCTGCGTTTTGCTTCAACGCGTGATGCTCAGGCCGCCGACGCCGCTTTGCGGAACGAAAATCTGCTGATGCGCGGAATGGCGGGTTATGGCCTGCCGGACTGTCTGCGTGCAACGATTTGCGCCCCCGAGACTATGGACAAGGCGCTGAGCGTGCTGAAAGGAGAGTTGGCATGACCGAGACGCGAACCGCAGCCAAGATTGGCGTGCTCGTCCCCTACACGAACACCAATCTTGAACCTGACATGGAGATGTTGCGCCCACCGAACACCACGGTTCATTTCCAGCGTATGGGCGGCTACGACGTGGATGAGATCCCGGGGTCTGAACAGATGGCAGGTTTGGGTGCCTCGGATATCAGCCACGATTTGCGGATGATTGCGGGCGTTCGGCCGGACATTGTGCTGTACGGCTGCACCTCTGCCACTCTGACGCATGGGCCTGCATTTGATACGGACCTTGCGCGGCAGATTAAAGCCCAATCGGGCGCGCAATCGCTAACGGCGGCCGGATCATTGATCGCTGGCATCAAAGCTTTGGGCGCAACAAGGGTTGGGTTTTCCTCGCCTTATGTTGGCGAGATCAACACGCAGGCCGTGGAGTTTCTGTCGCAGAACGGGATCGAAACCGTGCGCTGCGCCGATATAGGACGCGAATTGGGGAATTCCGGTCAAGGCGAACTGACCCCCGATGAGGTGTTTAATCTGGCCTGCCAAGCAGACCATCCTGACGCGCAGGCAATCGTCCTGAGTTGCACCGACATGCGCGCGGTTGAGGCCATCGACAGACTTGAGGCGCATCTGGGGAAACCTGTCGTCACCTCGAACCAGGCTATGGTTTTTTGCATGATCCAAATGTTGAAACTTGGCCGCGACACCGCACTGCCCGGTCGCTTGTTTGATCACATTTGAGCCCGTGTGCGTGATGGGTGCAGGCACAAGGTGTCAGCCATTCGCTCCGTCACCGGCACGCACCATGTTTCTGAAACCGGCAGGTGTCATTCCCGTCAGGCGTTGAAAAACACGGTAAAACGCGGGCACATCCGTGTAACCGGTCTGCGACGCAATCTCTGAAACAGAGGCCGGACTATCTGCCAACAAGGACTTGGCCCGTTCCATCCTTAGTCGCTGCAGATACTGAGTCAGGTTCAACCCAGTGG
This sequence comes from Ruegeria sp. BC7, assembly GCF_056539165.1. Taxonomy (NCBI): domain Bacteria; kingdom Pseudomonadati; phylum Pseudomonadota; class Alphaproteobacteria; order Rhodobacterales; family Roseobacteraceae; genus Ruegeria; species Ruegeria sp. BC7. The sequence goes on along the minus strand of NZ_JBQFUL010000001.1, from coordinate 671,635 downwards.
AGGCGACAAACCGGCGTTGCAGACTGCGCGGCGAGATAGCGGCAATCTCTGCAAGATCAGATACAGGCGTTTGTTGCTGAAGGTTTTTCTCCAAGTACCGCTGGACGCGCAAAACCTGACCGTCGCCGTGATTGGTTATTGGCCGAAACCTCTGAAACCGCCGTTGATCCCTGCGGTCAGGATCGACAACAAAATGGCGCGCTGTTTCCAGCATCCTTTCCCGTCCTGCCAACCGCTCGATAACGATCAGCGCCAAGTCGATCCAAGCCATCATCCCGCCTGCTGTGACCAGATCGGAATATTCGATCACCAACCGGTCAGTATCCAGGTTCAACGCAGGCCAATCCGTGCGCACGCGATTGACAATTCCCCAATGCGTTGTCACCGGCCTGTTTCCGTCTATCCCTGCCGCGGCCACCCAGTTCAGACCAACACAGGCAGAACAGACCAACACTCCGTCCGCCGCACATTCCCTGAGCCACTCAACCAATTGCGGAGTTGCATTAGGGTCAGACATTTCGGCAGCAGGCGGCAGAACAACCGCGCCCCATCTACCAGCTTCGTCCTTGGGGGCGGAGTCGATAACAGGGCTCAGACCGGCATGCGACAGCATATCCCGCAACCCAAGCACTGCGGATTGCAAGGCTCCGGGATAGTCCAGGATCAGAACCGGCTGCATCTCTTTCATTTTTGGCACAATCAGCAAAGACATCGTCATTTGTGACAATATCCAGATTGGCGTTCCGCCCCATATTGTCAATCCGAACTAGCGCGGAGAGTGACATGCCAAATCAAACTCACACCCTTATGGTCGGAGACATTGAACTGACCGTACACGACGACGGCCGTTTTCAACTGCCTGCCGGGTATTTTGCAAATGTTCCCGCAGGCGTTTCCTTGGGTGAGCAGGTTGAGATCGGCGCGAACCTCTGGACGCTGCGCACGGATGAACGTTTGTTTCTGGTCGATACCGGCTCGGCAAATGCGCTGACTGAAAGGTTCCCGGATACCGGTCAGGCATGGCCCGGTTTAGAAACCGTGGACCCGACCGACATTATCCTTACGCATATGCATGCTGATCACATGGGCGCGCTGGCCGACCCCGGCGCATTCCCCAGAGCAAAGATCCACGTCCCGCGCACCGAGTGGGATTTCTGGACGAACCCGGCCCTACCCGATGCAGTGCCCGCCGACATGCGCCCAATGGTCGAGATGATTCAGGCCGTGTCTCAAGGCTTTGCTGACAGGGTGGTCCTACACGATGGCCAAACCGAATTGGCACCCGGCATAGGCTTGATCCCCCTGCCCGGGCACACTGCTGGCCATACCGGAGTTCTCGTGTCGGACAAGGGGCAAGAGTTGATGATCATCGGGGACGCAATCATCTCGGAACGTCTGCAATTCACCCACCCGGGCGTAAGCTATGCGCTGGACGGCGACCCGGAACAGGCAGTATCCACCCGGAGTGCGCTTCTGCAACGGGCGGCCTCGCAAGGCTTTACAATTGCAGCCACACATTTTGCGTTCCCAGGCGTGGGCAAAGTAAATGCAGACGGTGAAACCTATCGCTTTGCCCCGATGTGACCCCACTTTTTCGACCGTGAAGAAGAACCTCGCCGCCTCAAACGGCTGCCCGCTTTAAAATGCGGGCAGGGTTTCAGCCGTGTGCGAACAGCCAAGTAGGTCTGGCGCTTACGTCAACTTTCCTCAGAGCACCCCAGAACCGATTGGGCCGTTGTATCATCAACCACCAAGGTATTGATGTGATCGCCGTTTAGGGCGGCGACGATAGGCTCCACCTTTTCGGGACCGGTCGCGACCCCAATCCGAACCGGGATATCCTTGGCTTGGGCAAGTGGCAGGCTGACCAGTTTGGAATTCAATTCGCTGTCGCACAGCTTTCCGGCCAAATCGACCAGATGACCCAGCAATTCAGCGCGCACGCCGTCCTTATATAGTTGGGTTCGATTTTCTTCGGACAGAGGATGGGCTTTGTAGTAAGTCGCTCCTTCGCCGGTGACAGCACCCAGCCCCATGATCGAGACGCGGGCATTGCGTGCCTGCTCAAGAATGTCGCGGATAGCGCGGACAGATAAAAGCATGTCGCGCTCTTGTTCCGAATCCGCGTGCAAAGGCGCATGAATAAGCGTTGCCGTCCCACCTAGCCCATCGGCGATACGTGTGGCGATGTGGTTTACATCCGTATAGTGCTGTCCCTGCACACCACCGGTCAGCGGTATCACGATATTAGACGTCTTACCCCGCACTTGCAGGTGGTTAGCTACGGCGCTCAGGGCTTTGCCGCCCGAAATGGCCAGAACATCATCATCTTGAAGGATAGCTTGAAGATGTTGTGCAGCCGCCTTGCCCACCAGATCCAACGTGGTTTCCGCGTTTTCGGTTACGGTGTCCGCCACAAGGAACTCTGCCTGCGGCCAACGCTCTCTCAACTGTCGCTCTAGGTCGAACAGGCGCTGGAACGGGCTGTGAATGCGAAACTCGACCATCCCCATTTCACGACCTTGCTTGATCAGACGATTTACCTTTGCAGTCGACAAACGAAGACTGTTCGCAATCTCAGCCTGCAGCAAGCCCTCTTGAAAATGCAGTGTCAGCACACGAGCGATCAAGCGCAGAGTATCCGGGTCGGGACCTGTAGCGTTCAACTTTCGTTATCCTTTCTGCTCACCAAATGGTTCGATGCCGCAGCCAGCAGAAGCGCTGTGCCGACAACCAAAGTTTGGAAATACGCGGGCACCAGTGTCAACATTCCGACCGTCAGGGACATGATGATCAGCGCCCCGATAAACGATTTCAGAACACGACCTTCACCACCGCTGAAGGCTGTACCACCCAACAGAACCACAAGTATAGCGGTTAATTCCATGCCATCGCCGGATAGAGGGTCGCCAAGAGACATAAAGCTGGACCTCGCAATACCCGCCAAAGCCGCGCAAATGCCAACCAGAACATACAGCCCGATCACGACACGAGCTGTATTGATGCCCGACAGTTTGGCCGCCGTCGGATTGCCTCCGGTCGCGGCCGCGTATTTTCCCAGCTTCATACGGTCTTGTGCGATGATCATGGCAATCGTCACCAAAATGGCGACCCAGAACGCCCAAGGCAGTCCAAACAGAACCCCGTCGCGGCCGTAATCGTTGAACCAGCCTGGCATTTTCAACCCACCACCGGATTTGATTGCCGACACGCCGTCCTCAACAAGCAAAAGTGCGATCCCTTTGTACAGGCTCAGCGTAATCAGGGTTGCGATCACCGGCGTTATCTTCAACCGGACCACCAAAAACCCGTTGATCGCGCCTAGTAGAACGCCCACCAGAACCGTTGCGAGAAAGGCAGGCACGAAAGGCACGCCGTTGATCGCAAGCAGCGCATAAACAACGGCGCTCAGGCTCATGGCGCTGCCAACCGACAGGTCGATATAGCCCGAGATCATCAGCAGAGTGAACGCCCCCGCTAGCGTCAATACCGGTGCCGATATGCGCAGGATGTTGACTATGTTGCGCTCACTCAGGAAGTTTCCGCGCTCGAACAGAGGAAACTTGTCCAGATTGGCGGTACTGAGGACCACGACTACAAGGACGAGAACCAGGTAGATATAATAGTCCTTCAGGAATTGCTTGGCACGGTCGCCAGGGCTACGGCTTTGGGTCAATTCAGTCATTGTGCGTGCCTCCGGGCCAGAGCCCAAGTCTGTGCCATGATCGCGATGAATACAGCGATCGCCTTGAGGGTGAATTGCCAGTCCGGTGACAGAACCAGCCCTGTCGCGGCAGACGTCACTGTCGCCAGGACAATCGCGCCGAAGAACATCCCGATCACCGAACCAAATCCGCCCGCGATTGCGACACCTCCCAACAGCGAAATGACCAGCGCGTCGAACTCCATCAGCGTTCCTCGATTGGAAAAACCCGACTTGAACTCTGAGGCCAGCAGGATGCCGACGGCTCCGGCGACAAATGCGCTGAACAGGTACAGTTTCACAACGTGCCCCGCATTATCCACTCCGGAAAGGCGCGAGGCCACTGGGTTCGCTCCGATCAGGTAGGTAAGCCGGCCAAAGACCGTTTTCCGCTCGACGAATACGGCAACAAGGATCAGGATCGCCATCAGAACGACCGGCAGCTTTATCGAAGTGCCGAACATCGCCATATTCCCCAACGTACCGAAGTCGGACGGCAGGTTTGTATTGCGCTGCGACCCTTGGGTAATCACCTGCGCGATCCCTCGCGCCAGCATCATCGTCCCCAGTGTGACAATGATCGAAGGCACCCTCAGCACCACGACAAACACCGCGTTGACCGCCCCGATCGCCAACGCTCCGACCAAGGCGCAGCACATGGCCAGACCCGTCGGCATCCCCCAGCCAGAGGACAGCGCATTGGCCCCGCCCGATGCCTGCGCGAACCACACAGCCAGAACACCGGACAGGGCGACAATGCCACCGACCGACAGGTCGAAATTCCCGGAAACCAAGAGAAACGTGACCCCAACGCCAAGCGAGATCACAGCCCAGTTATTGGTTACGAGGTTCACAACGTTCTGAAACTGAAAGAAGTTGGGAACAAAAATCGACGCAAGCATGAACAACGCCACCGCTGCGCCCGCCACCAATGAGGTGATGAACATCTCATCGCTCAGCCTGTTGTCGCGTTCGGCCAGTCTGCGTCCTGCGATTGCCTGATCCGTCATGGTTTTTCACCGCTCCCGCCGGTCACGACATTCAGGATGTGGGGAATGTCGACCTCGGCCCCGTTTTTGATTTCTGCCTTGATCCGTCCATTGAACATCAGAAAAACCCGATCACAGATGCCCAAAACCTCCTCCAATTCGGATGAGAAAATGCAGACCGACTTGCCCTTGTTGGCCAGATCGCGGATCAGGTCATAGATTTCGGATTTCGCGCCCACGTCGACCCCGCGCGTGGGTTCATCAAGCAGCAGCAAGTCCGCATCTGCGAACAGACACTTTGACAAGACGACCTTCTGCTGGTTTCCGCCCGAGAGTTTCTCGGCGTATTTCTCGATCGAGTTGGTGGCTATGCCCAGCTTGTTAACATACTCTCTGGCAACGGCTTTTTCGCGTTCATCATTAAAAACCCCAAAGCTCGCCAATTTGCGGATATTCATTATCGGAATATTGCGCCGGATGGTCAGCTCTGTGAACAGACCTTGGGTGCGTCGTTCCTCAGGAACAAGGGCTATACCTGCGGCGATTGCCTCTTTCGGCGAGGTCGGACGCTGGCGCTGTTTGAACTCGATCTGCCCGCTGGCCTTGTCTGCCCCATAAATGGCGCGGGCGATTTCAGTTTTGCCTGCTCCGACTAGCCCGTAGAACCCGACGATTTCACCTTCGTTCACATGAAAGGAAACGTCTTGCAGCAGGTGGTTGCGCAGCCCTTTGACGGTCAGAACCGGCTTGTCCGGCACCTCGCCACGGGGTTCATAGTCATGTGTTATGGCACGCCCCACCATCATTTCGATCAATTCGGGGCGACCATTCACCTGGGCCAGAGGTTTCGTCGCGATGTGTTTGCCGTCACGCATGACGGTAACATTGTCGCCCAGCTCAAATATCTCATCCAGTTTGTGCGAGATATAGATAACGGTCACATCAGATTCTCTGAGGCGACGAATTACACCGAACAGGCGTTCTACCTCGCGTTCTGACAGGGCCGCGGTGGGTTCATCCATGATGATAATGCTGGCACCCGACGACGCAGCGCGCGCGATCTCGACAATCTGCTTTTGCGCGACACTCAGCGTTGACACGCGCGCCTTGGGGTCGATTGTCGGCTCGATCGCCGCAAGCGTTCTTACCACACGATCTTCCAGATCCGATTTGACCAGAAAACCGAACCGGCTGGCTTCCATCCCCAAAGTGAGGTTTTCAAGAACCGTTAACTGATCCACGACGTGCAATTCCTGAAACAGCGTACCAATCCCGCTGTCTCGCGCCTCTTGCGTGCTGGTCGGCTCATACGTTTTGCCCAGAATGGCCATCGACCCGCTGGTCGGTTCAAGCGCACCGGTCAGCATTTTGACGACGGTGGATTTACCCGCACCATTTTCCCCAACCAGGCAATGAACGCTGTTTCTGTCTATATCGAATGACACGGCATCCACGGCACGCACGCCGGGGTAATCCTTGGTGAGTTCCCGTACGGACAGTGCCTTCTCTGCTTGCGCGATCTGCACTATCTTCCCCTTGTTGTTCTTTACACAAGCCTGCAAATGGCGCGACGCAGCCGCAGCCCATTCTCCAAGCCTATCTGAGTTTGAGTTTTTTGCCACCAACCCCAATACACCATTACAGCACAGGGTTGGTGACACATTCCGAACCATTTCAATCAGATCCCAGAGTGGACGGTGGACCCAAGATTTATTTGGTTCGAGTTTATTGTGGCGTCCTTAAATCAGCCGCCAAACTGCTCTTTTAGCCATTGCTCGGCCTCTTCTTTCGGCATGCTCCAGTAGGAAACAGTGTATGCCTTATAGAAGAACTCCTCTGCCGTATCGGATGTCCGCTCCACTTTTCCGTCCAATACGTCCATGATCAGGTCGATACGACCCTGCGCCGTTTCCACCGGCGGCAATCCCATCGAGGCTTTGAGGCTGGAATTTGGATCATAGACCTGATCGAATTCGACTGAATCAAAGTCTACGCTGGCCACGATCTCGGTCAGCGGCTTTCCGTCATCGAATTTGCCACGTCCCAATTGGGCAAGACCCGCCATCGTACCCACAGTAAGGTTCGATGCCTCAGAGTAGATCAGATTCACTTCGGGGCGCTGCGTGAGCAAATCAACTATGATTTGCTTTGCGGCTTCCTGACCCTTGCTGGAATCCAACGCGCCAAGGTTTTCTGCATCAGGATCAACCGACAATACACCTTCGGCAAACGGAGCCGTCCGGCCCGAGTTCACTTCGGTATGGTTCGGCCAGCCCAACTGGACCATGACGATTGGCTTGTCAGGGTGCGCTTCTTTCCACGCCTTTGCCATCTGCGCGCCCATCTCGAACGACACCGCAGCTTCGTCGCTGCGTGCGGTCGGGATACCGGTGTCCGTGATCGGGCTGAAGAACGAGGTCATGACGATGTCCTCTGCCAAGGCGTCCTCTACACCCGGCGTTGCCGCCTCAGCGTCCCAGATATGCAAGGTGGCGGCATCAAACCCGCCCGCTGCGATCTGGTCTACGTTCTGCGTCATGACGGCAGAATCCGCCTGACCGTCAAACACCACAACTTCGGCGCCGTACTTCTCTTTGGCATAGCGTTCTGCTTCGGCTGCCTGAGATTGATGAAACACGTTCGACAAGTCCGAGACAAAAAACGCGATACGTTTCCCATCCTGTGCAAAGGCTGCGGCCCCTCCGACGAATGTCATCGTCGTAGCCAAAAGCCCTGCCTTTAGTAATTTCCTCCGCTGCATTTTTTCTCTTCCCTTTTCGCTTTTCCTCCAGAGCGCGGCTAGCCCGGAACATGCACTTCCGGAGCCGCAATTTCAGATCCTGACCTCCTCAAGCAAGGTGTCTGAAATTTATTGCAGTAAGTGTTATTATTATCATGTTTGCGTTCTCAGTCAACGGTTTTGATTATTTTTCGACAAAGATTTTGGCGAACTTTGGAGCACAAGTTTGCAATGTAAGTTTTTGTTTTTTAACCACTTTTATAAAGCTCGACATTCCGCAGACGACCAAGGGAAATACGCATCTCTCGACACCTTGGAAAACTCAGGTCACGCGTGGCAAAAACCTTGCTCAATTTGGGTCGAACGAATCCCTCTTTCCCAAGCCCAGCGTCAGTTCTTGCACTGTGATCCGAGCCTTGACCTTGACGGTTTCCGTGAAGCGGATCAGACCAAACCTAGCGAAAAAGGGACTCGGGCTTTTTCGCCGCTAAGCCAAAAACGTCATAGACAATGCCGTCCGCGATCATATTGCTGCACGGATCATGTCCGCTGCTTTCTCGGCAATCATCACGACCGGAGACGCCGTATTGCCCGATACGATCTTGGGCATGATTGACGCGTCGACCACCCTTAGCCCCGTCAACCCATGAACTTTGAGGTCTGCTCCCACCACGGCAGAGGCGTCGGACCCCATCTTGCAGGTGCCGACCGGGTGAAAAATCGTAGTGGCGATATCACCTACTCCGCGCACAAGGTCTTCTTCGCTTTCCATCGCCGGGCCGGGCAGCACTTCTTCGGGTTGATACGGTTTCAACGCCTTGGCGGTCATAATCATACGCGCTTGACGCACGGATTTCGCCGCCACGCGTTTGTCATTCTCGGTCGAAAGGTAGTTCAAGCGTATCTCTGGTTGCTGGGCCAAGTTCGTGCCTTGGATGTGGCAGGTGCCCACACTTTCCGGGCGCAGGTTACACACCGAGACGGTGATCGCAGGAAAGGGGTGCAGCGGATCGCCCAGCTTGTCGGTGGACAAGGGTTGAACGTGATACTCCAAATCCGGCGTGGCCAGATCAGGGTTGGATTTAGTGAACATTCCGAACTGACTGGGGGCCATCGACATCGGCCCCGATTGTGTCAGCCCGTATTGCAGCGCAATCTTCGCCTTGCCGACCAGCGAGTTTGCCATCGTATTCAGCGTTTTCGCGTTCTGAACTTTGAAGACCGTGCGGATTTGCAGATGGTCCTGCAAGTTCTCGCCCACGCCCGCGCTTTCGTGGTGCACGGCGATGCCATGTTCGGCCAGCACATCGCCCCGACCAACGCCAGAAAGCTCTAGAATTTTGGGGGAGTTGATCGCTCCGGCGGCAAGCAAAACCTCGGCCCCTGCGAAGGCGTCGTAGCGAACGCCTTTTTGATGGAAGCGCACGCCTGTCACCCGTTTACCGTCGAACAACAACGTCTCGGTCTCGGCATGAGTCAGCACGCGCAGGTTTGGGCGTTTCATGGCCGGACGCAGGAAACCCTTTGCGGTATTCCAGCGCACGCCATTGCGTTGGTTGACCTCGAAAAACCCGGTGCCTTCGTTGCTGCCATCGTTGAAATCCGCACGCGGCTGGATGCCGAATTCCTTGGCCCCTTCCTGCACGGCCTTCAGAATATCCCATTCAAGGCGCTGCTTGGAAACTTTCCACTCGCCGCCGCCACGGTGCATGTCGCTGTCGCCCGCATGGTGATCTTCGGACTTCAGGAAATAGGGCAGCACGTCATCCCATCCCCAACCAGCATTGCCCAACTGACGCCAGTGATCATAATCCGCCGCCTGCCCCCGCATATAGATCATGCCGTTGACCGAGGTGCAGCCGCCCAAAACCTTGCCGCGCGGATAAACCAGAGAGCGCCCGTTCAGCCCCGGTTCGGCCGCGGTTTTCATCATCCAGTCAGTGCGCGGATTACCGATGCAATAGAGATAGCCCACGGGGATATGCACCCAGTGGTAATTGTCCGATCCGCCCGCCTCCAGCAGCAGCACCCGAGTCTTGGGGTCTTCGGTCAGGCGATTGGCCAAGACACATCCGGCCGTGCCCGCGCCGACGATGATATAGTCATATTCGCCATCAAGTTTCCGGGCGTCTGTCATGGAGTTCTGGTCTTTCTGATTAGTATGCGACGACAAGTTTGCCGATCATGCGCCCGGTTTCAATGATCGCATGCGCTTCTTTCAGCGTATCCGCCGACAACCCGTTTAGAGTTTTCTGTTCGGTGGTTTTGATGATCCCGTCATCGACCATACTGGCGACACGGGCCAAAATCTGCCCCTGCCGCGCCATATCTGTTGTTCCAAACAACGAGCGGGTGAACATCAGCTCCCACATCAGCGCGGCGGATTTGCCCTGCAACGCGGAAATGTCCAGCTTCTCCGGCGTCTCAACAATGGTTCCGATCCGGCCCTGTGGCGCGATCAGTTCGCACATGGCGTCCCAATGCTGCGCGGTATCGGCGTATTGCGTGATATAGTTCACGGTCTCATGCCCGGCGGCCTGCACCTCGGCGATCAGATCGCGGTGATTGACCACCTGATGCGCGCCCATTTCCTTGCACCATTCGACCGTTTCGGGGCGAGAGGCGGTAGCAATCAGATGCAGCCCGGTCAGTTTGCGTGCCAGTTGCAAGGTGATCGAGCCCACCCCTCCGGCCCCGCCGATAACCAACAGGCTGGCAGGTGTTTCGTTTGTCGGAACTTGCAACCGGTCAAACAGCATTTCCCAAGCGGTCAACGACACCAACGGCAACGAGGCCGCCGCCGCAGGACTGACCGACTTCGGCGCAACCGACGCGATGCGATGATCGACCGCCTGCAACTCGGCATAAGACCCCGGACGATCAGCATCGCCCGCATACCAGACGCGGTCACCTTTGGTGAATCCTATGGCCTCGGGACCCATGTCACGAACAATACCCACGGCGTCATATCCCAGAATGAACGGCTCGGCATGGTCCTGCTCGGCCGCCGTTCGGATGCGGCGCTTGGCGTCCGCGGGATTGACCGAGATCGCCTCAACCTCGACCAGCAGATCGTTGGGTCGAAGGACCGGCTCTGGCAGGTTGACATCCATCAGGCTGTCAGGCGCGTCAATTGGCAGTGACTTCAGAAATCCCACGGCTTTCATGTTGATTACCTTTCCATTGAAGTTTGGGTGCTGTCCCAAAACCCGCGCATGGCTTCGATTAGCGCAAGATACTGCGCGTAGCGGGTGTCGTAATGGGCTTTCATTTCGGAATTCGGCTGGAACTCGGCCTTGCGGCGGGTCATCTGACCGATGGCTTCTTCGTAAGAGCCATACGCGCCTGTCGCCACAGACACGCCAATCGCTGCCCCCAGCGCGCCGGTCTCCTGCGCTTCGGCCACGTAGATCGGAACGCCAAGGCAATCAGCGAACATCTGCGGCCAGACTGGGCTGCGCGAGCCGCCGCCGGACAGAACCGCCCGGTCGAAACTGACGCCCGCTGTTTTCAGAACCTCGATATGGCGGCGATGCTCGAACAAAACACCCTCGAACAAGGCGCGCAGCATATGGCCCTCGCCATGCCAGCCCGCAACGCCATGGAACCCGCCCCGGAACGAGGCCCCCTGCCCCGAACCATAAAGGAACGGATGAAAGAACGGATCATCAGCCGCAGGGGTGACCTCGGCCACCTTCTCATTGCAGAACCCAAATGGGTCGTCGTGATGCGCGCCGCGTTCAACGAATTCACGCACATACCATTCAAGATTGGCGGCCGACGTCGCGCTTGCTTCGATATTCACGAACCGGTTGGGGCCAAAGCCAGAGACCATGAACAGATCATCATTGACGGCAGGCGCGTCCGAGAACACCTGATTGATGCTCCAAGTTCCCGCGATGATCGACGCCTCACCCGCGCGCACAACGCCTGATCCCATGGCACTGGACACCACGTCGAAATAGCCCCCAATCACCGGCGTACCCTCGGCCAGCCCGGTCACTGCGGCGGCCTCCGCGCTGACGGTTCCGGCAATGTCCGCCGGGTCGATCAGGCGCGGCAGCATCTCGCGCGCGTCACCCAGACCGTAAAGCGACAGCAACCCGTCATCGTAGGTACAATCGGGCATCCGCGTCAGGCCGCAGCCGGACATATCCGAGATCTCGCTGACCCGCTCGCCGGTCAGTTTGTAGGTGATGAAATCCTTGCACAACAGCACCGTGCCGGTCTGTGCGTAACCCTCGGGGCGGTGGCGCTTGATCCAGGCTAGCAGAACCGGAGTCTGGGACGGCCAGGGCTTTTGCAAACACAGCGCGTGCAGGGCATCCCCTGCGGCCTCGGACAGCTCCTCGGCCAGACCAGCAGCGCGCGTGTCCAGCGACTGGATACCGACCAGAGGCTCACCCGCCTTGTCCAGCAGATACAGCCCGTTGCCATGCCCTGCACAACCGACGCCAATAATCTGATCCGGTGTGATCCCGGCCTTTTCGATGCAGCCAGAGATCACCTGCCGGGCATTCGCCCACAGCTCGTTCAGGTCCCGCTCAACATGCCCCGGCTGCGGGGTCGAGGACTGCCCGTCCAGCGCCTGCATCGCCACGGGGTTCCCCTGTAGATCGAAGAGAACGGCCTTGATGACCGTGTTCCCCGCATCCAGCCCCAATATGTATCCGTCTTTAGCCACGGTTATAGATGTCCCACGCTTCTTCGCCGCTGGCCTTATTGTGGATCATCGCCATCAGCGCCGCCACAACCGCCTTTGGGTTGTCATGCTGATAGATGTTGCGGCCATAAACCATCCCCTGCGCGCCCTGCGCCATCAGAGCCGCCGACTTCATCAGCACGTTCTTGAGGTCTTCTTTACCACCGCCACGCACCAGAACCGGCACGCGGGCGGCCTCGATCACGCGGTGGAAGTCCTGCGCGTTCTCGGTCGGGTCGGCCTTGATAATATCCGCCCCCATTTCCGAGGCCAGACGCACCAGCGTCACGATCTTTTCCGCGTCACCGTCCACCTGGTAGCCGCCCCGCACATCGTTGGGCAGCATGACCAGAGGTTCGATCATCAGTGGCATCCCGTATTTGTGGCAGGCCGCGCGTACCTTGCTTATGTTTTCGACACATTGACGGAACAACTCTGGCTCATCGGGCAGCATGAACAGGTTCACCACCACGGCTGCCGCGTCCATTTCCAGCGCGCCGATGATCGGCTCGTCGGCGTTTTGCAGCATCGACCACATCACCCGGTGGCGCTGATCGTTATAGGGGTTACCCATGTCGATCCGCATCACCAGCGCGGGCTTGTCCTTTTCGGGACGCGATTGCAGCAGGTCGGCCTGACCATAGGCGCATTGGATCGCATCCGGTTTGGCCCCGATCAACGTGTCCATGACGCCGGCCATATCCTCAAGCCCGACCATAAAGCTGGGTTCGTTGCAGACCCCGTGGTCGATCGCCACGTCCAGACATCCGCCATTGGTAAACATCCGGTTCATCCGGGCTTTGGTGCTTACACGCATTCTGTTCTCCGTTCATTATTTCGTGCGGTCAGAGTTTCGGCGGTCACGCCACAGAACTCGGACAATTCATGGATCAGCGCTTGGGTCTGATCGGTGATTTCCTGCGAGCTGAGATCGCGTTCAGCGGCCAAAAGCGCACCCAACTTGTCTAGCAATGCCGCCGAAATCTGCCCTGTGATCGCCAGAGCCGTGCGGCGCAGGACGATATCCGACAGGGTTTCGACAAATTCGGTGCGCAACAGCCAAATGATCTCGGCTTCGGTGTAGGGACAGGTTTCGGACAGCGGTGCGTCCTGCGCGGACTGGCAGAACAAGGCGACGTCATCGGCCTGACTTCCGTAATGCTCGATCAGATGCTGCGCGCGCTCTGGCGTGATGCGGAATTCTTCGACCAACCTGCGCAGTAGCGTGGCCGGATCATCCGGGAACTGCGCTCCACCTCCGATGGCCAGCGCGAGGGTCGACGCCTGACGGGTTTTGCCAAGTTCGGCCAGAACCTCATCCGTGGTCTGTTCACCAAAGGCGCGGAACGTGGTCCATTTGCCGCCTACCATGCAAAATTGCGGCACATCTCCGTCCAGTCGTTTTGTGTAGTGACCGCGCGAAATCCGGCCGGTGAAATCCTGATCACTGTGCGGAAGCGGACGGATACCGCTGTAGCTGAACACCACCTGTTCGGGGGCGATCTCAATCTCTGGAAATACCAGCCGCAGCGAACCGAGAATATAATCGAACTCGTCTGGCTCACACCGCACACGCGCTGCCTTGTCGACGCGAATATCGGTCGAACCGGCCAGCACTTTGCCCTGATAGGGGAAGACGATGCAGACCCGCCCGTCGGTATTTTCAAAATAGACCATATGACCGCCAAGCGCCTGCACCAGCGCCGGGTTGTCGATGATCAGATGCGAGCCCTTGGTGCCCGAAACCATCTGCTCATTGGCGCCACCGCCCAAGCCACGCACCGTGTCGTCCAGCCAGGCGCCAGTGGCGTTCACGATCACCTTGGGCTGCACCCGCAGGCTCTGGCCGCTGCGCCGGTCAGTCACCGCATAGTCTTCGCCCAACCGTGTCATCTCGGCATAGTTCAGAGCCATGCAATCTGGCGCAGCGACCTGCATGTCTCGGATCATCTCGACACACAACCGTTCCGGATGTGTGATCTGCGCGTCGTAATACACCGCCGACCGCGTGGCCTTGGGCGTGAGCGCGGGCCAATCCTTGCGAGTCCGCCCCGCGCCGTTGAAATGATGCTTTGGCAGGATACGCCGCTTGCGCGTCACCCAGTCGTACAGCGACAGGCCCAGCTTGATCGGCACCGCCCCCCGGCTTGAGGGTTTTCCCTGCCACCCGACAAAGCTGGCCGCTGCATTGAACATACCGGAAAAGACCGAGGTGATCGGAATGACCGTCGGCAATGGCCGCACCATATGCGGGGCGTTCAGCAGCAGCGCATCACGTTCCTGAAGCGACTCGCGCACCAGATCGAATTCACCATTCTCCAGATAGCGCAGCCCGCCATGGATCATCCGCGATGGCGCGGCGCTGCAGCCCGAGGCAAAGTCGTTGCGCTCGACCAGCAGCACGCGCAGTCCCTGCAAAGCCAATTCCCGGTAAACGCCGATCCCGTTTACGCCCCCGCCGATGACCACGACGTCAAACGCAGCGTTCTCGCGCAGTTTTGTCAGGTTTTGGTGCCGTTGTTCTGACATAGTGGTCCTGTTCGTTGCGGGGTCTTGGGGCTTAGCTGTCCAGATCGCTGAGATGCGCGCGGGCTTGGGCGTCGATCTCGGCAATCTCGCCGTCGGTTAAACGCAACCGGCCCGCCTTGGCATTCTCGACCGCCTGCGCCGCGTCACGCGCGCCACATAGCGAGAAGGTGATACCGGGCTGTTGCACCGTCCACGCAATCACCGTCTGCGCCAGCGTTGCGCCGTGGGCTTCGGCAATGGGTGCGATGGTCTCCATCAGGTTCGCGACCTTCTGGCGGTTCGCCATCGAGAAACGCGGGTTGTCCTTTCGCTGATCGTCCCCGGTAAATTCACGATCCGGGCCGATCTTGCCGCTGAGCAGCCCCAGCGCCAATGAGGAGTAGCTGAGCACCGACACTCCGTTTTCGCGACAGACCGGCAGCAGAGTGCCCTCGATGTCGCGTTTGACCATGGAATATTCTTCCTGAACGGCGTCCAACTGACCGGCGGCGACATAAGCCTTCACCTCATCGACCGAGGTGTTGCTGGCCCCAATCGACCGGATCTTGCCCTGCTGTTTCAGGGTCTCCAGCGCCTCCATCGTCTCAGCGATGGGGGTGGTTGGGTCCTGCCAATGGGTGATGTAGTGGTCGATATAGTCGGTGCCCAGACGGGCCAGGCTTTGTTCGACCTCATAGATGATCGCGTCCTTGCCCAGATAGCGATGCACCGGCTTGCCGTCATAGTCGAAGAAATGGTTGCCCTTCTGCATGTGCCAGACCAGCCCGCATTTGGTGGCCAGCACCACCTTGTCACGCCGCCCTTTCAGCGCCTTGCCGACGATGTCCTCGGCCACGCCCCGCCCATAAGCCGGGGCTGTGTCGATCAACGAAACGCCTGCATCGACCGAGGCCTGAATCGCGGCGATGGATTTGGCCTCATCCGTGCCACCCCACATCCATCCGCCGATGGCCCAAGTGCCCAGCCCGATGACCGAAGCCTCGATCCCCGAAGCACCAATTTCCCGTGTCAGCATCTCATGCGACATCTCGTGTTCCTTCCATTTCCTGTATGACTGCGGTCGCTGTATCTTCGTCCAGGATCAGCGAGTTGAGAAACTTTCCGTTCAATACTGCCTTGATCGGCTGCACTTTCTGCGCCCCGGCACTGACCCCGATCACCCGCGAACACTGCGCCAGATCGGACGGCGTGACCGAAACCAGCCGCGAGTTCAGCGCATAGTTCGAGACCGAGCCGTCGATATGGATCAGATGGGCCAGAAACTCTCCGATCACGCCCATACCCATCAGCATCTTGCGATCCGCCTCGGGCACCGGGTGAAGGTCGTAATAGCTGGAGCCTTCGGGTTCGATCGAACCAACCCCCACAAGCGCCACATTCGCGCGGCGGGCCAGATCCAGCACCTCGCGGATCGAGGACACCTGTTCCAGCATGTCCCGCTGTTCGCGGCTTTCGGCGAACAGGGGTGCGTGCAGCAGCATGGTCTCGCCGCCCAGCCGATCCGCCATCTGCGTCGCCAGATGGTTCACATCCGTATAATATTTGCCCTGAATGCCGCCGGTCAGCGGCACGACTGTCACGTCAAAATCGCGTTCCGATTCCAACGCCTCGACCGTGGCGCTGACGGCCTTGCCGCCGGTGATTGCAATGACGTCGCCATCGCGCAGGGTCTCAAGCAGGTGATTGGCGGCGGCACGACCCACCTGTTGCAAGGTCGTTTCCTCGCTGCCCGCAACTGCGGGGGTCACGATGGCCTCGGACAGACCAGTCGAGCGGGTCAGGTCACGTTCAATATCCATCAGTGTCTCGAACGGGCTTTCGATGTCGATCTTGACCATGCCCATCTTGCGACCCTGCGTAATCAGGCGGTTGACCTTGGAATTCGACAGGTTCAGCGCCCGCGCGATATCGGCCTGTTTCTGCCCTTCCAGATAGTGCAGGACCAGAACGGTGTGGATTTGCCGGATAAGTTCAAAGTCTTTCTTTTTATCGACCATCACCCGCGCCTTTTGTTCAGATAGTGGTCGATGGTCACCGCCGCCAGCAGGATCGAGCCGCGGATGATGTCCTGCCAGTAGACCGAGACATCCAGCAGCGCCAACGAGCTGGAGACGAGCGACAGCAGGACAACGCCAAGGATCGCGCCCAGAATGGACCCCGAGCCGCCGTTTAGACTGGCCCCGCCGATGACTGCCGCCGCGATAATGGTCAGTTCCAGCCCCAGCCCGAAGGTGGGTTGCGCCGAACCGAACCGCGCCATGTAGATGATGCCTGCAACGCCGCATAGGGTCGAACACAGTGTCGTGGTCAGGAAGATGACCTTCTTGGTGCGGATACCCGAATAGGCGGCGGCCTTTTCGTTGCTGCCCGTATAGAACACCTTGCGGAACATGGTCGTCCGCCGCAGCATGAAGTCAAAGGCGATCACGAAGACCAGAAAGATGACGATCACAATCGGGATCGGCCCGATGCTGCCTTGCCCGATGAACTTGAACTCGGGCGGCAGGGTATAAAGGCCCAGCGGACGCCCTCCGGTGAACAGCAGACAGGCACCGCGCGCGATCACCATGATCGCCAGCGAAACGATGAAGTGATGCAAGCCCACGCGGGTCACGAAGAACCCCATGAAGGCGCCGATCCCCGTACACAATGCAATCGCCATGGCCGAGGCCACCCAAGGGTTCACACCACTCAGGAACAGCCACCCCGCGATCACCATCGCCAGCGCCGTGACCGAGCCGACCGACAGGTCAATCCCGCCCGATATCAGCAGGATCGTCATCCCGATCACCAGCAACCCATCGACGGCAAAGGCCATCGACATTGCCCGCATATTCGCCCAGGTCAGGAAATAGGGCGAGGCGAAGGACATGATCAGGAACAGCGCCAGAATGATAACGATCAGCCCTGTCTCGCGCATCCGAATCATTCGTTTCAGCAGCGGGGTGCCGTCGGTTTCACCCGGTTGGGTCAGGTTCACGGTGTTGTCCATGTTGCTTTCTCCGCTCATGCGACCGAGGGCTGCACGTCCATGACCGAGGCCAGGTGCATGATGTTTTCTTCTGTCATCTCATCGCCCGTGACCTGACCGCTGATGCGCCCTTCGCGCACCACCAGCACCCGGTCGCAGACACCAATCAGTTCGGGCAGCTCGGATGAGATCACGACAATCCCCACGCCCTCTTGCGCCAGATCGCGCAGAATGCGGTGGATCTCGGATTTCGCGCCCACATCAACCCCGCGGGTCGGTTCATCCAGAAAGATCAGGCGCGGGTTGACCGACAGCATCTTTGCCAGCGCCACCTTCTGCTGATTGCCGCCCGACAGGGACGACACCGGATCATTCAGCGACCCGCATTTCAGGTTCAACTTGCGCCCCAATGCCTCGGCCTGCGCTTCTTCCGTCGCGGACTGAATCAGGCCGACCCCGTTGGACACTTGCTCCAGCTTCAGGGCCGAGACGTTGGCGGCAATCGGCAGGTCCAGAAACACGCCATCGCCTTTGCGGTCCTCGGACAAGTACACCATCCCCTTGGCGATGCTGTCCTGATAGTTTCGCAGTTTTAGTTCCTTACCGTTCAGCCAAACCTGCCCCGTCACCTCACCCTCAAGCCGGCAGATGCCCTTGACAATCTCGCTACGGCCCGCACCGATCAGGCCCGCAATGCCCAGAATCTCACCCTTTTTCAGCATGAATGAGACATCGCGGAACCGCGTCGCCTCGGTCAGGTTGCGCACGTCGAGGATGACCTCCTCCGACGGCGCTTGCTGTTTCGCGGGATAGAGGTTGTCGATCACCCGCCCGACCATCGCATTCACCACATCGCTGGGCTGAATATCGGCCACGTCGTTCGTGACAATGTGCTGCCCGTCCCGGAACACCGACACCCGGTCGCAATTATCGAAAATCTCGACCATCCGATGCGAGATGTAGATAATCGAAATCCCCCGATCCGCCAGATTACGCATGATCCCAAAGAGGGTTTGAGCCTCGGTTTCCGTGAGTGCGGCTGTGGGCTCATCCAGGATCAGAATCCGACAATCCAACGTCAGAGCCTTTGCAATCTCGACCAACTGCTGGTTCGAGATCGAAAGGCTTTTCACAAGGACCGACGGGTCGATATCGCTGAGCTGGCGAAACACATCCACCGCCTCGCGTTCCAGTTTCTCGTAGTCCATCAGCCACGAGCGGCTGACATTGGTCTTGGCCATAAAGATATTCTCAGCCACCGACACATCGGGGCACAGGGCGATTTCCTGATGGACGAAACCGATGCCCAGTTGCTGTGCCATAGTGGGCGACGAGATTTTGACCGGTTTGCCGTCCAGCACAATCTGCCCACTGTCCGGCTGCAAAATCCCGTCGATCACATTCATCAAGGTCGACTTGCCTGCACCGTTTTCGCCTGCAATGGCGTGGATTTCCCCTTTGCGGAGTTCAAAGTCGATCCCACGCAATGCTTTGACAGGGCCAAAGGACTTGCTGAGGTTCGATATCCGGAGGATCACGTCGTCTTGCATGGCAGCACCTTGTTGGGTGTCTATTATTGGCGTCTTGAACCGCCCGCGAAAATTTCTGGAACTGCGCGGGCGGCTCATCGGGGAGTTTCCCGATTAGGCCGGATCGCGGCCTTCCATGTAGACGTTCAGATCAAAGCTGTCGGCATTGTCCTTGGTGATGACCGCAAAGCCATTATCCATGAACGGGATCTGAACCGGGTTGAAGCCGCTGGTTTTCCAGTCGTTGAACGGATCGAACACGTCCGAACGATTGGCCAGGTGCACCGCCATAAAGCCCATGAAACCCTGCACGCCCTGGTTGGGGTTCAGCGACATATGGATGTTGCCCGCGCGGATATGTTCCAGCGTTGTCGGCGTTACGTCCGCGTGCATGATCAGAATGTCCGATTCAGCCTCCAGCTTGGCAGCTACGGCACCTTCGGCAGAGCCCGCCTCGGGGATCCAGATCGCCGCGACATTCGGGTTTGCCTGAATGATCGAGGCCGTTGCACGATAGGCCGCGTTGCTGTCCTGGTTCGTGGCCTGACGACCAACCAGCGTCATGTTCGGATAGTTGTCCTCCATGTACGCGATCAGAGCGGTCACACGCAGGTCATGGTTCGACTGGCCCGGATTTTCGAGCACCGCGTATTCTGCGCTGTCTCCGACCTGTTTAACAATTTCCTCCGCCGCAAACTTGGCTTCGGCAAGGTTGTCCGAAGTGATATATCCCGTGCGCTTGGAATTCGGGCTGTCAGCGGCGAAGGTCACGATCTCGGTGCCATTGTCGATGGCGCGGTTGATCGGTTCGATGAACGGGTCGGACTGCATCGGATGCAGCAGAACACCCGCAGGTGTCTTCACCAGATCCTGCTCGAACGAGGCAATCTGCTTGGTGATGTCATAGTCCGGCGTGCCCGAGAAGACTGTCTTGCAGCCAAAAGCCTCGGCCGCCTGCTTGAAGCCTTGATACACTGGCACCCAGTAAGGGTGACCCGATACCATGACGTTCATGATGTAGGTTTCGCCCGGCTCGCACATGATGCCTTCGGCCGTCGCCGGTGCAGCCGTCACGCCAGCAATAGCGATGGCGGCAGAGGCAATAATCCCGTTGGTTTTCCGGTATTTCATAGAACTCCTCCCAAGAGCGTGTTCCCGCACGTGCTTTGCATTCTTCCTCCACCGCAAAGCATTTGCAAGAAATTTCACTTTATGCCTTTTATTGCATACATGGAGTTTTAGAGCCGTCCCGGAAGGCAAGTCAACAAGTTTTGATATTTTTACCTTTGTGTGAAATTTTTTTCAAAACGGGCTCGCCGGCAAGCAAGAACGCTGGAAGAAGTCTGATTTGAAAGGTGGGTGATCGATCAGGAGCGCGTTAAATCCTAAGAACAGCGGCACCTTGCAGCCGCCCTTGCCGCAAGTCTTCCAAAGCCTCGTTTGCTTTTTCCAAAGGATACGTCACGACGCTGGTTTCTATCCGCATCCTTGCCACCAGATCAAAAAACTCCTGCCCGTCCGCGCGAGTGAGGTTTGCCACGGACAGAATTGATCGCTCCTCCCAGAGGTCGGCGTAGGGAAAGCTGGGAATGTCGCTCATGTGAATCCCTCCGCAGACGACGCGCCCTCCTTTGCGGGTTGCCTTCAACGCGATCGGGACCAAGCCCCCTACCGGGGCAAAAATAATTGCCGCGTCCAGACTGGCGGGAGGTGTTTCAGACGCGCCTCCGGCCCATATTGCGCCCAAATCCAAGGCAAATTTCCGGGCTGCAAGATCATCATCTCTGGTAAAGGCATACACCTCGATCCCCAGAAAATTAGCAACCTGACACAAAATATGTGCCGCAGCGCCAAACCCATAAAGACCCAGACGTTTTGGGTTACCGGCCATTTTGAAACTGCGGAAACCGATAAGCCCAGCGCAGAGAAGCGGTGCCAGTTCTTCGGGCGTCGCATCTTCTGCAAGAGGAAAGACGAAGCCAGCATCAGCAACGCAAAATTCCGCGTATCCTCCGTTTATTGTGTAGCCGGTAAACCCCGGAAAATCACAAAGGTTTTCGCGCTGCGATCGGCAATACTCACACGTACCACAAGTATGACCCAGCCACGGTATACCGACGCGCTGACCAATTCTGAACGCATCGACCCCAGCGCCCAGCTTGCTGACACGCGCGACAATTTCATGTCCCGGAATCAAGGGAAGGACAGGATTCTTCAAATCCTGATCCACGATATGCAGTTCTGTGCGGCAGACTCCACACGCCTCAATGCGCACTTGCACCTGACCCGCGCCGGGTTCGGGAATTGGCAGATCACGCAGTTGCAGCCGGGGACTGGCTCCGTCAAATAGCATAGCACGCACAGTGAGCTTCCTTTCCATGCAACATGGCCGCCAAGGCCAAAAGCCAAGGTGAGACCGGCAACTGGTAGTCTTTTGCGATAGGTTCTAGGCGCACCCCAAGCTCAACGGATTACATGAACCGCGCATTTTGCGTGATGAACAACGCGGTTTGCGGTCGAACCAAGAAAGATGTTTTCAAAGCCGGGCTTGTGCGAAGCAATCACGATACAATCGATGTCATGTTCATTTGCAAAGTCAACGATCGCCCGCCCCGGGTTCCCAGAGATGAGCCGCGTTGTGGCGCGCGGCAACCCGGAAGCGTGCAAATGCAGTTCCTCTTGCGCTTCACGACGTGTGTTTGCAAAGACATCTTCGGGAATTTGCGAGGCTACATACGCAGGTATCGGCTCTTGCACATGTATCACGGTGAAGGTGGCATCGGAATCAGCCAGCAAACGCGCGGCCTCGAAAGACGCCTGAGTGTCGTGGGATTTGTCCAGAGCGACAGGAATCAGGATGTTCCTATACATGTTTCCCCTCCTTGTGTGTTCCTGTTGAATTCAGGCCAGCAATCGTGACCGCTGACACCTAAACCGGTTCAGATTTCGATGACTTTCCAACAGCTTTTGCGGCGCTCGTAACGTCTGCTACGGTTTTCTCGACGGCTTTGACTTCGGTCTCAGTGGCATAGGATGCACAACGGGCAACCGTCTCAAACCATTCCTGTGCGTCCGCCACCATCCGCTCTGCTGATCGACGCTGCCATTCGGTCATGGTTTGCATAGCTTTTGATGGGTCGGCCGGGTTCGCAGACGACGCCGAACGCGCGGCCTTCAATGCAGAACGCACCGCTTCGTGGCGACGCTCGAACCAGTGTTGAGCAAAAGTTTCCGCCTCTGCCAGCATCTTTTCCTGAGCGT
This sequence comes from Ruegeria sp. BC7, assembly GCF_056539165.1. Taxonomy (NCBI): domain Bacteria; kingdom Pseudomonadati; phylum Pseudomonadota; class Alphaproteobacteria; order Rhodobacterales; family Roseobacteraceae; genus Ruegeria; species Ruegeria sp. BC7. The sequence goes on along the minus strand of NZ_JBQFUL010000001.1, from coordinate 649,211 downwards.
CCCAGAACTGTTCTATCTGCGCTCCGAAGACCGGGTTTGAAGATGCCGAGAACTGCATCTGTTTGAAGACATCGACAAGTGGACCGGGATAGCTGGATTTTGAACTCTTTTCTGGCATCGGACATTCCTCCTTTTCCCTAATCACGCAATTTTGCCAGATACTGGAAAATCCGCCTTAATTTAGATCAATGCGGCCGGAACCGCATGAACGTTGCAGGATTGTGTGTAACGCCTGAGGTGATTTTCTTGCCAGTTTGCCAGCAGTGCAACTTGGCCGGCTCCCAAATTGGCCCTTACTTTGGCCAGCACGGTCGTGTTCGCGATCTTGGGGCCGCAACCCCAACAGACCTCTGAGATCGAGCGCCTATTCAACCTGAATCGTTTGGAGAAATGCGATCAAGCTGGCCAAGGGCACGCCCGTCATCATCGGTTGACCACTCGGCAAAGACAACGCGATCTGCTTGTCTGAATCCAGCGCAGGTCCGAATATCGGCATTTCACCGCCATGGGCCAGCACAGGCGATCGCCCGTCCACTTGCTGGGCCACAAGTTCGGTTGGAAACACACCGTCGTTTCGCGCCGCCAGCTTGGTCAGATCCGGCGTGCGTATTGCCAGCATCTCGGCCATTGGTCCGTCTCCGGTCGCCTCGAATCCGTGGCACTGCCAGCAATATGTCCTGTACAGATCATTCCCGTCCTGAACGTTCAAATCCTGCGCTATTGCTGCGCCCGACGTAAGAGCGGCCAGCGCAATTCCACGTATAACCCGCATCTTTTCCTCCTGTGTTTTCCCTCGGTTCGGGATCAGTCTACACGGCTTCTGCTTGGCACTTCTTTGACCTCTCTCATGTTCCCGCTCGAAAGAAACAGCCCAGGTCAGAGCCAAACTTTCCCTGCGCAGTCTCCGCTGCTTTGCAGGCCTACCCATCGGAATGAGTTGATTTAGATCAATGCGCGCGGCCACATCATATAGTGAAATACGAATGTTTTATAACGGTCTACGCTCGCCGACCTGTCCCCAATACGCATGATGGTGAACGGAATTCAAAACTTGTGGAGGTTCCACCTTGGGGGTTCGGCATGAAAGGTGGCGAGCCCCTCTTGCGTATAAGCGTGTTGAACAATTGGAACACCTCAATTTGCCTGACTTGGAAACAGAGGACTGTTGATGAGCGATCCGCATGGCAACGACTGACCAAACGCCGCCAAAACTGCGCCGGGCGCTGACGACTCCGCTGCTCACGCTATACGGTCTGGGCGTCACCGTCGGCGCGGGAATTTACGTGCTTGTCGGGACAGCGGCCGACATAGCGGGGCCATATGCGGCGTATTCGTTTCTTGTGGCCGCGCTCGTGGTGTCCTTGACGGCCTTGTCTTACGCGGAACTTGCGACGCGCTATCCCGTCAGCGCGGGCGAAGCCGCCTATGTAGAGGCCGGGTTTCAGCGAAACTGGATGGCCGTTCTGGTTGGCCTTTCGGTCGCTGCATCTGGGGTGATTTCAGCCTCGGCTGTCGCTATCGGCGCCGCCTCGTATCTACACGCCCTGACCGGTTTGGGAACGGCATTTCTGACGATCATTGTCGTTCTTGCCATGGGGCTTATCGCCCTCTGGGGCATCACACAGTCTGTCTTCGTTGCCGCCGTCATTACTGTAATCGAGATTTCCGGGCTGCTGTTCGTCGTTGGCTGGGGTCTTTCGATTGATGATCCGCAAGGCTATGCGCTAAGCGAAATGGTGCCGCCTTTCCAAATGAACACGTGGCGGGGCATTTTCGCCGCCTCGTTGTTGGCGTTTTTTGCCTTTGTCGGCTTTGAAGACATGGCAAACGTCGCAGAAGAGGTCAAAGATCCGGTCCGCACCATACCAAGGGCGATCCTGCTGACTCTGGTTCTGGCAACAGTGCTGTACTTGGCGACGTCGATGACGGTATTGCTGGTAGTCCCGATTGACCTTCTTTCAAGTTCGGCCGCGCCTCTTGCACTGGTTTTTACAGAAGCGCCAACACTCATCAAACAGGGGTTTTCTTCGGTTGCAATCGTTGCGACCGTCAACGGAGTGCTGATCCAGATGATCATGGCGTCGCGCGTGATCTACGGACTTGCTGACCGAGGCCATCTTCCGAACGTTCTGGCAACAGTCCCTCGCGCGACACAAACGCCGGTCGTGGCGACCTTGTTGGTCGTAGTGACAATTCTTCTGCTGACACAAACTCTGCCCATCGGCATTCTTGCAGAACGCACATCTCAGATCGTCTTGGGTGTCTTTGTCTTGGTCAACATGTCGTTGATCCTCATCAAGATGAAACCCGACACAGCAGAAGCGCATTTTCGTGTCCCGCCTATTGTACCGATCCTTGGAGTGGTCAGCAGCACGTTGCTTTTTGGCGCTGGGTTTCTGTGATGTGGCGCGACACGCTCCCGGCCCTCGGCTTTCGGCTCAAGAGGGTCGCGGACCCAGCAAAAAACGATGAAGCCCCCCTCGACCCCACCCTTAGTGCCGTCAGTGTACAGGTTTCCTATCGGCCTTGATCCGTTGTGCGGTCGCGCTCTTGAAGCGCACGAATTCGCATGCGCTGAGCCGCGTGAATATGCGCGCGCATTTCTGTTTCCGCCGCAGCCCCGTCACGCGATGTCAGGGCTGCCATAATCCGCCGATGCTCAACCACGGCGGTTTCGGCCCGGTCACTGTCCAGCAGTTGTGATGGCCCCAGGATCAGCAATGCCTTTTGTAGCGACAGCATCGACTTTGCCAAAAACCGGTTCTTGGCCGCATCCAAAAGCGTTGCGTGAAAAATTCGGTTGATCCGCGCAGCTTCCGGCCCGGTGCCTGCCTCTGCCAACCGGTCGTTCAGAACCTCCAGCTCGTCAAGCTCGACATCCGATGCCGCCCGCGCCGCGAGGCGCGCGGCGGTCCCCTCTAGCACGGCGCGCATTTCATAAAGCTCCATCACCTCGGCGTAGTCGAGGCTGCGGACCGTCGCGCCCTGTCTAGGGATATGGGTAACTAGACCATCTGCCTCAAGCTGCCGGATCGCTTCGCGCACCGGTGTCCGGCTGACACCAAACCTCTCTGACAGCTCAATCTCGCGCAGACGTTCGCCGGGCAGCAAAGAGCCTTCGCGGATGTCCTCCAGCAGTCGATGATAGGCAGAGTTCCCCTGAGGGCCGGGTTGAATTGGGTCGTCTAGGGTGGACATAGCACTCGCTCTTATGTATTGCGTCCACATGTATACATCTGGATACAGTACCAGTCAAACGTGACGGAACCCGCAAATTGTCGACCCCAAAGTCCCCACCCACGCTGTTGATGAAAAGGGCTATGACATTTGGCCTGGCCGTAATCGGCACAGTCCTGTTCTCGGCTCTGGATCTGCCACTGCCGTTTTTGTTCGGCCCCATGAGCGCCTGCCTCATCGCTGCTCTGGCTCATGCCCCGATGGAAGGTTTCGGGGAAATCTCTGTCGCGGCTAGAACCATCCTGGGCGTCGCAGTTGGCGCGTCGATCACGCCAAGCCTGTTCACCGAGCTTCCAAAGATGGCAGCCTCCATCATGCTGATCCCGGTCTTCATCCTTCTGATTGCCTTGGTCGGAGTGCCGTTCTTTCGCAAGGTATGGGGTTTTGACACAAAGACTGCGTTCTACGCAGCAATGCCCGGCGGATTGCAGGACATGATCATATTCGGGACCGAAGCCGGAGCCGACCCGCGCACCTTGTCGCTGATCCATGGAACGCGCGTTCTGATTATCGTCACCCTGGCCCCATTGTTCCTGACGGTTTTCTATAACGCAGAACTGACCAACCCAATCGGGCAACCCGCAAGTGAGTTGCCGGTTCGTGAATTGCTGCTCATGGTTCTGGCCGCATTCGTCGGCTGGAAGGGTGGCGAAAAAATAGGGCTGTTCGGCGCATCTATACTTGGGCCGATGATCCTAACGGCTGCTTTGTCATTAGGGGATTTCATCCACACGCGCCCGCCGCGCGAAGCGGTGTTGCTTGCTCAGTTCTTCATCGGGTGCGGGATCGGTGTGAAGTTCGTCGGCGTGACCTTGCGCGAGCTTCGCCGGGTTGTTGCGGCAGGCGTGGCTTACGTCGTTGTACTCGCCATTCTTGCGGCGGGGTTCACGGCCGTTGTCACCACACTTGGGCTGGGTCAACCCGTCGAAGCGTTCCTTGCCTTTGCACCCGGAGGCCAAGCCGAAATGACGGTTCTGGCAATCGTGTCCGGCGCTGATCTGGGCTTTGTCATCACCCACCATCTGACGCGGATCGTTCTGGTCATCATCGGCGCACCGATTGCAGCCAATATTGTTCTGCGCTGGTCCAGACCCAAGAATTGATTGCGTCCACCAATGCGCGGCTGATCGGAAATGCCCACGGCTTGCAGGGCAAACCCGTGCCCGGCCACTCGGCCGGACTAGAAAACAATCGGTCTTTCAGACAGCCAGTGCAAAGCAGCACACCCACCAACGACTACGAATTTCAGCCCTTCGCTGTGCCCGCCCATTGATCCGCTTCGGGTTTGCCGTAGCGCAAAACCCAGAGAATATACGCCGACAGAATGGCGGCGAAAAAACACCAGATTGATGTGAAGGCATAGGATGCAAAGAGGAATCCTGCGGCGACGGAAGCAACGATCAGATAGCCAAACCCCCGCAACCCTTTGTCGCCTGATCCAACAAGCGGAATACAGATCACAAGCGCATAAAGCAGGCGCGCTATGATCTTGGTCGTCTCGGTGGGGAACATATGAACGTTGTTGTACTGAATTGAGTGCTTGGAAAGTTCGATATCCAGTGTGTCTGGCGCCCAAAGCACGGGCAAGTACAGAAACATTCCTAGACCGAAGCCTAGCCCGCAAATGACTTGAAAAAAACGTCTGCGCCGCAAGCTCGACTCGATAAGCGCAGCCGAAAGAGGCACCCAAAACGGCCAAAACCAATACGCGAAAAATAGAAATATCAACGCGGCGGCGACAGATGGGCTTGTATCAGGAGTGTTGATAGACACCCACAAGAAGCCCTCGGATATTTGTTGCAGGCCGAAAAAAAGCGGAAGGCAGGCCAGGGGAAGATAACGCACCCCTTTCCGCACAGCCAGCCGAATGGTCAGGCCGCTACAGGCAACAAGGGCCGCGCCCGCGACGAAGCTGGCTTCGGATGAAAAGCACATTGCGAATACCCCTCCTCCTTTTGCAGTAATCACTCTACCCGGACCACAAGCCGCTCGTCCTGTTCGGAAACTTCACAAGATAGCGCAAGGCAAAGGCACTTGGCCCAGTTTAGATTCCAATCAAATTGATGGCGACAGAAATGACGCGCCCGTGTTGCGGTATCGGTTTCATAGATGTCGATCACCAAAGATACGGCCCCAGTCCTGTCAGGCGATGGAAAACCCGTGCGCTGTGCGGCTGAGGTCAGCACATCGGCCTCCGGTACCAATTACTTCGTGACACTTGCCAAAATCAGGCTGAGGCGACCTAATGCCCAATAGTTAGTTCATTGTCGGCAAATCCTGTAAGTTTACGGACGGAACCCTTTCATGAAACAGTCAACGCAGAGCGACAAACCCGCTTCCTACCTGATGGGCCTCACATTCTGGTATCATCTGGTTGCGCTTCTTTTCTTGTCTGTCGCGTCGTTAGTGCTTGCGGCTTCGGTATTGGTTCCGCTTTCCTTTGCCGCACTCTTGTTTGTGCTGCTGACGGCAACGTCCGATCGAATTCACAAAATACGGATATTTGGCAAAGCCGTGCCGAAATGGTTGGCGCATCTTTCCGCAATTTCCGTCATCCTAATCGGGCTGTCGGTCATTCTGTCGATTCTTTCAAGCCAGGCTGGGCAAGTCTCCGAAGCCTTCCCTCGCTATGAACAACGCTTGTCCAGTCTGCTGGCTCAAGTTGTTTCGCTGGTTGGGCAAGACAACTATGAGACCGCGATGAAAGCGTTGGAGCAGATAAATCTAGCGGGCTTCGCGAGCGGTGTTATCGGCTCCGCCGGAGCGTTCCTAAGCGCCTTTTTCCTCGTGCTTCTCTACGTCCCCTTCATGCTGGTCGAGCGCGTCCCCATGCGGACCAAGATCAAGCTGGCGATCCAAGACGCCGAAGGGGCGGAAAAAGTACGGAGGGTTCTGGAAAAGACCTCCAGCAGTATTCAGCGTTACGTGGGAATTAAAACGCTGGTTAGCGCAATGACTGGATTGGGTAGTTTCGCCGTCATGGCATCCGTTGGGCTGGATTTCTCGGAAACCTGGGCGGTTCTCGCGTTTCTGCTGAATTTCATCCCAACAGTTGGGTCCATTATCGGCGTAGCACTTCCGTCCTTGGTCGCACTGGTCCAGTTTGAGGAGATACTCCCTTTCCTGGTTGTTTTGATCGGGTGCGGTGCCGTTCAGTTCTCGATCGGGAACATTCTGGAACCCACCCTTCTGGGCAAGAGCCTGAATTTGTCTCCGCTTATGGTGATTTTGGCACTGACGTTTTGGACGGCGGTTTGGGGCATCGCCGGAGCATTGATGAGCGTACCGATCACCGTATGCATAATGATTGTTCTGTCGAACATCCCCTCGACACAGCCAATCGCGATACTGATGTCGGGTGACGGGAAAATTAACGATTGAACCGCAGCCGCTGACATGGCCGAAACCCTTTCAGCATCACGCGCCAAGGCTACTGGGGTAAACTGCAGAGATCACGAGCTCTCGGATTCTTCTGGGAAAACAAATCCCAGCGCTTGCGGCTTGATCGAAACTTCAAATCGTTGATCGACCATAGGTTCGCCGTCCAGATTCATATGGAATGGCTGTGTGGTTTCCAGCACCATGGCCCTCAGACGGGACCGCTGAACAATGCCTTCGATTGGGTCCGATATGTCGGGCAACCGGCCAAACGGTACTTTTTCCGGCATCAGTCGTTCGGCAGACAGAACACTCAGATCAAGCAAACCATCAGACACTTCGGCCGCTGGCGCTACGTCGAACCCGCCCCCTGCATACCGGCTGTTGGCAATAGCGATCGCGGAAATTGAAACTTCGTAGGGGTCTCCGCCATCAATTGTGATGTGCGCCGGTACCGATTTCGCATCGGACAACCGGGCAAGCCCGAACAGAGTATAGGCCAGCCCGCCCAGCCTTTTCTTCATCTCCTTGGGCGTCGTCGCGGTAATCATTGCGCCAAATCCACCACTGGCAACGTTTACGAAAGGCTTGCCGTTGATAAATCCAATGTCTATCGGCTTGGGGTTTCCCGTCGCAGCAACGCGGACAGACGTGGCCAAATCCGTTCCGTCATCACCGAAAGATCGCGCAAAGTCATTCGCGGTTCCCAGCGGAACCAGCCCCAATGAAACACCTGCGCTTTTTTTAAGTCGCAAAACAGCATCCGCGACAGCGTTCAATGTGCCGTCACCTCCTCCGGCAATTATGCGGGTCACTCCATCGCCGACGGCTTCGCGAACAGATCGCCGCAGGTCCTTACCCGACCAAGGTATGACGACCTTGATACCCAGTTCCTTTTCAAGCGGACGCACCGCTGACCGCAAGTCTGGCCTTGCAGCGGACTTCCTGTTGAGCACAAGCAACGTACGTTTCGCCATTTCATCAGCATAATGAACCAACGCTTGTGGGCAACTGCTTTGGCACACCAGCGCTGAGGCAGCGCGATCTCTCGGGCCCATCCGATGCCACCAGAACCGGATGGCTTCGTGGCTGACGTCAACGCCTCGCTCATGGAATGTAGACGTCAAAGGTTGGGACAAGCGGGTCGTTTTGATCAGCGAAAACACACCCGATTGATACGACAAAGTCTCGTTTAAGTGGTGAACATCAAGTGGCGCGCAACACAGGCGACAAAGGAACGTGTTTCCCGGCAATCACTATGTAGCGACATTCTGTTGTCACGTCTTAGAATTTTATTTCACAGCCCCGCTGAAAATTGAAATATCATGACAGTGTGGGCGCGATAGTTTAGGTATTGCCTTTATACAAAATATCCAAGTCTCGGTGGGTTCCTTGGAACAAATTACCTTTACGTTTGAGATGGCAGTGGTTTGCGTTTTGCTGGCCTTCACCGTCTTCTTGTTCGTATCAGAAATTGTCAGAATTGACCTCTCCGCCATACTGGTTCTAGTCCTCGTCGGGCTACTCAGCTACGCACCGGGGCTTGAGAACCTGGCGGATGTTACGCATCTGTTTGATGGGTTTGCGTCGAACGCCGTGATTTCTATCATCGCGGTCATGATCGTCGGTGCCGGCTTGGACAAAACTGGTATCATGAACAAGGTTGCTGCGGTCATTCTAAAATATGGTGGCTCAGCCGAAAGTCGGGTGCTGCCGATTGTTTCTGGAACGGTTGGGGTAATATCGTCATTCATGCAGAATGTCGGGGCTGCCGCGTTGTTTCTGCCGGTCGTCAGCCGCATTTCCTCGAGGTCCGGAATTCCGCTGTCGCGCCTGCTGATGCCCATGGGGTTTTGTGCCATTCTTGGCGGCACGATGACTATGGTCGGTTCGTCTCCGCTGATTTTGCTGAACGACCTGGTTCAGACTGCGAACGAGGGGCTGCCTGAAGATCAGAAAATCCAACCCTTTGGCCTATTTTCCGTAGCGCCAATCGGTGCGGCCTTGATCCTGACCGGGATCGGGTACTTTCTACTGTTTGGACGCTGGGTCCTGCCCGGCGATACAGGGTCTGACAACACCGGCACAGGGCAAGGTACGCAGGAATACCTGCAACGGGTTTACGGGTTGCAGGCGGATGTTTTTGAAGTGATCGTGCCAGAAAAAAGCCCGTTGGTCGGGCAAATATTGGCTGACATCAACCATGAAAATCATCTCTACATAATATCCACATTTTATCGCGGTAAGACTTCTATGGTTCAGGTTCTGACCGCCGAGATCGCCGCTCCGTGCAGGCTTGCGATCATAGGTAACCGCACGGTCGTCGGACAGTTTGCAGAGAAATTCGGTCTGACTGTTCTTCCTGAACTGGATATCTTCGTAGAAGAGTTTGCACCTACCAATGCCGGAATAGCCGAAGTCGTTGTGACGCCTGACAGCAAGCTGATCGGGAAATGCCCCCGCGAGCTTTTGTTCCGAAAGACATATGGCATGTCATTGCTTGCCATTCATCGAGGAGAAGAAACGCTCAGCCACGTCGAGACCGATACGCACGAGTCCACTCAGATCGGGCTCGAAGAATTTCACGCTGGCGACATGCTTGTTGCGCACACAAGGTGGGACAACCTAATGCGGATCAAAAGGGATCCAGATTTTGTGGTCGTGACAACAGATTTTCCGCAAGATGAGCTGCGGCCTCAGAAGGTCGGTTGGGCTTTGGCCTTTTTCGCAATTTCGCTGTCGCTAATACTGTTCACCGACGTTCGCTTATCCCTTTGCCTTCTGACAGGTGCCGCTGGAATGATGCTCACGCGTGTACTCAGTGTCGATGAGGCGTACAGGGCGGTCGGATGGAACACGGTTTTTCTGCTGGCATGCCTCATACCGCTGGGACAAGCGGTGCAAAATACTGGCACTGCGGCTTGGATTGCTCAGCAAATCATGATCATTTTGAATGGCTGGCCAATTTGGGCGCTTCAAGCCGGCGTCGCAATACTGGCCACCGCGTTTTCTCTGGTTATGTCAAATGTCGGGGCCACAGTCCTGCTTGTGCCCCTTGCCGTTTCAATTGCCGTGGCCGCCGGCGGAAACCCGGCCGCCTTTGCGCTAACAGTTGCAATCTCGACCTCGAACAGCTTCATCATTCCGACCCATCAGGTAAACGCACTGATTATGGGGCCGGCGGGTTACAAAGTATTGGACTTCGTGCGCTCTGGCGGCATCATGACCGTTCTGTTTTTGTTGGTTTCCTTGCTAATGCTTAATGTGATTTTCTGAACAGCCAGTGCGAAACAGACATCAATCTCTCGGCACTAAATCGAAAACTGACCACGCTGAATTTTTGGCTCCGAGCAGTCTTTCGGTAATGTTTGCTAAGAAAAACCTCGCTCACTCATGGCCGGTTTTTGAAAGTACTAACAGCAACCCGATCCCGATTTGCCGAACGGCTGATGACTCAACGCGATGGGATATCAAAGCAAACGGATGCCTCACAAAGGGGGTCCCAGGCCACAACCGGCGGGGCCTTCAGTACGTGCCGAGTTGTGAACACGGCATCCTCGTCAGTAACGCGGACGGGTCCGACGATCTCACGGTATCGTTGCCAAGCAGCAGCAAGGTCATAGCCCCACATGGGTACGTCACCAAAGTGCCCAAACTGAGCGCTGTACTGCATTAGTTCAGAGTTGATACCCATTGCCTGAAATGCATCTTCCGAGAACAGAGCATAGCTACGGATACCGGCGTCACCTTCTAGACCCCGCAACTTCATTGGGTCTTTCAGTTCACCAACAATCGCCTCAAGCAAAGAGCGGATGATTGGGTTGGCGTGTTCCAACTCTGACCGGGTTAGGTATCCTGTATAACCAGTAATATCGGCGATTAGCAGGTAACCTGTCTGTAAAGACATCCGAACATTCCCTTTTGCGTTCCGTCCTTTCACTGTAGCTACCGCCACAACACCGAACAAGCGAGTCTGCCTCTGTCCGTCAAATCGGATAGACACGTCTGAGGCCGCAAATCCTGCGTTTATTATCGGACGCAGCTTAGTAAGTGACACCGGCGCGTATCTGCCGCGCCCCACTGACCCGCAAAGAGTGACCGCTTTGGGCTAAAACCAGCCATTGTTGCCAATCGCCAATGTCAGACTTTCTGTTGATGTGCCCCGGCCATTGCCTCATAGAGGCAAGGTGCAGGGTGCTTGTCGGACCTTGCGCCCAGGGGGCAGGCAACAAATGCCAAACGGAGAAACCTCGTGAACCTCTCCCGGCAGTCAGCACAATCAACGGGAACCTATGTCACTCCAGCCTCCAAAGGAAACGGTCGCGCTTGCGGCCACTGACCCGGCCCCCCTGCAGGTCATAAAACGCGTCGCCTTGTTCCTGCTGGGTCCTGTCTACTTCCTGTACATCGCCTTTGTGCCCCTGCTTTGCAGTAAACGGCGAGGTTTTCGCGGCTGGTACTGGCCGCTAGTCAAACGTGCCTGTTCGCGGCTTCTGTGGCTACTCAGCATCCGAACAGAAATAACACAAGCCGACAGGGCCGCGCTGGCCGCCGACACCAACAGCATCATCGTGATCAACCACCGCAGCCATCTGGATGGTTTCGCTCTGATGGACATGGTGCCCGACGCCAAGTGGATCACCTTCGCCGCCAAAAAGGAACTTTGCGACGCGGTTCTCCTGCGCCACGGGTTCAAAGGCGCAGGGCTGGTGGAGATTGACCGGAGAAGCGGTTCAGTGGCGCTCGAAACACTCACTGCTGCCGTCCGCGCCATGCCCGCACGCCGCTCTGTTGTGCTTTTCCCAGAGGGTACGCGCACAAGCTCCGAAAGCCTCGGCACGTTCAAGGCAGGAGCTGTAATAGTCGCGCGCGCCACCGGTCGTACAATACGGCCCATTGTAATTCACGCATCCGACGCTCTTATGCCGCGCGACAAACACTTACCCAAAAGCGGAACGATCCGGGTCGAGGTATTGCCGTCATTCAAATGCGATCATTCCGCTTCGGTGGACGAAGACGTGGATCGCCTGCGAAGCGCCATGATGGCCGTCTTCGACGCCGGGTTGTATAAGTAGGTATGTGGTCCTTCGTTGGTCCCGCGTTTCCAACAGCAAGACGAAGGTCCGCTCTGGGGTCAAAGCAGTCTAGCGGTGCGTTAGGCATCAATGACCGCTGTGCGGACAAAGCCGCCGTTCAGGTCTTCGCAACTAGAGACCGCTTCTCGGTCTATTGCGGTCACTGCTATCACTGAGGGTGATCGGAAATCAAAGTTGTCTATCCATCTTTGTCGGCGAAGCGCTCGACCGCTCGCAGGATGCGCTTGTTCAGTTTGGCGGTTTCGCTCTCGGCCGAGAACATCTCGACTGCGGGAGCGAAGCGCTTGATGCTAAATACTACGAGCCTTACGGCGTACTGAAGCGAGGCAAGGTCAACCTCGGCCTCTTCGAAGGCATCCCCTCGCCAAGCCACATTGCCAAGCGCCACGCATCCGGCGATGCGCGTTGCCGTCTCGAGTGCTCGCGCCCAGAACCAACGAGACAGAGGCCACAGAATGGCCTCTGCCTACCTCATACCGGGAAACAGACATTGGTCCGTAGTGCAGCCTTTGAGAATTTGGGGCTCAAACCGGTCGTTCGCTGCAACTTGCTTGAAGGTCTACTTTGCGGACAAACCTGTCATTCGCTGCGCTGGGCATGAATGTCCACTTTTCGGGCAGCGCAGAAATTGAGCGGAATTGAGTACTGTTCGCTAGAGAGCGACCTATGAAGAAACGCGGGTCGGATATTCCTGGATACAGTTTCTGTCGAACGCTCAAATAGACGAACACCAAGTTAAGTTCCGAGTATGGGTTCCAATCTACCCAACTGCGCCGCTCTGAATTTTTGAGAGTTAGTCTAAAGCTGTCTGATCAAGCAGATTTTGGGCGTTGTTCACATCGGCTGTTAGCTCTCCTCCTATGATAGTTTCTAAGACAGCACTTAAGCCAAAGTTGGGAGCGGGGGTCTGTCTAAATTTTTGGCAGCTCTTAATGTAGTCTACAACAATCCGAAGTTCGTACATCTTTGCTTGCTGTCGTTTTGCCGTGTTCAAAGCCTCACAAAACTCTACTTCGGCGAACCGACTTTCAGAAATTTCAAGAGCATAAACCCGGTCGGTCTCAGCTTGCGCCCACCCTTCGTTTGTGAGGCTTTGATATCTTCGTGCCTCGGCCAAGCACTGTAAGGCGGCTTCCCGGTCACCCGTTTTCAACGTGAGTTCCGCAATCAGCGTCAAAAAGAAAGGCTTATAATTCCCAGCTCCGCTGGCCCACCACGCTTCCGATGCCTCTCGTAATGCGTGGATGTTTTCCGGCTCAGGGGAAAGGTAGGCATCCACCCAGCTTCGCCAGAGCTTTGCTGTCAGCGACATGAAGGTGAACGAGTGTTTTGAGGACAGCTCCTCCAACTGATTTGCGACTTCAACAACTTGTCCAGGTTCACGGCGCAGAAGATAGAGCATACACAGATAGGTTAGCGACTGCGCTATGCTATGTGCATGCTCCAACTTTTGCGCCGCAGCAACCGCTCGTTTCTGGACTTCAAGTGCTTTGTCTGGCTCACCGCGCATCCATACAGCCATACTCAAAAAGCAGGACGTGATCGCTGCGTGGTCCGAACCGTATATGTAGGCAAGGTGCCCGTCGCGCTTCGGACTGTAAAGCTCTAGCGCTTTACTCAAATGCTCGTATGCAGGGTTTAGTTCTCCAATATGAAACAGCACTGCACCCATGGCTCGATGCCCTACCATCTGATGGTGTGTTTCGCCCGTTGTATCTGCCAAATTCAGCAACTGCGCTGCAACGCTTCTTGCCAAATCATACTCAGCCCGCACCAAGTGAAAGGAGTACAAGCCATTCAAAACAGGGAACAGATGTTCTGTTTCGTCCACCCGTTCACACAAGTCGCGTATTCTTGCGTAAACGGTCCCTGTTTCATCGGCGGCTATTCCTGCAGTCGATCGTAGAACACCTGCCCTGAGAACCTGAACCTCAATTTCTTTCCGATCCCGCTCAACACCATGAGACAGTTGGCTCAACTGCTCGATCGCCAAGGACAGTTGTGTGTTCGCCTCGATATTGGCAGAACGTTGGACCGCGCGTTGGCCGGCGAGATAGCGATAGTCGATTGCCTCCTTGCTCATACCCGCCATCGTGTAGTGGTGCGCAAGTATTTCCGGACTGGCATCGCCAATATGGGTTGATTTACCACTTAAGGCTTGCGCAACACGAGCGTGCAAGACCCTGCGCTCGCTCTTCAAGAGGCTGTTGTAAGCTGTGTCGCGAATTAGGGCGTGGCGATAGCTGAAAGTTTCCAGATTTTCTTCTTCAGAAACTGTGACGATGCCTGCGTCGACCAAAAGTTCCAATCCCGCGCGTAACGGCTTGTCGCTGATACGAGCCACTTTGGCGATCAACGGAAAAGAAAACTGAGGTCCGATAACCGCCCCAATCTGGGCGACCTCCTTGACGGAACTCAGTCGGTCAAGCCGCGCCATAAGTGCATCATGCAACGTGCTTGGAACCGAGCTGGCCGGAGACGCCCCACCCTTCGAGTATGCGTCCCTTCCTTTTTTTAAAACCCCTAATTCCAGTAGATCTTTTGTCACTTCTTCGACGTATAGCGGGACGCCATCGGATCTTGCAGCGACGACGTTGTACATTTCGTCAGAAATCGAATGACCTTTTGCAACTTCGTCCACAATGTTTTTGATCTGGTGAAAATCCAATTGCTTCAAGACCACTTTACAAAGGTTGGATTGCAATGCCCAACCTGGGTCGAATTCAGGTCTGAACGTCATCACGACCAACACTGGAAGGTCACGAATCCGGTCCACAATTCGGTCAAGCAACAATTTGGTTGTCGGATCAATCCAATGCGCGTCTTCAAACAAAAGCAACACTGGCTTTTCCTCAGCCTGAGAAGTCAGATTGCTTAGCAGCATTTCTAATGTCTGATTCATGAGTTGCTGTGGCGTCAGATTCAGTTCACCCAACTGGTCTTCAAATGGAACCGAAAGAAGAGACGCGGCCAGCTTTAGAGTATGGTCTGACTGATCCCTAAGAACAGAGGATATCTTTCTGAGTTTTACTTCGTTTTTGTCGTCTGAACGAAGGCCCGCAGCATTCTCAATTTGACGAATGGCCGGATAAAACGCACTCGCGTAATGGTACGGAGAACACTGATATCGTGTTTGAGTGCGCGACATCCTCGGAATGCTCTGCGTTAATTCTTCGACCAATCTGGACTTGCCAATTCCTGGTTCGCCGGACACCAGTACAACTTGCCCTTGACCGCCACTTGCCAACTTCCACTTTTCATTGAGGGTTTCAAATTCTGCAGCGCGTCCGATCAAAGGGTTCAGCACCTCGTCATGCACTGCCATGAAGCGGCTGACCGTAACCCGTGCTCGTGTCACCTGCCACGCCTCGACCTCTCTGGCAAAACCCTTGAGCTTGAATGCGCCGCGCAGAACGTATTCAAAAGCATCACCCGCCAAATGATGAGTATTGGGTGCGACGATCAATGTCCCGGGCTCAGCCATTGCTTGCAGACGTGCGGCCAGGTTCGGAGTCTCACCCATCGCCGTTCCGTCCTCGAACATTTTTTCACCACGTAAGTCACCGACAACAACCAACCCAGTTGCGATCCCAATTCGGACATTCAGTTTCGCATGAGTGCGGATGGCTGGAATTTCCTCGATAATGCGAAGACCTGCGCGGATGGCTCGCTCTGGATCATCTTCGTGCGCATGAGGAAACCCGAAAAAGACCATTATCCCATCGCCATAGTAACTTGCGATGTGGCCATCAAAAGCGGCAACCGACGCGGCGCAGGTTTCTTTGAACAGTCGGAGTACTTCCGCCAAATCTTCCGGATCGACACGCTGGGATATTTCCGTTGATCCAACCAAATCGATGAACATTACGGTAAGCTGCCGACGCTCAGCGACGATCGCGGGACCTAACGCAGTGTTGTGCGGGTAAGTCTCTCCCTTTGCTTCGGCTCGAACAGCTTTCATGAAACGGCGCCTCGGACCTAGGGGAAGCCCGATTGTAGTGAGATCTTTGTCCGTTAATTCGGTCAGATCACCTAGTTCGATTTCGTGCTCTGCAAATGACCCGGCATACTTGGACAAGCCATGTTTCTCTAGCCAGCGCGAGATATCAGACATTTGATCCTTTCGCGTGCAGCGGCTGCAGAACTATCGCCTGCGATGCACCAGCATGCATCCCTTTCTCCAGTTGGTCGTTGCAGTTTACCGAGTCGCAATTTCAGCGCACTTGAACTCTTTTTTCGCATTGAAGATCACCGTATCGAATTTGGTCAAGGACTTCGTCGCTCTGGATGGAACGGGTACTTCGGCATCGGGTTGGTACAACGTGATGGTATCGTATCGTAAATATATAGTGCGGTTCCGCATCCAGTGGATAGCTGTGTGCCTGCTCTGGACTCGGTGCGGACGTCGGCCGAATTTCGCGAATGACCAGTGTGCGAACAAAGCTGCCAGATGCAATCGAAGTGATAGCAGGCCAGTCGGTTGGCGCTCTACTCCAGTTCGTTCACATACACCGCCCCATTGAGCATGACGAAGTCAATCGTGTCGATTGGTTCCCATTCCTCTGGTGCGTCGAACCACTGATCAGTACCGCCAATTACGGCTATGTCCTCCAGCGGATTTCCATCCACCAGAATAAGATCAGCGTAGGCTCCGGCCTCGATCACACCGAGCTTGCCAGCCTGATATGGGTTCCTTGGGCCTGACATGGCGATCATTTCCCCGGCGGTCGAAGTCAACTGTTTCAACACTTCAAAATTGCTGTCGAATGTCTGTGTTCGCCACCAGATTTCATAGCGGCGTGCTCGTTCTGCATCGGCGAACTTGCCGACGTAGTCAGAGGCAAAGACGACTTTGACGCCGTTCTTAAGAAGGTTGCGCCCAAAATCAGCGTACTGTTTGCCGAGTTCTTCCACCAACGGGATTTTGTCTGCCGGCATAAGAGGGTTGCGTGCAAGGTCGGGCGATATACCCCACATTTGTGGAACCATATACCCGCCTTCCTCCGCTATACGCTGCATGGTCTCTTCGGAAATAAAGAACCCGTGCTCAAAGGTTTTGACGCCGCAATCCAGAAGTCGGTTAACCGCGCGGTCGGTGAAAGTATGTGCCGCGACGTATGTTCCCCAATCCGCCGCCGCGCCGGTAATTGCGCAGATTTCATCTTCGGTAAATTGCGTCGTGTCGATTGGGTCAAAGCGCGATGAACCTCCACCGCCGCCCATGATCTTGATCTGTGTGGCACCGTTACGCAGGTTCAAGCGCGTGGCCTTCAGCGCCTCAGGCACTCCGTCTACGACATTACCAATACCCATGCGTTCAAAATTCGACAGGTCGCCAGCATCGTTTATCGAAAACCCTGCGTCAGCTCGGTCACGGAAATCACCGTGGCCAGAAGTCTGCGAGATGAAAGCGCCAGATGGATACAAGCGCGGGCCGACCACCCGACCTAGATTGATTGCTCTGGCCAAGCCAAACGCAGGACCGCCCATGTCCCTCACGGTCGTGAACCCATCTCGGACAAACCGTTCAGAAACGATGACCGCGTTGTAGCTGATGTCAGTAATGTCGAGGTCGCGCTCTACTGGTCCAAAGTCATCGTTGATCATGACATGAGCATGGCCATCTATCATACCCGGCATGAGGGTGCGGCCACCGCCATCGATGACAACAGCGTCCGGCGCATCGATGGTTCCCTCTGAAATCTCGCTGATCAGGCTACCTTCGACAAGCACGCTTCCTGCCTTCAAGCCATCGTTAACGCCATCGAAGATATTGACGTTTGTAATCAGCGTTTTCTCAGGCCGCTCTGCGTCGAAAATCATCGCTGGTAATTCACCGGGCGCGTATGCACTGGAAATGTCTGACTGCGCCGCGACCTCAAATGCCATGATTGAGACACTGGCTGAAAACACTGCTAGAAAGCCCGATTTAAAAACAATCATGGTAGTTTTCCTCCCGTCATAACAAAGCGTATCATTCGCCCGTAAAATCAAACAACAAATGATTGCTGCGTCAAACGCCTGCCCGCGCGAGAGAGCAATCACTTGACGTACGCTTCAGAAGGCAAAATCTCGTGGATAGTCGGTGGGTTCTACTGATTGCTTTGGGTTTTCATCAGTCGTTCGCGACCATAGGTCTGAACGTCCGCTCTCCGGTGAAAGCAGGCAACGACCGATTGCATTGTCCATATGCGCCGTGCGGGCAAAGCGGGCACTAGAGTATCCCAGGGCTAGGAGCTAAATCATCCATGCTCAGGAGTTTACCGCCTTGAACGGGGCTAGGCTCTCTTGGAACTGCTCGATGAACTCAAGCGTCACTAGTGACGGTTGCTTCAAAATCGGACGCACAAGGGAAAGCGTATGTGACAAAAGCGGTTTGAACGGTCGGTAGCTCAATCCGTTGTCTGCATATTGTACGGCGTCCAACTCGCTGACCACGGAAATCCCGACACCTTTTACAGCCAATTCACAAGCCGCCGTGAACTGCCTGACTTCGATGTGGGAATTCAATTTGACGTTGGCGTTTTGAAACGCTTTTGAAAGCTGTCCAAAAAAATCGCTGTCGCGCCGTGTGTGAATAATCTTGGCGTTTGCAAGATCCGTGGGTGTCACCTCGGAGAGTTTTTCCAATTCATGTCCAGTAGGAAACACGCAAACTGTACGGACATCGATGTCCCTGCTTTCGACGGCCGGGTGCCCGTTAAAGTTATCTGTGATTCCGAAATCATATTGCTCACCGATCATCCACTCGAGAATACGTTCCGGTCTGTCAGGTTCGATCGTCATTGTTACACCTGGCCGATCTTCTAAAAACGTGGCGATGACGTTGGGAAGGTGACTGGTAGCGAACCCGGGCAAACATGCGATGCGGATGTGCCCCGCCTTGCGTTGGGTTATGTCCTGACTGACATCCGAGATCTGTTTCATCAACTCCAAAACGCGCTCTACGCTGGGCTGCAGATAACGCACCTCCTGCGAAGGCACTAAGCGACCTTCACGGCGATCAAAAAGTTGAAAGCCAAGCGATTTTTCCAGATCAGAAAGCAGTCGGCTGACCGCAGGCTGGCTTATCCCAAGATCCGTAGCTGCAGCGGTGACC
The DNA here is from genome assembly GCF_056539165.1 of Ruegeria sp. BC7. NCBI lineage: Bacteria > Pseudomonadati > Pseudomonadota > Alphaproteobacteria > Rhodobacterales > Roseobacteraceae > Ruegeria > Ruegeria sp. BC7. Next base: position 630,401 of record NZ_JBQFUL010000001.1, on the reverse strand, counting down.
GACCCATTTGTGGAAACCGCCATGAGCGCTTCCAATTGGCGGATCCTCAAAGTTTGACTCATGCTTTGAACCTGGTTCGTTGTTTCTTAGCCAGTTTATAATGTAATGTTATGTTTTTCTCAAAAATTAAATGCTTGAATTATAAAATTGTAACGTTAACGTCGTGAAATCGTCATGTGTGCTGATTACGCGTTGCAGTCGGCATTCAACGAAGCATCAACACTGATGCATGGGAGGAATCATGAATAAGCATTTTCTCGGCGCTCTTGCCGTAACCACTGCGTTGTCCCCCGTGGCGGCGCTGGCCCAAACTGAAGTTCAGTTCTGGCACGCCTTCACCGGCCGACTGGGTGAGCTTGTTAAAGCGCAGGTTGAAGAGTTCAACGCCAGCCAGGATGAGTTCGTCGTGGTCGAAAGCCACAAAGGCAATTACTCGGAAACTCTGAACGCAGGTATTGCGGCTTTCCGCGCCAGTGAGCAGCCTCACATCCTGATGGTTTTTGAGGTAGGCACGGCAACGATGATGTCGGCCGAAGGTGCGATCAAACCCGTCTATGAAGTGATGGCTGAAAGCGGTGCGTCGTTCGATCCTGACGCGTATATTGGCGCTGTCAAAGGGTACTATACTACAACGGACGGAGAAATGCTCTCACTGCCTTTCAACTCGTCCACACCGGTTCTGTGGGTCAATCGTGATGCCTTCGAAGCGGCGGGTGTTGATCCGGACACAGATCTATCGACCTGGGAAAAGGTTGGCGACGTGCTTGAGCAGCTGAAGGCTGGCGGCGAGGACTGCCCGCTGGTTACCGCATGGCAAAGCTGGATTCACCTCGAGAACCTTTCGGCCTATCACGACGTTCCGTTCGCATCGCAGGACAACGGTTTTGCCGGTCTGGATACCGAGCTGATGCTGAACGGTCCGGCGCAGGTCGCACACCTGACAGCAATGGGTGACTGGGCCAAGGATGGCAAGTTCATCTACACCGGGCGCAGAAACGAAGGCGGCGCAAATTTCCGGGCGGGTGAATGCGCGTTGTTCACCGAAAGCTCGGCTGGTTATGCCGGTATCAGCTCTGAAGCTGAGTTCAAGTTCGACGTGCGCCCGCTACCCTATTGGGAGGCCGTCACCAGTGAGCCGCAGAACACCATTATCGGCGGCGCATCGCTTTGGGTAATGGAAGGCCATGATCCCGAGGAATACAAAGGCGTTGGCGAATTCCTGAGCTTCCTTTCGTCGTCGGACGTTCAGGCTGCTTGGCACCAGAACACCGGTTATCTTCCAATCACGTCCGAAGCTGGTGAAGCTACTCGTGCTGCAGGTTTCTATGACGAAAACCCCGGCACCGACATCGCGGTGATCCAGATGACTGCGAAGGAACCAACCGCAAACTCGAAAGGTCTGCGTCTTGGATCGTTCGACCAGATTCGCGGCATCATCGACGAAGAGCTTGAAGCCGTCTGGTCCGGCGAAAAGACGGCTCAGGAAGCGATGGACAGCGCAAAAGAACGCGGTGACGCGCTGCTGCGCCGGTTCGAATCCGCCAATCAATAAGTCTTAATTTGATGCGGGCCTGTTAAGGGCCCGCATTTTCTTTTTTCGGTGGAATATCAGGATGGAAAAACGCGTCACCTTCCGCGGCTGGCTTTTGCCATTGGCGCTGATTGCCCCTCAGGTCATCATTTCCGCCGTTTTCTTCTTTTACCCCGCAGGCCAGGCCGTTTGGCAATCTCTTTTCATACCTGATCCCTTTGGGTTGTCGTCCCAATTCGTCGGGCTCGGCAATTTTGAGTTCCTGCTGAGTGACAAGTTCTACCGCGCCTCTTTTGTGACAACAGCGGTGTTTTCAACGCTTGTCACATTGTGCTCGATGATACCGGCGTTGTTTCTGGCGGTCATCGCGGACCGCTTGATCAAAGGATCGGGCGTCTACCGGACATTGTTGATTTGGCCCTACGCCGTCGCCCCCGCCGTGGCTGGTGTATTGTGGCTGTTCATGTTCAACACGCGCGTTGGCGTCGTGTCTTGGTACCTCGGCCAACTCGGCTATGACTGGAACCATGTCCTTAACGGAACCGAGGCCATGGGGCTGGTGGTTGTAGCATCGGCTTGGGGACGCATCAGCTATAACTTCCTGTTCTTTTTTGCGGCGTTGCAGTCTGTTCCACGGTCGGTGATCGAAGCTGCCGCAATCGACGGCGCGCGCTTCTGGCGTCGGTTCTTCACAATCGTTCTACCGCTGTTGTCGCCGACAGCGTTCTTCCTGCTGGTGGTGAATGTCGTCTACGCCTTCTTTGAAACCTTTGGCGTTATCCACACCATCACAGGCGGAGGCCCACAACAGGCGACGACAATTTTGGTCTACAAAGTCTTCTCAGACGGGTTCGTCGGGCAGGATCTTGGTTCATCCTCGGCGCAGTCAGTCATTCTGCTGATCGTGGTAGGCTTGCTGACCGTCATCCAGTTCAAATATGTGGAAAAAAGGGTGCACTACTGATGGCCGCCCAACAACACGGAATGGTCGAAAAACGCGGGATGGGGATCTGGTTGACCCATGCGCTAATGATCCTTGGCGTTGTGATCATCTTCTTTCCGATCTGGCTGGCATTTGTGGCCTCGACCGTTAGCCAGCCGGAAATCGTGTCACCGCCTATGCCGTTGGTGCCGGGTGACCAGTTCTGGGAAAACTACAAAGCCGCGCTGTTTTCCGGCGTGAATGTCCCTGTCGCCACGATGTTGTTCAACAGCCTCGTGATGGCCATCGGTGTTGCGGTGGGCAAGATCGTGATCTCGCTATTGTCAGCCTTTGCGATTGTCTATTTCCGATTTCCCGGGCGCACGACGTTTTTTTGGCTGATCTTCCTGACCCTTATGCTCCCTGTCGAAGTCCGCATTGTTCCCACCTTTGAAGTTGTCGCCGGGTTCGGCATGCTCAACAGCTACTATGGGTTGATCTTCCCTCTTATCGCCTCGGCAACGGCGACGTTCCTGTTCCGGCAGTTCTTTCTGACAATCCCAGATGAACTGGCCGAAGCAGCTCGAGTCGACGGGGCCCGCCCGATGCGGTTCTTCATTGATATCGTTGTGCCCATGAGCAGGACCAATATCGCGGCGCTGTTCGTGATCCTGTTTATCTATGGCTGGAACCAATACCTGTGGCCGCTGCTCATCACCACCGATCCTGAAATGAACACCATTGTAATGGGCATCAAACAGATGTTCCCGTCCGGCGATGATGTGGCCGAATGGCCGGTCATCATGGCCACATCTATTCTGGCGATGATCCCTCCGGTCATCGTGGTGGTGTCGATGCAAAAGCTCTTTGTCCGCGGCCTTGTCGATAGCGAGAAGTAAGAAATGGCAACAGTAACCCTAGAGAACGTCAAAAAGAGCTTTGGCCCGACGGACGTCATCCACGGCATCAATATCGATATTGCGGATGGTGAGTTCATCGTGATCGTTGGCCCCTCGGGCTGCGGCAAGTCCACGCTGTTGCGGATGGTTGCGGGGCTCGAAACCGTGACTGATGGCGAAATCCGAATTGGAGAGGAACGAGCCAACGACAAAGAGCCGATGGATCGGGACATCGCAATGGTGTTCCAGAACTATGCACTCTATCCACATATGTCTGTGCGCCAGAATATGGGGTACGGCCTGAAGATCGCCGGTCTGCCCAAGAACCAGATCGACCAGAAGGTGACTGAAGCCGCCAAACTGTTGCAACTGGAACCCTTACTGGATCGCAAACCAAGACAACTTTCCGGCGGCCAACGTCAGAGGGTTGCGATGGGTCGGGCTATTGTCCGCGAACCAGCAGTATTTCTGTTTGATGAACCGCTGTCGAACTTGGACGCTAAATTGCGTGTTCAGATGCGTCTGGAAATTCGTGAGCTTCAGGAAAAGCTGGGCATCACCTCGCTTTACGTGACCCACGATCAGGTCGAAGCGATGACGATGGCAGACAGAATGATCGTCATGAACGGCGGTATCGCCGAACAGATCGGAACACCGCTAGAGGTGTACGAAACACCGAGAACTCTGTTCGCGGCACAGTTCATTGGGAGCCCCGCGATGAATGTGTTTGATGCCCGGCGCGAAAACGGGACAGTCAAGATCGGTGAAATTGAAGTTGGCCCATCTGCGGGTCCCGATTGCGCGTTGAAGCTGGGCATCCGCCCAGAGCACCTGTTGTTGGATGACAGTGGTCCGCTAGAAGCGGCGATCCAAATGGCAGAACCGTTAGGGGCCAACACTCTGTTACACGGTCAACTCGCGAGAGTCGGCGGAGCGATCACGATAAGCCTTCCGGGCGTCCATCCGATCGAGGGTCGGCATCCGAATATGCGGTTTTCGGTCGCCTCCGAGCACATGCATCTGTTTGACCAATCAACCGGGGAAAGGTTGGAAAGCTAATGGGGTTCCCGCAGGTCGAAGCATTTCGTGGTGGTAACAACCTGATCCGTGTTGTGGGACATCGAGGCGCAAGAGGCGTTTTGCCTGAAAACAGCATGATTGGCTTTGACTTCTCGCTGTCCATCGGCGTACCGCTTCTTGAATTTGATGTCGTTCTGACGGCTGATGACGTTCCGGTCATAACCCACAATCATCGTCTGCACGCATCTAGCTTTCGCGACACCAATGGCCTGTTTCTGTCCGGAGAAGAGCCGAAAGTCTCATCTCTGACTTTCGAGCAGATCCAGCAATTCGATATTGGACGGTTAGACGGGCATTCTGCCTATGGCCAACGCTTCCCGGATCAGGCGCAACTGGACGGCGTGCGTGTCCCAAGGCTGATAGACCTGCTCGATTTGGTAGCCGAACAAAAATACGGCGATGCCTATCTGATGCTCGAACTGAAGTCGGATCCTGACCTGGCTCACGATGCGCTTTATCGAGAGAATTTTGTTAAGCGCGTTCTTCAGGAGGTTCGCGCCAAAGGTCTATCTACGCGCGCGGTTTTGCACAGTTTTGACTGGAACCTACTAGAAGAGTGCCAGCGACAGGCTCCGGATATGCCGTCTTCTTACCTTACGCAGCTTCCGGAAAATGAGGACGATGTGGGCGAGGATTCCTCAAAGGCAGTTTGCCCAGACTTTCGAGGTCGCCGCGACGAAATCCCACTTTTGGTCAAGCAAGCCGGTGGTTCGCTTTGGTGCCCATATTATGCGGATGTGACAGCAGAAAATGTGGCCCTAGCAAAAGAGCTGGGCTTATGTGTCGCCGTTTGGACGGTCAATGAGCACGAAGAAATAAGCAGGATGATCGACCTGCGCGTGGATGCAATCGTATCTGATTACCCTGGGCGGGTTCAAAGGCATCTGTCGGATTTAGGCATGGGGTGGCATGTCGACAACCAGTGAATTCTGCGTCGCTAAAGCAAAGCAAGTCTGACAAGACCGTCTCACGATAAATTAGGTGGGGTGGCGGGGAGACAGGGATTCGAACCCTGGGGACGCTCTCACGCCCAACGGTTTTCAAGACCGCCGCATTCGACCACTCTGCCACCTCCCCGCGTGAGGGAGGGTCTAAGGCCAACCGAAACCGGTGGCAAGACCAAATAGGGAAATCTTGCCGAAGCTCGCGCAGCGGTCTTTCCATGACACATTGGGCAGGCTATGATCCACTCGAAAGACCGTATCAGGCTGGCAATTCAGAACCGGCTATCGGCGGCGGGGCTCAGGAAACGAGGCCCCTTCAGGCAAGGGATGACAAAATGAAGCGAGCGACCGAGACACGCGCAAAACCGCGAGCTTTGGCGGTTCTGGCCGTTATTTCTGCTGCATTGGCTGGCTGTGATGAGACGTTGTCACCTGACAACGTGTCTTCCGAGGCCGCGACTGACAGTGCCCAGAACGACGGCGTAGTCGAACTTTTCCCGGATGCTACGGGAAACAAGCGCGATGACGTCGAAGCGCCCGAAGTTTTCGAGCTGACCGAGGCTGGCTTGTGGGACGGTCGTCCTTCGCTGGGCGGCGTTTGGGTGGCCCACCCTGATGTTACACAGCCCGAGCGGGTGCGCATCAAGAACACGGCGAACAACAAAACCGTCACCGGTGCGCTGTTCCGCCGGGAACGAAACCTGCCGGGACCGGCCCTCCAGCTATCTTCCAATGCTGCTGAGGAACTGGGCATCCTTGCGGGGTCTCCTACCAAAGTTCAGGTCGTTGCATTGCGCCGCAAACCGGTTGAGCCACCTGAACCCGAGCCCGAGGAAGCCTCGGAATCGACGGAACAGGCTTCGGCGCAGGAAGATGATAAATCCCAGGTTGATGCGGCTGAAACGGCTTCTGATGGCTCCGAAAAACCCGCCAAGCGGAAATGGTGGCAAAAGAAAGAAACGACCGCCGCCGCTGCAGGTGCCGCTGCGGTAGCTTCGGAAACCGCGGCCGAGACGGCAAGTGAAGCCACGGTAGAAGCTGTCGAAGCAACCGTAGAAGCAGCACCAACGGCAACCTTGAGCGACCCGGAGGTTACCCCGCCCGAGGAGAAAACCACCAAGCGGAAATGGTGGCAAAAGAAACCGGCCGACGAAATCACGGAAACTCCGCTTGATCCGATCCAAGGTGCTGCCGCCGCGATTGAAGCCTCTGAACCGACCCCTGCCAGCAGCACGGCGGCACCGGAAAGGTCATCTGGCTCACTGTCGAAACCCTATGTTCAGGTCGGCACATTCGGCGTCGAAGCTAACGCAAAAAGTGCCGCTGATAAGATACGGCGCAACGGGCTGCCCGCCGAGGTTCGCGAACTTGAAACCGATGACAAATCTGTCTGGAGGGTTCTGGTCGGCCCGGCCTCGACACGAGGTGAACGCATCGCCCTTCAAAGCGATGTAAAAGACCTGGGCTTCTCGGACGCCTTCCTGGTCAAAAACTGAAACAAAGGAGGCCCAAGTGCTGTCCTCATTGCGATCATCTGTCTTGACCCTCGGGCTGGCGCTGTTCGCCCTGCCCGCTCAGGCATTCGACACAACGGCGCGCGCTGCCTATGTGATGGATCAGACAACAGGCACCGTCCTGTTGGCCAAAGACGCGGACCAACCGCTGCCACCGGCGTCGATGTCTAAACTCATGACGCTATACGTCGCATTCGAAGCGCTACGTGACGGCCGCCTGACGCTGGACGAAGAACTGCCCGTTTCGGAACACGCCATGAGCTATGGCGGCTCGACCATGTTCCTGAACACGCAGGACCGCGTCCGGGTCGAAGATTTGTTGCGGGGCATAATTGTGTTGTCCGGCAACGATGCCTGTGTGGTGATTGCCGAAGCGCTCAGCCCCGACGGAACCGAAGCCGGGTTTGCACGCTATATGACCCAGCGCGCCGAACAGATGGGCATGGACAACTCGAATTTCGCCAATTCCAACGGCTGGCCCGCAGCAGGGCATTTGATGTCGGTTCATGACCTGGCAGTTCTTGCGGATCGGCTGATCACCGACTTTCCGGAATATTACCCTCTGTTCGCCGAGGAGGAGTTTGAATTCGACGGCCGCGCGCCTTCAAACTCGCGCAATCGCAACCCCCTGCTCAAGCTGGGTATCGGTGCGGATGGATTGAAAACCGGCCACACGCAAGAGGCCGGGTACGGGCTTGTTGGTTCGGCCGAACAGGGCGACCGTCGTGTGATCTTTGTGCTTTCCGGGCTCGACAGTACCGCTCGCCGCGCAGAGGAGGCTGAGGCCGTGGTTAACTGGTCGTTTCGCAATTTTGTCGAGAGGACAATTGCCAACGCCGAAGCGCCGATAGCCCAAGCCAAGGTCTGGATGGGCGCGGAAAAGACGGTTGGGCTGGTTCCCGATGGCGATCTGACTTTCCTTTTACCTGTTCTGGGTGACAAGGATGTCGAGGCCGAGATAGTTTATGATGGCCCCGTCGACGCATCGGAAAACTCGATCAAAAAGGGGCAGAAGCTGGCCGAGTTGGTCATCAAGCCCGAAGGTCTACCGGAAATCCGCCGCCCACTGGTCGCGGCAAACGATGTTGCGACCGGCGGATTCGTGGTGCGGATGATGACTGTAGGCAGCCTTGTTTTCACTGACGTGATCGGCAATCCATTGGACGCACTGTGACCAGTACCGGATTGTTTCTGACCTTTGAAGGTATTGATGGATCAGGCAAGTCATCGCAAGCGCACAAGCTGGCAGAGCATTTGCGCAGCAAGGGTCACGACGTTGTCCTGACCCGCGAACCTGGCGGGTCCGAAGGAGCCGAAGAAATCCGCAGGCTCGTGCTTGAGGGCGACCCCGACCGGTGGTCCGCCGAAACAGAAATTCTGCTATTCACTGCGGCGCGACGCGACCACTTGGAGCGCACGATCGAACCCGCCCTGGCCGCAGGTAAAGTTGTGATATGTGATCGCTTTGCCGACAGCACCCGCATGTATCAAGGGCTTTCACGCGGTGACTTGCGTGGGCTCGTGGACCAGTTGCACCGCCTGATGATTGGTCGCGAGCCTGATCTGACCATTCTGATCGACATGGACCCTCAAACCGGATTGTCCCGCGCCAAGGGGCGTCAAGGAACGGAAGAAAGGTTTGAAGACTTCGGCCTGGACCTTCAACAAAAAATGAGGGCCGGTTTTCTTGCCCTTGCAAATGAGTTTTCTCAACGGTTTCGCGTGATCGACGGCAACAGGGACATGGACAGTGTCGCCCGAGATGTGACAGAAATCGTTGAACAGGCTTTGCGGTAAACCACTGATGAGCGACGAACCCCAGCCCCCGGATCAGGCACCCGGTGCCCCTCACCCGCGTGAAACCCGGCAGCTTTTCGGGCAAACCGAGGCCGAGCAAGCGTTTTTGACCGCATACAACTCGGATCGTCTGCATCACGGCTGGTTGCTGACCGGGCCACGCGGTGTCGGGAAGGCCACATTGGCGTGGCGTATTGCGCGGTTTTTGCTGGCCACGCCGGTCGCTGAGGAAGACGGCCTTTTCGGTGCGCCTCCGCCGCCGGCGACTCTGGATATTGACGAGGATCACCCTGTTTCCCACCGTATTCGGGCCGGAGCTGACCCGGGCTTGGCCTCGATCATCCGGACAGTCAATGACAAGGGGAAGATGCGCAACGAAATCGTGGCCGAAGATATCCGTAAACTCGGACGGTTCTTCGGTCTATCGTCAGCCGACGGTGGGCGTCGGGTTGTCATCGTGGACTCTGCGGATGAGATGAACGTCATCGCGGCGAATGCCCTGCTGAAGATGCTAGAGGAGCCACCGGCTCGCACCACGATTCTGATGGTGTCACACCAACCCTCGCGTCTGTTGCCGACGATCCGGTCACGGTGCCGGACGCTCAGGCTTTCGCCGCTTGGAACAGAGGATATGCTGACAGCTTTGACCCAAACCGGAGCAGAGCCACCCAGCAACCCCGATCATCTGACCGCCCTGGCTTCGGGCTCAGTCGGTGCTGCCGTGCGTCTGATCAATCTGGGCGGGATGGAAATTTACGCGGAACTGATCGCAGTACTTGGCACAATTCCAAGGTTGGATCGCCAGCGCGCCCTAGCATTGGCCGAAGCCGCGGCCCAGCGCGGTGCAACCGAACGCTTTGAATTGCTACTCACGTTGACTGAGATCGCTCTGTCGCGGTTGGCTGTCACTGGCGCATCGGGTGCGCCGCCGATGCCCGAAGCTGCCCCCGGCGAGGCAGAACTGTTGTCCCGCATGTCCCGATCCCCCCATCAGGCCCGCCAATGGGCGGACACGGCAGCCCTGGTCACATCACGGGCGCGACATGGTCAGGCCGTGAACCTTGACCCTGCCGCTTTGGTCCTAGATACGGTGTTCAAGATACAGGAAACCGCCGGTCAGAGCAGATGAGCGACACGCCCCAAATTACAGACAGTCATTGCCATCTGGACTTCCCCGATTTCGATGGCCAGTTGAACGAGATCGTGACCCGCGCCGCCCAAGCAGGCGTGACACGGATGGTTACGATCTGCACCCGGTTGCGCAACGAACCCACCATCCGCGCGATTGCAGAGGCGCATGCCGCGGTCTTCTACGCCGCTGGAACGCACCCCATGAGCGCCGCGGATGAGCCGATGGCAACCGTTGACGAATTGGTGGCGCTTTCACAGCACCCCAAATTCGTGGGCATCGGAGAGACCGGCCTAGATTATCACTACACCGCCGACAGTGCCGAGGTGCAAAAGCAATCCCTGCGCATCCACATCGAAGCCGCGCAGCGGACGGGCCTTCCGCTGATTATCCATGCCCGCGCTGCCGACGATGACATGGTGCGGATTCTGAACGAGGAATATCGCAACGCGCCGTATTCCTGCGTTATGCACTGTTTTTCTTCTTCGGCGGAGCTGGCGAAAGCTGCATTGGACTTGGGCTTTTACCTGTCGATGTCCGGCATCACCGCCTTTCCCAAAAGCCAAGAGCTTCGGGACATATTCGCCAGCGCCCCGGTCGACCGCATCCTTGTCGAAACCGACGCGCCCTATCTGGCACCGCCTCCGTTCCGAGGCAAGCGCAACGAACCTGCCTACACGGCCCATACTGCCCGAAAAGGGGCCGAGGTTTTTGGAATGGACTACCCTGAATTCGCAGCCCAGACGCAGGCGAATTTTGACCGGTTGTTCACCAAAGCCGCAACGTACAAGGCGGCTGCATGACAACGCTGCGCTGTACGATCCTTGGTTGCGGGTCTTCTGGCGGCGTTCCCCGGTTGGGTGGTCACTGGGGCGACTGCGATCCGACGAACCCCAAGAATGTGCGCCGGCGCTGCTCGATGCTGGTGGAACGCGAGGGTCCCGAGGGGACGACTTCGGTTCTGATCGACACGACACCAGACATGCGCAGTCAGTTGCTGGATACAGGCACAGGCCGTCTGGACGGCGTAGTCTATACCCATTCGCATGCGGATCACGTGCACGGCATCGACGATCTGCGCATGATTGTTTTCAACATGCGTGAACGTGTGCCCGTCTGGGCGGATGGAGACACTCAAAACGATCTACTGGGACGGTTTGGATATGCGTTCATTCAGCCCGATAGCTCGCCTTATCCCCCGATCCTCGATCTGAAAACCATTGATGGCCCTTTCGAGGTCAATGGCCCCGGAGGACCCATCCCCTTCCGCCCATTCAAGGTCAACCACGGCTCGATCGACGCTTTGGGGTTTCGGATGGGCAATCTGGCCTATCTGCCCGACGTGGCCGAAATTTACGACGATGCCTGGACGATGATGGAAGGGTTGGACTGCCTGATCATTGATGCGCTGCGGCGGTTACCGCACCCTACTCATGCGCATCTGGAAAAAACGTTGGGTTGGATCGAAAAACTGCAACCCAAAACCGCCGTGCTGACCAACATGCATATCGACCTCGACTTTGCCACGGTCCAAGCGGAAACCGCTGATCACATCACCCCTGCTTTCGACGGCATGGTGATCCATCAGGCGCTGTGACGCCCTGACCGCCTGCACCACGATAACCATGCCCAAAGCGGCAATTTTTGTGGGGCGGTAGATGCTGCAAGGCCTGCTTGATGTAATTCTTCCAGTTTTCCTCGTGATTGGAGCAGGTTACGCCTCAACTCGGGCCGGGTATTTCAAGCAAGTCCACGTCGATGGGCTGATGAAATTCACCCAAGGGTTCGCGATCCCATGCCTGCTGTTTCTGGCGATTTCCCACTTGGACCTTAGCGCCAGCTTTGATCCGCGTTTGCTCGCCAGCTTTTACACTGCCGCCGCGCTGTGCTTTTGCGTCGGAATGTTTGGCGCGCGCCTAGTGTTCAATCGAGATTGGGAGGACTGTGTCGTCATAGGGTTCTGCTGCCTGTTCTCCAATTCGGTTCTGCTGGGGCTGCCGATTACAGAACGCGCCTATGGGCCCGAGAACCTGACGGGCAACTACGCAATAATCGCCTTCCACTCTCCCTTTTGCTATGGCGTTGGCATCACGGTGATGGAGGTAATTCGGAATCGCGGCAATGGCAGGGCGCTCATGGTTCGGTCTGTCCTGTCGGCCATGTTTCGGAATGCCCTGATCCTCGGCATCGCCTTAGGTTTTGCCGTCAACCTTTCGGGGATCGCAGTCCCTGCGGTCGTGGATGAGGCGCTTGGCCTGATGACGCGCGCAGCGTTGCCCGGCGGGTTGTTCGCATTGGGCGGTGTTCTGGTCAAATACAAACCCGAAGGCGACTTGCGTGCGATTGCATTTGTCTGTTGCGTATCTCTTATGCTTCACCCAAGTCTGGTTTGGCTGTTTGGATCAACGGTTGGGCTGCAACAGGATCTGTTACGTTCCGGCGTCTTGAATGCGGCCATGGCACCCGGTTTTAACGCCTATATCTTTGCGAATATGTACGGGCGGGCAAAACGGGTCGCAGTGTCCTCGGTTTTGATCGGTACGGCGGCATCCATTCTGACGGTGTGGCTCTGGCTGACATTGCTGGGGTAACCCACTCGAAATACACTTTGACTTTGTCCATGCCGGACACACCTTTCGCGAAAACAAACAGGACGACTTCAATGCCCCACGCTCTTATCGTTGCCCACGGTCAGCCTTCTGACCCAGAGCCCGCCGAGGCAGCGTTAGCCGCATATGCAGCCGAGGTAAACAATCTAAGCAACGGCATAACCGTTACGTCCTCTACGCTCGCCGCCCCTGGCAAGCTTGAATCCAAACTGGATGAATTGCCCGATGACACAGTTATCTACCCACTGTTTATGGCCAAGGGGTGGTTCGTGACCAGCGCGCTGCCAAGTCGCGTTGGGGACAGACCTGTGCGTATTCTCGATCCTTTGGGCGCCGACGCCAACTTACCCTCGCTGACTTCGGAAGCCCTGCGAGACAGCCTGGCGGAAACCAAATGGGAGCCCAACTGCACGCACCTCATATTGGCAGCGCACGGATCGGGCCGCAGCCGCAACCCGTCGGAAGTCGCCAGAACTTTCGCACGCAATCTCGAAAGGGTACTGGCGTTTCGATCGGTACGCGTTGGGTTCGTCGAGGAATCGCCTTCTATCGCCGTAATGGCCGAGGGTACCGGTGCAAAAGCAATCTGCCTGCCATTTTTTGCCTGTACGGGCGGACATGTACTTGAGGACATCCCGCAAGAGCTGGATCGCGCCTCTTTCCAAGGTCGGGTTTTCCCAGTTGTCGGGGAACTTCCGCGCGTTAAGCGGCACATTGCAAAGGTCCTAACCGCTGTCGCTAGGGAAATGTGACACGGCTCGGCAACTCCACTCTGTCGTCGTTCCTAAAGCCGACAATGCCCTATCCGTGCGTACGCACCTTATGCCGTCGAATAAAAACAGTAGCGGGACCGCCCCATCCGTTTTGCTTGGTACAGGGCTTGATCTGCCGCGTTTAGTAGCCCTTCTTTTTTCAGGTCACTGAATTGAGTGGACATCGCTATGCCAATGCTAGCGGACACCCGACAAGTCTCATTCTCGAAGTCCTTTGGCTGCTGGAGCCGTTGTATCAACCGCTCGGCTATCGAGGCTAAAACGTTCTGATTTATTGAGCCTTTTATCACAATGACGAACTCGTCGCCGCCAATACGCGCCACTAGGTCGTCATTTCGGGTCTCCTCCTCCATGATGCGTGCAGCTTGTTGAAGGACAAAGTCACCTGCCGCGTGGCCGAGCCTGTCGTTGACGGATTTGAAGTAGTCCAAATCCAGATGCATCAATGCAAAGGGCACATTGCCAGACGTCATGTGCCCCAGAAATACGTCCATTGCCCGGCGATTCTTTAGCCCGGTCAGCATATCCGTAAATGCCTGCTCCTCAGCCGCAAGCATGGCCTCTTGCAAGCGCAGGTTCAACGAACGAGACGCCTCCATCGCTGCTGATTTCGCCTCGACCAGATAAAGCAGTTCGATGGCAAGATCCGTCCCGGAAAAGTCAGCGCTTGTCAGCGCGTAGTCCCGAACGGCGTCCAGGATCGAAATACCGAAAGACAAGTTTATGATCGCCCCTTTGCCGCCGGGCAGCGGTGCGATCAGCCCCTTGAGCGCGGTGCGGGGTTCGTCCTTCAACTTCAGGTGCAGTTTTGCACCGGCCAGGGACAATAGCGCCGATGTTGTGGTGACAGAGCGCGGGCGCACCAGATCGAAAACGTCCAGAAAACTTCGACCCTGCATTGGCTGTTTCGGTCGGAGCTTTTGCAGGGTTGGTCCAACGAATTTTATCTCACCTTGTTCGTCCACCAGCACGAACATCGGGCATAACATCTCTAACAGCCCGGTCAGATCAGCGGTTTCCATCATGATCTGCGCGCCCCCAAATCGAAATGGCGACCCTCTGCAAAGGCGCTTTCGATCAAGACAATGGAAATTACATCCACGTCACCCTTGCGGCCGTCATGCGACAACATGGCCAACGCCCCGTAATCGTCTGCAATGGCCCGCAAAACGCCAACCATTACACTGGAATAGCCTTGCAGACCCGGATAGCAGTACAGTTGGAACTCTGCCGGCGACAGCTCTCGCAGCTCAAGCATTGGAAGCTTCAGGTCAGAGACCGCCAACCTGACCCGGTCAGACAAATCGTCCAGTGAATGCAGAAACTCGACGTAGGTTTCCCCTCCGAACCGCAGCAGACGCCGCAATCCTTCCATGTTGGGATGCGACACCAGATACGTGCCGAGGTCTTCTAGGATTTCAGCGCGGGCCCGTTTCAGCTTGGCACAGAGGACATCCAGAACCCTAAGGGTCATATCGTCATCGTAGACAAGCATCGCCTCGAACTCGGAGAAACCCAAGTCTGCCGCTTCGGTCACTTTCAGCCAGCACGACTGCCAGTAGGTCGCACAAACAAATGACTGTACCGCCCGATTGATCAGACCATGCATAAGATGCCCCAGTGTGGTTACATCCTCAGTCTGATCCTATAATCCTTAACAAAAAGCCAAGATACCCGGTGAGATAGGTACAATACGCCCTAGTCTCAAACCAGAAGTTGCCCCCTTGGACTAGAAATCCGTCGGAGCCCCTCCTTCGGCTTTTCGGCGGGTCACGAAGTCTGCCAATTCTTCGCGTATTCCGTCATCCATCGCCGGAGGCTCGAAGCTGGTGATAATTTCCTTGAACATGTGATGCGCACGCTCTGCCGTCCAGATTCCTCCGGCGACATTCCAGCCTTCGTAGTTTTTCCAATCACTCAGGAACGGCTGATAAAACGCTGTCGTATAGCGATCTTGCGTGTGTTGGATGCCAAAGAAGTGGCCATCGTTTCCAACCGCCTTAATTGCCTCCAACGCAATTTCATCCGGTCCGGTGGCCGTGATTTCTGGCTGCATATAGCGTTGAATTTGTTGCAATATCTCGCAGTCCATAATGAACTTTTCCGGGCTTGCGATCAGCCCACCTTCAAGCCAACCGGCTGCGTGATAAACCATGTTGGTGCCCGATTGAACAGCTGCCCACAGAGAGTTCGAGGTCTCCCAAACGGATTGCCCGTCTGGAACGTTCGCCGCGCACACTCCAGAAGATCGCATCGGCAGACCGTAATACCGCGCCATCTGGCCTGTCATCTGGGTCGAGCGCATGTATTCCGGTGTCCCGAATGCAGGCGCACCCGACTTCATGTCGACATTGGAGGTAAATGTACCGATCACGCAAGGGATACCCGGACGCACATATTGGAACAAGGCGATCGCACACAGCGCTTCGGCCAGAGACTGCGCCACCGCCCCGGCCATCGTCACCGGGGCCATTGCCCCGGCAAGAGTGAACGGAGTCACGACAATGGCCTGCCCTCTCCGTGCCAGGCGCAGGCAACCGTCAATCATTGGATGGTCATGTTTCAGCGGCGAGGTCGAGTTGATGTTCGTATACATCCGAGGCTCTGCCTCGAATTCCTCATCGCTCAGACCACCTGCGATCCGCACCATCTCCATGACATCTTCAACCCGCTCCTTGCCCAGAGAATAAGCGTGCATCGCCTTGTCCGTCAGGGTCAGCTTGTCATAGAGCACATCCAGGTGGCGAACGCTGGCATGGATATCAACCGGTTCAACCGGATACCCGCCAGCAAAATGGATACAGTTGAAATACTGCGTCAATTTCAACAGGTTTCGGCACATTTCGCGGTTGCCCGGTACTTTGGTCCCGATCTCCATGTCCCAGTAATTCGGTGGCGAAGACACGTTTCCGAAAAGCATGTTTTTCCCGCCGATCTCGATCTTCCGATCCGGGTTGCGCGGCGTTATCGTGAAAGAAGACGGAGCTTTTCGGACCATCTCCATGACAAAGTCGCGCCCCATACGGACATTGTCGCCCTCTATCGTGCATCCGGCTTCGCGCAGGATTGCGATGGCTTCTTCGTTGTAGAATTCGATCCCGATCTCTTCGAGGATGCGCATGGCCCCTTCGTGAACCGCCTCGATACCGGCTTCATCCAGAGGTTCGGTGGGATTGTCGATATTGACCGGAGGGCTCCAGGGCATCTGGTCAATCACCGCGGTTCCTCGGCGCTCGGCGGCACCCGCGCGCCCTCCACTGCGGCGTCTACGCGTTTTTGTCTCGGCCATTGGATCCTCCCGGAGCTTGCCTTTTCTCAAGCAAGCCCCGAAGTCCGACGGCTGGCCGCTCTGTCTGCGACAAGCTATGTCGGATTCAATGCCCGAACCGGCGATTCTGACGCCAATTTGTTCAGAACTTCGCCAGCCATCCCGGAATATGCCCGATATCAGGCAGCACAACATCAGCCATTGGCGCCAGCGCGTCGGCTTGCGCAAGTCCGGTCAGCACTCCGACTGTAGTCATGCCTGCCGCGCGCCCGGCTTGCAGGTCGTGAAGGCTGTCGCCAACCATGGCGACCCGTTCGGGGGAAACCTCAACATGCGCAGCAAACGCCAAAAGCTGCCCCGGACCCGGCTTGAAACCGTGCCCGCTGTCATACCCCGCGACAAAATCAAAGTGATCGCGAATACCGGCCGAGGCCAGATGCTCTAACGCGGGCATCTCTCCGTCATTCGTGGCCACGCCCAGTTTCAAGCCTGCCTGCCGTAGACCATCCAAAAAGGGAACCAACGGAACCGCAGGTGCCTGCGGCGCCAAAGCTGACTCGGTATTCAATACATCTATAAGGGCGTCCTGCGTCATTTCAGGAAGATGAGGGGCCAATGCCTCGGCGACCTCCTCCACTGTTCCTGCGATAACGACGCTATCTTCCGAATAAGCCACCTTTTCCAAGTCAAACCCGATAACGCGACCCAGTTCGGCTGCGTGCTGATGATTTCCCTCTGCCAGCCGCAACAAAACGTTGCGCCCAAAAGCCCCCCAAGTGTTTGCGAAATCAAACAGAGTACCGTCCTTGTCGAACAGGATCGCGTCGATGGGCATTGTAGACTCCAGAAAAGTTAGAACTCAGGTCCAGTGAACATCCGCGCCGCCAGACAGAACGACACGCGCTTGGCCAGGCAACTCGTAAGGTACGGAATTGGCATCACAAAAGGCCACCACCCACGAATCGTCAAGCATTAGAAAGTCCAGCACGGACCCAAGGAAACCCGTGTCACCCGCCCCGTCTCTGATGTCCTGAGCGGACGCACCGGTCGAGCCAAGAAACACAGGCAAAAGTTCTTCGTTCCCCACCAGCCAGCCCAGAACATCGAGCGCCAGCGTTTCAGCGGATTGGGCGGAGAGTGCCATAAAAGTGACCCCGGATCAGACATTGGAAAGGGTTTGTTAACCAGACTCATAAAGACTTTGGCAACACATGCAATCAACGGTGACTCATATGTCCGTGCAGGGAACCATCCTTGTCCTAGACGGGACCTCTACCAATCGCATCATGCTGAAAGTTCAGCTGACAGCCGCTTGGTATCACGTGGTCCAAGGCGAAAAACTGGACGGTCTGGCCGGGTTATTAAGGCGTACGCGGCCCGATCTTGTGCTGACGGCGCAATCGCTTCCTGATGGCACTGCCGCGGACGTCAAAAATCTGGTGGCGGCAGACCCCGATCTTGTGGACGTGCCGGTTGTCGCCATTGCCGCGCAAAACAACAGGGCCGCCAGGCTGAAAGCGCTTGGCGACGGATTGGACGATGTCCTTGCCCCGCCTTTCAAAGATACACTATTGCTGGCCCGGGTCCGCAGCCTGCTGCGTGCACGAGCTGACACTCAGGAACTCAAGGTCGGAAGCGGGTCGCAGCCGATTGGCTTTGCTGAACCTCTTGCGGGCTTCAATGCTCCGCGAAAGAAAGCGCGTGTTGCTGTTCTTGCCCAGACTTCCAGAACAAGCGCGCTGTGGCACAAGGCGCTGTCAGATCGCACGCGCCATAACCTGACCGCTCACACATCCTCGAATTTGCAGAGGCTTTTGTCTGGGCCGCTTCCGGATGCAATCGTAGTTGAAATCGGAGCGAACGCCTCAGATTTGAATACCCTTGCCGATCTCAGGTCCAGGGGGGCAACGCGGCGAACCGTATTGATCGGGGTTCTGCCCCAAGAAAACGCCGCTCTCGCGTCCGAGGCGCTTGATCGTGGGGTGGATGCGATCTGTTTGGGCGGTTTTTGCCCCGAAGAAGTTTTACTGAGACTGGATAACCAGATCGCTCGAAAAATCAGAATGGACCAAATGCGCGCGTCGCTTCACCGCGGGATCGCTGAATCCTGGATCGACCCCCTGACCGGCCTTCACAATCGTCGCTATGCAATGCGGGCAATGGATCAGATCGCTCGGAAATCCTCTCGGGTCGAGCAGGGATTTGCAGTTATGCTGGCTGATCTGGACCATTTCAAATCCATTAACGACCGCTATGGCCACGACGCGGGCGACTTTGTTCTGACCGAAGCCGGACGAAGGATGGAGCGCACAGTCGGTTCATCTGGCTTCGTCGCTCGCATAGGTGGCGAGGAGTTTCTGATTGGTTTGCCAGAAACGACCCAAGCATCGGCCCTGTCCACGGCCCGTACCCTGTGCGACTGTATTCGCCAGACACCGTTTGCGCTGCCCGGCTCTTTGAACAGGGTGCCGGTGACAATCAGTATCGGGCTTATCGCGACCCAACCGCCACATTCGCAACGGGAACCGTTGGATGGTTTGATAAAATCCGCCGATACCGCGCTTTATGCCGCGAAACGGGCCGGAAGAAATCAGGTTCGGGTCAGACAATGCGCTGCCTGACACTTCAATTCTTTTTCTTGTGGTCATGCGGCCCGCGCCGAATGACTTCTTCCAGCCGGTTCGCATAGGCCGCGCGCTCGGCATCGGTCATCGCCGAAATGCGAGCAAGCCACTTGTTCTGCAATGCAACTTGCAGTTCGGCCGTGGACTGCGCTTGTCGGGTCAGAAGGGTCTGGAGGGTGGCCGGGTCAAAAGGTTCGGCGCGCAATGCCTCGTTCAGCGCCGCAAAGTCCTGATACCGACTGCTGGCCCCTTTCCTGTGCCGGTCCGACAAATCCCCACGCAAAGCCTTCCGGTCCTCTTTCGGCAAGGCCCGATAGAGCGCCGAACCAAAGCCGGGCGGAGCCTTGGCGCGTTCGCCTCCTTTGACACGAAGGGTCGCTCCAACGGCAATTCCGATGATCAGCAAGTTCAGGGCCATGGAAACGCCCAACAAGACTGGCATCCACCGACGCTCGGGTTTTGGGCTATCGCTCATTCGGCGTCCTCCAGAAATGATGTATCAAGATCCGCGAGCACTATGCTGGTGTCTTGACCGAATAGAATTGTAGCCGGGTCCGGCAGGAAACCCGGCGCGGCAAAACCGATCCAAACCCCTGCAACACTGGCCGCAACCAGCCCGCCCATGCCTTGCCAACCTCCGACGCCGTCAACAATCCGCGTCCAAAGCGCCCGAGAGGGCTTGCCTTCTGGCTTCGTCAGGCCGAGGCGCACTTCTTCCGCGTCGGTCAAGATGCGAACCGCAAGCGCGTCAGGCAACTCTGGCCGGCCCTGCCGGGCCTGCGCAAACAACTGATCCAAGCGTTTTTCGTCTTCAGTCATCGGTCATACCCCAGTTCATCTCGTCTTCCGGCCAATATCCCTGTCAAAGCCCGCTTGCCACGAGCAGTCAGGCTCTCGACCGCTTCTACGGAAATGCCCATGATCCCGGCAATCTCGGGGTTGGGCAATTCTTCGATATGCCGCAATACAACGGCCTTTCGCTGACGCTCGGGCAGTTGCGACAAGGCCAGTTGCAGCGCATCCTTGCGGGCGTTGTCCTGCATGCGCTCGGCAACACTGGCCTGACCATCCTCTGGCTCAGGAATCTCTGCCAGTCGGTCAGGTTTTTGCTTGCGCAGGTGATCCACGCACAGGTTCATCGTTACGCGGTACAGCCATGTTGAAACCTTGGCCTGCCCCGAAACCCATTCCGGAGCCACCTTCCACAGGCGCATCATGGCCTCTTGCGTGACATCTTCGGCCTCAGCCCGTGACCCCAGCATCCGTAGGGCAACCGAAAAACTTCGCGGCCCAAGCCGGTCAGTCAGAACGCGCGCGGCGGCTGCATCGCCAAGGGCGAACTGACCCAGCAAGACGTCATCGCTGGGCGTGTCCGCGGTGCAGGCGGCACCGCGAACATCGTTCAGTGGAGAGGTCAGATCCTCCATCCCGCATCAGCTGTCGTCAGAACCGCCCTTGTCGCGTTTCTTGTGGTGCCGGCCCATCTTGCTTTTCGCATCCGCAAATTCCTGTTCCGAAATCGCACCGCTATTGTCTGCGTCTATACGGTCAAACATCTTGTCAGCGCGGCGCGGTTTGGGCAACTCATCCTCGCTCAGAAAACCGTCCTGATTGGCATCGTGCCTCTCGAACATCTTCGAGACGCGCTCGTTCACCTTCTTTTGGCTGGCCGCCTGCAGTTCCTCAACGCTCAACTGGCCATCGCCGTCAGTATCGGCGTCGGTGAATCGCTGGCTTCGGTGGGCCTGCATTTCTTCAAGCGTCACCTGACCGTCATTGTTGGCGTCTAGTTCTTCAAAGGTCACAGGTTCGTGACCGCGCGGACCTGCCGCCAGAACCGAGGTACCTGTAATCGCGACCGCAGAAAGGACAATCGCCGGGATAAACTTCGCGCTTTTCATATCGGTTTTCCTTTGTTTGTGCGGTGTCTTTGCCGCTGCTCACATAGGTTCAAACGTGGCGATGCGCGGATTCCGTCGCAGAAACCCGAAAAAGTTTATTCACTGCGCAGGCGCACAAAGCGACGCACCCCCCTTTTCTGCAGCGGAAAAGATGCGCAATATCCCTCAAACTGGAACGTGTGAGTATCACAATGACAGATCAGACGATCGACACCATAGCCCAGCACGAACGCCCGACCTGGCCTGCATTGGTCAAAGGGTTTCGGTGCCGTTGCCCGAAATGCGGTGAAGGAAAGCTTTTGCATAGCTATCTAAAGGTGAACGACAGTTGCGCGTCCTGTGGGCAAGAACTGTTTCACCACAGGGCGGATGACGGCCCGGCTTACCTGACGATTCTGCTGGTCGGACATTTGCTGGCACCTGCTCTGCATGTCTCATACGTGCATTGGCGGCCCGAGCCTTTGACGATGTTCCTGATATTCGCGATAGGCTGCACGGCGCTATCCCTTTTCCTATTGCCCCGACTGAAAGGTGCCGTGGTCGCCTATCAATGGGCGCGCCGCATGAACGGGTTTGAAAAGTCGTAATGACCCGGACTATCCAGATGGGCACATCATGACGGTTGATAAAACAGCGATCCGTGACGCGGCGACGGTTATCGTTCTGCGGGACCGTATGACAAAGCCGTCCATCCTGATGGGGCAACGTGGGGCTAAAGCCGCGTTCATGCCCAATAAATTCGTGTTTCCCGGTGGCGCGGTCGACAAGGAAGATGCCGAGATCCCTCTGGCCTCTGCCATGCCGCCCCTGTGCCAAGAACGCCTGGCCGAGCGGTCCGAACCGAACCTCCAAAACGCGCTGGCCGCTGCCGCAATTCGTGAGTTGTGGGAGGAAACCGGGCTGGTTTTGGGGCACCCCGAAGCATGGCCTGCGCCCGCCCCATTGGATTGGACCGGTTTCGCCGAGCTAGGTTATCGTCCGGCGGCCGAGGCACTGCAGTTCGTGTTCCGCGCTGTGACCCCTCCTGGGCGTCCCCGTCGATTTGATGCGCGGTTTTTCCTTGTCGATGCTTCTGCAATTCAAGGGGATCTGGATGATTTCAGCCGCGCGTCGGATGAACTGTCCCATCTGCAATGGGTTCCGCTGGAACGTGCGCGCGAATTCGACCTTCCTTTCATTACCGAAGTCGTTCTGGCCGAAATCACGGCGCGGGTTACAGACACCGCACCGCCAACGTCGGTCCCCTTCCTGCTGAATCAGGAAGAGGAGAGCTTGTTTCTAAAGCTCAAAGGCTATCCTATGCCCTAAGACGACTGATGACAGTTGTGACTTCGGGCTTTTTGCCGATCTCTGCCTTGGCTGTCTGGCGCACAATACGGCGCATCGCTTCTTCCAGCTTGTCGTCATCGCGCAGCGTCTTGGCATCGGCGCGCATCAGGAACTGGTTCAGGTCTTCTTCCAGTACTTCAACCAAGGCCGCCCTGGACGTTCCCAACTCAGGCAGTCCCATCGTATCGCACCATGGTTCGCCCAGTGGTTCGTCTTCATCATCAAGAATGACCGTCACTGTCACATGACCGTTCAGCGCCATTCGGATTCGGTCACGCACCACGCCATCCAAAGCGCCAACCTTGACCGTACCGTCCAGATATGTCCGGCCCGTTTCGACATAGTCCACCACCTGCGGCGCATTGCCGGTCAGGTCCAGCATGGTGCCGTTCACGGCCAGAACACCCGTCCGACCACCGGCTTCGGCAAGTTTCGCGTGCTCGCGCAGGTGTCGATGCTCACCATGCATCGGAATGACGATCTGAGGGTCGATCAACGCGTGCACTTTCTCAAGGTCCGGCCGGTTGGCGTGGCCTGATACGTGATACAAGCCGGAACTGTCATCCACGACATCCACGCCTTTTTCGCTGAGCTGGTTGATGATGAAGATCACGCCCCGCTCGTTCCCCGGAATTGTCTTGGACGAGAACAGGAACAGGTCGCCCTCTTTCAACTCCAGCCCACGGTATTTGCCACGGGCCAGTTGTGCACTGGCGGCGCGACGCTCGCCCTGGCTGCCGGTCACGATCAGCATCAGGTTCTGGCGCGGCACATCCACCGCCTCTTCCGCGCTGATTACTTTGGGGAAATCCGAGAGAATTCCTGTTTCGGTCGCTGCTTCGATCATCCGGCGCATCGCGCGGCCCAGCAAAACGACCGAGCGCCCCGCTTTTTGCCCCGCCTCTGCCAGCGTTTTCACCCGCGCGACATTCGACGCAAAGGTCGTGGCCACGACCATGCCGCTGGCATTTTCGACCAGCTTGGTTATTTCAGGCCCAACCTCGGATTCCGACCGCCCGTCATGGGGGGAAAACACGTTGGTACTGTCACACACCAGCGCCTTGACGCCGGGCTTTGCGACTTCGGCCCAGAGATCCGGGTCGAAAGGTTCGCCCACAACCGGGTTGGCATCCAGCTTGAAGTCACCGGAATGCACGATCCGCCCTTCGGGTGTATCAATGACCAGTGCCGCGCTTTCGGGGATCGAATGTGAAACCGGCAAGAATCCAACCGTGAAAGGACCAACTGAAATCTGCTCTGGCCAAGCAGAAACCGTCTGCACTGCATCTTCAGGATGGCCATGCTCTTCCATTTTGCGTCGCGCAATGTTCGCGGTGAAGGCGCGGGCATAGATCGGCGCGCCCAATGCTTCATAGCAATGGGCAACCGCTCCTACATGGTCTTCGTGGGCATGGGTGACAAACACCGCGTCCAGACGATCCGCACGCTCTTGCAGCCACGAGATGTCGGCGTGGATCAGATCGACGCCCGGCGTTGTATCCATGTCCGGGAATGTCACCCCGAGATCGACGAGGATCAGACGCTCCTGCCCCGGCTTACCATAGCCGTAAACATAGGCATTCATGCCGATTTCGCCTGCACCGCCCAGCGGCAGATAGATCAGTCGTTCACTGCTCATGTTGAGCCATTTTCCTTGTTATAGCGATGGATCACGGTCAGGCCGTGCATCGTCAGGTCATCCTCGATCGCGTCAAACCCAACGTCCGCCTGGTCGAACAGGGGCGCAAGCCCACCGGTTCCAACGACCTTCATCGGCATTCCGTATTCCGCTTTGATGCGGGCAATCAGCCCTTCGATCAATCCCGAATAGCCCCAATACACGCCGGATTGAATACAGCCAACCGTATTCGTACCGATCACCTTTTCGGGACGCGTAATGTCGATATGCGGCAGCGCGGCCGCGCCCTGATGCAATGCCTCAAGGCTGAGGTTGACGCCCGGCGCAATGATCCCACCTACGTAAGCCCCATCCGACGCGACCACGTCAAAATTCGTGGCAGTGCCGAAATCGACCACGACGACATCGCCGCCGTGACGGTCAAACGCGCCAACCGCATTGGCCAGCCTGTCCGGTCCGGGAATAGTGCCTTCGTCAATGCGAGGGGCCACGGGCAGCAGGCATTCAGGTTTACCGACCACCAGCGGTCTGCAACCAAAGAACCTGTCTGCGAATATACGCAGGTTGAAGACCACGCGCGGCACGGTTGAGGCGATGACGACATCCGTGATGTCAGCATCGATGCCATAGTGTTTCACCAGTGTGGAATACCACGTGAAATACGCATCTGCTGTTCGTGAGTGGTGCGTCGACGTGCGCAGAGTGCACAGGAAGGTTTCGCCATCCCAGATCGAAAACACCGTATTCGTATTGCCGCAGTCAATTGCCAGAAGCATTTGAGCCTCCTTCAGAAAAACACATCCGCCGCCGGAATGCTGACGCGGCCTTTGGCGGTGTTTAAGACAAGGTTGCCGCCCGCGTCCACTGTTTCAAAGGTCCCAACCGTCTCGGACGCTGCGGTACGGGCGGTGATCACCTCACCCAGCCGAGCCGCACGCGCAAGCCAGGCGGTGCGGATCGGTTCAAAGCCATAAGTTACGAATTGGCTTTCATACTTTGCAAACGCGGCTGCAAGCTCGGTCAAGAAGTCCTCGGGCGTCACATCCGCGCCGGTTTCCGATAGCAGAGAAACCGGCCGCACCGCACCGGGTTCAATCTCCTGCGCAGATGGGGCTTGGGACAGGTTCACGCCAATCCCAACAGCCAGATGAGATATCCCGCGCCCCTGCCCGGTGCTTTCCAACAAAATGCCCGCCAGCTTGCCACCGTTCAGCAAGACGTCATTTGGCCACTTCAGGGACAGGCCACTGGCGCGACCCGTGACCGCCACACAAGCATCGAATAGGGCAAGTGCTGCCACGAAACTGCGCAACGCAGCGTGTTCCGGGCTTCCCTCGGGGCGTAGAAGCAAGGTCGCCGCAAGGTTGCCCTTTGGGTTCTCCCACGCCCGACCGCGCCGACCCCGGGCTGCTGTCTGGTGGTGCGCCAAAATCCAAACCGGGCCTTGCGCAGTCGACGCGATGCGCGCTGCCTCGTTCAGCGTGCTGTCCACTTCCTGCAAAACGTGCAGGCCATATCCTTGCGGCCATTGGGTCATGTCAAAAAGGCCCGGTCTGATGACCGAGCCTCCTGCGTCTGGATGATGCGGCGATCAGTTGACAAGTGTTGCAGCCGCAGCAGCCGCTGCGCCTTCGACACCGAACTGGTAAAACACCCCGATCAGCATCAAGGCTGCCGACCCCATCAATGCCCCCCACAGCACAGGAGAGGAATTCGTTTCGATCGGGTCATCATTCTCAGCGCCGAAATACATGTAGAACACGATCCGAAGGTAGTAGAACGCCCCAATGACCGAAGATATGGCCGAAACGATTACCAGACCGGTCAGCCCGGCGCCGACACCAGCCTGCCACACGCCGAACTTGGCAAAAAAGCCCAGCATCGGCGGTACACCCGCAAGGCTGAACATCAAGATGAGAACCGCAAGCGCCTTGCCCGGATCGCGTTTTGAATACTGACGCAGCGCGTCGATATCCGTCACCGGCTTGCCATCGCGCTCCATCATCAGGATGAAGGCGAAAGTTCCGATATTCATGGTCACGTAAATCGCCAGGTACATCAGCATCGCCTTGATGCCCATTTCCGTACCAGCTGCCAGACCAATTAGCGCATAGCCCATATGGGCAATCGAGGAAAACGCCATCAGTCGCTTGATGTCTCGCTGACCAATCGCCGCAACCGCGCCCAGCAACATCGACAGGACCGAGAGCAGGACGATCACCTGCTGCCAATCCTTGACCACTCCGCCGAAGGCATCGTGCAGCAGCCGCGCAAACAGAGCCATCGCCGCCACTTTTGGCGCTGTGGCAAAGAAAGCGGTGATCGGCGTGGGCGAGCCTTCGTACACGTCCGGCGTCCACATGTGGAACGGAACAGCCGAGACCTTGAACGCCAGACCCGAGATCAGGAAGATCAGCCCGAACAGCAACCCGACCGAGACGTCTCCGTGGTGAACCGTCTGGATGATGCCCGAGAACAGCGTGGTGCCCGTGAAGCCATAAACCAACGACGCACCGTACAGCAGCAGGCCCGAGCTGAGCGCACCCAGAACGAAATACTTCAGACCGGCTTCGGTGGACTTCGCGCTGTCACGACGCAGGGCGGCCACGACATACAGCGACAGCGATTGCAGCTCTAGCCCCATATACAGGGACATCAGGTCGCCAGCGCTGACCATCATCATCATGCCCACGGCAGCCAAGGCCACAAGCAGCGGGTACTCGAACCTAAGCAGTCCGCGCCGCGCCATGTAATCTTGGCTCATCACCAGAACGGCCGCGGCAGACAACAGGATCGCAACCTTGGCAAAACGCGCGAAACCGTCATCCACAAACATGCCGTTGAAGGCCACGTTGGTGCCATCACCATTCGTCGCGATCCATATCGCAAGCAAAGCCATCAAACCGGCGGTGGCCCATACCAAAGCAGGCGCCAGCCCGTCCTTGGTGGTGTAAACTGCCCCGATCAGCGCCGCCATCGCATACAAAGCCAGAACGATCTCTGGCAGAATTATTGTCAGATCAGCCTGGATCATGTCTCCAAAGCCTCCTTAGTGCGAAGCGGCTGTCTGGGTCACGGCCTCAGCCGCGGCCAGAGCCGTGTCATAGTTAGAAATCAATGCCGCGGTCGAGTTGCCGATAACATCGGTCACAAGCGACGGGTAGACACCCAACAGGATCGTCATAATGATCAGTGGCGCAAAGATCAGCCGCTCGCGCGAACTCATGTCCGTCATCGCCTTGAGGCTTTCCTTGATCAGATCGCCAAAGACCACCCGGCGGTAAAGCCACAGGGCGTAACCGGCCGAAAAGATCACTCCGGTCGCCGCCACTGCGGTCACCCATGTATTAACCTGGAAAGCACCCATCAGTGTCAGGAATTCACCGATAAAGCCCGAGGTACCCGGCAGGCCCACATTGGCCATCGTGAACAGCATAAAGACCAGTGCATAAGCGGGCATGCGAATGACCAGACCGCCATACGCCTCGATATCGCGGGTATGCATCCGGTCATAGATCACGCCGACACATAGGAACAGCGCCGCCGAAATGAACCCATGGCTCAGCATCTGGAAGATCGCGCCATCAATACCCTGCTGGTTCGCCGCAAATATCCCCATGGTCACAAAACCCATATGCGCGACCGAGGAATAGGCGATCAGCTTTTTCATGTCCTCCTGCACCAGCGCCACCAGCGAGGTATAGACGACAGCAATCGCCGACATCCACAGGACCAGATCAGTCATCACAGCCGAGCCCACTGGGAACATCGGCAAGCTGAACCGCAGGAACCCATAACCGCCCATCTTCAGCAGGATCGCCGCCAGCACGACCGAGCCTGCGGTCGGCGCCTGCACGTGTGCATCCGGCAACCAAGTGTGGACCGGCCACATCGGCATCTTCACCGCGAACGAGGCAAAGAAGGCCAGGAACATAAGCGTTTGCATCCCGCCCACGATGTAGACGCCCAGCACGCTGAACCCTTCGGACGAGAACTGATGGCTCATCAGCGCCTCGATATCCGTGGTGCCCGCATCCGCATACATCGCGACCATCGCCACCAGCATCAGCACCGACCCAAGGAAGGTGTAGAGGAAGAACTTGAAGCTCGCATAAATCCGGTTCGCCCCGCCCCATATGCCGATGATCAGGAACATCGGGATCAGACCGGCCTCGAAGAACAGGTAGAACAGCACCAGATCCAACGCCATGAACACGCCCAGCATCAGCGTTTCCAGCAGCAGGAAGGCGATCATGTATTCCTTGACCCGGTCGGTCACGTTCCAGCTGGCCAGAATGGTCAGCGGCATGATGAACGTGGTCAGAAGCACGAACAGAACACTGATCCCGTCGACACCCATCTTGTATTTGAGGCCCAGCAGCCACTCACCTTCTTCCACCATCTGAAAGCCGGTGTTGGACGGATCAAAGCCCGTATAGATGCCGATCGAAACCAGGAACGTCACCGTAGTTGCCACCAACGCGACCCATTTCGCGTTGCGCTGCGCGGGCGCGTCCTCGCCATGCAGAAACAGGGCCAGTATGCCTGCTGCCACGGCGGGGATGAAGGTGACGATGGAGAGGATATTATCCATTAGTGAGCGCCTCCGCCGATCGACATCCAGGTGACAAGGGCCGCGATGCCCAAGACCATCCAGAAGGCGTAAGTAAAGATGTAGCCCGTCTGCGCCTTGCCTGCGAGGCGGGTAAAGAAGGGAACAACGCCCATTGCGACACCGTTCAGGAAGCCGTCAATCGTGTTGCCGTCGCCGCGTTTCCACAGGAAACGACCAAGCGCCACGGTGGGTTTGACGAAGATCGCGTCGTAGATCTCATCAAAGTACCACTTGTTCTTGAGGAACAGGTAGAGCGGGCGCTGATTCTGAGCCAGACGTCCCGGCAGTGACGGGTTCACGATGTAGAACCAGTACGCCACGACAAAGCCCAACAGCATCGCAACGAACGGCGAAACTTTCACCCATTTCGGGGCTGCATGCGCGTCGTCCAGAATGTGATTGTCCGGTGCCATATACAGGGCACCCTCACCCGGCTCACCTGCAAAGACGTAGTGATGGTCGCCATGAGCGTCTTTCTCACCATGGTCGTCATCCGCGTGATCGTCACCGTGGCCAACTTCTGCGTGGCTGTCATCGCCATGCGCATCGGCTTTGCCGTGATCGCCATCCTCGGCATGTTCCGACGCCTCAGCAACCGGAATACCATAAAACTTGCCGACCTTGTCCGCGTGGCCGAAGAAATTGCCATACCAGATCATGCCCGCAAAGACCGCACCCAGGGAAAGAACACCAAGCGGCACCAGCATGACCATTGGGCTTTCATGCGCGTGATCATGTGTATGCTTGTCACCGCGCGGCTCACCGTAGAAGGTCAGGAAGATCAGACGCCAGCTATAGAAGGACGTGAACGCCGCCGCGATCACAAGCAGCCAGAATCCGTAGGCCGAACCACCTGCATAAGCGCTCTCGATGATTGCGTCCTTCGACAGGAAGCCTGCAAAACCGAACGTGGTCAGCGGGATGCCGACACCAGTAATGGCCAGCGTGCCGATCATCATCGCCCAGAACGTATAGGGTATCTTTTTGCGCAGCCCACCATACTCGGTCATCTCTTGTTCATGATGCATGGCGTGGATCACCGAACCCGCACCAAGGAACAGCAGCGCTTTGAAAAAGGCATGCGTGAACAGGTGGAACATGGCCGCTGAGTACATGCCGACACCCGCAGCGACGAACATATAGCCCAACTGCGAACAGGTCGAATAAGCGATGACGCGCTTGATGTCGGTCTGAACCAGACCCACGGTCGCCGCAAAGAACGCGGTCGAGGCACCCAGCACGGTGATGAACCCGGTCGCACCCGGTGCGAACTCCATCAACGGCGACATGCGGCAGACGAGGAATACACCTGCGGTCACCATGGTCGCGGCGTGGATCAGGGCTGACACAGGCGTCGGGCCTTCCATCGCGTCTGGCAGCCAGGTGTGAAGGATCAACTGCGCCGACTTACCCATCGCACCGATGAACAGCAACACGCAGATCACTTCGATCGCGGTCCATTCGCCCCACAGGAAATGCAACTGCGTTTCCGCAAGCTCTGGGGCTGACGCGAAAATGTCCGAGAAGTTGATGCTGTCCGTGAGGAAGAACAGCGCGAAAATCCCCAGCGCAAAGCCAAAGTCTCCTACGCGGTTCACGATGAATGCTTTCATCGCGGCAGCATTGGCGCTCGGTTTACGGTAATAGAACCCGATCAGCAGATAAGACGCGACGCCCACGCCTTCCCAACCAAAGAACATCTGCA
This sequence comes from Ruegeria sp. BC7, assembly GCF_056539165.1. NCBI lineage: Bacteria > Pseudomonadati > Pseudomonadota > Alphaproteobacteria > Rhodobacterales > Roseobacteraceae > Ruegeria > Ruegeria sp. BC7. The sequence goes on along the minus strand of NZ_JBQFUL010000001.1, from coordinate 600,122 downwards.
CCAGATTGTCCGCAGTCACCAGCATCAGCATCGCAAAGGTGAAGAAGGACAGATAGGCAAAGAAACGCGGTTTATAGCTCTCGCCCTCGCGCCATTGCGGGTCGTGATCCATGTAGCCGAAAGAATAGAGGTGCACGAGCGCCGAGACAGTCGTCACCACGATCAGCATGATCGCGGTCAGACGGTCCAGACGAATGGCCCAGCTTGTCGACAGCGATCCGCTCTCGATCCAGCGCATGATCTCGATCTGTTGTGTCACCCCGTCGAAGGTGAAGAACACGATCCATGACAACAGACAGGCCAGAAACAGCAGGCCCGTGGCCGTCCACATAGCTGCCTTCTCACCAATGAACTTCCAGCCGAAACCGCAGATCAGCGCGCCCACCAGCGGGGCAAAGAGGATGGTGGTTTCCATGTTCCCTTACCCCTTCATCATATTGACGTCTTCAACCGCGATGGTGCCGCGGTTGCGGAAGAAGCAGACCAGAATGGCCAGCCCAATCGCCGCCTCAGCCGCCGCAACGGTCAGCACAAACAGCGTAAACACCTGCCCGACCAGATCGCCGAGGAAGCTGGAGAACGCCACGAGGTTGATATTTACCGCCAGCAGCATCAACTCGATGCTCATCAGCAGGATGATGACGTTCTTGCGGTTCAGGAAGAGACCGAAGATGCCGATAACGAACAGCGTCGCCGCGACCGTAAGATAGTGTTCAAGTCCGATCATCGTCTCATAGTCCTTCGAATTTCTCTTTCCCATTGCGAAGCTCTGGGAACGCCGCCGCACAGGCGCAGTTTTCTTTCGATTCCATATATTCTTCGACCCGGAAGTCACTTTGTTCGAGTGTGGATTTCAAAGACTCCCATGAGTAACTTGTTTCCGATGACGCAAACTGAACTAGAATTTCAGCCGCTTCATCGGATCCATCGAAGCTTGTTTGATCCAAATCTCGTCGAAGCCGAGTGACAGACATCAATGTACGCCCTGTCTCACAAGCAGAAATGATGAGAGTTTCTGTTTCAGTACATCCGGCCTCGTCGTCACAAATGCCGCCAACTTCTTGGTAGGAAACAACCCCCGGGCCAATGATTTGATGCCCGGTTTCAATCCAATGATGTGAGAACACCGGCTGTCCATCGCAGTCCGCCATTGGAAACGCGACCACTGACAAAGGTATACTTGCCACAACAAAGCCAGATATGAAGGCTTTGAACCTCACAACCCCTGCCCCGGTTTCACGTCCTTCAACTCCATCGCCTTGGCCGGGTCGCGCATCATCTGGCCGATGATGTCCTGACGCTTGATGTCCTGACGGTGGCGCAGCGTCAGCACGATGGCGCCGATCATAGCCACCAGCAGGATCAGGCCCGCCAGTTGGAACAGAAGGAAGTATTGATCGTAAAGGATGACGCCCAGCGCCTCGGTGTTGTGTCGGTCCGCCGGGACCGGCTGGGCAAGGTTAGCCGCCGCACCCTGAGCGCTATCCCATGCGCCGAAGGCCATGACGAACTGCATCAGGATCACAAGGCCGATCAGCAAGGCCAGTGGCATATAGCGCGCCATCTCGGCCTTAAGCTCGGCAAAGTCCACGTCCAGCATCATCACCACGAATAGGAACAGCACCGCGACCGCGCCCACATAGACGATGATCAGCAGCATCGCCACGAACTCGGCCCCCAGCAGAACGAACAGCCCCGCCGCAGACAGGAAGGACAGGATCAGCCAAAGCACCGAGTGCACCGGCTGGCGGCTGATCACCGTGAACAGCCCGCCGGTGATGGCGCTGATGGCAAACAGGTAGAAGGCAAAGACTGTCATTGATCCTCATCCTCGTTGTCGCCCATGACTTCCTGCGCCAATTCCAGCGCGCGGGTCATGGCCGGGATGCCGGCAAAGACCGACATCTGACCGATCGTTTCCACGATCTCTTGTTTCTTTGCGCCCGCCTCCAGCGCATGGCGTACAGTCTGGCGCACGGCGGTATCGGCCTGTGCGCCCTGACAGGTCAGCCCGGCCAGTGTCAGCAACAGACGGGTCTTGGCATCCAGCCCGTCGGTGTTGACGGTGTTGCCGAACATCATCTCCATGACCTCTTTCGGCATAGTCGGCCACAGCGCCTCGAACCCTTTGGGCGAGAAATTCTCCATCGCCGGGTTCATCGCCTTGGCCATGTCCTGAGCCTGCTTCATCATCAACTCGAACGGATTTGTCGGCGTGTCAGTCATCGGTACGGCGCGTCCATTTCCAGATTGCGGGCGATCTCGGCCTCCCAGCGTTCACCGTTCGACAGGAGTTTTTCCTTATCGTAGAACAGCTCTTCGCGGGTTTCGGTCGCGAATTCAAAGTTCGGGCCTTCGACAATGGCATCGACCGGGCACGCCTCTTGGCAGAAGCCGCAATAGATGCATTTGGTCATGTCGATGTCGTACCGCGTGGTGCGGCGGCTGCCGTCCTCTCGCGGTTCGGCGTCGATGGTGATGGCTTGCGCCGGGCACACGGCCTCGCAGAGTTTGCAGGCGATGCAGCGTTCCTCGCCGTTGGGATAACGACGCAGGGCGTGCTCGCCCCGGAACCGCGGGGACAGAGGGCCTTTTTCGTGCGGGTAGTTCACGGTGGCTTTCGGGGCGAAGAAGTACTTCAGCCCCAGCTTCATGCCGACCCAGAAGTCTTGCAGAAGGAAGTACTTGGCGGCGCGGGTGTAGTCGATTTGGGTCATATCAGCCTCCTACGCTCCAACGGGCGAACGCGCCCCAGAACCAGTCAAACCTTGCAGCGAAGGCCACGAACACCACCCAAACCAAGCTGAACGGCAGGAAGACTTTCCAGCCCAACCGCATCAATTGGTCATAGCGGTAGCGAGGCGTGATCGCCTTGACCATCGCAAACAGGAAGAAGAAGAACGCCATCTTCGCGACCATCCACAACACGCCATCTGGCAGGCCCGGGATCGGCGACAGCCAGCCGCCGAAGAACAGCAGCGAGGTCAGCGCGCACATCAGGAAGATGGCGATGTATTCACCGGCCATGAACAGCAGGAAGGGTGTGGCCGAATATTCGACCTGATAGCCCGCGACCAGTTCCGATTCAGCCTCGGGCAAGTCAAACGGCGGGCGGTTGGTTTCAGCCAAGGCTGAGATGAAGAACAGGAAGACCATCGGGAAATGCGGCAGCCAGTACCAGCTAAAGAACCCGAACGAGCCATCCTGCGCACGCACGATATCGCCAAAGTTCATCGAGCCGGTCGAGATGATGATGCCGATGATGATCAGACCGATTGAAACCTCGTAAGAGATCATCTGAGCGGCCGAGCGCAGCGATCCAAGGAACGGGTACTTTGAGTTCGACGCCCAACCGCCCATGATCACGCCATAAACTTCCAGAGAAGATACGGCGAAGACATAGAGGATCGCGACGTTCAGATCGGACAGAACCCAGCCGTCGTTGAACGGGATCACGGCCCAGGCGATCATCGCCAGCACGAAAGAGGTCAGCGGTGCCAGAATAAAGACCGTGCGGTCTGCACCGGCCGGGATCACGACCTCTTTGACCACATATTTCAGCGCATCCGCCACCGATTGCAGCAGGCCATAGGCACCAACCACGTTGGGTCCGCGTCGCATCTGGACGGCGGCCCAGATTTTGCGGTCGCCGTAGACGAGGAACAAGAGCGAGATCATCACAAAGGCAACAACGGCAAGCACTTGCGCCAGAATGATGATGGCTATTCCGCCTGGGGTGTTAAAGAAATCAGCCATTGGTCCTCACACCGTGGGTATTCCGTTTTCCGCGCGTGACGCAAAGGCCAGATGCCTGCGCGTTTCGCGGCTGGGTCGGCGCGTTGGTGTAAACAGCATCTACTGCCATTGCGCCACCCTTATTCTTTCGCTTCAAACGCAATTCGGACGCAGGTACCTGCCACAAGGCGGCCGCGCGCGCGTGCGATATGAAAAGGTTCTGGTTCATTCGGCCGCAATCTTTTCGGATTTGCGGGCTTGCGCCTGCGCTGACAGTTCGGCCATCAACTGAGAGGCGCGCGCGACCGGGTTGGTCAGGTAGAAATCCTTGACCGCGCTCCGGAAGGTCGCTTTCCCCAGCGGACCGGCCTCAAGCGGCTGAACCTCGTTTTCGATCACCTGGTCGATCTGAGCCAGATGCGGCACAGCTTCGATCAACGCGCTGCGGAGTTGCGCCAACGAATCGAATGTAAGCGTAGCGCCAAGTTCAGCGGACAGAGCGCGCAAAATGGCCCAGTTTTCCTTGGCCTCACCCGGGGCAAACCCCGCGCGCATCGCCAGTTGCGGTCGCCCTTCGGTGTTCACAAACAGGCCGTTTTCTTCCGTATAAGCGGCACCCGGCAAGATCACATCCGCGCGATGAGCGCCGCGATCACCGTGGCTGCCCTGATAAATTACAAAGGCGCCTTCGCCGATCTCAACCTCGTCCGCACCGAGATTATAGATCACGTCTGCGGCGCTGATTGCGTCCATACCGCCTTCGTTGGTGGCCGCCACATCCATCGCGCCCACGCGCGACGCGGCTGTGTGCAGAATGAGCAGTCCGCTTTCTGTATTGGCGGCTATCGTCTGCGCAGCGGCCAAAACTGCTGCACCGTCTGCCTCTTGCAGCGCGCCCTGCCCAACGACGACCAACGAGCGTTTGGCCTTGATCTCGTCATCACCACCCATATCAAGGACTTTTTGCAGCGCGGCACGGTCATCGCCCATGTGGTGATAGTCATAGGTCAAATCCGCAGCCGGACCGACCAAGGCAACCTCGGCCCCGTGCGCCCAAGCCTTACGGATGCGCGCATTCAGCACCGGAGCTTCGTCCCGAGGGTTGGTTCCGATCAGCAGGATACGCTCGGCCATGTCGATATCTTCGATGGCGGCAGTCCCGGCATAAGCACCACGATTGCCCGCAGGCAGCTTGGACCCGTCGGTACGGCATTCGACGACACCGCCCTGCCCTTCGATCATCTGCTTAAGCGCAAAGATTGCCTCGACCGGAGCCAGATCGCCTACGATACCGGCGGGCTTTTCAGCACCTTTGAGTGCTTCGGCGACCTTGGTCAGCGCTTCGGGCCATGTGGCCGGACGCAACTTGCCGTTTTCGCGCACATAGGGCTTGTCCAGACGCTGACGGCGCAGCCCGTCCCAGACGAACCGGGTCTTGTCGCTAATCCATTCTTCATTCACGCCGTCATGGTTGCGCGGAAGAAAGCGCATCACCTCGCGCCCTTTGGTATCCACACGGATGTTCGAGCCCAGAGCATCCATGACGTCGATGCTCTCAGTCTTAGTCAGCTCCCACGGACGAGCGGTAAAGGCATAAGGCTTTGAGGTCAGCGCCCCAACCGGGCACAGATCAATAATGTTGCCCTGCAGGTTCGAGTCTAGCGTCTGGTTCAGGTACGAGGTGATCTCGGCATCTTCGCCACGCCCCGTCTGGCCCATCTGGGTGATCCCGGCGACCTCGGTGGTAAAGCGCACGCAACGGGTGCAGCTTATGCAGCGGGTCATCGCCGTGCCGACCAGCGGACCCAGATCCAGATCGTCAACGGCACGCTTGGCTTCCTTGAAGCGTGTACCAGACAGACCATAGGCCATCGCCTGATCCTGCAAATCACACTCACCACCCTGATCGCAGATCGGGCAATCCAGTGGGTGATTGATCAGCAAAAACTCCATCACCCCTTCGCGGGCCTTCTTGACCATGGGCGAATTCGTCTTGACCACAGGCGGCTGACCCTCCGGTCCCGGTCGCAGATCACGCACCTGCATCGCGCAAGACGCCGCAGGCTTCGGTGGCCCCCCTACAACCTCAACCAAACACATCCGGCAGTTCCCGGCGATCGACAGACGTTCGTGGTAACAGAAACGCGGCACCTCGACCCCGGCTTGCTCACAAGCCTGGATCAGGGTCATCGCACCATCGACTTCGATTTCCTGCCCGTCGATATTGATCTTGCGGAGGTCAGACATGGCTTTCAGTTCGCCCTCAAATACACGCCAATGGCGCTGTTTCTATCGATTTCCTTCTTGCCCAACGTGCAGAAGGATTTGGGGTTTTCGTAGGACGCACCGTTTTGCGCCAGATACGCCTCGCCCTTGGCGCGCATCCGGGCTTTTTCAGCGTCAGACTCCACGTACTCTCGGATTTCCTTGTCCGAATACCCCAGTTCGTTTGCTTTGGACCGGAGGTTCCACATCACGCCTATCGCCTTCAGCCGACGTCCGGTGATCGTCGGGCAAATCTCCGAAATCTCGTTTGCGATAGCGATGTAGTAAAGTTCGTTGTCGATCTCTTTGACATCGCGCAAAGGCGCTTTGGCCTGAGCCAAGTCCGGGAAAGTCAGCAAATACGTTGCGACAAGCAATTTCGCACCCAGCCGCACGACGCCAAACTGCTCGGAAAGCCCGAAACCTCTGGTGCGCCTAATGGCTTGATATGCGAAAGTGCGTTTCATGGGCGCAGGCACTTTCCGGCAAATGTCAGCTTGTCATCACTGATGCGCAGGTTCTGCGGATCCGTATCCGGCCCGACTTTCCAATCAATCCGAGACGAGCCAAAATTCGCGATACAGAACTTGGTTCCCTCGTAGCGCCCAGCCTCGCGCGCTCCGTCAAGCGATGCAGACACCCCGTTCACCACCACGGTAAAATCGGTAAGCGACACTTTCTTGTCGACGACTTTTGCCTTTGCGCGAAAGTACTGACCGTCAAAAACCACGCGGTCAGCGGACGGCGTAACCAATCCACACGAAGACACGAATACCAGGGCGGCCAACGCGCCAAGAACCCGGGCATGCGGTGCCGTTCGGTAAGACCGGGAAGCCAGATGATCGTCTCGCAATACCATCAGAACGCGGCCACCAACGCCAGAATTGCCGTGACGAACATGCACGCCCAGCCAACCACATAAAGAACAGAACGCAACCCACTGTAAGGTTTGCCAATTCCACGGACGTGAACAAACAGCATTGCCAGACGCGCCAAAAGCGCAATCGACGCCAGCAGGTTCACCCAGAACGGGCTGACACTCATCAATATCGCGGCGAATGTAACCGCTGCATAAGCTGGCAGCGTTTCGGTTCCGTTCAAATAGGCACGGTTCAGGCGATAGGCCCGGTCCTCATAATCCTGCTCGGGCGAGGCACCCGGAGCCAGCCCTTTACCCTGCTTGGCCAATGCCGTGAACGGCGCCAAGAACAGCACGGCAAGAGTGAAAACCATCACCGACGCGACTGCGTGACCGTATTCTGTAAAAACGTCCATGCCCTTTACTCCGCTGCCATCGCACCCAAACGACCCGATTTCTGAGCCTTGATGCGATCTTCAATCTCTTCGCGGAAGTTGCGGATCAGCCCTTGGATCGGCCATGCGGCGGCATCCCCCAGGGCGCAGATCGTGTGACCTTCGACCTGTTTGGTCACGTCGAACAACATGTCGATCTCTTCCAGTTCAGCCTCGCCCCGAACCAGACGGTCCATAACGCGCATCATCCAGCCTGTACCCTCGCGGCACGGCGTACACTGACCACAGCTTTCGTGTTTGTAGAACTTCGACAGCCGCCAGATGGCCTTGATGATATCAGTGGACTTGTCCATCACAATCACCGCCGCCGTCCCAAGGCCCGAGCCAAGATCGTTGCGCAGATAGTCGAAATCCATGATCGCATCGCGCATGTTCTCGCCCCGCACACACGGAACAGACGAGCCACCCGGAATGACCGCCAGCAGATTGTCCCAGCCACCGCGAATACCGCCGCAATGGGTTTCGATCAGTTCCTCGAACGAGATCGACATCGCCTCTTCGACCACACAAGGGTTGTTCACATGGCCTGAAATCGCGAACAGCTTTGTGCCAGCGTTGTTCTGACGGCCAAAACCGGCAAACCAGTCCGCGCCACGGCGCAAGATGGTAGGTACAACCGCGATGGATTCCACGTTGTTCACTGTGGTCGGGCAACCATAGAGGCCAGCTCCCGCCGGGAACGGAGGCTTCATCCGCGGCATACCCTTCTTACCCTCAAGGCTTTCGATCAGCGCGGTTTCTTCGCCGCAGATATACGCGCCCGCGCCGTGATGCAGGAACAGGTCGAAATCCCAACCCGAGCCAGCGGCGTTCTTGCCCAGCAGCCCGGCGTCATAGGCTTCGTCAATCGCGGCCTGCAGCGCCTCGCGCTCGCGGATATACTCACCGCGCAGGTAGATATAGCAAGCATGCGCATTCATTGCGAAAGAGGCGATCAGGCAACCTTCGATCAGCGTATGTGGATCATGGCGCATGATCTCGCGGTCCTTGCAGGTGCCCGGTTCGGATTCATCTGCGTTCACAACCAGATAGGCCGGGCGTCCATCGCTTTCTTTGGGCATGAACGACCATTTCAGACCAGTCGGGAAGCCCGCACCGCCACGACCGCGCAGGCCCGAGTCTTTCATCGTCTGGATGATCCAGTCACGGCCCTTTTCGATCAGGCCAGCCGTGCCGTCCCAATGCCCGCGCGCCTGCGCACCACGCAATGTGCGCTCATGCATCCCGTAGATGTTGGTAAAGATCCGGTCCTGATCCTTCAGCATCGCGTGTTACCTTCAGCTATCCTGACGCATGCGCCAGAGTTGAAAAATGTTGACGCCCGCATAGATGAAACCCGCCAGAGCAGCGAGATCAAACAACACCGCATGACGCGCTGTCAGTTGCAGGGCCGGGCCAACGAACAGGTTCATGGCAAGCCAGAACAACATCGTCACGGCGATGACGATGCCTATGTGACGGCCCTTGCGGGCTATGGCTTGTTCTTTGTCCTTGTTCATCTCACCCTGATGCCCCGGATGGGCACCGTTGTTCCATTTTCGCAAGCGCCGCTAAAAGCCGCGCTTATCGCAGTTTCAAATTCACTCGCCAGCAGCGAGTTCGGCGGCTTGTTCGATCCAGCCATCGCGCTCGATCCGGCCCTTGAACTTCAGTTGCGCGTCCACCCAGGCCACCTGTTCAGGTGTCCAACTCGCAATCTGGTCAAAGTGGAAAAACCCAAGCGCATTCAGTTTTTCTTCCAGCTTCGGTCCGACCCCTTTCAACAGTTTCAGGTCGTCGGCCTTGCCGTCTCGTGCTGCCGTCATAGTTTCGGGCTGCACTTCCTTGGCCTTCGCCTCCTCTGCCTGCTTTACCGCTGGTTTCGCTGGCGCAGGCGCTTTCGGTGGTTTCGGCGCAGCCTTGGTCGCGGCCGCCTTACCATCCGCACCCAGCCAAGGCGTCAGAATCGGGACTTCGGTCCCGTCGATACGCTTGACCGTGTCGCCCAGATCGGTCGCAATCTCAACACTGGCGTTGTATTTGGGCTTTCCAGCTTCGTACTCGTTCAGGCTGCTCAGGCCACTCAGCGGTTCCGCCGCATAGCGCCCATTCTGCGGTCCCGGTGTTGGCACCTTGCCCGCAACCAGATCGTCGATGATCTTGCCAAAGCTCTCAGCCGTCAGGTCTTCGTAGTAATCCTTGCCGATCTGAGCCATCGGCGCATTGGTGCAGGACCCGAGGCATTCGACCTCCTCCCAACTTAGCTTGCCATCGGCGGACAGCTCATGCGGCTTGGCGGCGATCTTGTCCTTGCAGATAGCGATCAGATCTTCGGCCCCGCAGATCATGCAGGACGTTGTGCCGCAGACCTGAATATGCGCGACAGAGCCAACCGGCTGCAGTTGGAACATGAAGTAGAACGAAGCGACCTCAAGCACGCGGATATAGGCCATGCCCAACATGTCCGCGACAGATTCAATCGCCGGACGGGACAGCCATCCCTCTTGCTCTTGCGCGCGCCACAGCAGCGGGATCACCGCACTGGCCTGACGACCCTCGGGGTATTTCGTGATCTGCGCTTCGGCCCATTGCTGGTTTGCAGCGGTGAAAGCAAAGCTATCGGGTTGTTCGGGGTGAAGGCGTCTAAGCATTAAGAGTCTATCCGGTAGTCCGAAGCACAAGCTGTTTCTAGCTCCGTAGAGAGCCGTAGAGCTTTGGCGACAATTTCATCTTCCTTGCAATGACCAATTTCCAACGCGCACTGCACTGCGTCCTTAAGCACCAGCCTGATGTCGTCGACGTGTTTGATTGCGTTTGGGCCTGCGACGATTTTAAACAACTCGAATTCCGAGCTCCAGGTATCCAAGCCATAGTCAAGATTAGTCTTCTTATCCTGTTTGTCAGTTTTCAAACGAGGCAATGAACCCATGTATTTTACGTATTCAACGGTTTCCAAGCAGACTCTTACAACGTCCACATTTCCCGAGGAGTGGTTTGCAGATGCACTGCCAGAAATCATTAATGCAGATATCATCGTGAGCACAAAAGTCTTCACCGATCAATCTCCCCGAACACAACGTCCATGGTGCCGATGATGGCGGCGACGTCGGCCAGTTGATGGCCTTTGGCGACGTGGTCCATGGCTTGCAGGTGCAGGAAGCCCGGCGCGCGCAGCTTTGCGCGGTAGGGTTTGTTAGTGCCGTCGGCGACCAGATAAACGCCGAACTCGCCCTTGGGGGCTTCGACGGCGGCATAGACCTCGCCCGCAGGGACGTGGAAGCCTTCGGTATACAGCTTGAAATGATGGATCAGGCTTTCCATCGAGGTCTTCATGTCCGAGCGTTTCGGCGGGGTGATTTTACCTCGCGCCAGAACGTCTCCGGGGCATTCGCGGATCTTTGCGATCGCCTGACGGATGATCGACAGCGACTGGCGCATTTCTTCCATGCGAACAAGGTAACGGTCATAACAATCACCGTTCTTGCCAACCGGAATCTGGAACTCGAACTCGTCATAGCATTCATAGGGCTGCGCGCGGCGCAAATCCCATGCCAGACCCGAGCCGCGTACCATCACGCCCGAGAAGCCGTATTTCTGGATGTCATCCTCGGACACCACGCCAATATCGGCGTTGCGTTGCTTGAAGATGCGGTTTTCGGTCAGCAGCCCGTCAATATCATCCAGAACGGCAGGGAATTCGTGGCTCCATGCCTCGATATCGTCCAGCAGTTCGGGCGGCAGGTCCTGATGTACACCACCGGGGCGGAAATACGCGGCGTGCAGGCGGGCACCGCAGGCGCGCTCATAGAACACCATCAGCTTTTCGCGCTCCTCGAACCCCCACAGAGGCGGAGTCAGCGCGCCCACATCCATCGCCTGCGTCGTCACGTTCAGCAGGTGGTTCAGGATGCGCCCGATCTCGGAATACAGAACCCGGATCAGCGAGCCTCGGCGCGGCACTTCCACACCGGTGAGTTTCTCAATCGCCAGACACCAGGCATGTTCCTGATTCATCGGCGCGACGTAGTCCAGTCGGTCGAAATACGGCAGATTCTGCAGATACGTCCGGCTTTCCATCAGCTTTTCGGTGCCACGGTGCAGCAGGCCGATATGCGGGTCGCAGCGTTCCACGATCTCGCCGTCCAGCTCAAGCACAAGACGCAAAACTCCATGCGCCGCAGGGTGTTGCGGGCCGAAGTTAATGTTAAAATTGCGGATCTTCTGTTCTCCGCTCAGCGCGTCCGTGCTGCCGTCATCGTATCTTGAGCCGTCCATCAACGCCCTCGTTTCTTCTTCGCTTCGGCCCGAACCCGGACCTTTTCGGCCTCGGCCGCTTTGGCTGCGGCCCCTGCCAGCAATACGCCCAGCGCGCCCAGAATTATCAGTTCGCCCATCATGTCAGCGTCGCTCCATCTCTTGCAGCTTCAGCGCCATCATCCAAAGCAGGACAATCACCACCGGAGAGATGATGCATGCAAACGCCCAGTTCTTATTGATCCCGAAATGCGGAAGCAGCTTGATCATCGGAACGACCGTCGCCACCACCAGTGCTATCCAGATCAGGAACTCAAACATGACTACGACTCCTGTTTTTCATCCCCCGGCAAAATGTAATTTGCGCCTTCCCAAGGGGACATGAAATCGAATTGGCGGTATTCCTGAACAAGGCTGACGGGTTCGTAGACCACGCGCTTTTGCGACTCGTCATACCGCACCTCGGTATAGCCAGTGGTCGGGAAATCCTTGCGCAGCGGATAGCCGCGAAATCCATAGTCGGTCAGAATACGCCGCAAGTCCGGATGCCCCGAGAACAGGATGCCGAACATGTCGAAAACCTCACGCTCGAACCAGTTGGCCGAGGGGTGAACGTCAACGATCGAAGGCACCATGTCTTCTTCGCGGATGGAGACCCGCAGGCGGATACGCTGGTTCTGGTACATCGACAGGAAGTGGTAAACCACATCGAACCGCTTGGCGCGTTCGGGGTAATCCACGCCCGTGATGTCCACGAGGGTCGAGAACTTGCAGTTCTGATCCGATCTGAGAAACTCGACAAATTCCACAAGGTTCGACGGAGCTACGTCCACGTTCAGTTCGCCATGGGTCACATCCCACGACAAAACACAGTCTGCCCGCTTCAGCTCTAGCTGCATGCCGAGTTCTTTGAGTGCTTCGCTCATTTGCCCCCTCCTCAGCGCACGATGGTTCCGGTGCGGCGGATTTTACGCTGCAACTGCATCAGCCCGTACAAAAGCGCCTCGGCCGTCGGAGGGCAGCCGGGTACGTAAATGTCGACAGGGACGATGCGGTCACACCCACGCACGACGGAATAGGAATAGTGGTAATACCCGCCACCATTGGCGCAAGACCCCATCGAGATCACATAGCGTGGCTCGGGCATCTGGTCGTAGACCTTGCGCAGCGCCGGAGCCATCTTATTGGTCAGCGTCCCCGCAACGATCATCACATCCGACTGACGCGGAGAGGCGCGCGGCGCAATGCCGAACCGTTCGGCGTCATAACGCGGCATCGAGGTGTGCATCATCTCAACCGCGCAGCAGGCCAGACCAAAAGTCATCCAGTGCAAAGACCCGGTGCGCGCCCAGTTAATGATGTCCTCGGTCGAGGTCAGCAGAAAGCCTTTGTCCTGCAATTCAGCATTCAGGGCTTGGGTCGCGACTTCCTTGTCGACGCCAGCGGTGTTTGCGCCCGTCATCACTCCCATTCCAAGGCCCCTTTCTTCCATTCATAGGCAAAGCCAATGGTTAGAACGCCCAGAAACACCATCATGGACCAGAACCCCACGTCGCTGATGTCCTTGAACCCAACGGCCCAGGGAAACAGAAAGGCAATTTCCAGATCGAAGATGATGAAAAGAATCGAAACCAGATAGAAACGGACATCGAACTTCATCCGCGCGTCATCAAAGGCGTTGAAGCCACATTCATATGCGCTGACCTTTTCAGGGTCGGGATTGCGGACCGCCAGAACCACAGCAGCCAGAATCAGGACGATTCCAAGGCCCACGGCAACGGCCAGAAACACCAGGATCGGGAGGTACTCCCGCAGCAGGTCTTCCACGAATAGCTCCTTTCCTGCGCATGTCCCGAAAGGACGCGCCGTCAATTGGCGTGTTGACTGGACATTCTCTATCCGCGCGGGGTCAGAGGGTCAACCGAACACAAACGCGCAGGAGCTTATTAATACCTCTCCCGTGGCGTATATTCTGATGGTTATTTCTCTTTTGGCTCTAGGCACCTGCCGGAACCTAAACCTTAGTGTTCCATACAGGTTTTCTCTTGCTGAAAAACGCGCTGATTCCCTCGTGAGCTTCATCGGTTTCCCAGCGGTCAACAAGCGCCCGGATCGTTTGATCAATCACCGCGTCGTCGATCTGTGGCCCCAGCTTTTGAACCAGCGCTTTGGCCGAGGCCACGGCACCCGGCGCACAGGACAGATAAGGCGCAACCTCAGCCTCAACCGCCTCGGCAAGCGCGTCCACTTCAACTACCCTGGCAAGCAACCCAAGTTGTACAGCTTCGGTCGCGTCGAAGATGCGCGCCGACATGAAAACACGCCGCGCCCGCGCCTCGCCCATACGGGCAACGACATAAGGGCCAATGGTTGCGGGAATCAGGCCAAGGCGGGCTTCGGTCAGCCCCATCTTTGCTGTCTTCACTCCGATCGCAACATCACACACCGCCGCCATGCCTACGCCGCCGCCGAATGCGTTGCCCTGAACTGCTCCGATCAGGGGCTTCGGCAACGTGTTCAGCGCCTGCAACATCTCAGCCAGCTTGCGCGCTTCGGTAAAGCGGGTCTGGGGATCGGCAGCCATCTGGTCCTGCATCCATCCCAAATCCCCTCCGGCGCAGAAACTTTTACCCGCGCCGGACAACACGACCACTCGCACCGATGGGTCAGCGCCCAACTGTTCGGCGGCCTGCGTCAGTTCGGAAATCATCTGCGCCGACATCGCGTTGTGCTTTTCCGCACGATCAAGCGTCAGTGAGGCCACACCTCGGGTGTCCACTTGAACTGAAATCGTTTCAAACATGTCTGCCCTCACGCTCCGCGCATTGCGCGCGCCATCTCTGCGGCTTCTTCAACGATGATCGGATCGACACCTGTTTCGTACCCAAGCCGCCCAAGATGCGCCACAACTGCTTCTGTCGCCACATTTCCTGCGGCTCCGGGCGCGTAGGGGCACCCTCCCAATCCTCCGACCGCCGAGTCGAAGGTGCGCACACCCAAGGCAAGCGCAGCGTCGATATTGTCGATGGCCCGCCCGTTTGTGTCGTGAAAATGGCCTGCCAAGCGCGTTACCGGCACCCGCTTTTGCACCGCCAGCAGCATATGCGCGACAGTATCAGGCGTGCCCTGTCCAACCGTGTCCCCCAAAGACACTTCGTAACAGCCCAGCGCAAACAAAGTATCCGCAACCTCTGCCACTTTTTCGGGATCAGTGGGGCCGTCATAGGGACAGTCCGTCACACAAGAGACATACCCCCGAACTGGAAGGTCAATGTGCCGAGCAGCTTCTAGAATCGGAGTAAACCTCTCGATCGACTCCGCAATCGAGGCGTTGATATTGGCCTTTGAAAACCCCTCGGAAGCTGAGGCAAATACAGCAATCTCATCTGCTTTGGCCGCCAGTGCGTCTTCGTACCCGCGCATATTCGGTGTCAGCGCGGCATAGCGCACACCATCGGCACGAGAGATCCCGGCCAGCACTTCGGCACTGCCCGCCATCTGCGGCACCCATTTGGGCGAGACAAAGCTGGCCACCTCGATACGGTTGAACCCGGCACGGCTCAGACAATCGACCAGAGCGATCTTTTCGGCCACCGGGATTTCCCGCTTTTCATTCTGCAGGCCGTCGCGCGGCCCCACTTCAAAGATTTCAACCCGATCACCCATGGCTGCGCCCCTCCCTGATTGCCGCTGTGAACCCGACCTTGCCACGTTGCGTCCGCATGGGACAGGTCATTCCTCCTCCAACCGGACCAGAGCGGCACCGGCCTCGACCTGCCCGCCAGCTTCAGCGAGCACTTCGGCAACCACGCCGTCACGCGCAGCCAACAAGGAATGCTCCATCTTCATGGCCTCCAGAATGGCCAGACGATCGCCTTCCTTCACGGTTTGCCCTACCTGCGCGAAAATGGCCTTTACCAATCCGGGCATCGGAGCCTCGATCACATTGGTGTCGCCAACAGCGCTTGCATCTCGGTCCAGCGGGTCGACGATATCGAACGTCTGCCCGTAGTTCTCGAAAACCGTGATCCTCGACCCTGCCATGGCAACGCGCGGCATGGGCTGGCCACCCACGATCCATTTCCCGGCATTTCGTTCGGCCAGAACCGAGTCGCCCCCGACCTGCCAAAGTTGTCGGTCCGGTCCGTCCACCTGAACATCCAGATCAATCACGTCCTCGGCCAGCAATTGGGTCGCCCGATGCAGGGGAGCCCAAAGAGAGAACCCACATTCTTCGTCCGTATCCACCAGACCCAGCGCCGTCATCGCCGCCGAAACACAAGTTGACGCCGCAACCGGAACCGGTTCGATCAACGCATCCAAGTCTCGCCCGATCAGCCCTGTATCCACATCCCCCGCCGCAAATCCGGTATGTCGCGTCAACGCCCCCAGAAACCCAAGGTTTGTCACGGTCCCGGCGACCTCGGTTCGCGACAACGCCCGGTGCAGTTGTTCCAACACAATCTGACGTGTTGGCCCGTGCACAATGACCTTGGCGATCATTGGATCGTACCAAGGACTGATCGTATCACCCGCCCGAACGCCGCTATCTGCCCGACACGCCGTCGGGAACTGCAGGTGAGTCAGCTTGCCCGTCGCAGGCAGGAACCCCTTGGGCACATCTTCGGCGTAGAGCCGCGCCTCGAACGCGTGGCCGGTGATCGACAGCTCTTGTTGTTTCTTCGGCAGCGTCTCACCCGAGGCAACGCGCAGTTGCCATTCAACCAGATCGACACCCGTAATAGCCTCGGTCACCGGATGTTCGACCTGCAGGCGCGTGTTCATTTCCATGAACCAGAACCGATCTGGCCGCAGCCCGTCCGAAGCATCGACGATAAATTCAACCGTACCTGCGCCCTTGTAGCCAATCGCCTCGGCCGCCCTGACACCCGCCTGACCCATGGCTTCGCGCATTTCAGGCGTCATACCGGGGGCAGGCGCTTCCTCGATCACCTTTTGATGACGTCTCTGCAGGGAACAGTCGCGCTCAAACAGATGCACCGCATGGGTCCCATCTCCGAAAACCTGCACTTCGATATGGCGCGGCTTGGCGACAAACTTCTCGACCAGCACGGCGTCATTGCCAAAAGCTGTACGCGCCTCGCCACGCGCGCTGTCCAGCGCTTGCGTGAAATCCTCGGGTTGTTCAACCAGCCGCATCCCCTTGCCGCCACCACCAGCAACCGCTTTGATCAGCACAGGATAGCCGATGGTGTCCGCAGCACCGGCCAGATGCTCGGGGTCCTGGTTGTCACCGTGATAGCCGGGCACAACCGGAACGCCCGCCTGCTCCATCAACACTTTGGCCGCGTCCTTGAGACCCATTTTGCGGATCGCATCGGCCGAGGGGCCAATAAAGGTTAGTCCAGCCGCCTCAACCGCATCCACGAAATCCGGGTTCTCGGACAAAAACCCATATCCGGGATGGATCGCCTGCGCGCCGGTGTCCAGTGCGGCCTGAATGATCACATCGCCCTTCAAATAGCTCTCAGCCGGGGCAGCACCGCCGATATGCACCGCCTCATCCGCCATCTGCACGTGTTTGGCCGAAGCATCCACGTCAGAATAAACCGCGACGCAGGCCACGCCCAACTTCTGAGCGGTTTCCATCACGCGGCAGGCGATCTCACCCCGGTTGGCAATCAGGATTTTGTTGAACATGTTTCTTACTCCTCCGACGCCAAATCTTCGACCAGCCGAAACCGTTCGCAGAGCAATTCCATCTCTGGGTCAAATCCACCGTTGCGCTTGAAGTATCGGCGGTGATCCTTACGCCATCCTTCAAGCGTTTCATTCTCGCCTTCAGCCAGGGCAAACGCCTCGGTCATATCGCAGAACCGGCTGACCGTGACCTCAAGCGTCTCGATCACCAAAGCCGGGCGACCATCCCACTCCAGAGCAATATCGCGCCGCCCGACCACTGGGGTTTCTGCGCTGCCTTCCGGATAATCCCGCAGCGCGCCGCAGGTTGCCGTTTTCCGACCTGCGCGTACCAAGCCCAACAGTTCAGCGCTCATCGATGCGCTGTCACCGAACTTGAAGGTTTGCGCACCGGGATAACGGGTCAAAACGTCCTTTAGGGTCATGGCAATCACATCCTGAACACGCCGAAACGTGTCTCCTCGATCGGGGCATTCAGCGCAGCACTCAGCGATAGGGCCAGCACATCGCGCGATTTACGCGGGTCGATGATGCCGTCATCCCAGAGCCGCGCCGAGGCATAGAGCGGGTGCGATTGTTCCTCGAACATATCCAGCGTCGGGCGCTTGAATTCGGCTTCTTCCTCGGCCGACCAAGTGCCGCCTTGCCGCTCGATCCCGTCGCGTTTGACAGTGGCCAGAACACCCGCCGCCTGCTCTCCGCCCATCACGGAAATGCGCGAGTTCGGCCATGTCCAAAGGAAACGTGGCTGATAGGCACGACCCGCCATCCCGTAATTGCCTGCACCAAAAGAGCCGCCCACCAGCATCGTGATCTTCGGCACGCTGGTGGTCGCCACCGCCGTCACCATCTTAGCCCCATGCCGCGCGATGCCCTCGTTTTCGTATTTCCGACCGACCATAAAGCCGGTGATATTCTGCAAAAACACCAGTGGGATGCGACGCTGCGAACACAGCTCGACAAAATGCGCCCCCTTCTGCGCGGCCTCGGAAAACAGCACGCCATTATTGGCAATGATCCCCACCGGGCAGCCTTTGACATGGGCAAACCCGGTCACCAACGTCTCACCAAACCGAGGCTTGAATTCATCGAACCGAGAGCCATCGACCAGCCGGGCAATCACTTCGCGAATATCGTAGGGCGTGCGCAGATCGGCGGGGACAACGCCCAGAATTTCCTCGGGGTCATAGGCCGGGTCTTCGGGGTTGGCCCAATCCACGGTCATCGGTTTGCGCAGGTTCAGAGACCCCACAGCCCGGCGCGCCAAGGCCAACGCATGCGCGTCATCCTCGGCCAGATAATCCGCCACACCAGACAGGCGCGTATGCACATCACCGCCGCCCAGATCCTCGGCGCTGACCACCTCACCCGTCGCGGCCTTGACCAGAGGCGGCCCGGCCAGAAAGATCGTACCCTGTTCTTTCACGATGATCGTCACATCCGACATCGCAGGCACATAAGCCCCGCCCGCGGTACACGACCCCATTACCACCGCGATCTGAGCGATCCCCTTGGCGCTCATCCGCGCCTGATTGTAGAAGATGCGGCCAAAGTGGTCGCGGTCGGGGAAAACCTCATCCTGATTAGGCAAGTTCGCGCCACCGCTATCGACCATATAGATGCAGGGCAGTTGGTTTTCCTCGGCGATCTCTTGCGCGCGCAGGTGTTTTTTGACCGACAGCGGATAGTAGGTGCCGCCCTTCACGGTGGCATCGTTGCACACCACCATGACCTCGCGCCCCTGCACCCTGCCAATGCCCGCAATCACGCCGGCAGCTGGTGCGGCATCGCCATACATCCCATGCGCCGCCGTCGCTCCGATCTCCAGAAACGGAGACCCCGGATCGAGCAGGTTCGCCACCCGCCTGCGCGGAAGCATCTTGCCGCGCGATTCATGCCGCGCACGGGATTTCTCGCCCCCACCCATTCGGGCGGCTTCGGCAGCGGCTGAGATTTGCGCCAGAGCGTCCAAGTGCGCTGCGCGGTTCGACCGAAAGCCCTCCGAGGCGGGCATGGCTTTGGATGTGAGTTTCATTTACGCTGTCTCCAATTCCAACTTCGCACGACGCTTCAATTCCTTCCGAATAACCTTCCCCGTCACCGTCATCGGCAATTCCTCCAGAAACGCCACCTCACGCGGATAGGAATACTGCGCCAGACGGTCCTTGACCCAGTCCTGCAACTCCGCCCCGGTCGCCTCGGCCCCTGGTTTCAGCACAACATAGGCCTTCACGATCTCGGTCCGCAGCTTGTCGGGCTTACCCACCACACCCACCGTCGCAACCGCCGGGTGGGTCAGCAGGCAATCCTCGATCTCGGCGGGGCCGATGCGGTATCCCGCCGAAGTGATCACGTCATCATCGCGCCCGACAAAGCGTAGGTAGTCGCCCTCCCACACGCCACGATCACCGGTGATCAGCCAATCGCCCCGGAATTTCTGCGCCGTTTCTTCTGGCCGGTTCCAATATTCCAGCAGCATCGAGGCCGAACCGCGCCGGATGGCCACGTCGCCCTCTTCGCTGGTTGGGTTGCCGTCTTCGTCGATCACCGCCACCTCATGCCCCGGCACCGATTTGCCGATACAGCCGGGACGCACGGGGAAATCTTCAGCGCAGGAGGAGACGACCATATTGCACTCGGTCTGCCCATAGAATTCGTTGATCGTCAGACCAAACGATTGCTGCCCCCATGCCAGCATCTCGGCCCCCAGCGGCTCACCGCCCGAGGCGACCGAGCGCAGGCCGGGGATGCTCTGATCCGCCGCTTTCAACATCCGTAATGCGGTGGGGGGAAAGAACACGTTCCGTGCCTCACCGCGCGCGACGACATCGGCGCAGGCTTCGGGGGTGAACTTTTCAAGCCGTGCCGCGACCACCGGGATGCCCAGCGCCAGACCCGGCATCAACACATCAAACAGCCCGCCAATCCATGCCCAGTCAGCAGGCGTCCATAGGCAGTCGCCTTCACGCAAGTGATTGTGGCTAATCGAAACACCCGGCAAGTGGCCCGTCAAAACCCGGTGCCCGTGCAGCGCACCTTTCGGGCTTCCTGTGGTGCCAGACGTATAGATCAAAACTGCCGGGTCATCGGGACCCGTATCGGCAAAAGGAATTTGCTCGTCCGTTGACGGAAGCTGGTCAACCTGAACCGGGTGCGCCAGACCACCCAGCATTTTGCTGCCCTCGGAATCGGTCAGTACAATTTCGACGCCCGCGTCCGCTATCCGAGAGGCAAGCGCGTCGTGTTTGAACAGTTTGAACAAAGGGACCGAGATCGCGCCGATCTTCCAGATAGCCAAATGAGCCGCAGCGCACCACGGTGACTGGCTGAGAAGCGCACCAACCCGATCGCCGGGTTGCACCAGTTGCCGCAAATGCCCTGCGATCCCATCTGTCATCCGGGCCAGTTTTCCAAAAGTGATGTCCTGACGCGTACCAGACGTCAGATCAACAATCGCGGTGTTCCCGTCGGGTTGAGAAAGGCATTGCCGCGCCATGTTCAACCGGTTGGGAATCGCCCAGCCTCTACCAGCGTGCAAACCGGGTATGCGCCTAGAGGGACACATGACGGAAACCCCTTGTTTTCCTGAGGTTTCCTTGACCTGCGTCGCCACCACAAATCACGTGAACTTGATGCAGATCAGAGTTGGCAGCGATCCGGTCGTGCAAAACGCCAGCATCAACAAACCTAAAGGCAGTAAAATGACCAATAAACTCGCCGCTTTGACCCTCTCCACTGCGCTTGTTGCGCTGGCTGTCCCCGCTTACGCCCAATCCCAGGGCGACTGGACTGTAGGTCTCGGTATCGGCTACCTCTCGCCCAAGTCCGACAATGGAACACTTGCTGGCCTCGACGCCGAAATTGATTCGGACACACGCCCGATCTTCACTGTTGAGTACTTCGTTCGTGACAACCTGGGCGTTGAATTGCTGGCTGCCACACCGTTCAGCCATGATGTAACCTTGGGAGGCAGCATTGACGCCGGAACCGTCAAGCACTTGCCGCCCACTCTGTCGTTGAACTATCACTTCCCTACCAACAGCGCGTGGAAGCCTTACGTCGGCGCGGGCATCAACTATACCTTTTTCTTTGACGAAAGTTCGCCTCTGGGTGACCTGAAGCTGGACGACTCGGTTGGCGTCTCGTTGCAGGCCGGTCTGGACTACATGGTCACCGAAAAAGGCGCGGTACGTCTGAACGTCCGTTGGTTCGACATCGAATCCGACGTTAAGCTGGACGGCGTCGACATCGGCACTGCCGAGATCGATCCGTGGCTGGTCGGCGTTTCCTACGTCCATCGCTTCTGATCCTTTTCAGGAACGCCCCGCAGTGACCTCGTCTGCGGGGCGTTTTCTTTCGTCAGAGCATTTCGCTCATCAGCTCACGGCCAATAAGCATCCGGCGGATTTCACTGGTGCCCGCGCCGATTTCCATCAGCTTCGCGTCGCGGAAAATCCGGCTGACGGGTGAATCCGACAGGAACCCGGCCCCGCCCATCGCCTGCACAGCCTGATGCGCTTGCGTCATCGCGGCCTCGGACGCGTAAAGACAGCAGGCCGCAGCATCCTGACGGGTCACATCGCCACGATCGCAGGCTTTGGCCACTTCATACACATAAGCGCGCGCCGAATTCATCGCCGTGTACATGTCGGCAATCTTGCCCTGCATAAGCTGGAAATTCCCGATAGGCGTCCCGAATTGCTTGCGTTCGGCCAGATAGGGCATGATTTCGTCCAGACAGGCCGCCATGATGCCGGTGCCAATTCCGGCCAGCACCACACGCTCATAGTCCAGCCCGGACATCAGAACAGCGACGCCCTTTCCTTCCTCGCCAAGCACGTTTTCAAACGGCACTTCGACGTCTTCAAAGATCAGTTCCGCCGTGTTCGACCCGCGCATCCCCAGCTTGTCGAAATGGGGTGAGGTGGAAAAGCCGGTCATTTCTTTCTCGATCAGAAAGGCTGTGATTCCGCGCGATCCGGCCTCTGGGTCGGTCTTGGCGTAAACGACCAGAGTATCCGCGTCCGGCCCGTTGGTGATCCAGTATTTGCTTCCGTTCAGACGGTAATGATCATTGCGCTTCTCTGCGCGCAATTTCATCGAAACCACGTCGGACCCTGCCGACGCCTCGGACATCGCCAGTGCGCCCACATGCTCACCCGAGATCAGCCGCGGCAGGTATTTCGCCTTTTGCTCATCCGTCCCGTTCAGCTTGATCTGATTGACGCACAGGTTCGAGTGCGCCCCGTAAGACAGCGAGACAGAAGCCGACGCCCGAGCGACCTCCTCGACGGCGACGGTATGAGCCAGGTATGACATGTCAGCCCCGCCGAATTCCTCGGGCACCGTAATGCCCAACATCCCCAAGTCGCCCATTTCCTTCCAAAGCTCATTTGGAAATGCGTTCGAGGCATCAATCTCGGCGGCCATCGGCTTGACCCGCTCCTGCGCCCAGCGGTGAACCATTTCACGCAGGGCGTTCACGTCCTCGCCCAGATCAAACTGCATGGTAGCCGCGAACATATGCGATCTCCTCCCTCGCATTAATGAACAGTTGTTCAATAAGTATCAGCGAATCTTTTCCGGGTCAACGATAGCCACACAGAAACACACCACCGACCCGTCAGGGGTGGTGGTGTCAAAGCATCAAGCGTGCGCTTCCAGCGCACTCCTTTGGGTTACGATTGGTAGACGGCCCCGACCTCGGCCCGGATGATCCGCGCGATCAGGCGGCAATCGTCCAGTGAGAATGTTAGCGGCACGCGCATATCCATGATCCCGGCCAACACGCGGTCACTGTCGGGCAAAGGCGCGCTGTCCGCATAGCGCCAGCTGTCATAGCGCGAAGTAAACCCGGTTGGCTCAGCACCACCGAACCATTTCAATTCCACTCCGCGAGCCGCACAGCGGCTAATCACTTCGGCAATGCGTTCCGGCGTCCAGTCCAACAGAAGAAATTGAATGGATGAGCCCACATAGGTCTCGTCCTCGGGTCGTTCGACGATCGTCAGACCGGGCGTGCCGCGCAGTCCCTGTTCAATCGCGTCGTAGCGCTCATTCCACCGCCCCACCTGCCGGTCCAGATCCCGTAGCTGAGGCCGCAGGATCGCCGCCCGCAGATTGTCCATCCGGCCCGAGACATTGGGCGTGGTGTATTTGATCCGTTCAAACACCTCCGGCCCCGGCGCGGCCAGATGACGTTCGTACAGCATATATGACCCCGACAACATCGTCGCCTTGGCCGCCAGTTCCTCATCATCGGTGATCAGCAAGCCGCCCTCACCGGAATTCACATGCTTATAGGTCTGGCAGGAATAGCACCCGATCGCCCCTTGCCGCCCCGACAACTGCCCACGCCACGCCGCGCCCATCGTATGCGCGCAATCCTCGATCACGGTCACACCGGCCGCGTCGCACATCTGCATCAACCGGTCCATGTCACACAGATGCCCGCGCATGTGGCTGAGCATCAGAACCCGCGCCTGATCCAGCTTGGCCTCTAGATCATCCAGATCAATCACCAACCCCTCGGTCACGCCCACAAAAACGGGCTTTGCCCCGACCGAGGCGATTGACCCCGGCACCGGGGCCAACGTGAAGGCATTGGTCAGAACCGGATCACCGGGCTGCACACCCACTGCGCGCAAAGCAGTCGCCAGAGCATAACCGCCCGAGGACACGGCCAGACAGTATTTCGCCCCCATCTGCGCGGCAAATTCCTGTTCCAGCAAAGCGGTTTCGCCCAGCTCTCCGGCGGCCACGTTGTAGCGATGCAGCCGACCGTGGCGCAGAACCGCCAAAGCGGCCTCGATCGCTTCGTCGGGGATGGGTTCCTGCTGCGTGAAACTGCCAGTGAATGTCTCGGTCATACGCCTGTTCTGAGGCCGCGCGTGCGCAGCGTCAAGGGCTTACGCCACCGCTCCGATCAGACTGGCCACAACCTCGGGCAGATCATCGAAATGATGCAGCAACGCCTCGGGCTCCAGCGCGGCCATATCTGCGCCCGACGGACCAAACGTGACCAACACCGACGGCACGCCAGCGGCGCGCGCCGTGTTGCGGTCGGTATCGGAATCCCCAATCAGCACGCAAAAATCGGGATGCCCCCCTGCCCGTCGCGCGGCCTCGCGCAGCGGTTCGGGATTGGGTTTGCGAACCGGAAGGGTATCGGCCCCCACCAATGAAGCAAACTGATCGCGCACGCCCATCTGCGTTAGCAACTGATCTGCAAGAGCTTCTGGCTTATTGGTGCAGATTCCCACGCCGTAGCCTGCCGACTTGAGTCCCTCAACCGCATCGAGTGCCCCTGGATAGAACTTTGTATGGGTGTCGATGGACTGGGAATATGCCTCAAGCAGCATCGGATAATACGCCAGAACGGTGCTTTCATCATAGGCTCCGACCCGCTTTAATCCGTGCGTCAGCATCATCCGGCCGCCCCGCAGCGCGACCGCGGCATCCTGCCCGTGAACCAGAACGTCTCCGTGCCCCATATGACGAAAACAGTGGTTCGCAGCCTCGAGCAAATCGCCCGAGGTATCGGCCAATGTCCCGTCCAAATCGAAGATAACCGTTCGCATCGTGCCTCCTGCTTCGGCGGTTTTTCGCCGTATCCTGTTGCAAACGGCAATCTTGTTTGATGGCTGAACCGCTTGCGCCTTTGCCCTCAGCGGATAAAACGGACCGCAACAAAACACAAAGAGAAAACGATTTCATGAGCACCGCCCTTGTCATCCTTGCCGCAGGTAAAGGCACCAGGATGAATTCGGACATCCCCAAAGTCCTTCATCCGATTGCCCAGACACCGATGCTGGTTCACGCCATGCGTGCCGGAGCCGCGTTGTCGCCCGAACGTACCGTGATCGTCACCGGGCACGGGTCCGAGGCTGTGGCGAAGGTGGCAAAGGCCGAAGACGAAACTGCCCAAATCACGGAACAGGGTGAACAGTTGGGCACCGCTCATGCCGTCGCTCAGGCGCGCGCTGCGCTGGAAGGGTTCGAGGGCGACGTGGTGGTGTTGTACGGTGACACACCGTTCCTTCAACCTCAGACGCTGGAGCGCATGATCGAGGCACGCGCGCAGAACGATCTGGTTATCCTGGGGTTCAATGCCGCCGATCCAGCGCGTTATGGCCGCCTGGTCATGGACGGAGACAATCTGGAGCGGATTGTCGAATTCAAAGATGCCTCAGATGAAGAGCGCGCGATAACCTTCTGTAATTCTGGCCTTTTGACCTGCAATGCTGAGGTTTTGTTTTCCCTGATCGACGCCGTAGGCAACGACAATGCGGCTGGGGAATACTATCTGACTGACGTTGTCGAAATCGCCCGCTGCCGTGACCTGAAAGTCACCGCAGTCGCCTGTGACGAGGCCGAGACGCTGGGCGTCAACTCACGCGCAGATCTCGCCGCTGCTGACGCAGTTTTCCAAACCCGCGCGCGGTCGGAACTGCTGGACCTTGGTGTGACCTTGATGGCGCCTGAGACCGTTTATCTTGCCGCCGACACGATCATCGGACGCGACACGGTCATCGAACCCAACGTGGTTTTCGGCCCCGGTGTCACTGTCGAAAGCGGCGCGACCATCCGGGCGTTTTCGCATCTGGAAGGCTGTCACGTCAGCCGAGGCGCTGTCGTCGGCCCCTATGCCCGCCTGCGCCCCGGCACCGAACTGGCCGAAGACACGCGCATCGGCAACTTTGTAGAAATCAAGAACGCCGAGATCGCCGAAGGCGCGAAGGTCAATCACCTGAGCTATGTCGGCGACGCGACGGTTGGCGCGGCCACGAATATCGGCGCGGGTACGATCACATGTAACTATGACGGCGTGATGAAGCACAAGACGACCATTGGCCGGAACGTGTTCATCGGATCGAATACCATGCTGGTGGCGCCTGTGACCGTGGGCGATGGCGCCATGACCGCGACCGGAACGGTGGTAACGCGCGACGTAGAAGCCGACGCACTGGCCGTGGCACGCGCCAAGCAGGACAACAAACCCGGCTATGCGCGTAAATTGTTTGATATGCTCAAGGCGAAGAAGGCTCGCCGCGACAAAGGAGCCTGACCGATGTGTGGAATTGTAGGCGTTCTGGGGCAGCACGAAGTCGCCCCCATCTTGGTCGAGGCGCTGAAACGTCTGGAATATCGCGGCTATGACAGCGCCGGGATCGCAACGGTCAATGGTGGCGATCTGGGGCGGCGCCGGGCCGTGGGCAAGCTGGTGAACCTCAGCGACTTACTGGTGCATGATCCCCTGCCGGGCAAGTCCGGCATCGGCCACACACGCTGGGCCACCCATGGCGCACCCTCGGTGACGAATGCGCATCCGCATCAGGCGGGTCCAGTTGCCGTGGTGCATAACGGCATCGTCGAAAACTATCGCGAGTTGCGCGCGGAACTGGCCGAACACGGCGTGGGCTTCGTGACCGAAACCGACACCGAAACCGTCGCTTTGATGGCTGAGCACTACCTGTCTACGGGGCTTTCCCCAGTTGAGGCCGCCTTTAAGACAATCGACCGGCTGGAAGGCGCGTTTGCACTGGCCTTTCTGTTCGAGGGGCAAGAGGACTTGATCATCGCCGCGCGCAAAGGGTCGCCACTGGCGATCGGGCATGGGGAAGACGAGATGTTCGTGGGCTCCGATGCCATCGCGCTGGCACCGCTGACGGATCGCATCACCTATCTTGAGGAAGGCGACCGCGCGGTGCTGACCCGTACCTCGCTGGAGATTCGCAACGAAGCGGGCGATCTGGTCAACCGCGACGTCCGCCGGATCAAGCTTGACACTGCGCGCGCTGACAAAGGCGGGCACAAGCACTTCATGGCCAAGGAAATCGCGGAACAGCCCGTGGTCGTGGCCGAAGCGATCCGCTCGTATTTGCCCACCGGCGGCGATGAGGTTGTTCTGCCCGCAGAGCTGGACTTTACCAAGCTCGACCGTCTGACGATGGTTGCCTGCGGCACCGCCTTCTATGCCTGTCTGACCGCCAAGTACTGGTTCGAGAAGCTGGCCAAGATGCCGGTCGAAGTCGATATCGCCAGCGAATTCCGGTACCGGGAGCCTCCGATCAGTGACCGGACCGCCGCGCTGTTCGTCAGCCAGTCCGGGGAAACAGCGGATACGTTGGCCGCGCTTCGATACTGTGAAGGCAAGGCCGACAAGATCGTTTCGGTGGTCAATGTCCCCGAAAGCTCGATCGCGCGCGAAAGCGATGTGGCCCTGCCCATTCATGCCGGGGTCGAGATCGGAGTGGCCTCGACCAAGGCTTTCACATGCCAGTTGAGCGTGCTGCTGATGCTCGCGCTGAAGGCCGCCTCGGATCGCGGAACGTTGACAGCAGACGAACTGGCCGACCACGCCGCAGCGTTGCGCGGCTTGCCTGCGGTTCTCAACGTCGCGCTAGAACAAAACGACGCCATCCGCGCATCCGCCCAAAGACTATCCGAGGCGCGAGATGTTCTGTTTCTGGGGCGTGGCCTGATGTATCCCCTGGCCATGGAAGGCGCACTGAAGCTAAAGGAAATCAGCTATATACATGCCGAAGGTTATGCGTCTGGAGAGTTGAAGCACGGCCCCATCGCCCTGATCGACAAACACATGCCGGTGGTCGTAATGGCACCGCGTGACGCCGTTTTCGACAAGACAGTATCGAACATGCAAGAAGTCATGGCGCGCAAGGGCAAGGTTATTCTGATCTCGGATGGAGACGGGATCGCCGAAGCCGAGGACGGCGTCTGGAGCACGATCCGCATGCCGCTTATTCACGAAAGCCTCGCCCCGATCCTGTATTCGATCCCGGCGCAGTTGCTGGCGTATCATACGGCCGTTGCCAAGGGGACGGACGTCGATCAGCCACGCAATCTCGCGAAATCTGTTACGGTGGAGTAGCAAGTCGTGGACGCCTATCTGGATCAGATCAAGGCGCATGCCGACCCTGAGCGCGCCGCGCAGATGGCGGCCTACCACAAGGCCGACCGTCTTTATTTGGGGGTCGCAAACCCGATCCTGAACGACCTGACAAAAGCGTGGCGGCAGGACCTTGACGTGGCCACTCGGGTCCAATTGGCCGATGATCTGTGGCAAACAAATATTCACGAGGGTCGCTTGGCCGCCGCCAAGTTGCTGACTCAAGCGCGTATTCGGCCGGATGATGCGGTTTGGGACGTGCTGCAAAGCTGGTTGCCGGATTTCGATGCCTGGGCCGTCGCAGACCATGCGTGTATGGCGATGCAAAAGCGACTGTCGGCCGATCCGGTCAGGCTGGATCAGGTGGAAGGCTGGACAACCTCTGACCACATGTGGACACGCCGCGCAGCATTGGTAGCAACCTTGCCGTGGACCAAGCAAAACCACCCCAAACCGGATGATCTGGACCGCCGAGACCGCATTTTGACCTGGGCTGCCGGATATGTCCCCGACCGTGACTGGTTCATCCAGAAAGCCGTCGCGTGGTGGTTGCGCGAGCTATCCAAGCACGACCCGTCCCGGGTTATCGCCTTCTTGAATACGCATGGGGACGCAATGAAGCCATTTGCGCGTAAAGAGGCCGGGAAATACCTGAAAGGTCAGTTTGAGTAGATCTCAAGCTCGACCAATTCATCGAAAGGCAGCAGCAATGCCCGCATCGCATCCAGCGACAACCGGCTGCCCCCACCTTCCGGCCCCGGAGCAGGCACCAAAGTAATGTAAGCCTGCGCTCCGGTCCTCGGAACCACTACCCGCCCGGTAAATTCGGTTTCGACCAGAGGTGTTTCCAGCCAGCGTCCCGGCGTTGTGGGGTCCCCCAGTCCGGCCACTGTGGTTTTCGGGCCAACCCAACTGGCAGCGGCGATCGCTACAGGTTCGGGGTCGGCAACTTCTGCCACTTCCACTGCTTCGGGCTCGGCCTGGGCCTGTTTGCCATCGCCCCCAAAGACGCGGTCTGTCGTGGACCGGACAGTGTCACACCCCGCAACAGCGGTTAACAAAACGAAAAATGCAATCCTCATACCAATAATCTACCGTTCAAGGGACATCTGATCCAGACCAAAGCGCAGTTCGCCCTTGTCGCAGCCGGGTCGCCGCTTTACCTATGTGGCATGACTGCTGCTCCGCTTATCGACCCGTTTGCCCGTGCAATCACCTACCTGCGTGTTTCCGTCACGGACCGCTGCGATTTTCGCTGTGTTTATTGTATGTCCGAGGACATGAAGTTCCTGCCCAAAAAGGACCTTCTGACCCTGGAAGAACTGGACCGGATGTGCTCGACCTTTGTCAACATGGGTGTCGAAAAGCTGCGCATTACAGGGGGTGAGCCCTTGGTGCGCCGGAACATCATGGCGTTCTTCAACGCAATGACCCGCCATCTGGATAGCGGCGCATTGAAGGAGCTGACCCTCACAACCAATGGATCGCAACTTCACCGCTTCGCCGACGACCTCTACGCGGCTGGCGTGCGCCGTGTGAATATCTCGCTGGATACGCTGGACGAGGACAAGTTCGCCCAGATCACTCGCTGGGGACGCCTGAAACAGGTCTTGAAGGGCATCGACGCGGCTCAGAAGGCCGGGCTGCGCATCAAGATCAACGCCGTTGCCCTGAAGGGTTTCAACGAGGAAGAACTCCCGCACATCACGCAGTGGTGCGCCGAACGCGACATGGACCTGACCTGGATCGAAGTCATGCCAATGGGCGACATCGGCAACGAAGACCGCCTTGATCAGTACTGGTCGCTGAAAGACGTGCGCAAAGAGTACGAAAACCACTACACGGTCTCTGATCTGGCCGAGCGTACGGGCGGACCTGCCCGCTATGTGCGGCTTGAAGAAACCGGACAGAAAATCGGGTTCATTACCCCGCTGTCCCATAATTTCTGCGAAAGCTGCAACCGTGTACGCCTGACCTGTACAGGAGAATTGTATATGTGCCTTGGTCAAGAAGACATGGCTGACCTGCGCAGTTCCCTCAGGGATCACCCCAACACCGAGGAACCGCTGGAACAGGCGATCCGCGCGGCCATCAATCTTAAACCCAAGGGCCACGACTTCGACTATTCCCGCCAGTCCGTTGACGGAAAGATGAGCCGTCACATGAGTCACACAGGCGGCTGACATGCCCGATCCCTCAGAACGGCCAACGCTGCTCTACAACCTGTATTGCGGCCTGACCGGGGTTATCGCGCCGATCGCTTGGCAATCGGTCAGAAAGAAAATGCAGGCCGCCGATGTCCCGGTCCAGCGTCAGCACGAGCGGTTAGGCCATGCAAGCCTGCCGCGACCCATCGGCCAACTGATCTGGTTTCACGCTGCAAGCGTGGGGGAAACCCTGTCCGTTATCACCTTGATCAAACGTCTGGGCCAGCGCCTGCCAAAGGCCGAGTTCCTTATCACATCCGGCACGCCAACCTCAGCCGCGCTGATCGCAAAGCGGATGCCCCCGCGCACGCGCCACCAATTCCCGCCACTGGACACGTCCGGGCCCGTTCAGCGTTTCCTGAACCATTGGCGGCCTGACGCCGGCATTTTCGTCGAAAGCGAAATCTGGCCCCGGCTCATCGTTGGAAGCGCCGACCTCAACATCCCGCTGGCCCTGCTGAACGCCCGCCTATCCGACAATTCCGTCGAGGGCTGGAAAAAGCGACCGAAAACCGCGCGGTTCATCTTGGGCAAGTTCAAACTTTTCCTGACCCAAAACGACAAGACAGCCGAAAATCTTCGCCAGATGGGGGCTGCGCCCGAACGCGTTCAACAAGGCACCAATCTCAAGGCTATGTCCGACCCACTGCCCGTTGACCAGAACACCGTATCGGAGATCAAAAACCAGATTTCTGGCCGCCCGGTCTGGATCGCCAGCTCCACCCATCAAGGCGAGGAAGACGCCGTACTCGCGGCACATGCGCAGCTGTTGAAACAACGCTCCGATTTGCTGTTGCTTCTTATCCCCCGCCATCCAGAACGCCGGGACGAAGTCGCCACCCTTATCACGCAAGCCGGGCTGACAGCCGCTTTCCGGTCTTCAAACGACGCGATCACAAACACAACACAAATCTATGTGGCGGATACTTTGGGGGAAACCGGTACATGGTACGCAATCTGCCCCATCGTGTTCCTCGGCGGCTCATTGAAAGAAATCGGAGGACACAATCCCTTTGAACCCGCACAAGCCGGGGCTGCAGTCATCACCGGGCCGGGTTACTACAATTTTGCCGAAACATTCGCGCCCCTGATCGAAACCGGAGGCGCGGTGGAAATAACCTCTGCCCCGCAACTGGCAGCTATCGTTGACAAATGGCTGTCTGACCCAAGCGCACTATACTCAACCCAAGCCGCCTCAAAATCCTGCGTCAATACGCAAAAATCTGCCCTCAACGATGTCGTCGAAACTTTGTGCGACAGGCTTTCTTTACTGCCTCGGGATCCCGCTTCATCTGGCTAAAAATATCCCGGGGGTGTGGGGGCAGCGCCCCCACGCACGTCGCCATTCACGCAGCAGGCATTCGCTGTTCCACAATCTCTGCCCACCAACTGCACCCGGCGGGAATGGCCTCATCATTGAAATTGTATTCCGGATGGTGCACGGCCGCCGTATCGCCATTTCCAACCAGAATATAAGCCCCGGGGCGCTCCTCCAGCATGAAGGCAAAGTCCTCGCCTCCCATGACCAACGGTGCATCGGCACAATCACCAGCCACGGATCGCGCGACATCAGCCGCAAAATCGGTCTGCTCATCGCTGTTCACCATCACTGGATAACCACGATAATAAGTGACATCGGCCTTGCCACCGAAGGTGGCTGCAACGCCGTTGCAGATTTCACCGATCCGTTTCTCGGCCAGATCCCTCATCGCTTCGCTCATCGTGCGCACAGTCCCTCTCAGCTTGACTGTCTGCGGGATCACGTTGAACGCCGTCGAGGACGTTTCAAAAGACGTCACCGACACGACCACCTGATCAATAGGGTCAGCATTGCGCGACGCTATTGTCTGCAAGGCCATGACCGCTTGCGCGGCAAGGACGGTCGTATCAACGGTTTCATGAGGCTTGGCCGCATGCCCCCCTTTGCCTTCAAACACGATATCGAACTGGTCGGTCGCGGCAAAAAAGGCGCCGGGGCGAATGGCAAAACTCCCGACCGGACGACCGGGCCAGTTGTGCATGCCATAGACCTCCTGAATGCCCCATCGGTCCATCATCCCGTCTTCGCACATCTCCCGGCCTCCTCCACCGCCTTCCTCGGCGGGTTGAAAGATGACCACGACGGTGCCGTCAAAGTTCCGCGTTTCCGAGAGGTATTTCGCCGCCCCCAACAGCATCGCCGTGTGCCCGTCATGACCGCAGGCATGCATGGCACCGTCTGTCTTGGACGCATAGTCCAGCCCGGTCGCCTCATGAATCGGCAGAGCGTCCATATCCGCGCGCAGACCGATCACCTTACCTTTGGTATCGGCCTTGCCCTTGATGACGCCGACAACTCCTGTGCGCCCGATCCCGGTTACGACCTCATCACATCCAAATTCCCTGAGTTTTTCAGCAACCAGAGCGCTGGTGCGATGGGTTTCAAACAGGATTTCGGGATTTTGGTGAATATCACGCCGCCACTCGGTGATTTCATTTTGCAGTTCCGCAAAGCGGTTTTTGATCGGCATGTCTATCTCCCATATTTTTCTTGTTCCCTGCTCTCGACCGTCAATCCAGTGCCGCAGGTCTCAGTGCACCGGACAAGATAACAATCATGATTGCAAGCGACAGCAGGGCCATGAATGCCAACCGCAATGTAAGCATCTCTGCCAAAAACCCAATAAGCGGAGGTCCAATCAATAGCCCCCCGTATCCCAGCGTAGCCACGCTTGCGATGGCTTGACCGGGCGGGACATGCGGGTCGTTGGCGGCTCGGCTAAACGCCAAGGGCATGATGACCGCATAGCCAATCCCCATCAGCGCAAAGCCTGCGAGCGCCAGCATAGGCTGCGCCGCCGATACGACCCCCAGAACGCCCAATGCCGCGCAAACCCCGCCAAATCTGGCCGTCGCGACCGGCCCGAACCGAGAGATGACCAGCCCTCCGGCCAATCGGAACGCAACCATGGTGACCGAGAATACAGCGTACCCCAATGCCGCGACACTCTCGGCTGCACCGGTCACGTCCCGCAGGAAAATCGCGCTCCAATCCGCGACCGCGCCCTCGCCCAATGCGCCGCACAAGGCTGTGAAGCCGACAAGGATCAGCGCCCCGGACGGCAAGGCAAAAACCGCGCCGCCAGACGACGCAGCCCTGCGGGACGTCCAGCGCACCCAAGACAAGGCCAGCGCCAAACCAACCACGACGCCGCCCGCCAGCAGAAAGTGCTGCATCACAGTCATACCAAGCTGCACCGCCCCGTACCCGCTGAGCGCACCCAGCCCGGCCCCAAGGCTCCACATCGCGTGAAACGAAGACATGACCGGCTTGTCATAGGCTTGCTCAACCTCAGCAGCCCACGCGTTCATCGCAACGTCCATCGACCCGTGAAACGCGCCGAAAACAAACAAGAAGGCCGCCAACGCCCAAAAACTGCCGGCAAAGGCCAGCAGAATAAGCGACAGCGTATAGAGAACCGCAATGACGCGCGTGATGGAGACCGCACCAAACTTGTCCGTCAGGCGACCGGTAATCGGAAAGGAACACACGGCCCCGGCTGCCATGAACAGCAAGCCAAGCCCAAGCGCTTCGTGCGTCAGCTCCAGCCTGTCCCTAACCGCCGGGATACGCGACGCCCATATGCCGAACAACGCACCATTCAGGATGAACATGGCGGCTACAGCCCGCCATGCGGCTACGATTCCAATCACGGGTCTACCCTCAGCTCTCCCCCTGCCCCGGTCAGTACTACAGACACGACACAGAATGGCAAACGAGGTTTACTCCAACCGCTTTCGGATTTGCCGGATCGCAAACCACACGATCAGCACAACCGGAATCGTGACAATCGCTGTCAGCATGCCCTTGCTGATCCCGGCTTTGGTCAACGGATACAACAGGTAGCTGACCAGCGAGACCGCATAGTAACTGATGGCAACCACCGACAACCCCTCGACCGTGTGTTGCAAACGCAGAGCTAGATCGGCGCGGCGGTCCATACTTTCCAACAGCGCCTGGTTCTGTGCACTGCGTTCAACATCCACCCGGGTCCGCAACAGCTCACCTGCTCGGATAGCCCGATCCGACAGGGCCTGCAAACGACGTTCAGTCGACTTCACGGTGCGGATCGCGGGGTCATAGCGCCGCATCATGAAATCGGCAAAGCTCTGACGGCCATCGAACCTCTGCTCGCGCAACACCTCGATCCGTTGATTGACGATGGCCTCATAAGCGCCTGTTGCGCCGAAACGAAACGAGCTTCGGGCAGACAATGTCTCCAGCTCAATCGATGTGGCAAGCAGGTCCGGCAAAAGATCATCAGGATGGGCCGAGTTATCCGTCATCTGCCCCATAAGCTGCGTAAGCTGCGCGTCCAACTCACCGATCCGTGGCGTCATCTGCTTGACGCGAGCAAAGCCCAGCATCGACATCGCCTTATACGTTTCGATCTCGCACAGGCGCTGAATGATCCGCCCGGTTCTGCGCCGTCCCGTGCCTTGGGTCACAAACAGCGCAAAGCGCATATGACCAGCCGGATCAATCCGAAAGTCGCTGGCACAAATGGCCGCATCATCCAGCACTCTCGCCACGGCAAGGCTTTCAGGCTCGAACCAATCGGACAGAGACGCCTTGACCGCCGCATCGCTCTCTAAATCCACGACCCTCATCATGGCCGAGGTCACACGCTGACCCGGGCTGGCCATCAACCAATCCGGTGGAAACACCTCAAAGTCGGCAGGGTTAAAGGCACGGTCGCTGACATTCTGCGTGATCGCGGTATAGGTCACAAACTCGGTATGCTGCTCCCACTTGAGCCAATGACGGCCGATCTGCCCCGCATAATGGGTGGCCTCGGGCTGCGGATGCGGCGCACCGTGACGATCCAGCAGATTGATCAAATGCGCCATATCTTCGTTTCGATCCCGCGCGACCGCTGCAGTGGGCTTCTTTATGGCCAGAAACACCACCGTACATGGGGTCGACGCCACCGGAAATGGCCGCGCGTGCAGTTCGTTGGCCAACGCATAGCGCAACGGATGGTCATCAATGGGCGTCATTCAAGGCTCCGGGTCTGATCGGCGCACTATACGATACCTCAAAAATACATCAATTCTCTTTTTATTTCATATGCTTACAAGGATACAACGGTATACAAATCCGCTATCTCATTGATTTGGCTGCCACAGCTCAATCGGGTTGCCCTCTGGATCATGGATACGGGCGAACTTTCCGACCTCACTGTCCCATTCAACGCGTGTCTCAACGAGGATTCCGGCAGCTTCAAGCTGCGTGATCATCGCGTCCAGATCGTCGACTCGAAAGTTAATCATCCATTGCTGTTCGGTGCGTCCAAAATAGTCCGTGTCCTGCGCAAAGGGCGCAAAGACCGTGTACCCGGCACTCTGCTTCCAAGGCAGCGGGTTGAGCTGGCTCACACCGAGATGCTTTTCATACCACCGTCCAAGCGCCTCTGGATCGCGCGCGCGGAAAAACACACCGCCTATGCCTTTCACTTTCTGCAAAACCAACCCATTCGCGATCAACTCCCGTCAAGAGTATCACATCCCGCCCGCTTCATCTGGCCAAAAATATCCTGGGGGTTTGGGGGCAAAGCCCCCAACAACAAAAAAAGAAAAGGGCGCCCGCAGGCGCCCTTTGCAATGTCCCTGAACCAAATGATCAGTCGATCATCGGCAGCAGCTTATCCAGCGACTGCTTGGCGTCGCCATAGAACATGCGAGTGTTCTCTTTGAAGAACAGTGGGTTTTCGATGCCCGAATAGCCAGTACCCTGACCGCGCTTGGACACGAACACCTGCTTGGCTTTCCAGCATTCCAGAACCGGCATCCCGGCGATGGGGCTGTTGGGGTCTTCCTGCGCCGCAGGGTTCACGATGTCGTTCGACCCGATCACGATGGCCACATCCGTTTCCGGGAAGTCCTCGTTGATCTCGTCCATCTCCAGCACGATGTCATAAGGCACCTTGGCCTCGGCCAGCAGCACGTTCATGTGACCCGGCAGACGGCCGGCAACGGGGTGGATCGCGAAACGCACCTCTTTGCCCTTGGCGCGCAGCTTGCGGACCAGCTCAGACACAGACTGCTGTGCCTGCGCAACCGCCATACCGTAGCCCGGAATGATGATCACACTGTCGGCGTCGTTCAGAGCCGCGGCAACGCCATCGGCGTCAATGGCAACCTGCTCGCCTTCCACTTCCATCTGCGGACCCGAGGTGCCACCAAAGCCGCCCAGGATCACACTAACAAAGTGACGGTTCATGGCCTTACACATGATGTAGGAAAGGATCGCACCGGACGAGCCGACCAGCGCGCCAACCACGATCAGCAGGTCGTTGCCAAGGCTGAAACCAATGGCTGCCGCAGCCCAACCCGAATACGAGTTCAGCATCGACACAACCACCGGCATATCCGCGCCACCGATACCCATGATCAGGTGATAACCGATGAACAGCGCCGCCAGCGTCATCAGGATCAGCGGGAACAGACCGCCCGACGCGGTGTACCAGATCAGACAGATGAACGAGAGACCCGCAGCCGCCGCGTTCAGCGCGTGACCGCCGGGCAGCTTGGTTGCCGCCGAGGTCACTTTGCCCGCCAGCTTGCCATAGGCCACGACCGAACCGGTAAAGGTGATCGCACCGATGAAGATACCCAGGAACAGTTCCACATGCAGGATCGTCAGTTCCGCCGCCGTTTTCTTGGCGATCAGCTTGGCAAACGCACCAAGATCGGACAGGTCCGCCTCTTTCGCGCTGTCAGCAATCGCCATGACCTGCGCCACGTTGCCGATCTCAAAATGCGCGTTGAAGCCCACGAATACAGCCGCCAGACCCACCAGCGAGTGCATCGCAGCCACAAGCTGCGGCATCTCGGTCATCTGCACGCGCTTGGCCACGTAGGAACCGATCAGACCGCCGCCTGCGATCAGCAGCAACGACAGCAGCCACAGGCCCGAGCCCGGACCAACAAGCGTGGCGAAAACCGCCAGCGCCATACCGACAATGCCGTACCATACGGCGCGCTTGGCGCTTTCCTGGTTCGACAACCCGCCCAGAGACAGGATGAAAAGGACAGCCGCAACAACGTAAGCGGCAGTGGTGAAGCCAATCATCTACCCGGCCTCCTTAAGATTTCTGGAACATGGCGAGCATGCGCCGGGTGACAAGAAAGCCGCCGAAGATGTTGATCCCGGCCATAAAGACAGACAGCGCCGCCAGCAGGATCACCAGGAACGAGCCCGACCCGATCTGCATAAGCGCCCCAACGATGATGATCGACGAGATCGCGTTGGTGATTGCCATCAGCGGCGTGTGCAGCGAGTGTGCAACGCCCCAGATCACCTGGAAGCCTACAAACACGGCCAGCACGAACACGATGAAGTGCTGCATAAAGCTGGCCGGAGCGACCAGACCCACCAGCAGCATCAGCGCGCCGCCCACACCCAGCAGGGTGAACTGCTGCTTGGTCTGCGCCTTGAACGCTGCGATTTCCTGCGCCTTTTTCTCCTCCGGGGTCAGTTCCTTGACCTCGGGCTTTTTCTGCGCCGCAATTGCCTGCACTTTCGGCGGCGGTGGCGGGAAGGTGATCTCACCCTCAAAGGTCACGGTCGAGCCGCGGATCACGTCATCTTCCATGTCGTGATTTATCTGACCGTCCTTCTCAGGCGTCAGGTCCGACATCATGTGACGGATGTTGGTCGCGTACAGAGACGACGACTGCGCCGCCATCCGGCTGGGGAAATCGGTATAGCCGATGATGGTCACGCCGTTGTCGGTCACGATTTTCTCGTCCGCCACGG
This sequence comes from Ruegeria sp. BC7, assembly GCF_056539165.1. Taxonomy (NCBI): domain Bacteria; kingdom Pseudomonadati; phylum Pseudomonadota; class Alphaproteobacteria; order Rhodobacterales; family Roseobacteraceae; genus Ruegeria; species Ruegeria sp. BC7. The sequence continues at coordinate 561,997 of NZ_JBQFUL010000001.1, read as the reverse complement.
TCAGCTTGCAGTTACCGCCTTTTTCCGCTGCCAAATCCACGATGACCGAACCCGGCTTCATGCTTTCGACCATGTCTTTGGTCCAAAGCTCGGGCGCTTCGCGGTTCGGGATCAGCGCGGTGGTGATCACGATGTCCATCTCGGGCGCAAGCTCACGGAATTTAGCCAACTGAGCGTTGCGGAATTCCTCGGACTGGACCGAGGCGTAACCGCCGGTGGCTGCGCCATCCTGTTGATCTTCCTCAAAGTCCAGATAGACGAACTCTGCGCCCATGGATTCGACCTGCTCGGCCACTTCGGGGCGCACGTCGAAGGCATAGGTGATCGCACCCAGCGAGGTCGATGTCCCGATCGCCGCCAGACCAGCCACACCCGCGCCAACGATCAGAACCTTGGCTGGCGGTACTTTACCCGCTGCCGTCACCTGACCGGTGAAGAAACGACCAAAGTTGTTGCCTGCTTCGATAACCGCGCGGTAGCCCGCGATATTGGCCATCGATGACAGCGCGTCCATCTTCTGCGCGCGCGAAATACGCGGCACCATTTCCATGGCGATCACGTTGGCGCCTTTGGACTTGGCCAGCTCCATCCCTTCTTCATTCCCCGCAGGGTTGAAGAACGAAATCAGCGTCTTGCCTTTGGTCAGACGCTTGAGCTCGGTCTCATTCGGCTGACGCACCTTGGCAACGATATCAGCAGCCTTCCAAAGCGCGGCGGCTGTTTTGACAATCTCGACGCCTGCGGCCTCATAAACGGCATCCGAAAACCCGGCCGCAGCGCCCGCACCGGATTCAATGGCGCAGTCGTAGCCCAGTTTTTGAAGCTGAACTGCTGAATCCGGAGTCATTGCGACCCGATTCTCACCGTCCATTATCTCTTTTGGTGTACCTATCTTCACCGGCATTATCCCCCTAATTTTCACTCACAATGAGCGGGTGGTCGGTATTGTTCATCAAGCATCCATGTATCCCGCGCAATATTATTTCGCAAGCGCAGCAAAACTTACGTTGTGTCATAACGCGTAAATCCTCAGATCCAACGGCGCGTGCTAAGCTCGTATCTTGCGAAGTCGGCGCGGAATGTTTTTCGCAGGCGATCCTCTTCTGGCAGAATGAAGCGGCGCTCCAGCAGCCATACAAAAACAGGTATCAGCACAAGAGACAGAACTGCGTCAAAGCGAAGAACGAGTCCCGTCAGGATAAGGATATCGCCCAAATAGATCGGATTGCGACTACGCTTGAATATCCCACTTTGTACTAACGATGTAGGTGTTTCACGCGGAATAACGGTCGTCCGGTGACGTCGGAATTCGACAATGGCCATCAAGACAAGGATCAGGCCTCCGCCAATCAGCACACCGCTCAGCAAGTCTGTGAACCCGCCATCCAGAGACAGTCCCAAAGATAGATGTTGCGCTTGAAGCCACGCGAGCGCAGCAAAGCCCAGCAACCAGACCGGCGGTATGTCGAGTTTACGCATGGACAGGGCTACTTTCTGCTCGGCCTCAAGAGGGAATGTCGCTTTTGCTCATTCGTTTACCGCTTTCTGACACAAATCGCAAAATAACAGATAGTCGCAGGAATTTTTTTCATCCACGGCCAGCACCGGCATCAATAGACAGGGGGTGTCGTATCAGCTAGCCCTTGTTCACTGACCAATATCAAGAGCAAGCCGATGACCGATTTTGCCGCGACCAAAGCCATGTTCGATTTACCTGAGGGCGTGATTTACCTTGACGGGAACTCGCTGGGCCCCTTGCCCAAAGCCGCTGGGCGTCGGGTCAGCGACATGATGACCGAGGAATGGGGACAGATGCTGATCACCGGCTGGAACAAGGCCGGATGGATGGGGCTTCCGACTGGGTTGGGAGATCGCATTGGCCGCCTGATCGGGGCCGAGCCCGGCAGCGTCGTAACCGGCGACACACTGTCCATCAAGGTATATCAGGCTGTCGCTTCTGCGTTGGACCTATGCCCTGATCGCAGAGTGGTTCTGTCGGACACTGGCAACTTCCCTTCGGACCTGTACATGGTGGACGGGCTGCTTCGCTCTCTGGGGCCGGACTACGAATTGCGTGTCGTAGCGCCGGAAGATGTAGCCGAAAACGTGACCGAAGACGTTGCTGTTTTGATGCTGACCGAGGTCGATTACCGTTCGGGCCGGATGCACGACATGAAGGCGCTGACCGAACTTGCGCATGCCAATGGAACCGTCACCGTCTGGGATCTGGCCCACTCAGCGGGGGCGATCCCGGTTGACCTGTCCAGTTGCAATGCCGATTTCGCGGTTGGTTGCACCTACAAATACCTTAACGGAGGACCGGGCGCGCCTGCCTTTATCTATGTCGCCCCGCGCCTGGCCGACCAGGTGCGCCCAGCGCTGTCGGGCTGGCTTGGACACGAATCCCCGTTTGCCTTTGACCTGGATTACCGCCCCGGCAGCGGGATTGAGAGGATGCGGGTCGGCACCCCTCCGATACTCCAGATGACGGTTTTGTCCGCCGCGATGGACATTTGGGACATGGCAGACATGAAAGATGTACGCGCCAAGTCCATCGAGCTGACAGAACTGTTCATCCATCGCGTCGAGGCCACCTGCCCCGACCTGCAACTGGCCAGCCCACGCAACCCCGACCTTCGCGGCAGCCAAGTCTCATTCCGCTTTGCCGAAGGCTATGCTGCGATGCAGGCGTTGATCGACCGCGGAGTTATCGGAGATTTCCGCGCCCCCGACATCATGCGCTTTGGCTTCACCCCTTTGTTCATCGACGAACAGGACGTGCTTAAAGCCGTAGAGGTTCTGGCCGATATCATGACGAACAAGCTGTGGGACACGCCAGAATACAAAGTGCGGCAGCGGGTTACTTGACCTCAAGCCCCGCGCCGATGATCGTGGCAAGGTTCGAGTTGGATCGGGTGAATTCCTGATAGTCCGTCGCCGACGTCTTTACCCCACGCAGCGCAAAGGAAATCATTTTGGCCGTTTCGCGCGGGCCGTCAAACAATCGAATTCGCCCCTGCTCTGCTTCGCACCCAAGCCATTCAGCGTATAGCGCCATCAGCCGTGCCTCTCCCTGAGTCACGATGTCCGACGCGGTGGACACGCTTGCATCCAGCAACTCCAACCCATGAGGTGATGACATGATCTCGGCCATGCCGTCCGTTTGAACATGTATCGCGTTGCCAATGATCTGAGAAACCGACCCCTCCATGCTCAGCGCTTCGGCTACGGCGATGGCCCGACGCTCATAGTATAGACCAGTCAGCTTGCGCAGGATCGCCTCTTTGTTGTCGAAGTACAGATACAGGGCAGGTCGAGACATGCCCGCGCCCTTCGCGATATCGTCCATCGACGTTTTCTTGAATCCATAGGCCGAAAACGCACTCAGCGCTGACGCGAGGATCGTCTGGCATTTATCGTCTAAAACAACGTCTTTCATTTGAGCTCGTGACATTTTTAACTCATTTTGTCAGTTGACTGCCTGACACTTTAAACTATCTATGTCAGAAAGTTAGCAAAGCCACAAGGCGAGAGGGTGCACGATGGCGACCAATCTTAAAGTTAACGGGACCTCTTATCAGGTGGACCTGCCTGACGATGTTCCCCTGCTTTGGGTCCTTCGCGATGAGGTCGGCTTGACCGGCACCAAGTTTGGCTGTGGCGTGGCCGCGTGTGGGGCGTGCACCGTTCACATTGATGGCGAGGCCGTCCGGTCGTGCCAGGTCGCGCTGTCGGATGTCTGGGGCGATGTGACCACGATCGAGGGGCTGGGCACTCCGGATGCGATGGCCAAGATTCAGCAAGCGTGGGTCGATCATCAAGTCGCGCAGTGCGGATATTGCCAGTCGGGTCAGATCATGCAAGCGGCAGCTTTGCTTTCCGAAAACCCCGCCCCCACAGACGCCGATATTGATGACGCGATGCAAGGCAACCTGTGTCGCTGTGGTACCTATCCCCGTATCCGCGCCGCGATCCACGACGCAGCCTCGAAGCTGAAGGAGGCGTAAGCGATGGCGTCCATTGGTAAAATCCTCCGCCGCACCTTTCTGATTGGCTCGGCCGCTGTGGTCGGCGGCGTAGCGTTTGGTGCGTATTACGTCACCCGCCCTGCGGTAAACCCGCTGAAACCGGGCGAGGGAGAGACTGCCCTCAGCCCCTTTATCCTGATCGACCAGCAGGGCGTGACGCTGTTCGCCCCGCGCGCCGAGATGGGCCAGGGTGTCATGACAACCTGGGCTGCCCTGATCGCGGAAGAACTGGATGTGGAACTGGATGACATCCGCGTTCTGCATGGCCCGGCTGCAGCGGCCTACTACAACTCGGCGATGATTGGCGAAGGCTTGCCGAACAAGGGCTACGACATCTCGGACTTCCAGCACAATCTGGGACAGGCTCTGGGCGTCATAGGCAAGGTGGTCAGCCTTCAGGTCACTGGTGGTTCAACTTCGATGCGCGATGGGTTCGAGCGGATGCGCGAGGCCGGAGCAACCGCGCGCGAGACGCTTAAACAGGCTGCCGCAGACCGGCTGGGCGTCGACCGTACACAACTGAAGACTGAAAGTGGCGCAGTAATTGCACCGGATGGGACCCGCATCCCGTACATCGAATTGGCTGAAGCTGCTGGTCAGATCGACCCACCGAATATCGAACTGCGCGACCCGTCCAAGTGGCGAATGCTGGGGCGGAACCTGCCTCGCGTGGATGTAATTGGAAAGTCGACCGGCACTGCCGAATTCGGGATCGACGTGCGCCCCGAAGGTCTGAAATTCGCGTCGTGCCGCGTGAACCCCAAGCTGGGTGGCGCGATGAATGGATTTGACGCCAGCGCAGCCGAATCCATGCCCGGCGTAGAAAAGGTGGTCGACTTGGGGAATGGCGTCGCCGTCATCGCCAACAACACCTGGCTGGCCATTCAGGCGGTCGAAGCGATCGACGTGGACTGGGCAGACGCCCCGTACCCGACCGAGACGGATCAGATTTTTGCGCAGATCGCAAAGGCATTCGATGACGCGCCGAACACAACTCTGCGCGATGACGGCGACGTAGACACTCTGCCCGAAGGTGCCACCGAGATCACAGCCGAGTATCAGGTGCCTTATCTGGCGCACTCGACGATGGAACCGATGAACGCGACGGCGCTGTTCACTGGCACCAAGCTGGACCTTTGGTGCGGTAACCAGGCTCCGACCTTCGTGCAGCGCAAGGCCGCCGCCACCGCTAATCTGGACCGCGATGCTGTTGAGGTTCACACCACCTATATGGGTGGCGGTTTTGGTCGGCGCGGGGAACTGGACTTTGCCGAAATTGCCACCAAGGTTGCGATGGCAATGCCCGGTGTGCCCGTTCAGACCACATGGAGCCGCGAAGAAGACACGCGCCACGACTACTACCGCCCAGGCGCAATCGCGCGGATGCGCGGTGCGGTAAAAGACGGCACTGCGGTGCTGATCGACGGCAAAGTCGCGACGCAATCCAGCTCTCATCAGGTGGTTGGACGTTACATGAACCTGCCCGGTGGCGGACCCGACAAGGTGATCGTCGAAGGGCTGTTCAACCAGCCATATGCCGTCCCGAATTACCGCATCAGCGGCCACGTCGCAGACCTATCGCTGCCCGTAGGGTTCTGGCGCTCGGTGGGCAACAGTCACAATGGTTTCTTCCACGAGACGTTCATGGACGAGATGGCGCACGCAGCCGGTCGGGATCCGCTGGACTTCCGTATGGAACTGGCCAACTCCGAACACGCACCCTCGGCAGGTGTTCTGCAAGCCGTCAAAGAGATGTCGGGCTGGACCGGAAAAACCCCGGACGGTATCGGGCGCGGCGTGGCGATGACCTACAGCTTTGGAACTCCGGTTGCGCAAGTGATCGAGGTGGTTGACGAAGACGGCACGATCCGTATCGCAAAGGCGTGGATTGCCTGCGATGTCGGCCTTGCGCTGGACCCCGGAACGGTCGAGGCACAAATGTTCGGCGGCATGATCTACGGCCTGTCAGCGGCCGTTATGGGGGAAATCACTTTCGCCGACGGTGAAGTAGAACAATACAACTTCCCGGACTACGACGCCCTGCGGATGCACAACACACCCGTCACGGAAGTGCAGGTTCTGGAAACCAACCAACATTTGGGAGGCGTGGGCGAACCTGGCACACCGCCTGCGATGCCAGCGCTCGGTAACGCCTTGTTCGATCTGACAGGCGAGCGCGCGCGGACCTTGCCGTTGATCAATCAGTTCAATTTGCTGATTTGATCCTGATGCGCCGGTCTGGTTCTTCTCTCCCGGACCGGCGCACGTTTTATGCGCTCTGCTGCATCAGGCTCGCTCCTGATCCGGTGGACCACGCGTGCACAGCTTCTCCAAAGGCTTTGAACAATGGGCGCGAGACGGGGTCGTTTTCAGCGTCCCATTCCGGATGCCACTGCACCGATAGTGTGAAACCGGGGGCGTCCTTTACGTAGATCGCCTCTGGCGTTCCATCGGGCGCGTGACCGTCGATCTCAATCCGGTGCCCCACTGTCTTGATCCCCTGCCCGTGCAGGGTGTTCGTCATCACTTCGGTCGCGCCCATGAGCCGGTGGAACACGCCACCCTCGGACAAAGACACAACGTGCCGAAGGGCAAATTTCTCCTCCAACGTGCCATCAGGCGGCATACGGTGATTCATCCGCCCCGGCAGATCACGAATTTCCGGGTACAGCGTGCCGCCCAAGGCCACGTTCACCTCTTGGAACCCCCGGCAAATACCAAAGAAAGGCTGGCCGCGTTCCACGCAGGCACGCACCAACGGCAGGGTGATCGCGTCACGTGCACGGTCAAAGTCGCCATGCGCCTCTGTAGCGGGCTCTCCGTATTCCTCTGGGTGAACATTGGGGCGGCCGCCGGTCAGCAAGAAACCGTCGCAGATTTCAAGCAGCTCCTCTACCGAGACATATCGCGGGTCCGCCGGGATCAGCAGGGGCATACAGCCGGACACATTCGCCACTGCCTCAGAGTTCATTGTCCCGCCGGCATGGGTTGGGTATTGATTATCCACCAGGTACGAGTTGCCGATAATACCAACGATGGGTCGCGACATTCTGCTTTCCTAATTCTCAATGTTTTAGAAAAGCTATCCGCAGGGTCTGAGGCGCGCAATAGCACAAGCCCTGTGTGTTAGCGCAAGTACTTGTTCAACGTTGCACACAGAAAACAATGCCCGAGCTGGGCGCGTTTTTGCCCCACCTGCCCATTTGTAAGGCGTTCCCAGAACGCAGGGGCCGGAGAGCCGCAATCGGCTCTCCCAGAGTTCTTTGAATCAGATTTCGCCAGTCAGTCCGGCAGCTTCGATCCCGGCCATAGCGGCGATGGCGTCATTGTCCGAAGTATCGCCCGTGACACCAACAGCACCGATCACGGCACCTTTCTTGTCACGCAGCAACACACCGCCCGGAACCGGCACGACCTGACCGCCATAGACGCCGTTCACGGCGGCCATGAAATAAGCCTGTGCCTCGGCGCGCGCCATCTGCGCGGTACCCGCCATGCCCAGCATGACCGAGCCATAAGCCTTGCCCTGCGCAATCGCAAAACGGCCGGGTGCTGCACCGTCTTCACGCTCAAACGCGATTACGTGCCCACCAGCGTCCAGCACGACTACCGACAAAGGTTTCAATTCCAGTTCGCGGCCCTTTTCCAAAGCCTTCCGCACAATCGTGCGCGCCTTGCGCAATGTAACAGCCATCCCTGATCCCTTTCATCTGGCTAAAAATATCCTCGGGGGTGAATTGGCCCAGCGGGCCAAGAGGGGGCAGACAGCCCCCTCGTTCCCACCCTATCCAATCACACCAAGCTGGCTTTCAGCTCCAACCGGCGGGCATGCAAAACCGGCTCGGTATAGCCCGAAGGCTGAACCCGCCCCTTGAAGACCAGATCGCAAGCCGCCTGAAACGCCACGCCGTCAAAGCCGGGCGCCATCGGACGATACAGCGGGTCACCTTCGTTCTGACGGTCCACCACGGCGGCCATTTTCTGCATGGCAGCCATCACCTGTTCTTCGCTGACCACATCATGATGCAACCAGTTGGCCAGCGCCTGAGACGAAATCCGGCAGGTCGCGCGGTCTTCCATCAGGCCGATATCGTTGATGTCCGGTACTTTGGAACAACCAACGCCCTGATCGACCCAGCGCACCACATAGCCCAGGATGCCCTGCGCATTGTTCTCAATCTCGACGGTGATCTCATCATCGCTCAGGTTACGGCCACCCAGCAGCGGTACGGTCAGCAGATCATCCAGCGTGCCGCGTGCTCCACCGGCGGCAAGCTCATCCTGACGGGCCAGAACGTCAACCTTATGGTAATGCGTGGCGTGCAGGGTCGCGGCGGTCGGTGACGGCACCCAGGCGCAGGTCGCGCCCGATTTCGGGTGACCGATCTTCTGCTCCAGCATATCGCCCATCCGGTCGGGCATCGCCCACATACCCTTGCCGATCTGCGCCTTGCCCTTCAGACCACAGGCCAGACCGATATCGACATTGCGATCCTCATACGAGGCAATCCACGGCGTCGCCTTCATGTCACCCTTGGGCAGCATCGGGCCTGCTTCGATCGAGGTGTGAATCTCATCCCCCGTGCGGTCCAGGAAACCGGTGTTGATGAAGGCCACACGCGACTTCGCGGCGCGGATACACTCTTTCAGGTTGGACGAGGTGCGGCGTTCCTCATCCATGATACCCAGCTTCACCGTATTGCGCGGCAGGCCCAGGATATCTTCGACCATGTCGAAAATCTCAACCGCGAACGCAACTTCGGCGGGGCCGTGCATCTTGGGCTTAACGACGTAAACCGAACCCTTGACCGAGTTTCCGCCCTCGCGCTGCAGGTCATGCATCGCAATCAGCGTGGTGCAGAGCGCGTCCATCAGGCCTTCGCCGATCTCGTTGCCCTCGCCATCCAGAACGGCCGGGTTGGTCATCAGGTGGCCCACATTGCGGATCAGCATCAGCGAGCGGCCTTTCAGCACCTCCTGCGCACCGCCTGCGGTGGTATAGGTCAGGTCTTCGGCCAGCTTACGGGTGAAGGTGGTGCCGCCCTTGGTCACCTCTTCGGCCAGATCGCCCTTCATCAGGCCCAGCCAATTGCCATAGGCGACAACCTTGTCTTCGGCATCCACACACGCGACCGAGTCCTCGCAGTCCATGATCGTGGACAGCGCCGATTCCAGATAGACGTCAGCGATGCCAGCAGGGTCAGCCGCACCGATATTGCTGGAGGCGTCAACGACGATTTTCACATGCAGGCCGTTGTTTTTCAGCAGTACGAAGTCGGGTTTCTCGGCCGTACCGCCAAAGCCCACAAACGCCGCAGGGTTGCCCAGCGCAGGCACCAGCGCACCACCTTCTACGCGCAGCTCGGACACATCCGCCCACGAGCCAGCGGCCAGCGGCACCGCATCATCCAGAAAGCCCTTGGCCCATGCGATAACACGAGCGCCCCGTGCTTCGTCATAGCCACCGGCGGCGGGCAGATCGCCCATCGCATCCGTGCCATAAAGCGCGTCATACAGGCTGCCCCAGCGTGCATTGGCCGCGTTCAACGCGAACCGGGCATTGGTGATCGGCACAACAAGCTGAGGGCCGGGTGTCGCGGCAATCTCGGGGTCGACATTGGCGGTTTCGATCTGGAAATCATCACCTTCCTCGACCAGATAACCGATCTCACTCAAGAAGGCTTTATAGGCGTCGGCGTCGTGATCCTGACCTTTGCGATCAACGTGCCAAGCGTCCAACTGCGCCTGAACCTGCTCACGCTTAGCGAGAAAATCCCGGTTCCTTGGTCCCAGTTCTGATACCATGCGCGACAGACCATCCCAGAACGTATCGGCGGTCACGCCTGTTCCCGGCAGGGCTTTGCCCTCGATAAACTCGGCCAGAACCGTATCGACCTGAAGTCCGCTGCGTGTCTGTCTGCTGGTCATGATTTTCCTCTCACCCATGTACGCCGTTGTATGCCGCCTGCATTTAGAGGGTATGTTTCCGATAGGCAACGTGTGCCGTTGCGTTTCGGTAAAAAAACTTTACCAAAATTCCTCATTGCGACAGCAAAGCACCGCTTTGCGCCGCTTGCAGCCCACCGCCACAGCCCATAACGTCGCGCCAGACACCAAACGAAGCGAGGTCCCGATGCGCGACGCTGCCCCCCAAACGATCTATCTGAAAGACTACACGCCGTTCGGCTATATCGTGGACAGCGTGCACCTGACCTTTGATTTGGCAGCCCATGCGACCCGTGTGACCTCACGCATTGCGTTCCGCCCGAACCCCGACGCATCAGACCGCACCTTCTTTCTGCATGGTGAAGACCTGACCCTGATCCGCGCGTCAATCGACGGCGTCGAAATCTCTCCTGAAATCACCGACAAGGGGCTCACCGCCCCTGCCCCCGACGCGCCATTTGTCTGGGAGGCCGAGGTTGAGATCGACCCCGGCAACAACACCGCGCTTGAGGGGCTGTATATGTCCAACGGCATGTACTGCACCCAGTGCGAGGCCGAAGGGTTCCGCAAGATTACCTATTACCCCGACCGCCCTGACGTGATGTCCACCTTCACCGTGCGTATCAATGGCGATCTGCCGGTGCTGCTGTCCAACGGCAACCCCTCGGGCAAAGGCAAAGGCTGGGCCGAGTGGACCGATCCGTGGCCCAAACCCGCCTATCTGTTCGCGCTAGTCGCAGGTGATCTGATCGCCCATCCCGGCCAATTCACCACCATCTCCGGTCGTGACGTCGAACTGAACCTCTGGGTCCGTCCGGGTGATGAAGGCAAGTGCGCCTTTGGGATGGAGGCACTGAAAAAGTCGATGAAATGGGACGAGGACGTCTATGGCCGCGAATACGATTTGGACGTGTTCAATATCGTGGCTGTGGATGATTTCAACATGGGCGCGATGGAGAATAAGGGGCTGAACATCTTTAACTCCTCGGCTGTGCTGGCCAGCCCCGAGACCTCGACCGACATGAATTTCGAGCGGATCGAGGCAATCATCGCGCACGAGTATTTCCACAACTGGACAGGCAACCGCATCACCTGCCGCGACTGGTTCCAATTGTGTTTGAAAGAGGGGCTGACCGTGTTCCGCGACGCACAGTTCACGTCCGATATGCGCTCGGCCCCGGTCAAGCGCATCCACGACGCGATTGACCTACGCGCACGGCAATTCCCCGAGGATAACGGGCCTTTGTCCCATCCGGTTCGGCCCGAGAGCTTTCAGGAAATCAACAACTTCTACACCGCCACAGTCTATGAAAAAGGCGCCGAAGTCATTGGAATGCTGAAACGGCTGGTCGGGGATGAGGCATATACGAAGGCACTGGACCTGTATTTCGACCGTCATGACGGCCAAGCCTGTACGATCGAGGACTGGATCAAGGTTTTCGAGGATACGACCGGGCGCGATCTGAGCCAATTCAAACGTTGGTACAGTCAATCCGGCACACCGCGCGTGACTGTGGCCGAGGATTGGACGGATGGCACCTATACCCTGACCCTGTCGCAGCGCACCGAACCCACGCCGGGTCAGGATGAGAAACAGCCGCAAGTGATCCCCGTGGCTGTCGGTCTGCTGGGCCCCAACGGAGACGAGGTCCGCGCGACCGAGGTCCTGGAACTGACCGAAGCCGGCCAGAGCTTCACCTTTACCGGACTTGCGGCCAAGCCAACCGCTTCGATCCTGCGGGATTTCTCGGCCCCGGTTATTCTGGAGCAGGTTCAAAGCAGCGCGGAACGTGCCTTTTTGCTGGCCCATGACACCGACCCGTTCAACCGCTGGCAGGCAGGGCGTTCGCTGGCCGAGGAAACTCTGCTGGCGATGATCCAAACCGGCGCGTCCCCCGATGCCGACTATCTGGACGGGCTGCTGGCCGTGCTGCGGGACCGCGATCTGGACCCGGCCTATCGTGCTCTGATGCTGGGCCTGCCGACGCATTCAGAACTGGCGGCAGCTTTGCACGAACGTGGTGAAACACCTGATCCAATGGCGATCTGGACCGCTGTAGAAACCCTGCGGCAGGTAACCGCGCAGCATGTGCAGGACCTGCTGCCGCGTCTTCACAGCGAAACCGTGATTGATGCGCCCTTTAGCCCTGACGCCGAACAATCAGGCAAGCGCGCGCTGGGTGGCGCTGCACTGGCACTGACCTCGCGACTGGACGGTGGAGCCAAGGCGACCGGGGACTACGTCGATGCCGACAACATGACGCAGCAACTGACCGCCCTGTCCTGCCTGCTGCGCGCAGGGAAAGGTGAGGCAGAACTGTCCGCCTTCTACGACCAGTGGCAGCATGACAGGCTGGTGATGGACAAATGGTTCGGCCTACAGGTTTCAATGGCTGCGCCCGAAACCACAGCAGATGTGGCACGCAAGCTGACCGAGCACCCGGATTTCAACTGGAGGAACCCCAACCGTTTCCGCGCGGTTATGGGAGCGTTGGCGATGAACCACGCAGGGTTCCACCGCGAAGATGGTGCCGGGTACGCCCTGCTTGCCGACTGGTTGATCAAGCTGGACCCCGTCAACCCGCAGACCACCGCAAGAATGTGTTCGGCCTTTCAGACGTGGAAACGGTATGACGCAGATCGTCAGGACCTGATCCGCACACAACTGAGGCGTATTGCCGATACAGCGGGTCTGTCGCGCGATACGACCGAAATGGTTTCGCGCATTCTGGGCGCATGACGCCGTTCACGTATACAAGGCACAACCGATCGCCACGGTCGGTTGCAATCCTGATCCTGGTCTACGCGGCCCTCATTGCGTTGGTGATCCTGTTCGACGCTGTCTGGTGGTTTGTCGGCTTGCTTGCCCTGACTACTCTGCCTGCGCTTTGGGACATCCTACAGGACACCAGCGCGGGGCTGACGCTCGATCAAGACGAGCTGAGTTGGTTCACCGGAGCCCGCCAAGCCAAAGTCACTCTAGCCGACATCGACTATGTCCGGTTTGACACGCGCTGGGACTTCACAGTGCGCGTGTCACTGGTTCTGAACACGGGAAAACGAATACGGCTACCAGATGAATCAACCCCACCCCACACCGAATTTGAGCCGGTTCTACAGCAGTCTGGGTTAAGGGTTGAACGGCATCATTTCAGGGTTTTCTAGGCTTAATCGCGAGAAAAAAGCCTCACTGTTCACCAATTCAGGACAAAAAGCCCCCTAAATCTTGAATTTGATGCAAATTCCGGTGACCTTTGATCTTACGTTACCAGTTTTTGCAGTTCCGAGTTTCACCATGTTCCGGTTTTTTCGTACACAGAATCCCACCGCTCCGTCTTCTTGCATGCAGTTGCAGGCAGACATGCACCTTTCGTCTGATGTAGCCGCCGCGCTGCCGGATCAGGGGCAACTCAACATCCCAGTGGCGGAGATGCGAGCCGAGGATTTGATCGGCCGCGAAACAATCGAAAACGGACGGCATCTGGCGCGTCAGGGGCGTTGGACAGAACTCTCACGACAAATGCGTGCGGCCGACGAAACCCGTGAAGCCGCACCCGACGGGATGCCGATCGCGGACCTGCTGGCTTTTGGCGCTCGTTCGGACGTTGTTCTGGCGGTCGAACACGCCCTGTCTGATGGGAAGGCACTGTCAGAATACGACCTGCTGTGCGGAATATCCGAGCTGGAAGACGAGATGCGCGAACATGACGGTGATCCCATGATCGCCCTAGTGGTTGCTCTTGCGCATATCGACTTGGCATGGGCATGGCGTGGCACCTCAACGGACGCCAAACTGCCGACCCTGCACCAGTCCCGCTGCGCGGCCCATTTTGATCGAGCGGCGGCGATCTTGCCAAAGTGCCGCGAAGCTGCGCCGGACAGTGCGCTTGTCGCATCTGCAGACTGCGCATTGCTTGCAGGGCAGCGCAGGACCAACATCCGCGTTGCCGACAAGTACGAGCGTCTGATCACTCTGGACCCGCATAACCAACGCCACATGCGCGCTATGGGGACGCACCTGCTGCCACGCTGGTTCGGCAGCTACGACGAGCTTGAGGTTCAAGCCCTGCGCAACGCCGCACGGACCCATGCAATCTGGGGCGCGGGTGGTTATACGTGGGCGCAGTTCGACGCCATTGCCCTTGACCCAGAGGCATGTGCCCGGCTGGACGTAGAGTACTTTCTTGAAGGGCTACACGACATTCTGAACCGCCGACCGGACCAGGAAACCGTCAACATGCTGGCGGCCTACTGCGCCATCACGATCCAAAGCGGCGCTGGCCTGAACGAAAAGGCCGACGAAGTGCGCGCGCAAATTCACGAGGCCGCAAACTGGCTGATCCGCGACCACATGACCGAGCTGCATCCGCTGATCTGGGCGCACGCTGCCAATGGGTTCAACAACTCGGTCCGCATCAACTCGCCCGAGAGGTTTGCGGCGCGTGGGCACCGCGATGCCCTGCGTGCGATTGGCGATTTGTTCCGCGAAGAATTGCGCAGCGGCATGGACGTCACCTTTACGCCTTCGGGTCTGCACCTGTCAGGTCACTGATTCCCCCTTGCTCCTTTGGCGCAGCGCGCCTAATACGCAGGCTTAGACTTCTGCGGAAATAGAGGCGCGCCATGCTCGACCTGACATACGAAATGCCCAAAATCAAAACCATTGCCGGGGCCAAGCACGATTGGGAACTGGTAATCGGGATGGAGGTGCACGCTCAGGTCTCGTCCAATGCCAAGCTGTTTTCCGGCGCGTCGACCCAATTCGGGGCCGAGCCGAACTCGAACGTGGCCTTCGTGGACGCGGCGATGCCGGGTATGCTGCCTGTTATCAACGAATATTGCGTCGAACAGGCGGTGCGCACCGGGCTGGGCCTGAAGGCAGATATCAACCTGAAATCGGCGTTTGACCGCAAGAACTATTTCTACCCTGACCTGCCGCAGGGCTACCAGATCTCGCAGCTTTACCACCCCATCGTGGGCGAAGGCGAAGTGCTGGTGGAAATGGGCGACGGCACCGCGCGTATGGTGCGCATCGAACGCATCCACATGGAGCAAGACGCCGGTAAGTCCATCCACGACATGGACCCGCATATGTCCTTTGTCGACCTGAACCGCACGGGCGTCTGCCTGATGGAGATCGTCAGCCGCCCCGATATCCGTGGCCCCGAAGAAGCCGCCGCCTATATCGCCAAGCTGCGCCAGATCATGCGCTATCTGGGCACCTGTGACGGCAACATGCAGAACGGCAACCTGCGGGCGGACGTGAACGTCTCAATCTGTTTGCCGGGTGCGTATGAGAAGTACCAGGAAACACAGGACTTCTCGCATCTGGGCACCCGCTGCGAGATCAAGAACATGAACTCAATGCGCTTTATCCAGCAAGCAATTGAGGTCGAGGCCCGCCGTCAGATCGCCATTGTCGAAGGTGGTGGCGAGGTCGAGCAGGAAACCCGCCTGTATGACCCGGACAAGGGTGAGACCCGTTCGATGCGGTCCAAGGAAGAGGCGCACGACTATCGCTATTTCCCCGATCCCGACCTTCTGCCGTTGGAGATTGAACAGGCTTGGGTCGATGACATCGCCGCCAAGCTGCCCGAACTTCCCGACGCCAAGAAAGTGCGGTTTATCGAGTCGTTTGGCCTGACGGACTATGACGCTTCGGTCCTGACCGCCGAAGTGGAATCAGCCGCGTATTTCGAGGAAGTCGCCAAGGGTCGCAACGGCAAGCTGGCCGCGAACTGGGTGATCAACGAGCTGTTCGGTCGGTTGAAGAAAGAAGACCACGACATCACTGAATCGCCGGTTTCGCCCACGCAACTAGGTGGGATCATCGACCTGATCTCGTCGGATGCCATCTCGGGCAAGATCGCCAAAGACCTGTTCGAGATCGTCTATACCGAAGGCGGCGACCCGGCGCAGATCGTCGAAGATCGCGGCATGAAGCAGGTCACGGATACCGGCGCGATTGAGGCTGCTTTGGATGAGATCATCGCCGCCAACCCCGCGCAGGTCGAAAAGGCCAAGGTGAACCCGAAACTGGCGGGCTGGTTCGTGGGTCAGGTGATGAAAGCCACCGGCGGCAAGGCCAACCCTAAGGCCGTGAATGAACTGGTGAGCAAAAAGCTAGGCTCGTAAGTCATCCGATTTCAAGGCAATTAGCGGCTGAGCGTTGCGCGCCCGGCCGCTTTTCTTTTGCGCTGACATGCGGCAAGACTAGAACCGGAAACCCTCTGGCACACGAAGATGACTTTCCCAATGCTGTCAACGTGCTAGATTGCCGGGAACTGACAGGTAGGAAGATCCGATGCCGCGCTACGAATACAAAGTTGTCCCTGCTCCGCAGAAAGGTGCCAAAGCCAAAGGCGCTAAAACCGTCGAGGATCGTTTCGCCGTGTCAGTGGAACAGGTACTGAACCAAATGGGACAGGACGGATGGGAATACCAGCGCGCCGAACTTCTGCCCAGCGAGGAACGGTCTGGCTTGACCGGGTCGACCGTCAACTGGCGCAATGTTCTAGTGTTTCGCCGTGCCGTCGAAGATGAGCCCGCGCCTGCACTGACAGAGATCCCGAACGACACAGTCATGGCGCAGCCGATTCCCGGACCCAGCGAAGTGGACGCTCCTGCTCCTATCGCCGAGCAAGCCGAGGAGCCGCCACTGTCTCTTAAGGGCACCGAAGTGGAATTTCGGCATACCGAAAAACCCTAGACCGTCTCGGCCCGCCCCTAAACGCCAATATCCAGCGCAAGTGCGTGGATGCGCGGGACGATGTCGCCCAGCGCCTTGTGAACAGCGCGATGTCGCGCCACACGGGACTTGCCCTCAAACGCAGAGGCACGAATACGGACGTTAAAGTGGCTTTCGCCCCCCTCTTGATACCCGGCATGACCGCGGTGGCTTTCGCTATCATCGACCACCTCAAGCTCATGCGGATCAAAGGCAGCCTGCAGGCAGGTACGGATTTCGTCGGTCACAGTCATTTTTACGCCTAGCGGCAAAATTTTTGCCGCCCCCCTCTTCTACTTTCGGCTGCTTAGATTAAACTGCTGCCTCCGAGTCGAGAAGATGCGTTCTTAAGGATCACAGCATGACGAAATCAGACCCCTTTGGATTCGATATGTCCGTCTCCAACGCCAAGAAAAAGAACCCGCGTGGTCGCCGGGGGATGTCGGGCGCGTCTGAAACCTCGGTACGCATCTGTGACCACGAAGGGTGCGAAGAAGCGGGAAAGTTCCGTGCGCCCAAAGCGCCGGACGTTCTGGACGATTTCTTCTGGTTCTGCCAGCAGCACGTGCGCGAATATAACCAGAAATGGAACTTCTTCGACGGCACGACCGAGGCTGAAATGAACGCGCAGCGGTCCAAGGGCAAGGTCTGGGAACGTGAAACCAAGCCCATGGGTGACCCCGAAGCGCGTGCATGGGCTCGTTTGGGCATCGAAGATCCGCATCAGGTGCTAGGCGCGAACGCCACCAAGAACCCCGGTCGCACATCCGGCGGTGGTGGCCGCCGTCTTCCGCCCACCGAACGCCGCGCGATCGAGATTCTCGAGGCGAATGACAGCTGGACCAAGGCAGAGGTGCGCAAGGCGTACAAGAAGCTGATCAAGGTTCTTCACCCGGATATGAATGGCGGGGACCGATCTCAGGAAGAACAACTGCAAGAGGTCGTTTGGGCTTGGGATCAGATCAAGGACAGCCGGAACTTTAAGTAATTCCGCAGATTACCGGAACAAACCTTGCAATGTGCTGGCCTCGGTTCGCTTGAGACAACGCAGCCGCGTTTGTAGCTTTGATCTGGTGTGTTCCAGTTCGGGAAACAGCGCAAGCAATTCGGCAATGTCCTCGCGGTGGAAGGACTTCAGCGCGCGATCCCCCAGAAACAGGCTTTCGCTGCGCAAACCGTGGGATGTCAGTATGGCGTGTTCCTCGCAGGCGATGTGATAGTACGTCACCGGCTTACCCGCTTGCACCTGATGGACTGTATCTCCGTTCACCAGATGAATGGCGGCACAAAAGACGCTGTCTTCACCGAACAGTAACTCGGCCCGCCACCCCTCGAGAACGATCCGGTGCTGCGGCGACACATAGAGATCCCGGCTGGGCAACCCCGCACCCAACGCATCGCGCTGAATCCGCACCGGCCGGTACTTTGGCTGAATATGCAAGGTATGCGCACTAAGGGTTCGTTGACCGATCCAGACAATGGGTAGAGATTGCCCCTCTGCCCCACGAACCCAATCCCCGACTTTCAGGTCCTCTACGGCGCGTGGACCTCGATCTGTCTCGATCAACGTGCCTACGACAAAGCATGGCGGGTCCGTCGGGTCGAGATCGCCCTGATCAATCTTCCAGTTGCCGGTACGCATCGGGCCAGTCGGATTATTGGTATCCCAGGCATAAATATTGCCGCCGACTCGGATAAATTCACCGGATTCACCGGTTCCCCGATAGTTCCCCTGACCAAGATAGGTATAGGGCTGATAGGTTGTCCCCCCATCAAAAGAGATTGTCTGGCCATCAATGATTGCAGTTTGCGTCGAGTTGCGAACGATATAGTCACCACCTCCGGTGGTCCTTACATCATGAAGGAGCACGTCAAATGCCATGGACTGCCCCCCTTGCCCTGCAAAGCGCCAACACAGGCTTGCCACCGCCCGACAGGACGCAGCAATCACACGTGAGTTTGACCTTGGAAACCATGGCCCGCACTCTGCACTCTCACAAAAACACTACACTTCGCCAGTCTAACCGCCAACTAGCTCAAATCAAAACAACATATTGACTGATTTCTCAGATGGTTGCAGCAGCGCTATGTGACAACTGCTCGTCCGTCCCGATAGAGGATGAATGTTGCTGGGACTGGGAACTATGAGCAGACGTGCTTTCGGCCTGTGGATGAGAGCGGCCCAATCAAACTACCAGCGACATTTCTCAGTGACGAAAAGTACACGACTTTGAGGCCAGCACAGAAGAAACACCCGCCAGCGGCACTGCGCGGGCGGCTTTCCCTTGCCCTTGCTCGTAATATGTTGCACCACACACAGGGTCGGAAGCCCCGCTCGAGGCTGCGGTATCAGGATAAGGACGACAGGCATGGATTGGCCGATTGACGCAAACGCACACCCTACAGAAGAAATTTCGGTCCGCGAAGTATTCGGCATTGACTCCGACATGCAGGTCAAACGCTTTTACGAATTGACTGAGCGGGTGCCCGAAATCGACCCGACATACAAGTTTGACCCTGAAACCACTCTGGCGATCCTAGCAGGCTTTACTCATAACCGTCGGGTGATGATCCAAGGTTATCACGGCACAGGTAAGTCGACACATATCGAACAGGTTGCCGCCCGCCTGAACTGGCCTGCTGTACGCGTGAACCTCGACAGTCACATCAGCCGGATCGACCTGATTGGTAAAGACGCGATCAAACTGCGTGATGGCGTTCAAATCACCGAATTCAGCGAAGGTATCCTGCCTTGGGCTTTGCGCAACCCAGTTGCGATCGTGTTTGACGAATACGATGCCGGACGTGCGGACGTGATGTTCGTGCTGCAGCGGGTTCTGGAAGCCAACGGTAGCCTGACCCTGCTGGACCAGAACGAGATTCTGACCCCGCACCGGTATTTCCGTATGTTCGCCACCGCCAACACTGTTGGCTTGGGTGACACGACGGGTCTTTATCACGGGACACAGCAGATCAACCAAGCCCAGATGGACCGCTGGTCCCTTGTCGCCACGCTGAACTACCTCAGTCATGACGCCGAAACGATGATCGTTCTGTCCAAGGCACCGCACTACAACACGGCCGAAGGTCGCAAGATCGTCAGTCAGATGGTCAGCGTCGCCGACCTGACCCGCACCGCCTTCATGAACGGCGATCTGTCCACGGTGATGAGCCCCCGGACCGTTATCAACTGGGCTCAGAACGCCGAGATTTTCCGTGACATTGGCTACGCCTTCCGCCTGTCATTCCTGAACAAATGCGACGAGCTGGAGCGCCAGACGGTGGCCGAGTTCTACCAGCGCTGCTTTGATGAGGAACTGCCCGAAAGCGCGGCAAGCGCCAGCTTGGGTTAAAAAACGGCAAGCGCTTTTGGGTTCTTCAAAAGGGGCCAAGAGCGCTGGATGTTTAATCGCGCTCGACGCGGATGATATCGCCGCAACCGAAACTCGTTTTCTTCACGGGGCGTTTGGCGCTTAGGCCGGAAATCGGGGCCGACCCTATGGTCAAGACACTGGAATGGCTCTAGGTTGCCGGGACAGAACAAGACCGGACCTGCCGCCGATGAGCAAACAAAACGATAACCCCGCCGATCCGTTCAAGAAGGCTCTGGCCGAGGCCACAAAAGTGATGGCCGACGATCCTGAGCTGAATGTGTCCTATACGGTCGATCCGTCGGGCATGTCGGGCGAGTCGATGCGCCTGCCGCAAGTCAGTCGCCGAATGACTCGGGAAGAAGTGTTGTTGGCGCGCGGCACGGCGGACGCGCTTGCATTGCAGCGCAGGTATCACGACGACGCGACCCACGCGCGGTATGCCCCTCCGGGTGATATGGCGCGGGATCTCTATGAGGCGATGGAGACTGCCCGGTGCGAAGCGATGGGGGCACGCGATATGCCCGGCACCGCCAGCAATATCGACGTCAAGATCGGGCATGAGGCGATCCGGCGCGGTTATGATCAGTGCAAACAGCCTGCGGACGCGCCTCTTTCGGTCGCGGCAGGATACCTGATCCGCCACTTGGCAACCGGGCGCGACCTGCCCCCGGCAGCAGCCAACGTTATGAACCTGTGGCGCGGCTTCATCGAGGAACAATCGGGCGGAACGCTTGAAAACCTAAATGAAATCCTGTCCGATCAGGCAGAATTTGCCAGGTTCGCCCGTCAGATGATCAAAGATCTCGGCTACGGCGACCAACTGGGCGACGATCCTGATGAACTGGACGACGAGCAGGAAGATCAGGCCGAGGAGGACGCGGAAGAACAGCCCGATCCTGATAGCACTGGTCAGGACGACCAGGATGAACAGGACGCTGACGCCACGCCCGAACAGACCCAGGAAGAGCAGCAGGACCAATCTCAGGCACAGGTCTCGATGGACGAGATGGCCGACGAGGAGATGGGCGAAGAAGCTGAGATGCCCGAAGGGGAAGCTCCGCTAGAGCCGCCTGCCCCGCCGCCTGCGTCCGAAGCGGATCCTGATTATAAGGTCTATCTGAATACCTTCGACGAAGAGATCGAGGCCGAGGATTTGGCCGAACCCGCCGAACTGGAACGGCTGCGCGCCTATCTCGATCAGCAGCTTGAACCGCTTAAGGGGGCGGTGAGCCGTCTGGCCAACAAGCTGCAACGCCGCCTTCAGGCTCAGCAGAACCGTTCGTGGGAATTCGACCGCGAGGAAGGCATTTTGGATGCGGGGCGTCTGGCGCGTGTCATCGCGAACCCGACAACTCCGCTTAGCTTCAAAGTCGAGAAGGATACCGAGTTCCGAGATACCGTTGTGACGCTGTTGCTGGACAACTCGGGGTCGATGCGGGGCCGCCCGATCTCGATCGCGGCGATCTGCGCAGATGTTCTGGCGCGGACACTTGAACGCTGCAACGTAAAGGTCGAAATTCTAGGCTTCACCACCCGCGCCTGGAAAGGTGGTCAGGCGCGTGAGGCATGGCTGAACGACGGTCGACCCCAGCAACCCGGTCGACTGAACGACCTTCGCCATATCATTTACAAGGGCGCGGATGCCCCGTGGCGTCGCGCGCGCCCCAATCTGGGGCTGATGATGAAAGAAGGTCTACTGAAGGAAAATATCGACGGTGAGGCGCTGGAATGGGCGCATCGCCGGATGATGATGCGACGCGAACAGCGCAAGATTTTGATGGTGATATCGGATGGTGCGCCGGTTGACGATTCAACTCTCAGCGTTAACCCCGCGAATTATCTGGAAAAACACCTGCGCGATGTGATCGCAATGGTCGAAAAGCGCAAGATGGTCGAGTTGTTGGCCATCGGGATCGGCCATGATGTGACGCGCTATTACGACCGGGCAGTTACAATTACGGATGTCGAACAACTGGCCGGCGCGATGACAGAACAACTGGCCGCCCTGTTCGACAGCGATCCAAGGGCGCGCGCCCGTGTTATGGGGATGAAAAGAGCGGGCTAATACCATTTCCCGAAAACAAGTCGGGGTTTGCTCCGATCTGAACGAGGTGAGACATGTTTCAATCCTTTGCCGTGACCGCTCGTCCGGAACAAGGCCCGCCGAGGCTGGCTGCACTACGAACCGAGATGGCGCGCGAGGGGTTGGATGGCTTTCTGATCCCACGTGCAGACGCGCATCAGGGTGAGTACGTCGCCCAGAGGGATGAGCGTCTGGCATGGCTGACCGGTTTTACCGGGTCGGCCGGATTTTGCGCCGCCCTGACCGATGTCGCAGGGGTGTTTGTGGACGGGCGCTACCGCACGCAGGTCAAGGCACAGGTTGCGTCCGGCTACGCCCCGGTACCGTGGCCCGAAGTCGGCTTGAGTGCGTGGTTGAAGGAACAACTGCCAAATGGCGGGAAAGTGGGCTTTGACCCCTGGCTGCATGCGGCCGGTCAAATCTCTGGCGCTCTGAAAGAGTTGTCCGGCAGCGGCATCGAGCTGGTGCGCAGCCCCAATCTGGTCGACCGCATTTGGAAGGACCAACCGGAACCGCCGCTAAACCCGGTCAAAGAGCATCCTTTGGAATTCGCAGGTGAAACCGCAGAGAGTAAAATCACGCGTCTTGCCAAGGATTTGCGCGAGGCAGGATGCTCGGCCGCTGTGATCACGCTGCCGGACTCGATCATGTGGCTGTTGAACATTCGCGGTTCTGACATCGGGTACAATCCCGTTGCCCACGGTTTTGCAATTTTGCACGTAGATGGGTCAGTGGACTTGTTCATGGCCAAGGAAAAACTAGTCATTCCTCTGGGCGATCAGGTGGCTGTCCACGAACCAAACGCATTCTTGGACAGTCTCGCCACGCTTGAGGGCAAGATACAGGTCGATCTGGGCACATTGCCTCAGGCCGTGGCAGATGTGTTGCAAGACCGGATGGTGGACGGCGGCGATCCATGCGCCCTGCCCAAAGCCTGTAAGAACCCTGCCGAGATCGCCGGCAGCGCCGAGGCCCATTTGCGCGACGCTGTAGCCGTGGTCGAAACGCTCTGCTGGCTGGATGCGCAAGCCCTCGGCACAGTGACGGAAACACAAGTCGTAGCCCGGCTGGAAGAAAACCGGCGCAAGGACAACGCACTGCAGGACATCTCGTTCGACACAATCGCCGGAACCGGACCCAACGGTGCAATCATGCACTACCGGGTTACCGAAGAAACCGACAGCCTGCTGAACGACGGGCACATATTGGTTTTGGACAGCGGTGGCCAGTATTTGGACGGCACCACTGATATCACTCGAACCATTGCCATCGGGGATGTTGGGGTCGAGGAAAAAACCTGCTTTACCCGCGTGCTGAAGGGCATGATCAACATGTCCATGCTGCGCTGGCCGGTCGGTTTGGCCGGGCGTGACATTGAGTGCATCGCGCGCGCACCGCTTTGGGCGGCGGGGCAAGACTTTAACCATGGCGTCGGTCACGGAGTCGGGGCGTACCTAAGCGTACACGAGGGGCCCCAGCGCCTGTCTCGCGTCAGCTCTGTCCCACTACAACCCGGTATGATCCTGTCGAACGAACCGGGCTATTATCGTGAAGGAGCGTTCGGGATCAGGATCGAAAATTTGGTTGTCGTACAGGAAGCACCTGCCCTACCCGGTGGCGATGCCGAGCGCGCAATGCTGAATTGGCGAACCCTTACCTATGTTCCTATCGACCGGCGGTTGATCGTGGTCGACATGCTGACGGCCGAGGAACGCGGTTGGCTTAACGACTATCATCGCGACGTTGCGGAAAAAATCCGGCCAAGGCTGGGCGCAGAGGCGCAACTGTGGTTGGATGCCGCAACCAAGCCGGTCTGACACCGGGCTGTTACAATCACCGGGCAGAGGAGAAGCCCGGAAAAAAAGATGAGGGGAAGGAACAGGTATGGCCAAGATCACAATCCGAAAAGCACCAGGAAAATGGAGCGTTCGATCAGGCGGCGCGGTACTGGGCGAAAGCACAAATGCACTGGAGTTGTTGGAAGGTGATCTGGAGCCAGTTATCTATTTTCCTCGGTCAGACATCGCTATGGCGTTTCTGGACCGCACCGACAAGCTCACCCATTGCCCGCTCAAGGGTGACGCCACGCATTTTTCGATCGTCAACAAGTCATCGACTACCGAAAACGCCGCTTGGAGCTATGAGGACCCAATCCCCGAAGTCTCTGAAATCAAAGGGCATGTCGCCTTTTACCGAATCGAATCGGTTAAGGTTGAGCAGATTTAAATCGCCTCTCGTACCGCGTTAGATGCGGCAAGGTCATGGCGCACGCGGCCGAATGCCTGCGCCATTGAAGTCAACGTATGCGGCGGACAGCCGATCTCGGGCAGGCAGGACGCATCAATAGCGCGCACGCGCCCGTTGAATGCAGATTTCACTACCTGGTCTACCGGTTCTTTCCGCCGTCCAATCGTCAATCGGTGATAGTGAAACCCCTGCCCCGGATCTGTCACGCCCAATGAGCCGCGAACTTTGTGTGACGTGAACCAGCCAAGAAGATCCTGCAAACCCTCGTCCAGATCAAGGTTCGGCATCTGAATGGCTTCGATTCGCCCATGCCGTGGCAAATAGCGAAGCTGAACTTGGGTTTTCGGGGTCCATATCCGCACGGGTTGAACAAAATCAATCATTCGCCCAACGCGACGCCCCCTGAACCGTGGACCGAACCCGAACCGCGTTGTCAAAAGGCTGACCGGTGCCTGCGAAACAGTGTAAACCGAAGCGAACAGGTCGCACCGACCGTCCTTTTTCCGCCTAATCGTCATCGCGTTGTAGTTTCCCCGCTTTGTATAACTGCGCGGCGACCCCAGAACCCGACCTAGCCTGAGACAGTTGATCGTATAAGGCGCATGATCACTAAAACCGGTTTCAGAAACATGCGAGAGGCTGCGCGCCAATATCGAAGCCGTGCCGAAAACACCCGCCGCCAAAAAGACGCAACGCGCGCGAAGCTGAGAGCCATCGTCCAGTTCCAGACGCACGGTTTCGCGCTCCAACTCGATACGGTTCACGCGACCGGCCCGAACTTCGACGTCAGACATTTGGTGCAATCGTTGCTTTACGGCGTTGGCCATAGCACGCAACCCGGAACCCGGCGCTCCTTTCGTTCCGGTCAAAAGCCTCGGAGCGCATTTTTCATAGCCGTTTTCCAAGTTTTCTTGCCGGTCACCGCCAACCACTTCAAAATCGGATTGCAGCGCCCTGCACGCCTCGGCGTAGGCTTTCCAATTCTTCAAAAAGGGACCCCGCCCCCAAGGGTCATCGCTTTCATACACCTGAAGCTGTTTTCCCCAGTAATTTGCAAAGCCGCCCACCTCGGCCGAGGCAAACATCGGGGGTGCATCACCCACAACCGCAGTCCGCTCGGCCAGATGTGCCGGTTCTTGCCGCTCGTAGGCGACCGAGACAAACTTGGCGGTCGCCCCTTGAAAAGGCTCGGTCGCGGCCCCGGTGACAACGACCAATGAACCGGAATACCCGCGCATGGCGGTTAGGGCGGCGTAACCAGCGGGACCGGCGCCAACCAAGGCAACGTCAAAAATACGCATGACACAGCCCCGCGTTCAAAACCCTGCGCTGCACGGATCGACAGGTATTTTGGCTGCTGTTGAACGCACTGATGCCGCGCCTCATTCCACAGACGAACAGCCGCAGATCAAGAATGAGGCTTCTTGTTCGACAAGAGTACCGATAAGCGAGACGCAGTAAAAACATATGAATTGCCCCCAAATCAAATGAGCCTTGGTGCAAAGTCGTATTTTCGTCGTCCAGTCGTTTGTAGGTCCGCGTTTTCGCGGTGCCAGACATCGGGGAACTGGTAAGGAACTCGCTTAGATACTAAAAAATCAGTCCAGCTTTGCCGGACTTTATAGGAAAATCATGCTTTTGGTCAAGAAAACGGGGATTTTGGCGCATTTTGCATAGTCCCAGCGGGTCTTGCGCGTGGCCAGCTTTTGGACTGCAAAGCCAGTTCCCAACGGGCGTCGTGTTTGATTACTCGGTCTGCAGCCTTGCGCCAGATTTGTGCCTCACGCCTTCCTCACGCGGCTGTTCAATGCATTTGATCAGCAAACCGAGCAAACTGGAAAGGCACACCACCGGAGGACGCCATGCAGATCACCCGACGCAGTTTTTTGGGAACGTTCGGGGCAGGAACTGTTCTGCCCCAAGTGCTTTGGTCGCAAACCGACCCAGTGCTGGAGGCGGTGCGATCAACCCTCTACGGCAGCAGCTCCGAGTTCCAACGGGGCATGGCGTATTTGACAGAGAGGGGCAATCCCGATGTGGTTCCGGCCCTTTTGACCGGGATGCGCTATGGCCGGCAACGCAGCAGCGAGATTGCGAAAGTGATGCGCGACCTGACTGGCGAGACGATCGGCGCTAATTGGTTCGACTGGATGCTTTGGCAAGAAAAGAACCCGCAACTGGCCCCACACCCTTCGCTGATCCCGTTCAAGCGCGAGGTTCTGCTAGGGATCGACCCCAATTTTGACGATTTTCTGCGCCCCGAGTACTTGCAGCGCGACAAGATGAAGATTCGGCTTGAAGAAATTGCCTGGGGCGGCGTTCGCAAGGATGGCATTCCCTCGCTGGACAATCCAACGTTGATATCCGCATCGCGTGCGGACTACCTCAAGGACGACGATCTGGTCTTCGGCGTTTCGATCAACGGGGACGAACGCGCCTATCCTCTGCGGATCATGGGTTGGCACGAAATGTTCAACGAAGTGATCGGGGGCGTTCCTGTCGCGCTTGCCTATTGCACCCTCTGTGGGTCTGGCATCCTGTTTGAAACGCAAGTGGAAGGGAGGCAAGAACCGTTCGTCTTCGGCTCATCGGGTTTTCTGTACCGCTCGAACAAGCTGATGTTCGACCGTAAAACACACTCGCTGTGGAACCAGTATACTGGCCGACCCGTCGTTGGTCCTTTGGTCAACAGTGGGATCGAACTAAACCAGCGACCCGTCGTTATCACCACGTGGCAAAGCTGGAAGACCTCGCACCCCGACACCAAAGTCCTGTCACTCGAAACCGGGCATCGTCGCAACTATGGGTCAGGTGTGGTTTACCGCGAGTATTTCGCCTCGACCGAGTTGATGTTCCCCGCGCAGGTCGATCAGTCTCAGCATCGGCAGAAGGACTACGTTTTCACCATCCGTCAATTCGGCGCGGCGCGGGCGTGGCCTTTGGATGCGTTTACAAACACACGAGTAATCAACGATGCAATCGCCGACCGTCCGCTGGTTCTTGTGGGAAATCCAGACAAACGTTCAGTACGCGCCTATGAACGCAAATCGTATCGCTTCACTGCGTCAGACAGAGTGTTGGTCGATCAAGACGGCCAGAAATGGACTATGACCGAGGAGGAACTGATCGGGCAGGATGGTACGCGATTGCCCCGCGTGGCCGGACACATCTCATACTGGTTCGCATGGGACAATTATCTAGGGGACGCAGCAACCGTGTATCCGGGTTAGGAATGTTCCTCGGCCGCCGTTGCCGCCAGCGCACGGTTATATGCCTTGAGCGCATCAACGTGATACAGCGCGCCCACAGGGTTCTCGCACCCATCCTTATCCACGATAACCACCGGTATGCATGGAATGTCCACCCGGTCGAAATACGGCATTGCCGCTTCAAGGGTGGCACTTGCTTGCACGCAAAGCCCTTGCTCGATCAACTCCAGCGCTTCTTCCTTGGAAATCGACCGTGCATCGCCGAGGGGACGCATAACCGACCCGGCGCGAAGCATCGCCAACAGATAGGCTTGCGGCCCGGCTGCCAGGTGTACGTCGCGCCGTTCCAATTGCGTCAAGAAGAACGACCGATCCACAAGACGTGACGCCAATGCAGTGGACATTGAGACCGAGACCATAACGGCAAGGCCGATCTGCCAATCCCCGGTCAGCTCGAATACGATCAACGTGGTTGATATCGGCGCACCCAGCACCGCAGCCGCCACAGCCCCCATCCCGGCAAATGCGTACAGAGTATGAGTCCCCGAGACATCCGGCAGCAACCCGGTGGCTATCAGGCCAAATGCGAGGCCGGTCAACGCTCCGATCATCAGTGAAGGGGAAAAAACGCCGCCGCCCATGCGCCCGCCCATAGTTATCGCCACCGCGACCGTTTTTATCACGGCAAACAGGATGGCTGCGGTCAGTACCAGATCACCGGCCAAGGCGCGGATTGTTGTTTCGTAGCCGACACCGATGATGTGCGGAAACCAGATCGCCAGAAGTCCGAGCATTGCCCCCGATACGGCCGGTCGCAACCAACGCGGCAAAGACAACCGCGCCTGAATGTGGTTCCCGATATCCTCGGCAAAAAAGATCGAGCGCATCAGCAGCAGGGACACTAGCCCGCAGATCAGCCCAAGGATCAGGAAGGCGGGCAGTTCCACATAAAACTGCAATGAACCGGGCGTCTCGAGCACGAACTCAGTCACATCGCCATATTCCAATCGGTTGATCACCGTCCCCGCGACCGAGGCAATGACGATGGGCGCAAAGGCGTGAACAGCGAAATGGCGCAACACGACCTCTAGCGCGAACAACGCCCCCGCAATCGGAGAATTAAAGCTGGCCGAGACTGCGGCGGCCACAGCGCACCCCAACAGATCGCGACCGGTTATGCCGTCGGCGTGGATACGATTGCTGACCCAAGTGGAAATCACCCCAGCCATATGCACCACCGGCCCTTCACGACCTGTAGAGCCGCCCGTGCTGAGGGTAATCAACGAGGCAAACAGCGACGCAATCCCCGCCTTGCCCTCCACCCTGCCGTTGGTCAGCGCAGCACCTTCGATTACATCGGCAACCGATCGGACGCGGCCGTCATCGGTGAACTTGTGCAGGATAATCCCTACGACCAAACCTCCGATGATCGGGGTTATCAGGATCACGAACCACGGCAGCTTTTCGGCATGGCTGTGCAACAGCAGGATGTCGTCAGTGTCGTATACATAGGCTTGCAATCCCCGGATCGCCTTGCGGAAACCCAGCGCCATGAAACCCGCAGCAACACCGATGGCCAGTGCGATAAACCAAAACTGGATCTGGCTTGGCCCTCGCCGCAGCATTACCCGCCACGCATCCTTGATCGCGGCCAGAGCCTGATTGAGCTGGTTGCGTAAGACTGTGCGGGTTGACTGGGTCATTTGCCCTCGGGGATCAATACATACCCCTTACTAAGCCACGGAGCGCGCAGATAAAAGGCGGATCGCGGCTGACTGCCGGCTACGCGTCCAGCAAGGCACGTGCGGCGGCACGTGCCTCGTCAGTGATGGTATCACCTGCAACCATGCGGGCGATTTCGTCTACACGGTCAGGATCGGCCAACGGGACCACCGTCGAAAGGGTCTGCCCGCCCTCCACATGTTTCTGCACACGCCAGTGATGCGCCGCACGCGCCGCGACCTGGGGGGAATGGGTTACGACAAGGACCTGCCCACCATGTGCCAAGGACGCCAAGCGGCGGCCCACCGCATCAGCGGTTGCCCCACCCACACCCCGGTCAATTTCATCAAAGATCATGGTGCGCGCGCTGTCCTCACCGGTAAGACAAACCTTCAACGCAAGTAGAAAACGGCTGAGTTCACCCCCAGACGCAATCTTGTTCAGTGGACCTGACGGCGCGCCGGGATTGGTCGCCACGGTAAAAGCCACTGCGTCGGCTCCGTCAGGGCCGGGATCGGCAGAGCTGATCTGAGTCACAAAGACCGCACGCTCCATCTTTAAGGGCGCAAGCTCCTCCATAACCGCTGCGTCCAGTTCAGCGGCTGCCTTTCGCCGCACAGCGCCAAGGGCAGCAGCAGCGGCATCATAACCCTTCTGCGCAGCCTGCAGAGCGGCGCGTTGCTCTGCCAGATCGGCGTCACCTGCCTCGAGCCTATCCAAGCGATCGCGCAATGTGCCTGCAAAACCGCCTAAATCGTCCGGGGCGACATCATGCTTGCGTGCCAGCGCGCGAATGGCGAACAGACGCTCCTCTGTCAGCTCCAGTTCCGCCGGGTTGAACTCCAGCGCCTGAAGACAGGCATTGACCCCTTCCTGCGCCTCGCCCAGTTCAATCAGCGCGCGTCCTAGCGCCGCGATCGGTTCTTCCAACTGACCGCCCGCGTTGTCGGACACACCTTCCAGCCAGCGTATGGCGTCAGACATGGTGCCCTCTGCCCCCTGGCCACCCAGCAGATCAAACGCACGTGCCACATCGTCACGGATGCGTTCGGCCCCCTGCATCATACGGCGTCGGGAATCCAGCTCGGCATCTTCGCCGGGCTGTGGGTCCAGATCGTCCAACTCGGCAACGGCGTGACGCAGGAACTCCTCTTCTGCGCGCATGGCAGCAAGTGTCGCCTCTGTCTCGGCCAACGCCCTGCGGACCTGCGACATTTCGGTCCACGCAGTGCGGACCGCCGCCAGGTGATCACCTGCCCCGGCGTAGTCATCCAGCATTGCCCTATGGCCACGCGGGTTCAGCAGACCGCGATCATCATGCTGTCCATGAAGTTCCACCAGAGTTTCCGACAACGCCCGCAGCACCTCGCCCGAGCAGCGCCGGTCATTGACCCAAGCCGTCTTGCGCCCTTCTGCCGTGTTGACACGGCGCAGGATCAACTCGTCTCCGGCAGGCAACCCGGCCTCCGCCAAAATCGCATGGGCCGGGTGGTCCGGGGATAGCTGGAATTCAGCCACAACTTCACCCTGCGCAGCACCCTGCCGCACCAGCTCGGCCCGGCCACGCCACCCGAGAACAAAGCCAAGGGAATCCAGCAGAATCGATTTTCCTGCACCCGTCTCACCGGTCAGAGCGTTCAAACCCGGCTGGAATATCAGTTCCAACCGGTCGATGATCAGCATGTCGCGGATATCGAGGGCGCGCAGCATCGGGTCTTAGCGTCCCACGCCTTTGGTCATGGCGATTACAACCACTCGCCCTTGATCGTCTGGCGATAGATCTGGCTGAGCCAATTATTTCCTCGGCTCTTCAGGTCAAGCCCACGCGAGACGAGCAGTTTGTAACCCGCGTCATACCACTCGGACGACTGATAGTTATACCCCAGGATCGCACCGGCTGACTGTGCTTCGTCCACCAGACCCAGCGACAGATAGGCTTCGATCAAACGATACAGTGCTTCGGCTGTATGCGAGGTGGTCTGGAAATCCTCAACCACGACACGGAACCGGTTGATGGCTGCGGAATAGTGATCTTGGCGCAGGTAATAGCGGCCAATCTCCATTTCCTTTCCGGCCAGATGGTCAAAGGCCAGATCGAACTTCAGCACCGCCGAAGTTGCGTACTCACTATCGGGATAGACCTCGATGACCGTGCGCAAGGATTGCAGCGCCTGGAAGGTCAGTCCCTGATCCCGCCCGACCTCGTCAATCTGGTCATAGTAGCTCAGTGCAAGCAAGTACTGGGCATAGGCCGCATCTTCATCCGTGGGGTAAAAGTCGATATACCGCTGCGCCGCTGCGCGGCTTTCTTCGTAATTCTTGTCCGAATGGTACGAGAACGCCTGCATGATCAGCGCGCGCTTGGCCCAATCGGAATAGGGATACAGACGCTCAACTTCCGAGAAGTACCACGCCGCATCATCCGAACGATTCTGCGACAGTTCATATTCCCCGCGCGTAAAAATCTGTTCCGGAGTGAACCCTTCAAGGTTCTGATTGCGGTCTGCGCCTTTTCCGCCGCAAGCCGTCAAAACTGCTGTCAGAAGAATCGCCCCTGCGAATCTGACTGCCGCTTTGGTGCCAACCATTCCGCCTATCCTTGTCGTATTGATTATTGGGGCAAACCCCGGATTTGGCCTTGGTTTAGCACATATAATTGCGGGGCAAAACGCCTTAGTAAGCCCTCAGGTGCAATTGTCGACAGAGTTGATCCAATCAGGCGACTTCTGGGATTTCGTCCCAGACAAGACCCTGCCCCGGCAGACGCGCTGCCTGTTCGGGCGTGCACAGGATCGGACGCACGGCACCCGGCGTTTCAAACAACTTGCGCAGCAAAGTGTTGGTCATGGCGTGGCCCGACTTGTCACCAGTGAAGTGACCCAGGATGGGTCCGCCTGCCAGATATAGGTCACCCAGAGCATCAAGCATCTTGTGGCGCACGGCTTCATCTGCCCGACGGAACCCGCCTGGGGTCAGAACTTCTTCGCCCTGAACGACGACCGCGTTATCAAGTGTTCCACCAAGAGCCAGGCCGTTCTCGCGCATCGCTTCGACATCGGTTCGACGGCAGAACGTACGACAGTCGCTCAGCTCACGTGCAAACGAGCCGTTGCGCATATCCAGAGTCTTTGTCTGGCTTCCAATGGCGCTGTCTTCAAAGTCGATGTGGAAGTCGATGATCAGACCATCCGCAGGCGCAATCGAGGCACAGGCCCCTTCTCGGGCTGCGGTCACTGGCTTGAGCACCTCGTACGCCAAAACCGGGCTGGCCTGACGGCGAACGCCTTTGGCCATGATGCCACGCACGAACTCGATGGACGAACCATCCATGATTGGCACTTCGGGGCCGTCAATCTCGATCAGCGCATTATGGACACCGCAACCCGCCAGGGCTGCCATGATATGCTCGACGGTTGATACGGACACACTCGCTTCGTTGACCAGACGGGTGCATAGCGGCGTACGCTCGACCACGTCGTAGATGGCAGGAATCAATGCATTGCCCAAATCGATATCCGTCCGTTTGAACCAGATGCCATGACCGGCCGCGGCCGGCTTCAGGACCATCGTGGCAGGCTTGCCGCTGTGCAGCCCGACGCCTGTAAACGTGATCGGAGATTTGAGCGTGTGTTGCAAAACGAACCTCGGTGAGTGGTGTCCAGCCTGCTTTGGCCGTGTTGGTCATTCAGTTAAGGAACCCTGACCAAAGGCTCAACTCACTCTTTGTAACTGAATGAAACATGAGTGTAACAGATCGGCAAAAGACTGCTTACACCCCCTTAAACACCTGCTTTTAAACAAGAAAGGGCCGCCAAGCGGCGACCCTTCCAGCGTATTTTGTTACCGCGATCAGTTCGCTTGACGGCGCAAGAAGGCGGGAATTTCGATGCGATCCTGCTCGGGATCGACCTCATCCTGCGCAGGTGCCGTAGCGTCAGATTGGCGCATGACGGGCTGTTGGCGCGGTGGTTGAGCCGGTGTGTCAGCGGCGTGACCCGTCATCCGGTCGATCAGCCGGTTGAACCCGAACCGGGGCCGGTCGGCCTCTGGCTGCGGTGCTGACTGAGGCGTTTGCGCATGGGGCGCAGCATGGCCACGCTCGGACGTGGGAACGTTTTGAACCGCTGCCTGCAAACGCTGCAAAGCCTCGGGCGAGGGGGTACCCGCAGCAGGTTGGGGCTGAGGTGCAACGTAGCTTTCCGGCGCAGCTTCTACTGGTGCAGGGGTCGGTTCAAACTCGGCCACTTGCGGCTGATAGGCCGGAGGGGGAAGGCCATCGTCTTCCTGCTCGGCACGGGGCTCAAATCGCGGCTCCGAAACCTCATCTGACGCCTCGAACAACGAAGGTTCGCGGTTCACTTCGGGCTGAGGTGCAGGTTCCGCCATTTCTGCGGCGGCGGGGGCTTCTTCCTGAGCCTGTTCTTCCGCCGCAACCGTGCGAGTCAGCGGGGCGGACATCGAGCGCCGTGCAACCGGAACATCTTCGTGTTTTTCGCTGGCGTCGATACCTGTTGCAACAACCGAAACGCGCATGCCGCCTTCCATCGCGGTATCCAGCGTCGAACCGACGATGATGTTCGCTTCGGGATCGACTTCTTCGCGGATGCGGTTTGCCGCCTCGTCCAGTTCGAACAAGGTCAGGTCGTGCGAACCGGTGATGTTGATCAGCACGCCCTTTGCCCCTTTGAGGCTGATTTCGTCCAGCAGCGGGTTGGCGATTGCTTTCTCTGCCGCCTGAACCGCGCGATCCTCGCCGGTGGCCTCGCCTGTTCCCATCATCGCTTTGCCCATTTCGTCCATCACGGCGCGAACGTCAGCAAAGTCGAGATTGATCAGGCCGGGACGCACCATCAGGTCGGTCACACCTTTGACGCCCTGATACAGAACGTCATCCGCCATCGAGAACGCCTCGGTAAACGTGGTCTTTTCATTGGCCAGGCGGAACAAGTTCTGGTTCGGAATGATGATCAGCGTGTCAACGACCTTTTGCAGCATCTCAACGCCGTCTTCGGCCTGACGCATCCGCTTGGCCCCTTCAAACTGGAAGGGTTTGGTCACAACGCCAACGGTCAGAACGCCCAACTCACGGGCGGCCTGAGCGATGATCGGGGCAGCGCCCGTGCCGGTGCCACCACCCATACCGGCGGTGATGAAGCACATATGCGCGCCGGCAAGATGATCCACAATCTGCTCGATGCTTTCTTCGGCGGCGGCTGCGCCTACGGTCGGACGCGCACCCGCGCCCAGACCCTCAGTCACCTTGACGCCCAACTGTACCCGAGCCGAAGAATGGCTTTGCTGCAGCGCTTGTGCGTCGGTATTGGCGACCACGAAATCCACGCCATCCAACTGCTTTTCAATCATGTTATTGACTGCGTTACCGCCTGCACCGCCAACGCCAAATACAGTAATCCGAGGCTTCAGTTCGTCGTGCCCGGGCATCGAAAGATTCAATGTCATGCTCAGTCCGCCTGTTTATATGATCCGCCAAAGCGGTGTTTTTCTTACCTATCCTTAAACAATTCTACCGACCGAAACGGCAAAGGTCACGCCAAAAATCGCTGGAATCCACAAAATATGGAGGAAATAAGGCGGATCATCGCCGTATTTCGCATTGATTGCCAGATGTTGCGGAATGAACTCAAAGCACCACAAAACACGCGACCCACGCACCAAGGCTGACGGGCGCGTCACTTGAACTTCCATCGGTTTTCAGGTGCGGGAAACTGCTCTGATCCTGCCGCGAGGCATCTGACGTGCCTTATGGACATTTTGGGATATTACAGCACGGTCCGCAACACATTTCTTTAGCTAGTTTGGGGAGTTGGGCAGTTCAGTCCGTCTTCGGTTATGCTGCGCACTTCCTGTATTTCGGTATAGGCAAAGGTCGTCAGGCGAACCAGCAGGCGGCCTTCGTGCAGAAAGGGCCACCAGCAAACGGGTACACCGTCAGGGTCATCATCGTACAGAAAACAGATTTGCCCGTCCGGGGTTGTGATCTGACCGTAAACACAGCCCCTGCCCTCCATTCGCCAGACCGAGAGAGTCGGACTGAGAAACTCCTCAGTGCCGACCAGATCGCCGTCGGGATATAAGTGAAACTTGACGGTCTTGCCCTGAACCGCATCCAAAAACGCTTCGGGAGTGATCCGGGTCTGCGCATGCAAGGTAAGTGGAGTCGCGGCAAAAAACGCCGCAACCAGTGCCTTACCAATTGTCACGGAACCAGCGCACCGCGCGTTTGAAAGGCCGTGCGGCATAGGTGTCGACGGGAATTTCAAAGTCCCACCATTCGTCCTGCGGATGCGCGGCGAACAGGCTGAGGCCAACAGCAGACGAAAAGCCCGGCCCCGTTGCAGATTGCGGCAACCCGTGGACGCGCAGTGGGCGACCCAGACGAACGCGCTGTCCCAGAATACGGGTCGCTAGCCCATCCAGACCCATGATCTGACTTCCTCCGCCGGTCAGAACGATCTGCTGGCTGGGCATATGCTCAAACCCGGCAGCATCCAATCGAACGCGGACTTCTTCGAGAATTTCCTCTACCCGGGGGCGCATGATGCCAATCAGTTCGGCGCGGCTTACGGTCCGGCGATCATGTTCCCAATCGCCGGTATCGCCGCCTATGTCGATCAGGTCGCGATCATCCGCTCCGGTCGCATGAACGCCGCCGTTAAAGGTCTTGATCCGCTCGGCCACACTCGCGGGAACGCCCAACCCCATGGAAATGTCCGAGGTCACGTGATCACCGCCCATACGCACGCAATCGGCGTAGATCATGTGTTTTTTCATGAAGATCGACACGCTGGTCGTGCCACCACCCATGTCGATACAGGCCGCGCCCAGCTCTTGCTCATCCTCAACCAACGCAGAGATCCCTGACACATATGCCGAGTTCGCTATTCCGGCGAGTTCCAGATCGCAGCGCTTGATACAGCGCACGATGTTCTGGATCGCCACGGTGTCAACCGTAAGCATGTGCATGTCAACTGCCAGCGATTGCCCCATCTGACCACGTGGGTCGATCAGGCCAGAGCGGTTGTCCAACGCAAAGTTCACCGGCTGCGCGTGCAGCACTTCCCTTCCGGCGCCATAATCCGGCACGTCGCAGGCATTCAAAACGCGGCCAACCTCAGCCTCGGTCACGACCTGCCCTTCCAGATCGACCTGAGCGTCCAATCCGTATGATCGGGGATTGGCCCCCGAGAAACATGCGATTACGTGATCCACTCGGATATCAGCCATCTTCTGCGCTGTCTGCAAGGCCGTCCGAATGGCGCGCTCAGTCTCTTGCATGGCCGTGACTTCACCGAACTGCACGCCACGGGACCGGGTCGTTGCCGCACCGATCACACGGAACCCGGACTGACCAGCCAGCGATCCGATCCCGCTGTCTTCGTTCAGGCGGCCAGCACCATCAAACCGAAGCACAAGGCAGGCAATCTTTGAGCTGCCGACATCCAAAATAGCGACCACACCGCGCTGCATCGCCTGTCTGCGCATTTGCCGCATGGCCCGTTGAGACTGATAAAGGTCGGTCATCATGATCGTTACTGCCCGCTTCTCACATCTACTTTTGTATTCCACCAGTCTTCGCTGGCGGCTTTGGTCATCCTGATTGTCGGTCGCTGGCCGAGGCGCATGTCAACCACGGCCACGTCGCGCTCCAACAGGTCCTGAACTTCGTTTACGGCCAGCACACGCTCCAGCGCGCGCACGGGGCGTTCGGTTGGCAGCATGATGCGCTGACCACGGTCCAACACCAGATCCCACCGGCGTTCGCCTATGCGCACCAATCCGCGCGCCCTGTTGCCAAGGCTGCGTGCGGTCGCCAGCAGCTCCAATGCCTCTGGGACATGCGCATCAGCGCCCTTGCCAGCAATCAGCGGCAGGCTCGAGTAATCCTTGCGCGAGGCAATACGCTCCACATGCGCGCCCGTGTCATCCAGCAATTCGGTCCCGCGGCGGGTACGCCAGACGACTACAGGCTGACGCTCGACCACGTCCACCTGCAGGATGCCACCCGGCCTCACGCGCACCGTGGCCGATTTGACGGGGTCCAGCGCCGTAATCGTATCACGGATCTGATCTGCCTCCAGATCCCAGGAGCTGATCGGGAAATCCAGCGGCACAACCGCGCGGATGTCTTCCGCCAGGCCGGGTCCTGCCCCGTCGATCGCCATCAGATTGACCATGAATTCGGGGCGTTGCTGGATGGACGTTTTGATATCGTTTGCATAAGCCACCAAGGCGTCGCGCCGATCCTGTGACCCGAAATAGAGGCCGATGGCCGCGCAGATCGCAAAAATCGGCAGCCCAACCTTCAAGCCACGCCGCACGCCCGGCGTCAGCATCCAGCGTTGCATCCGGTAGCTAAGGCGCGAGGGCGCGGGGTCAAAGCGCCGGGACTTGCGGCCAAACAGCCTTGCCCCCTGCAAACGCAGCTTCGGCTCAACATCGTGGTGATCACCCGACGCGAACTCAGCGTCCGGCCCGGACAATGGTTTTGATCGGTGAATGACAGGTGCGCGGGTGGCTCTTAGCGGTCGCATGAGGCGTCCTCCACAATCCAGGCGCAAAGCTGTCCAAACGTCATGCCGCAATGCGCGGCCTGTTCGGGCACCAGAGACGTCGGTGTCATGCCCGGTTGCGTGTTTGTCTCTAACAGGAACAACCCGTCCGCGCCCATGCTGTCATCCCAGCGATAGTCGGTACGGCTTACGCCCCGGCAGCCCAAAGCATTGTGGGCTTTCACCGCGTATTCCATACACAGCTGAAAGATGTCCTGTGGAATGTCAGCAGGCAGTACGTGCCAAGATCCGCCCGGCTTGTACTTGGCATCGTAGTCGTACCAACCACCATCCGTCATGATCTCAGTCACAGTAAGGGCACGGTCGCCCATCACGGTCACGGTCAGTTCGCGCCCGGCCACGTATTTTTCGACCATGACATGCTCGGGCATGTCATCCGACAGTTGCGGCGGTCCGTTGGAGCCTTCGTGGACGATGTAAATACCGACGCTGGACCCTTCGTTATTGGGTTTGGCCACATAGGGCGGCTCCATCACGTGAACTTCTACAACCTCGACCTTGGGCACGATCACGCTGGGTACGACGGGCAGACCTTCGGCTTGATAGACCTCTTTGCTGCGCTGTTTGTCCATCGCCAAAGCTGAGGCCAGAACACCTGAGTGTGTATATGGAATCCGCATCCATTCCAGCAGACCCTGCACACACCCATCCTCGCCCCAGCGTCCGTGCAGGGCGTTGAAAACAACGTCAGGATTGATATCCAAAAGGCGCGCGGAAAGGTCGGGACCTGCGTCCAGCTCGACCACTTCAAAGCCTTCTCCCCTGAGGGCGGCTGCGCATTCACGCCCGCTGCTGAGTGACACCTCGCGTTCCGCCGAGGGGCCGCCCATCAATACCGCCACTTTGGGGTGTGTCCTGCTCGACTTACCCACTTAGCGCCTCAATGTCCCCGGACCTTATCTGGTGGTCCGTATACGTTTATACCCTTGATCCGTCGCCTGAATTTGCCTGTTTTGGTCTGACGGTTGGGGTCTTAATCTGTCAGCGGATCACCGACCCGCATGATTTCCCACTCTAGCGTGATGCCGCTTGTTTCGTAAACCTTTTTTCGCACTTCTTCGCCCAGACCTTCCAGGTCGGCGGCGGTGGCGGTGCCAGTGTTGATCATGAAATTTGAATGCTTGGGGCTCATCTGTGCGCCACCCTTGGTCGCGCCGCGCATTCCCGCGTCATCGATCACCTTCCACGCCTTCAGATCATGCACGTCATCGGCGCGACCGGTCGAGGAAAATCCGGCCGGGTTACGAAAAGTGGACCCAGCGCTGCGATCCTTGGTGGGCTGGGTTTCGTCGCGTTTCTTCAGTTGCGCGGCCATGCGATCATGCAAGACCTGCGGGTCAGCAGAAGGACCCTCAAACGTCGCCGAGATCAGCACCGCACCTTCGGGCAGATCGGACTGGCGATAGCTGAAATTCAGCTCGTCAGGGGTTAGCTCCACAACGTCACCCTGACGCGTCACGATGGTCGCCTTACGCAAAACATCCGCGGTATAGCTGCCATAGCACCCGGCGTTCATGCGCACGGCACCTCCGATGGATCCGGGAATGGTGCGCAGGAACGTCAGATCCACACCAGCGTCCGCTGCCTTGCGCGCCACATGCGCATCCAGCGCCGCAGCACCCGCCGTTACGCGGTTACCTTCGACGGAAATCCCGTTGAAACCGCGCCCCAGACGGATCACAACCGCCCTCAGCCCTCCGTCACGTACAATGAGGTTCGAGCCGACACCCATCGGAAAAACCGCCATGTCCTCGGGTAGCTCTCGCAAGAAACCCCTCAGGTCATCCAAATCGGCTGGCTGAAACAGATAGTCCGCCGGACCGCCGACGCGCAGCCAGGTGAGATCGTTCAAAGGTCGGTTTTCAGAGAGTTTGCCGCGTGGCGTGGGTAGAGATGTCATGCCTGCTAATTCGCGGATTTGAACCTGCAACGCAAGCCGTATTGGTCAGGGCGTTGCGCCAAGTACTTTGCGCACCCACCGCCCCAGATAGATCACCGGCCAGCGCAACACGGACATCCCCGCCGCCAGAACGATCAATCCAATCCAGGGACCGTTTTGCAAAGTGACATAGCCAAGGATTGGGATACCAACCAAGATAAGGACATAAGCCCTGGTCCAGTGATTATCTTTGCTGGGGATCATCGCCAGAACATTCGCGGCGATCCCCCACCCGAAAGCGAGGGCAAGAGACAGGTTCATTCGTCAACCTCCTGCCCTTTCCAGCGTCGCCAGTAGTGACGGATGGGATTTCTGAACATTGACGCAAAAGCTGCGAAGGCCAGCACTGCGAAGAACCAACCAAAGTCGTAGCCCAGCCAGACAATCAACGCAGGCGCACTGACGAACAAAACAACGCCGGGTGGAAATTGCAGGCGCAAAGGCAGCATGGCCACGGCGGTCGAGGCTACAACCCACAATCCTGCAAATAGCACTGAATAAACCATTCGCCCCTCCAAGGATGCTTTCTGGCGATTCCGACCACGCTCTTTAAGGTTGTGCGCGGGCAGAGTCCATTGCCTTATCCAGCTTGCTTGCGCAGCAAACGCTCGGGCAGACCATTCGCCCACGTGCTAATCGTACCGGCTCCAAGGCAAACAACCATGTCCCCGGGGCGGGCTTGTTCGCGGACCAGTCGTTCAAGGTCGTTCTCGTCCAGCAACGCGCGTGCATGGCGGTGGCCGTGGCGGATCAGACCTTGCACCAGATCATCGCGCGAAGCCCCCTCGATCGGGTCTTCTCCGGCGGCAAAGATGTCGGCAATGGCGACCACGTCGGCGTCGTTGAAACAAGTGCAGAAATCGTCAAACAGGTTCGACAGGCGCGAATACCGGTGCGGCTGATGCACGGCAATCACGCGGCCCTCGGAAGCCTGACGTGCAGCTTTCAGCACGGCTGCGATTTCAACCGGGTGGTGGCCGTAATCGTCGATAATGGTGACACCGTCGACCTCTCCCACCTTGGTGAAACGACGATTGACGCCTCCGAAATTGGCCAAAGCCTCGCGGATTTCTGCAGTTTTCATACCCAGATGACGAGCGACGGCCACGGCGCTCAGCGCATTCGAGACATTGTGGTCGCCCGGCATCGGCAGCGTACAGCCTTCGATCACCGTGTCTTCATATTGCAGGTGGACATCGAAGTGCGCGACGCCGCCCTTATAGGTCAGG
The DNA here is from genome assembly GCF_056539165.1 of Ruegeria sp. BC7. NCBI lineage: Bacteria > Pseudomonadati > Pseudomonadota > Alphaproteobacteria > Rhodobacterales > Roseobacteraceae > Ruegeria > Ruegeria sp. BC7. The sequence goes on along the minus strand of NZ_JBQFUL010000001.1, from coordinate 520,902 downwards.
TTTACCGCCCGCACATCAGCCTGCGCGTTGAACCCATAAGTGCGCACGCGGCGGTCGGTGATACGGCCGACCAGCGTCTGCACCTCGGCATGGTCAGTGCAACAGACCGCGAGGCCGTAGAAGGGGAGGTTCGAGACGAACTCATAGAACCCGTCGCGGAGCTTATCGAAGTCGCCCCAATGTTCCATATGCTCGGGGTCGATATTGGTGACGATCGCAATGGTCGCGGGTAGACGGTTGAACGAGCCATCCGATTCGTCGGCCTCGACCACCATCCATTCGCCCTGCCCCATCCGCGCGTTCGAGCCATAGGCATGGATGATGCCGCCATTGATGACGGTGGGGTCGAAATCACCCGCCACCATCAGCTCGGCCATCATGGTGGTGGTGGTGGTTTTGCCGTGCGTTCCGGCGATGGCGATATTCGACTTCAGGCGCATCAGTTCCGCCAGCATATCCGCGCGGCGCACCACTGGCAGACCTTGCGCACGGGCTCCGTCCAATTCGGGATTCCCTGCCTTGATCGCAGTAGACACAACCACAACGGCTGCGTTTTCAAGGTTTTCGGCGCGCTGGCCTACGAAAATCTCGGCCCCCAAACTGGCCAGACGGTCGGTGATCTTGGACGCTTTCAAGTCCGAGCCCTGCACCCTGTATCCAAGGTTCAGCAGAACCTCTGCGATCCCGGACATCCCGATCCCGCCGATCCCGACAAAGTGGATCGACCCTACGTCTTGCGGCAGTTTGGTTGCTGGATTCATGTGGTCTCCTTCTGCGCCGACTGTTCGACGAGGTGTACCAGGCGCTCGGTCGCATCCGGTGCGCCGGTCGAGAGGGCGGCGTGGGCCATCTTTTGTGCGGCTTCGGGGTTAGTCAGAACTGCGGTGATTTGCTCGGTCAGCGCGGGAACGTCAAGCAGGTTTTCTGGGATCATGATCGCACCACCTGCCTGTACCAGCCCACGCGCATTGGCCGTTTGATGATCTCCGGCAGCGGCGGCGAATGGGATCAGGATCGAGGGCCGCCCGATCACCGAGATATCCGCGACGCTGGAGGCGCCCGAGCGGCTGATGACAATTTGCGCGTCGGACATGCGTCGCGGGACGTCTTCAAAGAATGGCAGGACTTCGGCACGAATTCCGTTGTCGGCGTAAAACGCGGTGACGCGTTCGCCGTCCTCATCCCGGGCCTGATGAGACACCCGGATATGGGCACGCAACTCTTCCGGCAACGCCGCTATCGCACCGGGCACAACGTCGCTGAGGATACGTGCCCCCTGTGAACCGCCCATAACAAGCACCGACATCGGGTAATCGCCGGGGGGGATGTACCCTGACGCCGCGCGCTCTAACACGGCAGCGCGGACCGGATTGCCGGTGTGGACGCCCTGCGCGCCCTCTGGCAGGTCCGTGGGCCAGACACCGCAGGCCACCTGCGCCACGCGCTTGGCGAACAACTGGTTTACGCGGCCCAACACACCGTTCTGTTCGTGGATCATGCGCGGGATATTCAGCAATGTCGCCGCCCCCAACGCAGGGATTGAGGGGTATCCGCCGAAGCCGACAACCACGTCAGGCCGGTCGCGCATCATCTGCATCGCCATACTGGTCACGCCGCCCGCGATCTTTGGCCCCACCATCGCTTTGGCAGCCAAACCGCCCCGCGCGAAAGTGGCCGAGGATGCCTCGACTATCTCGGTCGAATGGGGAAAGCCGCCTGTATAACGCGCACCGCGGGCATCAGTAGACAGACAGACGCGCCAGCCTTTGTGCAGCATCGCCTCGGCCAGCGCCTGCGCCGGGAACATGTGACCCCCGGTGCCGCCAGCCGCAATCAGAAGATAAGGTGCTGTCATCAACCTCGTCCGCGCAGAATGTCGCCAAGTTCACCCTGTGGCCGGCTGCGGGTAAAGGCCAGCAACATGCCGACTGCAATACCACCCGCGATCAGCGAGGAACCGCCATAGCTGACAAACGGCAGCGTCATGCCCTTGGCAGGCAGCAGGCGCACGGCCACACCCATGTTGATCATTGCCTGAACGCCAAACATGCAGGCCAGACCGGTTCCGGCCAGACGGATGAACATATCGCGTTCACGCATCAGCCGCAGGAGCGAGCGCACGACGATCAGGGAGTAAAGCGCGATGATGATCAACACGAGGATCAACCCGTATTCCTCAGCCGCCACAGCGATGATGAAATCTGTATGCGCATCTGGCAAGGACCACTTCACCTGACCCTCCCCCACGCCAACGCCGAACAACCCGCCCTCGCGAATGGCGTTGGTGGCATACCCAAGCTGGGTGGTCGGATCGACCTCTTGGTTCAGAAACCCATCAATGCGGCGCGCAAAGTGTTCCGAGTTGGAATAGGCAAACATCCCGCCCAGAACGACTGCACCCGCCATGCCGACCAGCAGCAGCATTGGTGCACCGGCGACAAAATACATCACGCCCCAGCCGAACAGGATCAGGCAAGCCTGACCGAAGTCGGGTTGCAGCACCAACATCGCCACGATCGCCATGCACAACGCAAAAGACCACAACCGCCCCGGAGGGCCGTTGATCTCTTGCGACGCAGCCAAAAGCCACGCGGCCACGACGATAAAGCCGGGCTTCAGAAACTCGGACGGTTGCAGCGAGGCAAAGCCCAGCGAGTACCAGCGCACCGCGCCCTTGCCGAAATCGGTCCCAAAGACAGGCAGGAATGCCAGCGCCACAAACGCGCCCAGAAAGCCCAGCACCGCCAGTCGCCGCACCAATGTCGGCGACATCATCGAGGTCAGCAGCATCGCAATCAGCGCCAAGCCACCGAACAAAGCCTGCCGTTCAACGTAGTGAAAAGGGTCGAACCCATTACGACCGGCCAACGGCGGCGAGGACGCCAGCCCCAACAACAAGCCGATGACAAACAGGATCAGAACGCAGGACATTGTCCAGCGGTCAATCGTGCGCCACCACTTTGGTAGAATCGGTTCGCCGCGCTGGTCCTGGACCGCGCCATACACCATCTCAGTCATGAGATACCGCCACTCTCTGCCTCGTTCACGTCCCGTTTTCGGGATCTGATTGAGAGTCTATCCCGATTTTTACGTTTGGGCCAGTAAAATGAGGGGTTTGAGCAAAAACAGCGCGTCGTCAGCAAAGTCCCGCCGGGACAGGAGTTTGCAGAACAACGCGGGCCGAAATCTGACTACTCAACGTCTTCAATCGGAGCGCCGGACTTGGCCCAAGCGGTAAACCCGCCTTCGATATGAACGACTGGTTTTAGCCCCATCTCCATCGCGGTTTTGGCGCTGAGGGCCGACCGCCACGCGCTGGCGCAATAGAATACGTAGGTCTTGTCCTGATTAAAGACGTCCTTGTGATACGGGCTTTCGGGATCAATCCAGAACTCGAGCATCCCTCTGGGGCACGAGAATGCCCCCGGTATTTTGCCAGACCGCTTTAGTTCACGAATGTCGCGCAGGTCGATCAGAACGTAGTCGTCGCTGTCCATCATGGCCTGGGCCTGCTCAATCGAAACCGACGAAACAACCGCATTCGCTTCGTCCAGCAGCGCCTTGATTCCCTTTGTTATTGTCTGAGACATGTTGGCCCTTCCCTAAAAATTCGTGCGTCGGCGCAAAGAATACCTCGCAGCTCATAGCATCAAAGAAAGCGTGACAACAAACGTGGCGAGTGCCAAGCCCTCTTGCCATCCTCTGTAATCCGCGCCATGCGCAGCACATGAACTTTGACACGATCATCCTTGGCGCCGGCGCAGCCGGTATGATGTGCGCCGCCCATTGCGGTGGGCGCGTGTTGGTGATCGACCACGCGAAGGCCGCGGGTGAGAAAATCCGCATCTCGGGCGGCGGGCGCTGCAACTTTACGAACATGTATGCCGGGCCCGGCAATTTCCTGTCGCAGAACCCGCATTTCTGTAAATCCGCACTGGCGCGTTACACCCAGTGGGATTTCGTCGATCTGGTCGGGCGGCACGGTATCGCGTGGCATGAGAAAACGCTGGGGCAGTTGTTCTGCGACGGCTCCTCAAAACAGATCATTCAGATGCTGCTGGATGAAATGGCGAATGCAGGGGCCGAATTGTGGGTCCGGACCGAGTTGCGGGACCTTCGCAAAACCGAAACCGGGTTTGCGCTCGACGTTGATCGCGAAGGACAGCGCGTCACCCTGACCTGCAGCAATCTGGTGCTTGCGACCGGCGGCAAGTCGATCCCCAAGATGGGCGCGACAGGGCTGGCCTATGACATCGCGCGACAATTCGGGTTGGGCATTACTGATACACGGGCGGCGCTGGTACCGTTTACGTTCTCGGACGCAAAATTCAAGGAACTCTCGGGCGTATCCCTGCCAGCGCGCCTGTCAAACGCGCGTACCAGTTTCGACGAAGCGCTGCTGTTCACCCATCGCGGCCTCAGCGGGCCATCCGTCCTGCAACTGTCCTCGTACTGGCGCGAGGGCGAAGACATCAGCGTCAATCTTATTCCTGATCTCGCGCTGTTTGACGTGCTGCGCGATCAGCGGCAGGCCGGAGGGCGCAAGGCTTTGACCACCGAACTGGCCCGGCACCTGCCCGGCCGACTGGTGGAATACCTCAGCGGCATTTTCCCCATGCAAGGCAACTTGGCCGACCAATCCGATGCCGCTCTGTCGGAGTTGGTCAAAGCCCTGTCTAACTGGCAACTGACCCCATCCGGAACCGAGGGCTACCGCACCGCCGAGGTCACGCTTGGCGGGATCGACACCGACAACCTGTCGTCCAAAACGATGGAGGCCAGGGATGTCCCCGGCCTCTATGCAATAGGCGAAGCAGTGGATGTCACAGGTTGGCTGGGCGGTTACAACTTCCAGTGGGCCTGGTCATCGGGCCACGCCGCCGGAACTGCAATCGCGGGCCGTTAACCTACGACGTTATACCCACGTCCGCGCATACAGTTGCGCACAATCACTTCCTGATTTTGGGTGTTGTTGATCGCACTTGCACCCGCACCTACAAGCGCACCCGCAACGGCGGCACGCCCCAGATCGCTGGCGCTGTCGTCAATGATCGCCTTGGTACCGGCAGCACCCGCAGCGCCAATCGCCGCAGCGCCAGCCGTCCGGCCATCAACCGTCGGCTGCGACCGCGCAAGCGCCTGACATTGGGCCAAATCCGCGTTGTAGTTTGGCCCAACCGGTCCATCGACGATCGGCTGGTAGTTGGCACCGACATTGGTGCAGGCTCCTACCACCAAGATGGCGGGCAGGATCAAAGAGAATTTACGGTATGGCATAATCATAACCTCACGTTGAATTTGACGGCAGGCAAAACCAATAATCTTGGCGCGTCAAGCTGATAGCAACTTAACTTGGCTCAACCGGCGGTCTATTGCAAATGACTATTCCGACAGTCTCTGCCGAACCTGCGCCTCGAAGTCTTCTCCGCGTCGCTCGAAACTGTCGTATTGGTCAAAACTGGCCGCCGCTGGTGCCAACAATACGGTTTCACCCGGCTGGGCGTCTGACATGGCCTGCGCCACGGCCTCGGCCATCGTGGTGCAGACCAGCGTTTCCGCATCAAGCTGCATGGCAAATCCGGCAGCCTCGCGCCCGATCACATAGGCTTTGATTACCCGCGCTGAAGCAGCATTTAGTGCCGACAATCCACCCTCTTTCTCCAGTCCGCCGCAAATCCAGCGAATTTTGCCGAACGCGTTCAGCGCCTTCAGCGCACTGTCTACGTTGGTGGCCTTGGAGTCGTTCACGTAGGTGACGCCATCTGCTTCGGCGATGATCTGGCTGCGGTGTGGCAGGCCGGGATAGCTGTGCAGGGCGTCCTCGATCACGCGGGGGGCCAACCCCAGCGCGCGACAGGCTGCGTAGGCGGCGCAAGCGTTCTGGTGGTTATGCGAACCGGGCAGCCCCTTGATCCCGCGCATGTCAATCGACCCGGCCTGCCGACCCTTGCGGTATTCGGACAGAAACCCTTTGCGCGCAAAGACCTGCCATCCGGGTCCAGTCAGTTTGCGCGCAACCGATACGCGGATCACCCGGTCGTCCGAGGGCCCTTCGGCAAGTTGACCGGCCAGAAACGCCCCCTCTTTCTCATCAATGCCGATCACGGCGCGATCCGGTCCGCCTTCGGCAAACAGCCTCCGCTTAGCCGCGAAATACCCTCCCATTCCACCGTGGCGATCCAGATGATCCGGCGAAAGATTGGTGAAAACCGCGATATCCGGCGTCAAGGCTCGGGCAAGTTCCGTCTGATAGCTGCTCAGTTCCAGCACCACGACAGAGCCATCCCCGCCCGGCTCAATATCCAGAACGCCCCGCCCGATATTCCCGGCCAGCTGAGCCTCTCGCCCCACTTCGGTCAGGATATGGTGGATCAAAGCGGCCGTGGTCGATTTACCGTTCGATCCCGTCACCGCAATCACGCGCGGAGGCATATCGTAGTTGTTCCATTCCGCCCCCGCGAAAGACCGGAAGAACAACCCAATGTCATTGTCTACAGGCACGCCCGCGTCCAATGCGGCGGCCACCACTGGGTTCGGGTCAGGATAAAGATGCGGAATACCCGGCGAAACGATCAGCGAGGCGATGTCGTCAAACGCACCATGACGCAGAAGATCGGCACAGGCAAACCCTTCGCCCTCCGCCTTCTCGCGGGCCGCTGGGTTGTCGTCCCAACAGACCGGCTCTGCGCCGCCAGCCCTTAATGCGCGTGCGGCGGCCAGCCCTGACCGGCCAAGCCCCAGAACCGCAACTTTATGGCCTGAAAACCCTTTGACCGGGATCATGCTGCCCACCCTTTTTTGACTTTGGTTTAGGCGTCACCCTGCGCAGAAGACCCCTTCATTGGCAAGGGCGTAGACAGGCTCGCGCGCCAGCGCGAGCCGGGCCCAACAGGTGGCAGGTGGACCGAAGGTCCGCCGAACCTGGCGGGAGCACTACCGGACTTTCAGTGTCGCCAGCCCAATCATCGCGAGGATCAGGGAAATGATCCAGAACCGGATCACGATCGTCGGTTCCGCCCACCCCTTTTTCTCATAGTGATGGTGGATCGGTGCCATCAGGAAAACGCGGCGCCCTGTGCGTTTGAAGTACAAGACCTGAATGATCACGCTCAGCGCTTCGACAACGAACAGACCACCGACAACGGCCAGCACCAACTCGTGCTTGGTGGCAACTGCGATTGCACCCAGCGCGCCCCCTAAAGCCAATGAGCCGGTATCGCCCATAAATACAGCGGCGGGTGGCGCGTTGTACCAAAGAAACCCAAGCCCCGCGCCGAACAGCGCCGAGGTAAAGATGAAGATTTCACCCGTTCCCGGCACATAATGCACGTCCAGATATTCGGTAAAGTCGACCCGGCCCACCGCATAAGCGATGATCCCCAGGGTCGATGCCGCGATCATGGCAGGCATGATCGCAAGCCCGTCCAGCCCATCCGTCAGGTTCACGGCATTCGCCGCGCCCACGATCACGACAATCGAGAACGGAATGTAGAACATTCCCAGATTGACCAGCGTGTCCTTGAAAACTGGAACGGCCAACTGGTTCTGCAAAGCCTCAGGATGGTGCAAAGTCGCCCACAGCGAGGCAAGAACGGCAATAATGACCCCCAGAGCAAGCCTCATCTTGCCCGAAACACCCTTGGTGTTCTGCTTGGACACCTTGGCGTAGTCATCTGCGAAACCGATCGCTGCGTAAGCCAAAGTGACAAACAGCACCATCCAGACATAGGGGTTGTCCCACCGCGCCCAGACCAGAGTCGACGTCACCAGCGCCCCCACGATCAGCAGACCGCCCATGGTTGGCGTTCCCGCCTTTGAGAAGTGCCCTTCGGGACCGTCATCCCGGATCGGCTGACCCTTGCCCTGCTTTCTGCGCAATACGTTGATCAGCGGTTTTCCAAACAGGAATCCAAAGATCAACGCAGTCATGAAAGCGCCGCCTGCACGGAACGTGATGTACCGAAAGAGGTTGAAGAAATCCCCCCCGTCCGACAGGCCGGTCAACCAATAGAGCATATTAAAACCTTTCTCGTGCGGCGATCATGGGTCAAGCGCGCTCCCTTGCCCCATTTTCCGCAGACCGTCAACAATCTGCGCCAAAGCCATGCTCAATGAGCCTTTGGCCAGCACCGCATCACCAGCCCGGATCAGCTCTGGCAAGTGCGCCGCCATTTCAGCGCTGGTTTCAAACCACAGACCGCGTTTTTCGTCCGGTAAAGCGTCGTGAAGCGCCTTCATCAGTGGGCCGATACAATGAACACGATCAACCCGCTGCATGGCATCCACGCGGACCATATTGGCGTGCATTTCGGCTTCCTGAGCACCCAACTCTTTCATATCGCCCAAGAATGCGATCTTGCGGTTACCCTGTGATGCGGCCAGCACATCCAGCGCGGCCTCCATCGAGGTTGGATTGGCGTTATAGCTGTCGTCCAACAATTCGACCTGACCACCAGCAGACAGCGCAATCTGCTCTCGCACCCCGCGCCCCTTGACCGGCGACCACCGGGCCAATCCAGCAATCGCATCGTCCAGTTCAACGCCCAGCTCGACACAAGCGGCCAATGCCCCCAGCGCATTCATCGCGAAATGCGTTCCGGCAGATTGTACGTCAAACGCGAATTGGACATCGCCGACCATCGCCGCGGCATGGATCGAATCGGGCGATTGCGTGACGTCCTTCAGGACATAGTCCGCAGCGGATCGCCCGAACTCTACAACCCCGGCCCCGTTTTCCTGGGCACACTCACGCAGAATCTCTGCGTGCTCTACATCCGCGTTGACGATAGCCGCGCCACCTTTGGTCAGACCTTCAAAAATCGCGGCCTTTTCATGGGCAATCCCAGCAACGGACTCGAACGCCTCAAGGTGGACAGCCGCTACAGTGGTCACCAAGGCCACGTGCGGGCGGGCCTGCCGCGCCAGAGGCGCGATCTCTCCGGGGTGGTTCATGCCAATCTCGATCACGGCATATTCGGTGTCGCGGGGCATACGGGCCAATGTCAGGGGAACACCCCAGTGATTGTTATAGCTGGCTACGCTGGCATGAGTTTTTCCCTGCGTTTCCAAAATGGTAGCCAGCATTTCTTTGGTCGAGGTCTTCCCGACGCTGCCCGTGACACCCATCACCCGCGCATCCGTGCGCGCACGCGCGGCCTGCCCCAACGCCTCCAACCCTGCTTGAACGTCGTCCACGATCAGCAAGGGCGCGCCTTCAGGTACACCATCAGGAACACGGGACACCAGCGCGGCACCTGCTCCTTTTTCCAACGCCTGCGCGACGAACTCATGCCCGTCCCGCGCCGCTTTCAACGCTACAAAAAGGTCGCCGGGCTGCAGGGTTCGCGTATCAATCGACACGCCGTCTGCCGTCCAATCGGTTGTCGCACGCCCGCCGGTTGCTTCGGCAGCCTCGGATGCGGTCCACAGGGTCATGCGACTCTCCCGTCAAGGGCAGCCACGCTTATGCTGGCCTGTTCTACATCATCAAATGGCAAAACCTGATCACCGACGATCTGGCCCGTCTCATGCCCCTTGCCTGCAATCAGCAGCGCGTCGCCGGGTTGCAAGGCATCGACACCGCGCAGAATGGCCTCGGCCCTGTCACCGACTTCGGTTGCACCCGGTGCCCCTTGCATCACCGCCTCGCGGATCACTGCAGGGTCTTCACTGCGCGGGTTATCATCCGTGACGAAAACCACATCGGCGTTGTTCGCAGCAGCCTTGCCCATCAGAGGGCGCTTCCCCGCATCCCGATCGCCACCTGCACCGACGATTGCAATCAGCCTGCCCATGACATGCGGACGCATCGCCTTGAGCGCGGTCGCAACCGCATCCGGCGTGTGGGCGTAGTCCACGAAAACCGCCGCCCCGTTCTCTCGTGTTGCGGCCAGTTGCATGCGTCCACGCACGGTTGTCAGGTGCGGTAAGGTTTCAAAGACACGCTCGGGGTCTTCTCCGCCTGCGATCACAAGCCCGCAGGCCAAAAGGACGTTCTCGGCCTGAAACCCTCCGATCAGGTTCAGGCGCGTTTGAAAGACCTTGCCTTTCCATGAAAAGCGCAGGTCTTGACCCGTGGAGTCAAACCGCTGGTTCATCAGACACAGGTCTGCATCCCCCAACCCTACGGTCAGCACATCCTGCCCACGGTCTTCGGCGATCTTGCGGATATGCGTGCCTTTGGGGTCGCTCATGTTGATAACGACCGTTCCATCCTGTGGAAGCACGCGATCAAACAGACCCGCCTTGGCCGCAAAATAGGCCTCGAATGTTTCGTGGTAGTCCAGATGGTCCTGCGTGAAATTTGAATACCCAGCCGCAGTCAGATTCACCCCGTCCAAGCGCCGTTGCTCCAAACCGTGCGAGGACGCCTCCATCGCGGCATGGGTCACGCCGTTTTCGGCCGCTTCTGCCAGACACCGATGTAGGGTAATAGGCTCTGGCGTTGTATGGGCCAGTGGCGCAGTCCATGCCCCCTCAACCCCGGTTGTGCCAAGATTGACTGCGGCGTGGCCCAACTCCATCCAGATCTGCCGCACAAAGGTCGCGACCGATGTCTTACCGTTTGTCCCGGTCACAGCAACGATGGTCTGCGGCTGCGCGCCGAACCAAAGCGCAGCACATCCCGCCAACGCCTGACGAGGGTCTTCGACGACGACCAGCGCCGCATCCGAGCCCGACAGGTCATCCGCCGCAATCGCAGCACCCTCGGCGTCCGTCAGGATGGCCGCCGCGCCCATCCGCAGGGCGAACTGGATAAACTCGCCCCCGTGAACCCGCGTTCCGGGAAGGGCAGCGAACAAGTAGCCGTCCTTGACCTCTCGGCTATCGACAGCCAGCCCCGTAATTTCCGGGTTTGCGCCACCTCGGGCGGTCAGGGCCAGTTGGCTGAGTTTCTTTGTCCTTGTGCCCATCGCCCACCTCTTGCTGGACAGTCTAATTTGAGGTCAGCGTTATAGCAGCGCGCGCCTCAGGCTCAAGCCGGGGACGCAACCCCAGCAGAGGCGCAATGCGACCGATCAATTCGGCGGCCACGGGCACCGCTGTCCAGCCTGCCGTGCGGCGCTTTTCGCCGTAGGCAACGATGGAGGGTTCGTCCAGCGTGACGATCAAAACATATTTGGGGTCATAAGCCGGAAAGATCGTCGCAAATGTCGCGATGACCTTGTCGTCATAGTAGCCGCCACGTGGTTTCGGCTTGTCGGCTGTGCCGGTCTTACCCGCAACATCATACCCCGCCACGTCACCGAAGCTGGCTGTCCCGTCCGTAACCACCTTGCGCAGCATCTTCTGCGCCTGAAGCGCGGCGCCATGTGACAGTACGCGGGGACCATACTGAGGGCCGTTCTTTCGCAAGATCGTCGGGCTGACATAGTGCCCACCATTGGCGATCGCCGCATAACCGGCGGCCAGATGCATGGGACTGGTCGACAACCCGTGGCCGTAAGAGATGGTTACGGTGCTCAACTCGCCCCATTTCTTGGGCTTGAGAGGCTCACCGCCTGCGGCTTCGACAATCTCAAAGGGTGTGGGTTCAAACATGCCGAGTGCGCGCAGAAAATTCTGCTGCCGCTGTGCCCCGATTTGCAAAGCCAACCGCCCAGTGCCCCGGTTCGAGCTGTGGACGATCACGTCCGCAACGCTGATTTTGCCGTAGTTCTTGCCGTTGAACTCACCAATCGGGAAACGCCCGATTTTCATCGGCCCAGAGGTGTCGATGATCGTCTCAGAGTTCACCAGCCCCAGTTGCACCGCCTGCGCAGCCGTGAAGATCTTGAAAACCGATCCCAGCTCGTAAACACCCTGCACATAGCGGTTGAACAAGGGGCTATCAGAGGGATCAAAACCCGAAGTCGGCGGGCGCGGTCGGTCGTTGGGGTCGAATGACGGCAACGACGCCGCAGAGATCACTTCGCCCGTATGCGCGTTCATCAGAACGGCCGAGGCACCCTTGGCGTTCATAATATTCATGCCGCCATACAGGACCTGTTCGACCGCAGCCTGAATGGTCAGGTCCAGCGACAGTTGCAGCGGTTTGTTGCCGTTCGCCGGATTGCGCAGATAGTCATCGAACTGTTTCTCAACCCCGGCAACGCCAATCACCTCGGCAGCGCTGACGCCTTCGCGCCCAAAGCCCGATCCGCCAAGAATATGCGCGGCCAGTTTGCCATTAGGATACAGCCGCATCTCGCGTGGGCCGAACAGGATGCCGGGATCACCGATGTCGTGGACGGCCTGCTTCTGCTCGGGAGAGATGCGCTTTTTGATCCACAGGAACTTGCGGTCGCCGGTGAAGTCCTTGACCAGTCGTTCTTTTTCCAGATCGGGAAAGATCGCGACCAACTGATCGGCGGCAGCCACCGGGTCGATCATCAGGGGCGGCTGGGCATAGACCGAATAAGTATCCAGATTGGTTGCCAGAATACGCCCCTCGCGGTCGACGATATTGGCCCGTTGCATCGCAATCGCAGCCCCCGGCGCACTGGCCAACGGCTCTTGCGCCTCGGAGGTTGCCAGCATCCCCATTCGGATACCCACCACCGCGAAGGCACAGAAAAAGAACAGGCCGAGCACCAAAAGCCGCCCTTCCGCACGGGCACGGGCGTGATCCTTCATGTCTTCATGGCGCTGGCGAATATTTTCGCGCTCGATGGCCTTGGGGTTTTCCCCGCGCGCGCGTGCGTCGAGAATGTGGGCCAGAGGGCGAAGTGGCGTGCGCGTCATGGGATCTGCACCTCGCCCAGAGCCTGAATGTTGGTCAGCGCCTGCAGCTCAAACGGATCCACGATTGGCAGGTCGGGGTCTTCTGCATAGGCAATCTGGTCAGCACGACCGAACTGTTCGGCGCGCAGGGGAAGCAAGCCCAGACGCTCAAAATTCAGATCGGCCAGCTCGCGCAGGCGATCCGGGCGATTGAGATACGCCCACTCAGCGTTCAGGACCGCAAGCCGCACCTGAGCCACGCCAATCTCGCGCTGCAACTTCTGAGTTTCTTTGACGACCTGCTGGGTGCGGTAGTTCTCTTGATACGCCCAAAGCGCCAATCCGAACACGGCCAAGGCAGTCAACACATACAATACACTTTTCATTTTGCCCTTCCCCCAAGTTGCGGCATCCCAATGGCGCGGGCTTCAATTTCCCCCGCCGGTGCCTCGGTCCGCACTGCAACGCGCAGCTTGGCCGAGCGCGCGCGCGGGTTTTCCTGCAATTCCTGCTCATCCGGCCCAACAGCCTTGCGGGTCTTGAGCGTAAACTGCGGCTGGTCCTGTTCCACTTCCGGCGCATACCGATTTGCACGCCCGGTCTTGCCAGCACGGGACTGCAGGAACCGTTTGACCATACGGTCCTCGATCGAGTGAAACGTCACGACCGCAAGCTGCCCGCCCGGTTTCAACGCCCGCTCAGCCGCCATGAGCCCTTGGAACAGTTCTTCATATTCGGCATTCACCGCGATCCGCAAACCCTGAAAGCTGCGCGTCGCCGGATGCGATTGACCCGGCTTTGGACGCGGAAGGCAGGATTCTATAATCTCAGCCAGACGCAGCGTCGTGGTAATCGGCGCCTCGGCCCGCGCCTTCACGATGGCCTTGGCGATCCGGCGGCTGGCGCGTTCCTCGCCAAAATGGAAAAGGATGTCGGCCAGTTGCGCCTCGGTCGCCGAATTGACCAGATCAGCGGCGCTTTCACCTTGCTGGCTCATACGCATATCCAGCGGACCGTCTTTCATGAAAGAAAAACCACGCTCGGCCTGATCCAGCTGCATGGACGAGACCCCGAGGTCCAGCACCACCCCATCCAGATTTTGCGCGTATTCGTCCATCCGAGAGAACACGCCCTGCTGCATCACCAGCCGGTCACCATACTCCTCTGCCCAATCAGCGGCCATCTCAAAGGCCAGCGGATCCCGATCCACGCCGATGACCTTTTCGGCACCGGCATCCAGCAAGCCGCGTGTATACCCTCCGGCACCAAAGGTTCCGTCCAGCCAGACGCCAGACACGGGCGCCACGGCCGCAAGCAACGGACGCAGAAGGACAGGAATGTGAGGTTTCTCGGAGGGGGTCTCAGCGCCGGCCATGCCGTTACGCATCCCCGGTGCCGTCTAGGAACTCCAGAGGATCAAAGTCCCCCGGCTGTTCGTCCAACCACTCTTCGGCCGAAGCCAATTCTTCCGATTCATATGTCTCGGGCTTCCAAATCTGGAACGTGTCCCCGGCCGCGATAAAGAATGCCTCGCTCTCGAGTCCGATCTTGTTGCGCAGCTTGGCCGGCAACACCAGACGGCCGGTCTCATCCACCGTTGTTGGGAAGGACTGGCCATGGAACATGCGCTGCAGCAGCTTCCGCTGCATCGAACCGCGCGGTAATGCGTCGATCTTGTCATCAACTTCGTCGATCGCCCGCATCGTATAACATTCAAGAAATTTCCGACGGTGGTCGCCATAGACAATCACAAGCTCTGGATTATCGCCGGGCTGCCAGTTGGAGTCACAGGATTCAAGCACACGGCGGAAAGAGGCCGGGATCGAGACCCTGCCCTTCGTGTCCACCTTATGGTGGCTTTCACCTCTAAACCTGCGCGCCAAGACGACTGTCCCTTTCGCTTGCGCCCCACCTAAAATTCACGTTCCCCCCGGATGAAAAACGGCGGGTTGATCTGCTGCCACTGATCAACCCGCCGCATTGACCCGCCTTGCGGGATGTCCAGCTGCGCGCGCCACCTGGGGGGATGTCTGCTCGCCCGCGCGCCGGATCTCTTGAATGATGAAAGCGAGATGCCTGTATGAAACCTGAATTTTTTTGGTTCGGGGTCGTTTGGTGCCCCATGTGCCTCGTCCTCATCGGATGAATAAGGGATGACATGGGAATTCATGGAAATCAACAGGAATTTTCAGCACGCAACTGCGATTCAATGAACATATCCAACAGAAACGAAGTTGAAAACACCAAAGTTTGCCCACAAATAGTGCCATGAGATAATTTAGACACATTATATAGACAAAGGATGCCCGCCCAAACTATCCCACGATTTCCCAAAAAAATTTCAAGAATCGTATTTTTAACAGCAAGTGGCCGCATACCTCACCTGATATCGACGAATCGCCTGCGCCCAATTCCCAATAAAACCGCCAGACGAAAGACCATTCCCAGAAAGGACCCATGAATTCCCGTGACCCTTTGAAACCAAGGCCAACCTCCGCGAAATGCGGCCATAAAATTTCAAATCGCCCAAATTTCAGGACACCTCGCCCAAAGAGGCGGCAAAATCATGCACCGCAGTATCTACGTGAAAACCGCTCACCAAGGCGCCGCTGACGAAAAGTCATATTTTAAAGGCACTTTCCCACTCAGGTTTACAACTCTTTGATATCCATGCGCTTGCCGCATAGCAGCAATGATCACGTGACCTATTGTGCAACCGCAGCATTGGCTTATTTTCAGTCTCAAGCAAACGCCGGCAGACACCGGCAACGACACAACAAACCGGGTTACGCACATGGCTGTAGCAACACATCAGACCGCGCTTGAAAGCGCTCCGGCAACCGGCCTGGCTTCGCTGATTGAGGCCGCAAAAACCCGGTACGGTCGCTATCGCATCTACCGTCAGACGGTGAACGAACTGTCGGAACTATCGAACCGCGAGCTGGCCGATCTGGGTCTGCACCGTTCGATGATCCGCCGCCTGGCAATGCAAGCGGCCGAAGAACACTACGCGCGTTAAGCGCAACATATACCGAGATCAGGTCCTTCCTCCTCCCTTAGGATCTGTATTTCAGCGGCGACATTTCTCCTCCTCCCTAATGTCGCCGCACCTTATACCGGCCCCAACTGCCGGAAACTGATACACCGGGTACTCCTCCTCCCTTTCTCGGTGTTGAAAGCGCGCGGCGACGTCTCTCCTCCTCCCTGACGTCGCCGCGTCTTACAGATACCGGGATCAAACCCGGATAGAATACATCAGGGCTCTCCTCCTCCCTGCCCTGATGTTGAAAGAGCGCGACGACACCTCTCCTCCTCCCTGGTGTCGTCGCGACTTACACATACCGGGATTAAACCCGGGTTCGGATGCATCGGGACTCTCCTCCTCCCTGTCCTGATGTTGCAATGAACGGCGGTTTCCTCTCCTCCTCCCTGGAAACCGCCGTTTTTCTTTGCTCGAAACAAAAAGGAGGGCGCGAACGCCCCCTGCTTCTTCTGTTTAAAATACTTCGGAGCGCGTGGCAGAGCCTCGCAAAAAACTCAGAACGGCACGTCATCCTTGGCCGACAGGAAACGCGAGACGACTTTCTTCACCCCCGCCTTGTTAAAATCGACTTCGACCTTGTCGCCTTCGATTCCAATCACTGCGCCATAGCCAAACTTCTGGTGAAACACCCGCTCTCCCATTGTGAAACTGGCCACTGCGGTCGCATCAATCACAGTGTTCCGGCTTTCGCGGGGCTGAGACGTCCCATATTGCCCCTGCCGCGCTTGCATCCTTTTCCAACCCGGAGAATTATAGACATTCGCTTCGGCCGCGCGGTTTTCGATGCTGGCCGTCGCCTGCCCCCCGCCATAAAGACCCGGAGGCGTCAGAACCTCCACGTGATCCTCGGGCAATTCGTCAATGAAACGCGAGGGCATAGAGTTCTGCCATTGCCCAAACACCCGCCGGTTGGCGGCAAATGAAATCGTGCAAACTTCTTCCGCGCGGGTAATCCCCACATAGGCCAGGCGCCGCTCTTCCTCCAGCCCCTTGATACCCGATTCATCCATTGAACGCTGTGAGGGGAACAAGCCATCCTCCCACCCCGGCAGGAACACGGCGGGAAACTCCAAGCCTTTGGCCGCGTGCAGCGTCATGATCGAGACCTTGGCCCCGTCGCCATCCTGTTCGTTGTCCATGACCAAACTGACATGTTCCAAGAACCCTTGCAGATTCTCGAAATTGTCCAGTTGATTGACCAGTTCCTTCAAGTTCTCCAACCGACCCGGAGCCTCGGGTGTCTTTTCGTTCTGCCAGTGGGCTGTGTAGCCGGATTCGTCCAAAATGATCTGCGCCAGCTCGATATGAGAGACTTCGGGCTCTCCAAACCGCAGCGGCGCACCGTCGTCGATAACCGAATTGTCCTCGACCTCGATCCGCGGCCCGCGCGTCATCGCATTCCACCGCGCCAGCCCGTCGATCAACTCGCGCAGCGCCTTGCCGCCCTTGCCTTTGATCAGCCCGCTATCAACCGCAATCCGCGCCCCGTCGACCAGAGACACACCATTTTCGCGCGCGGTCATCTGGATCTTTTGCTGCGCCTTGTCGCCCAAACCCCGTTTGGGCGTGTTCACGATCCGCTCGAACGCCAGATCGTCGCCGGGGCTGACCACCAACCGGAAATAGGCCATGGCATCGCGGATCTCCATCCGCTCATAGAACCGAGGGCCGCCGATCACCTTGTAAGGCAGGCCGATGGTCAGAAACCGATCCTCAAACGCGCGCATCTGGTGTGAAGCGCGAACCAGAATCGCGATCTCGTCCAATCCCATCGGTCGAACGCCGCGCGTTCCGCCCTGCATCGCGTCGATTTCCTCACCGATCCAACGCGCCTCTTCTTCGCCATCCCAATGACCTATCAGACGAACCTTTTCACCTTCCTCCGCGTCGGTCCAAAGCTCTTTGCCCAGACGACTTTCATTCCCGCGAATGACATTCGACGCAGCGGCCAGAATATGCGGGGTCGAGCGGTAATTCTGTTCAAGCCGAACGACATAGGCACCGGGAAAGTCTTTCTCGAACCGAAGGATGTTGCCCACCTCGGCCCCGCGCCAGCCATAGATCGACTGGTCATCATCGCCCACGCAACAGATGTTCTTATGCACCCCCGCCAGCAGGCGCAGCCATAGGTACTGAGCGATGTTTGTATCCTGATATTCGTCCACCAGAATATAGCGGAACCAGCGCTGATACTGCTTTAGAACATCCTGATGGGTTTGGAAGATCGTAACCACGTGCAGCAGCAGATCACCAAAATCGACCGCATTCAGTTCGCGTAGGCGGGTTTGGTATTGCGCGTAAAGCTCTATGCCCTTGTTGTTATACGCCCCGGCGTCCGCAGCGGGCACCTTGCCAGGCGTCAACGCCCGGTTCTTCCAGTCGTCGATGATCCCGGCCAGCATCCGTGCAGGCCAGCGCTTGTCGTCGATATTGGAGGCTTGGATCAACTGCTTGAGCAACCGCAACTGATCATCCGTGTCCAGAATGGTGAAATTCGATTTCAGGTCGACCAGTTCCGCGTGGCGGCGAAGAAGTTTAACGCATATCGAGTGGAAAGTCCCCAACCAAGGCATACCCTCGGCAGGCTGACCCAATAGCCGCCCGACCCTTTCTTTCATCTCGCGCGCTGCTTTGTTGGTGAATGTGACAGACAGGATCTCATTCGGTCGGGCACGCCCGGTACTCAGCAGATGCGCAATCCGCGCAGTGAGCGCCTTGGTTTTTCCAGTTCCCGCACCAGCCAGCATCAGAACCGGCCCATCCAGACGTTCAACCGCTTCACGCTGGGCTGGATTCAACTCGTCAAGATAAGGTGTGGGGCGCGTAGCCATTGCCCGCGCCGACAGCGATGCGCCTTCAAAGGCGTCCATTTCGTCGAAACTGCTCATGAACCCAAACTACGCTGGATGAGCACTGAGGGAAAGGGTTTGTTCACGCCTTGTTCGCAAAGAATTTTACTGTTTGGTTTTCGACAATTCAACTCAACTCGTCCGTTTCGATCAGAGAGAAATTAACCTTCCATCAAAACTTGCGCCAGATGCTCTGCGACAAGCTGTGGGAGCGCGAACATGAAATACAAAAGCGAAACGGGCTGGTCGTCCCGCCTTAAATTTGCTGCCATCATCCTGACATTGGGGGTTCTGACGGTCCTATCGGGCTGGGGCATATATGCCGTCCCGGCACCTGTCGTCGACAGGATGCTGGAATCCGATTTACGGAAAGACGCCACCCGGCTGGGCAAGCAGGTCACTTCGCATCTTCGGGATGTAGAAGCCACGTTTCAGACAGGTTTCGTCAATGGCCAGGATCAGGAATTTCTGGAACTTCTTCCGGCAACGTCAGACATATACAGGTTCAAGCTGTTTAATGCCGACGGACGTGTTTTCTGGTCTTCGCGCCACTCGGATCTGGGCGCAACGAACACAAAACCCTTTTTTCAAAGCGTCATCCGTCAGGGAAACATGTACTATAAACATGAAGAAAAGCCCCTGACCGAAGTCGAGGATTTTGACGGCGCGGCGATTCAGACATCCGGCCCCGAAACGCGTCACGTGGCCGAAATCTACACACCCGTTATTCGCGACGGCCGTTTTCTCGGGGCGATGGAGTTCTATTCGGACATCACGGATGTGCGAAACCTGTTCACTCAGCGCGTCCGACTTTTGCTGTTCATTCTAAGCGCCGTGGCGTTGCTGGCTCTGACCATCGTAACGCTGGTGGTCTTCCGCGCGAACCGCCGCCAAGTAAGCAGCCTGCGTGGACGGGCTGTGAAGGAACGGCAGTTAATGGACGAACAACTCCGCCTTGCGCGTGAGGTTCGCTTGCTCGGCGAATTGAACGAATGGCTGCAATCAAGCCGGTCGCTGGACGAGCTTTTTGACATGGTATCGCGCTTTATGACCCATATCCTCCCGGAAGCGGAAGGCAGCGTCTACGTCTACTCGAATTCTCGCGACGTTCTTGACGGCTGCGCCAGTTGGAACGGCGGCTGTCACAAGGCGCACATCCACCCCGAGGGGTGCTGGGGTCTGCGCCGGGGCCGGACCTATGAATTTGGGGCGTCAGAGATTGACTTTGTGTGTGAGCATGCCGAACCCCATGACGGCAGACCCTATTTTTGTTTTCCAATCCTGGCACATGGGGAAACAGTCGGCCTACTTCATTTACGTGCGCTCGAAGGGAAACAAGAGAGTTTTCACGCCAGCAAGAAGCTCGCCCAGCTTTGCGCCGAGCAAATCAGCATGGCGATCGCCAACGTTCGCATGCGCGATCAGTTGCACGACCAGTCGGTTCGCGATCCTCTGACGGGGCTGTTCAACCGCCGGCACATGACGGAAACTCTGCGCAAATCCATCAATCGCAGCCAACAAACGGGTGCGCCACTCAGCCTGATCGCTGTCGACGTGGATCACTTCAAAAAGTTCAATGACACCCACGGGCACGACGCCGGGGACATGGTTCTTCGTGCAGTCGGTTCAGCGCTGGAACAAGGTTGCGACCGGGACGAGATTGCTTGTCGTATCGGCGGCGAGGAATTCATGCTGATCCTGCCTGACAACACCCCCGAAGACGCAATGACCCGAGCTGAACAAATTCGTCAGGCTGTCGAGGCTGTCTCGGTCCGGTATGGTGAGAAATCGCTGCCGCGCATCACAATCTCTGTCGGCGTGTACCACTATCCTGCGCACGGAACAATGACGCAGGACCTGATGCGCGCAGCAGATGACGCACTGTACACCGCCAAGGACAATGGGCGTAACCAGGTTCAGGTCGCGCGCGGCCACACTGCATCGAATGAAACTCCGCTGCGTTCCATGAAGAAACAGATGGGGGGTGGCTGAAACCGTGCCAAAAGCTTAATTTTCTTGCCGAATCGCACGTCAGGTCTGATCAATCCTTATGGACCTACACACCAGCTACCCCGGAATTGCCGACCTGAAACGCCGCGCCAAACGCAGGATACCGCATTTCGTGTGGGAATATCTGGACAGCGGAACCGGGGCCGAAGCAACACTACAGCGCAATCGGGTCTCATTGGATCGTGTCGGATTTCTACCGTCGATCCTGCATGGTTCCATAGACTGCGACACGCAATGTCAATTCCTTGGCCAGACCTACCCTCTGCCATTTGGGGTTGCGCCAATCGGAATGGCTGGCTTGATCTGGCCCGACGCCGAGGGGTTGTTGGCGCGAGCGAGCGCAAAGGCTGGCCTGCCCTTTACCCTGTCAAACGTCGCCACCCAAAGCCCCGAGGATGTGGCCCCTCATCTTGGGCAGAATGCGTGGTTCCAGCTTTACCCGCCCAAAGACCCCGACATTCGCCGCGACTTGCTGGATCGTGTAAAGGCAGCGGGGTTTTCCACCCTTGTGATGACCGCCGATGTACCGGTTGCATCACGCCGCGAACGCCAAACGCGATCCGGCCTGACCAACCCACCAAAACTGACCCCGCGCCTGCTGATGCAGATTGCGCAGCGGCCCGCGTGGGCGATGGCCATGGCGCGCAGTGGACCTCCGAGAATGCGCACGTTGGACAAGTATACTGACAACTCCAGCAACCTGCCCCCGACAGCGCATGTCGGGTATCTGCTCCGAACATCGCCGGATATGGAATATGTGCATTGGTTGCGCGATGCGTGGGATGGCGACCTGATCGTCAAAGGCGTGATGAGGGCCGAGGACGCAGAGCCCCTGAAGAAGGCCGGCGTTGACGCGATTTGGATATCGAATCACGGGGGGCGGCAGTTTGACGGAGCACCTGCCGGTATTGAGGCCCTGCCGGCGATCCGGGCAGCAACCGACCTGCCGCTGATCTTCGACAGCGGGATCGAGAGTGGGCTGGACATATTGCGAGCGCTGGCTCTTGGAGCTGATTTTGTCATGCTGGGCCGTGGTTTTATGTACGGTTTGGCCGCATTGGGCCAAAACGGTCCAGCGCATGTGATCGACATTTTGCGGCAGGACCTGCAGGCGAATATGGGGCAGTTGGGGGCCGCAACACTGGAACAAATCCCGCCGATCTTGACTCTGGATTGATGCCGCAGCGCAGCGCGTGTAGTAAGATAGCGCTAACAGAGGGCGTTTGCGAGCGTTAACATGCCGGTTCTACCCAGAACGACTGATATACGTGCGCGTATTGTCTGCCTATCAACACGGCCAAACAAGTAGGACCGGGACCTGACATGACCGACTTTACCAAGATCCTGATCGCCAACCGCGGCGAGATTGCCATTCGCGTGATGCGCGCAGCCAACGAGATGGGCAAACGCACCGTTGCTATCTTCGCCGAAGAGGACAAGCTGGGCCTGCACCGTTTCAAGGCGGATGAGGCATATCGCATTGGCGAAGGGATGGGCCCGGTTGCGGCATATCTGAGCATCGACGAAATCATCCGCGTCGCCAAGGAATGCGGTGCGGACGCGATCCATCCGGGCTATGGCCTTCTGTCGGAAAACCCCGAATTCGTGGATGCCTGCGTTCAGAACGGCATCACGTTCATCGGCCCCAAGGCCGAGACCATGCGCGCCCTTGGTGACAAGGCCAGTGCCCGTCGCGTCGCGATCGAGGCGGGCGTGCCGGTCATCCCCGCGACCGAGGTTCTGGGCGATGACATGGACGCAATCCGGGCCGAGGCCGCCGAGATCGGCTATCCGCTGATGCTGAAAGCGTCGTGGGGCGGCGGTGGACGCGGGATGCGCCCCATCGAATCCGAGGCAGAACTGGAAGAAAAGGTTCTGGAAGGCCGCCGCGAGGCTGAGGCCGCATTCGGCAACGGCGAGGGCTATCTGGAAAAGATGATCACCCGCGCCCGCCATGTCGAGGTTCAGATTCTGGGCGATAAGCATGGTGAGATTTATCACCTCTATGAACGCGACTGCTCGGTCCAGCGCCGGAACCAGAAGGTCGTGGAACGCGCCCCTGCCCCGTACCTGTCCGACGAACAGCGCGCGGAAATCTGCGAGTTGGGCCGCAAAATCTGCGCCCATGTGAACTACGAATGCGCGGGCACGGTCGAATTCCTGATGGATATGGAGACCGGCAAGTTCTACTTCATCGAGGTGAACCCCCGCGTGCAGGTCGAACACACCGTCACCGAAGAGGTCACCGGTATCGACATCGTGCAGGCCCAGATCCTGATCGCCGAGGGGAAAACTCTGGCCGAGGCCACCGGAGCCGCCAGCCAGTCGGATGTGCATCTGAACGGCCACGCGCTGCAAACCCGTATCACCACCGAAGACCCGCAGAACAACTTCATCCCCGATTATGGCCGCATCACCGCCTACCGCTCGGCCACTGGCATGGGCATCCGTCTGGACGGCGGCACGGCCTATGCGGGCGGAGTGATCACGCGGTATTATGACTCTCTGCTGACCAAGGTCACGGCATGGGCACCGACGCCGCAAGCCGCGATTGCGCGGATGGACCGCGCCCTGCGCGAGTTCCGTATTCGCGGTGTCAGTACCAATATCGACTTTGTCATCAACCTGCTGAAACACCCGACCTTCCTGTCGAATGAATACACCACCAAGTTCATCGACACGACGCCGGACCTTTTCACCTTCAAGCGTCGCCGCGACCGGGGCACCAAGGTTCTGACCTATATCGCGGATATCACCGTGAACGGGCATCCCGAAACCAAGGACCGCCCCGAACCCCGCGCCGACCTGAAAGAGGCCAAGCCCCCCGCGCTGAAAGCGGAGCCCCAAATGGGCACCCGCAACCTGCTAGAGCAGAAAGGCCCGCAGGCCGTGGCCGACTGGATGAAGGCACAGCGGCAGTTGCTGATCACCGACACCACCATGCGCGACGGGCACCAGTCGCTGCTGGCCACCCGGATGCGCTCGATCGACATGATCAAGGTGGCACCGACTTATGCGGCCAACCTGCCGCAACTGTTCTCGGTCGAATGTTGGGGCGGCGCGACGTTCGATGTGGCCTACCGGTTCCTGCAGGAATGCCCGTGGCAACGTCTGCGCGACCTGCGCGAGGCGATACCGAACCTTATGACCCAGATGCTGCTGCGCGGGGCGAATGGGGTTGGGTACACCAACTACCCCGACAACGTGGTGCAGGAGTTTGTCCGCCAGGCGTCACAGAATATCGACGTGTTCCGCGTGTTCGACTCGCTGAACTGGGTCGAGAATATGCGCGTTGCCATGGATGCGGTCGTTGAGAACGGCAAGATTTGCGAGGGTACTGTTTGCTATACCGGCGATATTCTGGACCCCGATCGCGCCAAGTACGACCTGAAATACTATGTCGGCATGGCGAAAGAACTACGCGATTCGGGCGCACATGTGCTGGGCCTCAAGGATATGGCGGGTCTGCTGAAACCGGCCTCGGCCCGCATTCTGATCCGCGCGCTGAAAGAAGAGGTTGGCCTGCCGATCCACTTCCACACGCACGACACCGCGGGCATCGCCAGCGCCACCATTCTGGCGGCGTCCGAGGCGGGCGTGGACGCGGTAGATTGCGCGATGGACAGCTTCTCGGGCAACACCTCGCAGGCGACGCTGGGCACCGTGGTCGAAGCCCTGCGCCATACCGAGCGGGACACCGGGCTGGACATCAAGGCCATCCGCGAGATCAGCGACTACTTTGAGGCCGTGCGAGGCCAATACGCGGCGTTTGAATCCAGCCTTCAGGCTCCGGCCTCCGAGGTTTATTTGCATGAGATGCCGGGCGGTCAATTCACCAACCTCAAGGCGCAAGCGCGCAGCTTGGGGCTGGAGGAACGCTGGCACGAGGTTGCGCAGATGTATGCTGACGTGAACCAGATGTTTGGCGACATCGTCAAGGTGACGCCGTCGTCCAAGGTTGTCGGCGATATGGCGTTGATGATGGTCAGCCAGGGTCTGACCCGCGATGATGTGGAAAGCGCGGATACGGATGTGGCCTTCCCCGACTCGGTCGTCGATATGATGCGCGGCAATCTGGGCCAGCCTCCGGGCGGGTTTCCCGATACGATCATCAAGAAGGTGCTGAAGGACGAAGCCCCCAACACCGACCGCCCCGGCAAAGACGTGCCTGCCGTCGATCTGGAAGCCACCCGCGCCGAGCTGTCAAAGCTGCTGGAAGGCAAAGAGGTCGATGACGAAGATCTGAACGGATACCTGATGTATCCCAAGGTGTTCCTCGACTATATGGGCCGCCACCGCACTTATGGCCCGGTCCGTACCCTGCCCACGCGCACCTTCTTCTATGGCATGGACCCAGGCGAAGAGATCACTGCCGAAATCGACCCCGGCAAGACGCTGGAAATCCGTTGTCAGGCCATCGGTGAGACCGACGAGAAAGGCGAGGTCAAAGTCTTCTTTGAACTCAACGGCCAACCCCGCGTGATCCGAGTGCCGAACCGTCTGGTGACGTCGTCCACACAGGCCCGACCAAAGGCCGAGGCAGGCAACCCCAACCATATCGGCGCACCGATGCCAGGGGTTGTTGCGACCGTGGCCGTCTCTGCCGGGCAGGAAGTCAAAGAAGGCGATCTGCTGCTGACCATCGAGGCCATGAAAATGGAAACCGGTATACATGCAGAACGCGACGCGGTGGTTAAGTCGGTCCAAGTTCAGCCCGGCGGCCAGATCGACGCCAAAGACCTACTGGTCGAACTGGAATAACAAAAAAGGCGCGCCAACCGGCGCGCCCTTTCATTTTGTTTCATTGCCAGTGTTAGCCGTCGATCACTTCTTCTTCGGTATTCTCTGGCAACGTTTGCACACCGTCATCGATCGACACCTCGTATTCCTCGGGTGCAGGCAGGTCCAGAAGGTCGTGCAGCTCGTTCAGCGCATCATCGCTCAGCTCGCGCCCACCTGTCAGTGTGTCCAAAGCCTCTTGCGGGTCAGTCTCGGCCAGCGTTTTTTCCGCTTCGTCCAAGGCCAGTTGAGCTTCTTCGACCGCCGCATCGTACTTGTCCTGCGCGGTGAGTTCAGGGTTGTCCAAAAGTTCGTCTTCGGTCGGGGCGAATTTCGTTAGAATGTCATTTTCTTTCATGCCCAACAGGGTGTCCAACTCCATCTGTTTGTCCGAAAGATCTGTTGAGGCGTCCGTGTACCCAAGGATGCTCTGCTGATAGGTATACAGCTTGCCCGGCATACTGTTGGGGGAAGCGTTCAAAAGCGCGGTCTGGCTGGCATGAGCGGCATTGAGCCCCTTAAGCTCAGAGGCGATTTTACCGTGCTTATTTGGATGAATGTATTCTTCATCCACAACGGCCGATTTCGTGACAACCTTCGTCGTCTTTTTGTTCCCCTTGACCAGATTCTCAAGAGTACCAAGCAGGCCGGGCTTGTTTTGACCGGAGGCTTGCGCCTTTGCTGATTTCTGCTTGTCCGTCTTCTTGAGACCAATAGCGCCAAGCAAGCCTTTACCAGTCTGTTTAGACTTGGCTTCGGAACCTCCCTTGGCCTTCGCGCTTTTTTCGCCGGATTTGCCGCTGGACTTGCCACCAGCGTTTTCGCCTCCGTTGCCTTTACCACCCCCCTTGCCGCCGCCATTTCCACCGCCATTGCCGTTTTTGGCGATGGCCGCTTCGGGGACAGCAATAACCGCGACAAAACTGGCCGCTCCAATCAAAAGAAAAGAGGTCGCCAAAACGCGCCCGATAGACACAATCCGTTTCATTTGTTCACCTGTCCCAGCTTCGAGTGGCAGCAAAAATCGGTCATTTGTGTGCGCAAAATCTCGATTTTGGAAAGGCTAGCTACACAATCAGGCAGAAATGCGTCTTTTCTTTGTCATGGAGTGCGGCGCAATCAAAGCGCAAGAATCAGGTTTGCGACCGCCGAAACAAGAAGGGAGGTAAAGGTTAGAACCATCCCGATCTGCCGCAAGATAACAACCTGAGGCGAGCGTCCAAAGCCATACGCGTGACATACGCGCCCCACCAACAGCATAAGCCCAAGAAAGTTTATCAACAGCCATCCGCCGCCCTGCAGTTCGGCCATTGCCATCAAAAACAACGTAAAAGGAGCGTATTCAGCAAAGTTTCCATGAGTTCGGATGGCTTTGATCATGGGGTCTTTGCCGCCATCCCCATAAGAGACTCTGTTACTTCTGCGGCGACCAATCACGCTGAAGCTCAATCCAAGATACAAAAAGGCAGCGAGAGAGGCGTAGATAGGTGTGATGGTTAGCATGCTGTCTCCGATTTCCAGTGCTTCCCGTTTGCGGGCACACGCTGTCTAGCGGATTTTGCTTAGCTTTTCAGGCTTGTTCGTGCAGATCGGTCTGTAGTGACGTTTGGTTAATAGAGATGATCACCGCATCATCGGGAAAGATTTTTTGCGAAAGACGCGTTTTTCCTCTTGCAGCTTTCCGCCAGAATTTATACTTCACGCCTCACTCAACGGCGCGGGCGTAGCTCAGGGGTAGAGCATAACCTTGCCAAGGTTAGGGTCGGGCGTTCGAATCGCCTCGCCCGCTCCATTGAGAGGTCTAAGGACCAACACATATGTATCTGATGCGGGCGTAGCTCAGGGGTAGAGCATAACCTTGCCAAGGTTAGGGTCGGGCGTTCGAATCGCCTCGCCCGCTCCAGATACGATTGTTTCCTAAACTTTTCTGGTTTCCGGAATGATGTTGCGCCATGCTAGTGGCGTTACCGATTTCAGGATTTTAACTATGTCAAATTATATTGTTCGCCCGCTGAGCGCTGCGGAATTACAGAATGCTGTGGATTGGTCTGGGCACGAGGGGTGGAACCCCGGCCATCACGATGCTCAATGTTTCCGGTCAATCGACCCCGAGGGTTATCTGGGCGGATTTCTGAATGGCGATATGATTTCATCCGTTTCAGCCGTTAACTATGACGATACGTTTTCCTTTCTTGGGCTATATTTCGTTCGCCCGGAATATCGTGGATCGGGCCACGGGCTTGAAATCGCTCAGCACGCATTGGCCCGTTGCGGGCGGCGCAATATGGGATTGGACGGAATTGCTGAGCTGCAAGACAGCTACCGCAAGTCAGGCTTTACATTCGCGCACAACAACTTTCGTTTCTGCGCAAAGGTTGCAGACATTCTGCCCAAGCTCGGTCAAGTCTTGGGGCGGGGCATTACAGCGGTGAACGACGCGCCAGATGCCCTAATTGCTTATGATCGCAAACTGTTCCCTGCCCCACGTGACGCCTTTTTGCAAAGCTGGCTGAGCGCGCCCAACCACGTTTCGCGGGTTTACACCGAAGCAGGGCAGATCAAGGGCTACGCCACACTTCGGCCGTGCCAGTCCGGTTTCAAGGTCGGCCCTCTGTTTGCCGACGACAGCGCAATCGCGCTTGCGTTGCTGGCCAGCCTGCTGACGACCCTGCCGCTGGACAAGGGCCAGCACGAGGTTTTCATCGACATGCCTCAACCCAACGAGGCCGCATTTTCGGCGGCTGCGCTGCTTGGTCTTGAGAAAGTATTTGAAACGGCCCGAATGTATTCCGATCACGAACCGGATATCGACATGAACCGAGTCTTTGGCATTACCACGTTTGAACTGGGCTAAAACGCCTTGAAGGTCATCGTGGTCAGTGATCGCTCGATATTCGGGATCACCAGCAGATGCTCATTGATGAAATGGCCCACATCTTCGGATTCGGGGATATAGAGCTTTAGCATCAGGTCGTATTCGCCACTGGTCGAGTACAGCTCGGAGTGAATTTCGCGCAGGGCGATTTCCTCGGCCACCTTGTATGTTGTGCCGGGTTTGCAGCGGATCTGAATGAAGACGCAGGTGGACATGGGCCGGGCCTTGGTTGTTCAAGTTGCGTGCAGGCTGGCACGGCGTGACGCCCGGCGCAATCCCCTGCAACAGTTTGCGCAGAATGGCACGAGCGGTCTGGATAACCCCTCCCATCCGCGTCTATAAGCGCGGCTGTAGCAAAAGGAATTCGCCCATGCGCAGCGCAAAGATCAGCCGTCAGACCGCCGAGACCGAAATCTCGGTCGAGGTCAATCTGGACGGCACCGGCCAGTATGACAACCAAACCGGCGTCGGGTTTTTCGATCACATGTTGGACCAGCTTGCGCGCCATTCGTTGATCGACATGACGATCCGCGCAAAGGGCGATTACCACATCGACGATCACCACACGGTCGAAGATACCGGCATCGCGCTGGGTCAGGCTTTGACCGAAGCCCTGGGCAACAAGAAAGGTATTCGGCGGTATGGCGAATGTCACTTGCCGATGGACGACGCGCAGGTGCGCTGCGCGCTGGACCTGTCGGGCCGCCCGTTCCTGATCTGGAATGTGGACTTGCCGACACCCAAGATCGGCACGTTCGACACCGAGCTGGTGCGCGAGTTCTTTCAGGCGCTCAGCACTCATGGCGGCATCACGCTGCATATCGACCAGTTGCACGGATTCAACAGCCACCACATTGCCGAGGCCGCGTTCAAGGCGGTCGCGCGCGCGTTGCGTCTGGCGGTTGAAACTGACCCGCGCAAGGCCGATGCGATTCCGTCCACCAAGGGCGCGCTGTAAATGCTGACAGCCATTATCGACTACGAGAGCGGCAATCTGCACTCGGCAGAAAAGGCGTTTCAACGCATGGCGCGCGAACTGAATACGGGTGAGGTCGTTGTGACCTCGGACGCTGACGTCGTTGCGCGCGCGGATCGTCTGGTGCTGCCGGGTGATGGCGCATTTCCCGCCTGCGCTGCCGAGCTGCGGGGCCACAAGGGTATCTATGACGCCATGGTCGAAGCGGTCGAACAAAAGGGACGGCCGTTTCTGGGTATCTGCGTTGGAATGCAGCTTATGGCCTCAAAAGGCCACGAATACGCCGAGACCGACGGTCTGGGTTGGGTTGCCGGGGACGTGGTGCGGATCGCCCCTTCGGACAGCGCGCTAAAGGTACCGCATATGGGGTGGAACGATCTGGTGCTCGAAAGTGACCACCCGGTCTTTGACGGGGTGAAGTCGGGCGACCATACATATTTCGTCCACTCCTACCATTTCCGCGTCACCGATCCGGCGCAACGGCTGGCCTATGTGGATTATGGTCAGGAAGTCACGGCCGTGATCGGCCGCGACACGATGATTGGCATGCAGTTCCACCCCGAAAAAAGCCAGGATGTTGGCTTGCGTATGATCGGGAACTTCCTGAACTGGACGCCCTAAGTCTTACTGAACGCGCGTCCACGTCTGCCCACGGCAGACCAGACCGCCTGCAACACAGCCTTTTACGGTCAGTTGGTTCTGGCCGTTCAGCGACATTTTCGAGTTGTAGGTCTTGTCCTTGTCCGGGGCCCAGATTTTACCGCCGCCATAGGCTCCGTCACCCTCTGGCGTCATGTCCCAGATCATCTGTTTGCCCAAGTGCTCATAATCCAGCACCTGATCGCCCGAGCCGTCAAATGCGCTGTCGATGGTGCCGCAGGTCGCACTTCCGCAAGGCTGGATCGAAACCTGAAGATAGTTGCCATCTTCATTCGGCTCGGTCTTCCACAGACCGTCAACCGGATCAGCCGTTGCCGCCGTGGAAAGAACGCACAGGGCTGCCGCTGCAATGATCGAATATTTCATGATGTTCTCCATTTGGTGGCGATACTGTGTCGCGCAGAAGGCCGTGCCGCAAGATTGACCCAGCGTCGCGTTGCAAACCCCGCCCCGCTTGTGCGATATCCCGCCGGAACGACCATGAAAGAAGGCCCAAAATGATCCTTTACCCCGCTATCGACCTCAAAGACGGCCAGGCCGTGCGCCTGCTGCGCGGTGAAATGGACAAGGCAACCGTGTTCAACGACGACCCGGCGGCGCAGGCCAAAGCCTTCGTCGACGCGGGATGTGACTGGCTGCATCTGGTTGACCTGAACGGCGCCTTCGCTGGCGAGCCGGTCAATGCGGCTCCGGTCGAGGCGATTCTGGCGGCCTGCAACGTACCCGCACAACTGGGCGGTGGCATCCGTGACATGGCAACGATCGAAACCTGGATCGACAAAGGGCTGGCGCGTGTCATTCTGGGCACCGTGGCCGTTGAAAACCCTGATCTGGTGCGCGAAGCGGCGCGGGAATTCCCCGGCAAGGTTGCCGTGGGCATCGACGCGCGCAACGGAATGGTCGCCACCAAAGGCTGGGCCGAAGAAACGGACGTGCAAGTCACCGATCTGGCCCGCAGCTTCGAGGACGCGGGCGTTGCGGCGATCATCTACACCGATATCAACCGCGACGGAGCCATGCAGGGCCCCAATATAGAGGCCACCGCCGCCCTTGCCCGGGCCGTGTCAATTCCTGTGATCGCGTCTGGCGGCGTCAGTTCCCTGGACGACCTGATTGCCCTGCGCGATTGCGGCGTGGAACTGGACGGAGCGATTTCAGGGCGCGCACTTTACGACGGCGCGATTGATCTGGCGGAGGCCATCCGCGCCCTAGGCTAAGTTACTGCGCGGCCGCGGCGGTCAACTTGGCCAACGCGCCGCGCATCTTGTCGATCACCGGCGATTTCTCGACCTCGTCTAGCTCATCCATCGTCTCTTTGGGGTCTTCGTAGGCCAGCCAAACCTGACCATCGGCGTCTTCGTAAGCCTGAACCTTCAACGGCAGGAACAAGCCGGCCCTCGGGTCGATCTGCATCGCGGGTGTGCCAAGCGCTGGGTTGCCAAAGATCAGGACCTGATTGGCCGGGATCGGCGTGCCAACCTTTTCGGCACCGGCTGCATGGTCGACCCGGGCGAATACGGTCGCACCCGCGTTGCCGACGGCTGCTTCGAGCGCGTCCAGCGCTTCGGCGACAGATTTGTCTGTAGGAATTTTGATAATGTCGTCAGCCATGGCGGACAGAGCGCCTCCGAAAGTCAGAAATGTTGCCAGTATCAGATTGCGCATATCGGAATTCCTTTGTTGAATTTCACCCCAGTTTTCACAGCTTTGCGCCGTACGGCAATCACAAGTCTGGCATCGGCGGGGCTTTGCCGGTAGACGTGCCCGCAATAGAGGACACCACATGCTAAAAACCCGCATCATTCCCTGTCTGGATGTCGCCGATGGCCGTGTGGTCAAAGGCGTCAATTTTGTTGGCCTGCGCGATGCGGGCGATCCGGTGGAGTCGGCAAAAGCCTATGACGCAGCCGGAGCCGATGAGATCTGTTTTCTGGACATCCACGCCACCCATGAAAACCGGGGCACCATGTTCGATGTAGTCCAGCGGACGGCGGAACAGTGCTTTGTTCCTCTGACCGTGGGTGGTGGTGTGCGCACCAAAGAGGACGTGCGCGCCCTGCTGCTGGCCGGTGCTGACAAGGTCAGTTTCAACTCAGCAGCCGTGGCGAACCCGGATGTGATCGCGGAATCGGCGGATCAGTTCGGCAGCCAGTGCATCGTCTGCGCGATCGACGCCAAAACCGTCAGCCCCGGCAAATGGGAGATATTCACCCATGGTGGCCGCAAGCCAACGGGCATCGACGCAGTGGAATTCGCAAAAACCGTGGTTGCCAAGGGTGCCGGTGAAATCCTGCTGACTTCGATGGACCGCGATGGCACGAAGGCTGGGTTCAACCTGCCTCTGACCCGCGCCATTTCCGACGCCGTTGACGTGCCGGTCATTGCTTCTGGCGGCGTCGGCAATCTTGACCACCTGGTCGAGGGCGTGACCGAAGGGGGTGCAAGCGCCGTTCTTGCCGCCTCAATCTTTCATTTCGGCGAGTACACAATCCGCGAGGCCAAAGAACATATGGCCGCCGCAGGCATTCCGATGAGGCTGACATGAGCATCCTGCAAGACCTGGCCACAACGATTGAGGCGCGCAAGGGCGCTGACCCGGACAGCAGCTGGACCGCCAAGCTGTTGGCCAAAGGCCCGGAAAAATGCGCCGAGAAGTTCGGTGAAGAAGCTGTTGAAGCGATCATCGAGGCGGTCAAGGGCGATCAGGCAAAGCTGACCTCCGAGGCTGCGGATGTGCTTTATCATCTTCTGGTTATGCTGGCCGCGCGTGACGTCGCGTTGGACGACGTACTGGACGAGCTGGCGCGGCGTCAAGGCACCAGCGGTCTGGAAGAAAAGGCAGCGCGACCAAAGGGGTGACGTCCGCCCTCGCAATCTTTTAGTGTGTCCTTGAAAGGGTCACAGATCAAAGGCGCGGACATGATCAAAGCTTTGGGGTTTGTATTTGCGCTTGCGATACTGGGCGCCTGTTCGGTCGCCCCGCCGTCAACCGGAGACGAGGTTCAGCGGCTGGCGTCTGAAATTCGCAGCCTTGGCCCCGATATCGACCCCGAAGAAGCAGACCGTGCGGCGCGTATCGCCTATTCCTACACCGCGCAGTTGGTGCAGGAATACGAAATCACCGATCCCCCGCTGATTCACAATGCCAAGGTCAACAAGGGGCTGCGCCCTCGCGGGTTGTGCTGGCACTGGGCCGAAGACATCGAGCGGCGGCTGGATCAGGAAGGCTTTCAAACGCTGGAAATGCATCGCGCTATCGCCAATGCGGACAATCCGTTCCGTATCGACCACAGCACCGCGATCATCAGCCGCAAAGGTGAAACCATGTACGATGGCGTCGTTCTGGACCCATGGCGGTACGGTGGAACCTTATTCTGGTCGCCATTGCCGGAAGATACGAAATACGAATGGGTGCCGCGCGAAATCGTACTCGAACAGCGGCGGCTAGAGCAGGTCGCGCGGCTGAAGCCCCTGCCCGACGGCTAAACCCTCAGAGCTTGGACGATATCACCCCGGTCGCAAAGCCGCCCATGCGAAGCTCTCCGAACAGGCGTTGATATTCGATTTTCGGGCAACGATTCATCACAACATCAACGCCGCGCGCTTCGGCTACTGCGGCGGCTTCAGGGTTTTCCACGCCGATCTGCATCCAGACTGTGCGCAAGTCTGGAAACGCCTTCAGCGCCTCATCAACGATTGGCGGAACCGCTTCTGAACGCCGGAAAATATCCACCATGTCTACCGGCCCGGAAATATCCGACAGCGAAGCGCGGACCGTCTCACCGAACAACATTTTGCCTGCGTGCCCCGGATTGACAGGGATCACCTTGTATCCCTTGAGCGATAGGTAGCGCGCCACATAGTAACTGGGACGGACCGGATTCATCGAAACGCCAACCACGGCGATCGACTTGGTTCGCTGCAGAATGTCTTTCAGAAACACATCGGTATAGTCAGTCATGCGGCCACCCTATTCGGACCACACAAAAGAAAAAAGCGCTCAGATCGAAATCTGAGCGCCAGTTGTTGGAACGAGGGACAGTGAAATGACCCGCGGCAGTTCCGTTCCGCGGTCACTGTGACATTTAGGCATAAGTTTTCAGAAAAAAAGAGGTCGCGCTCATTTTTGTGATGACACGCCAAAAGAGGCAGGAATTCGCCTACTGATCATAAAGAACGGCAGGCCAATATGACTCGGCCATACGGATATATTCCGGGGCATCACTGTTCCAAATAAGTTCAATCTCAGGCGAATGGGTCAGGTAAAGGCGGCCATCGACCACTTGCCAGAGGTTCGGGTCCGTACTGACCAACTGCCCCTGCGCCATTGCATATGCGCAGTACCCGCCAAATTGAGGAGCATAGGCCCGCGGGTTCATCTCAAACGCATCCCGATTCTCGGCTGACACAAAGTGCCACTCGGCCCCTTTCCACATCACAGAGAATTCGGGCAAACCTTGAACGGGTGTTCCGCCATTGAAATAGGAAACCGCATCGTAGCCCGCCATAGCTGCACCGCCCGTCTCGAAAAAAATGGGCATGTCCTGCGCATAGGCAGCCGGGGCAAAAACAGCAGCGGCGATCGCGCCAAGAAGGAAACGTCGGTTCATCGTCATCAAGTCACGTTTTGAGAGTCAGGGTATCAAATTGCAATTTTTCTTTGCATCTGGAACCCCCATTAACGTGGTTGTGATCAGGCGCGACGCGAAAACAGCCGATCAATCAAAGATATCTTCAATCACGTCCCAGGCTTCGTCCAGAACTCGAGAGAAAACACCCTTTTTCTTCTTCTTTTTGTTCTTGTAAGGGCGATGATATTTTGCGTTATCCCGCGCAGGCCTGCTTTCCGACAGTTTGCGCTTGGGCACCATTTTCAAGTCGTGCAGCGGGGCACCACAGCTTGAACAACTAAGCTCATGACGCTGCTTCCCTTTGAGAACCAGCGCCGCGCGGGTTCCGCAATAGCAGCAGGTGGCGATTTTCGAGGGCGTGGAAATGGTGCTCTCCTGTTTATCTGTGCCTTGAGGCATATAGGGCAATCGCGGCCGCATTTGAGACGTTCAGTGAACCAAACCCACCCGCTGCGTCGATTTTCACCAGGTGATCAACGGTTTCCTTGGTCTTTTGGCGCAGGCCCGGCCCCTCGGCCCCAAGCACCAGCGCCACTGGTTGATCCAGTTTGCCGTCCAAAGTGGCCTCGATGGTAAGGTCCGCTTCGCCGTCCAGACCCAGCACCAGAAAGCCCATATCCTGCAACGCGACTATTGCATCGGCCAGATTGCGAACACGCAGGTAGGGCTGCCTTTCCAGCGCACCACTGGCGGTTTTTGCAAGCGCCCCCGTTTCCGGGGCCGAATGATGGCGCGTTCCGATAACCGCGCTGGCCCCCAGTACTTCGGCCGAGCGTAGAATCGCCCCGACATTGTGCGGGTCTGTCACGCGGTCCAGCAGGATAACGCGCGGGTGTTCGCGCCCGATGCAGTTCTCGGCCAGCCCACCCCAGTCCAGCGGCTTTACCTCTAAGGCCGCGCCCTGATGCACGGACCCCGGATCAATCGGAGCGGTAAATTTGCGCGGATCGACCATCTCGGGCTCAATCCCTGCGAACTCAATGGCTTCGGCCAATTTGTCCCGCGCGTTGCGGGTCACAATCAAGCGCAGCTTCTGCCTGTCCGGGTTCATCAGAGCATCGCGTACAGCGTGCAGTCCGAACAGCCAGACGGTTTCGGACGCCGCAGCTTTGCGCGCCTGTTCCTTTTCAACGACCCACTTGGGTTTTTTCATTTCTTGGGCCTCCGGGCCGGGAAATCGGTTTCCTGCGCCAAAGCGATATTTTCCTGTTGACGCTCCTTTAAGGCGCTAGTAATCACGCCTCCACGTCAGGTGCAACGCCTGACAGTGGGCGACAGGCCGCAAGGTGTGGCAGGGGACTGTAACTCCCTCGCGGAGACGCACGCCTGGTTCGATTCCAGGGTCGCCCACCATCTTCTTCAGATGGTGACAAAGTTCAACGGGCCGTTAATTCGGCAGACATTGCCACTCGTCCACCACCTGCCCCCCTTTCAAAACCAGAAGCGGTCCGAACTGATTCAGCACAGCCTCGCTTTGTGTTGGCCGCAACAGGGCGATGTCCCCGGGTTTCACGCTGGACCCCAATGGACCGGTCCATACTTCCTGATTGCTTGAGCGGCCGAAAATCGACGAATAGGAAAAGCCGCTTGGAAACACAGGCTGCCCCAGAAAATGCCCGCCAAATATCGCCAAGTCGGTCTTCCGTCTGGGTAGGATGTCCAAACCGGGCAACGCGTTACCTTGCGTCACTTTCAAAATTGGAGAGGCAATAAAGGCGGCAGGTTGAAACGCCGTCGTCGTCGCGTGGTCAAAATCGGTGGGCTTGACCAATACCGACCCAAAGGCGACCTCGTTGGCGGCTCCGTCAGCGGCATAGGACTGAAACGTCAGGCTGCCCCCGGTGTTGAGGCAAAGCCCCTCGCCTGCATTTGGCAGCCCCGCTACAGCACGTTGAAACGCGTCTGCGCTGAACCGTTTGGCGCGAGATTTCAGGACACGGGGCAGCTTGGCCAAATGCGCCTCGTACCCCATGACCCCCGCCAACCTCGCATATGGGTGACTGCCAATACGCTGTGCAATCCCCGGGATGTCTTCGGGACGCAGCCCACCCCGGTGTAAGCCGATATCGATTTCCAGCGACACGCGAAGCTGGAGGCCAGTGGTTTCAGCCAGCTTCAGATAAGCGTCCAAGTGTTCCTGCGTGTCGATGAGCCACTGCACACGCTCGGCCGCACTTGGATAGTTTCGCAAAATCCGTGCTGCTGAATTGACAGGAAGGGGTTTGCCGATCAGATGGTCAGTGTCAGGTTCAGCCTGCAATAGCGCCGCAAGCATAGGCTCGGAAAAGGTCATGAGCCCTGATGACGGTATTTGCGCTCGGATATGATCAAGCAGCGGCAAGCATGGCAGGGACTTGGCAACAAGACGACGCGCCAGACCCGGCGCGACCGAGCCACGCGCCGACGCGCAATTTGCATCCAGCCGATCCAGATCGACGATAGCCACTGGTTTGTCGACGCCATAGTCGCGCAATGTGCTGGACAGGTTTTGCAAATACGCCGCTGTCATGGTCGGAACAGCTTGGCCAAGGCAGGCGTGAGAAACTTGCCACCAGGGTCCAATTGTTCCCTCAGCGCGCAAAAACGGTCGAAGTCAGGGTAGAGGCGCGAAAGCTCTTTATACGTCAGATTATGCATCTTTCCCCAGTGCGGGCGGCCTCCGGCCTCAAGCAGCAGAGGCTCGATCGCCGAGAAATAACGGGCGTGGTCCTCGGCCGCGTCGGTGTGCAGCGCGATCGAAATGCGCGGCCCGCCCTGAAACGGCGAGAGGCAGGCCGTGTCACCCGCAGTTTGCCTGACCTCGATGGGAAAATATATGTCCTTGTGATCACGATGCAGACGCGTCAACACCTCACGCAACACCTCGTCCGCGACACCGGGTGGGAGGTGATATTCCATCTCGTTGAACCGAATGTGGCGGTCGCTGCACAGAACACGCCAGCTTTCACCCACATAGTCTTCATCCGAGTGTGCCAATGTCAGCAACTTCAGCAAAACGCCTCGCAAGCTGTCGCTGACCCGGCCAGCGTTTCTGGCCAGTCTCATCATCTTGACCGCGATCATATCCAAATCGCGCGGGGCTTTGGTCTCGGCTGCTTCGGTTAGTTCATGTCGAATCTCAACGGCCTTGCCGGTGAAGGGGATATAAAAGAATTCAAAGTTCCGAAATTCGGCCCACTTCTGATGCATGCTGGCCAGAGTTTCTTCAAGCGGAGCCAGCCGCACCCGGCGGCGCAGGTTGTATTTCGGGACCACCGCGATCTGAACCTCGGACAAAACGCCAAGAGTACCAAGCGAGACCTGCGCCATTTCAAGTGGGATGTCCTGCGTCGACAGGATGTCCCCGTCCGCGCCGACCAGACACGCCGCAGTTATTTCCGCCGCAAGGCACGGCAACGTGCGCCCGGTCCCATGCGTCGCGGTTGATACTGCGCCTGCTATCGACTGCCCGTTGATGTCGCCAAGGTTACGAAAGGCCAAGCCGTGTTCGGCAAGCGCCGGAGACAGATCGCTCAGACGCGCATTGGCATTTGCCCACACCCTGTCTTTGCCGACCTGACCTAATGCCGCCAATTCAAGGCTGGACAGGTCCAGTATCCGGTCCGCGCCCGACACAATCGGTGTAAATGAATGCCCCGATCCGACAACCCGCAGACTACCGGGTTGTGCGACAGCCTGTTGCAGATCAGCAAGCGAAACAGGGCGTGTAATTGGCGCGCTTGAACTTTGGTTTCCCGACCAGTTGGTCCACATCTGCGATCTCCTCCGGGTCGGAGGATTGCAGCACATTAACCCCGAAACAAGTCAGGTTTCCAGTATCTTACCCTACGGAAGGCACCTTCAGGCAGCAGCCGCGCGCTCTGCCGTTACCCGGTCGAACCACCCTATGATCGCCTCAAGTTCGGGTGCGATTTGCTCGGCGGCTCCTCCGGTGAACTCCTCGAATTTTTCCTTGTTCAGGCCATTCACCCCGACCAGAACAGGGATGTCCTGCGCAAGTGCCTCGGCAATAACGGGACGGAAACCGCGCCCATCCGCTTCGTGCTTGCCGAACTTGTTCACGATCAAAAGTTGCGGTGCATCCGCCAGCGAAGCCGTGACATACCCCACAGCTTTCTCAAGCGCGGCGGGATCCAGACGGCACCCACGCGATTGCGAACCAAGTGATTGTGAGATGCGAATGGTTTCTCCTGCCGGCAGGACGCGGACATCCATATCGCACTTGCTGCTGTCGGCGCATTCGGTGTTGGTTTGCACCACGCCCACCAGCCGCGCGCCGGACTCGAGCATTTGTTCCGCAGCCGCGCTTAGCAACCGGTCAGTGGCTCCGCGATCAGTGGTTGTTACATAGGCCAAGTACATTCAGGGGACCCCCGTCGAAAAACTGTGACATTCCAAATAGCACGCATGTCCCTGTCCGACCACTGTTCTACGTCATGGTAGAGGAGAAAGCCCGATCACGGATGCGTGCAGGTAAAGCAGTCCCGCAAAGACGACCAGCGAAACCAGCCAAATCCAAAGGCCAGGCCAAGGGCGCGGTGCGCGCAGGGACAGACGCGCGGTATTGCGGGAAAGGCGTATCCATTCGGCACCCATTTCGGTCGATTTACGGCGATCTATCAACATCATGCCCATTGCAGAGAACCCCGCGAATAACCCAAAGAGGATCACATGGGACAGGCTGCCATTTGCAAGCAGATGCGAGATCGACCACAGCAAAAGCGCCGCAAGTATCGGATGGCGCGTGCTGCGCAGAATACCGGGGTTGTCCGGGTCGAAGGCGCGGCTCCCCACCCCTCCGAATGAGAAAGGGTTCTGAATCGACAGCCCGGCAATCGCCAGCCAGCAAGCGACGGGCATTATCAACAACGGCACCCACCGCAAGATCGCAAGCGGCGGGATGACCTCGACGTAGGGTGCGTGTGCTGCGGCGGTTATAAGCCATCCAAGAGCCGATAGGGACACTACGGAATAGGTCGCAAAATACCCTTTGCGACCCAGCACTTGAATCAGCCAATTTCGCACGGACGGTCGGGCCGGAATAACGTGCGTCAGCAAAAAAGTGATAAGCGCGGCCAGGAACACTACCCACCCGGTCATGCGAGCCTCCAAACAACCCGCGGCTGGTTTAAACCAGCTCGGAAGTAGTGTCTTTGTCCGATATCAATTGGGAAGCAGAGGCGGACACGCCGCCCCTGCCCTTTACTACAGGCCCAGCGCCTTGCGGCGTTCTTCGGCAAACCCCTGCACCATGCGGTCAGCGATCAACGCAAGTATGGCCATTGCAGCCCCCGCTGAAACACCCAAGCCCACATCGGCCTGCCCTAGCGCCAGGTAGATCGACTGCCCCAGACCGGTGGTCCCGATCAGCGCCGCGATCACCAGCATGGCAAAGGCATAGAGGATGGTTTGGTTCAGCCCCAACAGGATGGTCGGCGCGGCATAGGGCGCGCGCACGTCGCGCATGATCTGCCACTCGGTCGCGCCGCTGGAAATGGCGGCCTCCATCATTTCCTCGGGTGTGTTGACCAGACCGTGGCGCGTGTAACGGATCATCGGGACGATCGCGTAAGCGCAGATGGCAAGGAAGGCCGAGAACTCTCCGATCTGGAACACCATCAGCACCGGGATCAGGAACACGAAAAGCGGGATAGTCTGAAGCATGTCACAGATCGGGCGGACGACTTTCCACACCGGTTCCCATACTGCACTGGCCAGACCGATCAGCCCGCCAACCACGGCACAGGAAAACACCGCCGCGCCGCTGAGGTATAGCGACAGCAAGGCGCGCTCCCACAGGCCCGAGACGAGGATGGTGCAGAGCAGCCCCACCGACAGTGCCGCCAAACGCCAACCTCCCGCGACATAGCTGAGCGCGGCAGCGCCAGTCAGCACGAAAGGCCATGGCAGGTTTGCGATGCCGGTTTCCAACATGCCGATCAGGATCAGCACGACCAGCCCGCCTGTCAGGTGCCCGCGCCATGCCATCAGGGTGGCGATCACGGCGGCCACGGCGAACAGGCCATAGCTCATGCCCGGCGTCCACTGGAACCCCCATGTGAAGGGTAGCACCGCCTGATCCAGCCCGATCCGCAACGGCAGCAGCACATAGAACAGAGAGTTGTTCTTGAGCGCATCCAGCCATGGGCCATTGGCCTGCGTAAAGGCGGTCAGGCCGCTGTCAATCGCCCCGGCTACAGGGTCCAGCAGGGTCAACTCGGACGGGTTCGGAAGCCACAGCCAGAAAGCGGCGGTGAACAGAACGGTGAACCCAAGAACCGCCCAGACAACACGCTGGTCATAGCGTTTTCGCTCGGTGGCCAGCGTTCCGCTCATCCGGTCAATGACGACGGCAAAGACCACGATCACAAGACCCGCCATCAGGGATTCGCCGAATTGCGCCTTGCGCATGGTCAGCAGGACTTCCCAGCCGATATCATTGAACCCGCCGATCACGGCGGCGATGATCACCATCGACAAGGCGGCCATCAGGCATTGGTTCACACCAACCATGATCTGCGTTGCAGCCGCCGGGATTTCCACCTGAAACAGCTGCTGGAACCGGGTGCCGCCAGACATGATGGCGGCCTCTTTGATCTCGGGCTCGACCCGCTCCAACCCCAGCATCACGTTGCGCGCCATCGGCGGTGCGGCGTAGATGGCCGAGGCGATCAGGCCCACCACCGGACCGAAGCCAAACAGCAGCAATAGCGGCGTTAAATAAGCAAAGGTCGGCACGGTCTGCATGATATCAAGCACCGCCTGAACCAAGGATTTCACGCGGGGGATTTCATTGGCGAGGATACCGATCCCGCCGCCGACAACCAGCGCCACAGGGACCGAGACGGCGACCAGCGCCAATGTATTCATGCTCTCGGCCCAGTATCCTGAGGCCAGCACGAAGCTGAGGCCAAAGAACCCCAGCGCCGCCATAGGCAACCCACCCAGATACCAGCCCAGTGCGGTGACAAGCCCGATCAGGATCGGCCAAGGCGTGTTTGCCAGAACGAAATTCGCCGCGTCCATCGGATAGGTCATCAGGTCAGAAAACAACCGCATCGCCGGTTTGATGCCGTTCAGAAACCAGTCGAGGAAGGCGCCGACCCACTGAGTCGCGGGCAGCTCCCACGCGGCGGGCCATTTAACCAGCCAAGGTGCGATCCCTTCCAGCGCCAGACATACAGCCCCGACGATCACCGTCATCAGCGCAGCCTTGGCCCCCACCGTCAGACGGGCCTGCGTGGGGATGTCCGTGATCGCCGTCATGTTTCGTCCACCTGAAGCGCCGCAGCCAGATCGGACGGGTGCACCGTGCCGACGATGTTGCCCGCCTCATCGCGCACGGGCACAGGCTCGTACAGTTCCATGCAGTGGGCCAAAGCCGCGTCCAGCGTCATGCTGGTCGTCAGACCAGGATCGTCCGGGCCACGCTGATCGTCGTCGCGCATGACCGAGGCGACCTTGGCGTGCTGCCCCTTGGCGACGTCCTTCGAGAATTCGCGCACATAGTCATCGACCGGACGCAGCACGATATCCGTTGGCGTGCCGATCTGCACGATCTTGCCATCGCGCATGATGGCGATCCGGTCAGCCAGCTTCAGCGCCTCTTGGATGTCGTGAGTGATGAACACGATGGATTTCTTCAACGTCGCCTGAATGCGCAGGAATTCGTCCTGCAACTGGCGGCGGATCAAGGGATCGAGGGCCGAGAACGGCTCGTCCAGAAACCAGATGTCGGGGTTCACAGCAAGGCTGCGGGCGATGCCCACGCGTTGCCTCTGACCGCCCGAAAGCTGGCGGGGGAAACTGCCCTCGCGGCCCTCCAGTCCGACCAGCGAAATCACTTCCTGCGCGCGGGCCAGCCGTTCCTTTTTGCCGACACCCTGCACGCGCAGTGGATAGGCCACGTTTTCGGCGACGGTCATATGCGGGAACAGACCGAAATGCTGGAACACCAT
Source organism: Ruegeria sp. BC7 (assembly GCF_056539165.1). Lineage (NCBI taxonomy): Bacteria > Pseudomonadati > Pseudomonadota > Alphaproteobacteria > Rhodobacterales > Roseobacteraceae > Ruegeria > Ruegeria sp. BC7. The sequence goes on along the minus strand of NZ_JBQFUL010000001.1, from coordinate 478,419 downwards.
GCCCAGTTTCTTGCGACGCAGGTCTGTCAGAACTTTCTTTGACGCACCCATGACGTTCTCGCCATCCACGCGAATCTCGCCCCCCGTTCCGGACAGCAATTGCGAGATACAGCGGATCAGCGTCGATTTCCCCGAACCCGACAGGCCCATAATGACGAATAGTTCGCCTTCTTTGACCTCGAAATTGGCGTCCTGAACGGCGGGGATAAATCCGTTTTCCCGCAATTCAGCCGCGGCTTTGTCGGCGTCGCTCCCTGACCGAGACAACGCGTCGGTCAGGGCTTTTTCAGCACCGGAACCAAAGACCTGCCAGAGATTCTGGCAGGCAATGGCTGGCGTACTAGCGTCAGTCACTTAAACAGGCTCACTGGGTTGCCGCGTCAACGACCGGACGCCACTTGCCTTCGTTCTCGGTCATCCACGCGGCGACGACCTCTTCGACCGAGCCACCATCAACGTCGATCGCGCCCATCATCGGCTGCTGGTCTTCGACCGCCAGTTGATAGTTGGTCAGGATCTCATACGCAGCGGGCCATTTGTCTTCCATGCCGCTCCAACTTGCCTTGAAGATGCGCGAGGGCGAAAAGTCACAGTCGTTCACCGCGTTCGGGTTCGGCCCCCAGGATGGGTCGTTAAAGCATGCTTCTTCACCGGCTGGCAGTTCAACGAATTGCACGTCATAGGCCGACATCGCCCAATGCGGCTGCCAGAAGGTGATCAGCAGCGGCGATTTACGCTCGGTCGAAGCACGCAGCTCCGCGATCAGAGCGCCCTCGGACCCAGCAGGAACCGCTTTGAACGGCAGCTCAAGCCCAACCATGCGGTCTGCACCGGGGGTGCCCCAATCGGCCGGGTAGTCGACCAGACGACCACCGGGCAGCGTTTCCGCCGTCGCAAAGACCTGCGCGCAGCCTTTCAGGGCTTCCCAAGCAGGCAAGCCCGGGCACAGTTCGGCCACGTGCGCGGGGTACGCGATACCTTCCTTGGCATCCAGACCCAGATCACCGATTTCAACAACAGTGCCTTCTTCGATCTTCTTGGCATATTCGTCCGAGACGTTCGACGACCAGATTTCCAGCGTCGCATCGATGTCGCCATCGGCCAGCGCCTGGAACTGATTCATCATGCCCGCGGTGACATATTCCACGTTATAGCCCGCGGCCTTAAGCATCTCACCAGCAACATGCGTCGTGACATGCTGACCGGTCCATTCGTTGATCGCCAGTTTGATCGGCTCGTCCACAGCGCCCATATCGGCTGCGTATGCTGATCCGGCTACCGTCATCGCCAAAAGGCTTACACTCAGTTTTTTCATCGACATTCTCCCTGTCTTCTATTTTTTTGCCCAAACCGGCGCGGTCGCGCGCCGGAAGGCTTGTCGCATGACAATACCATGTCGCAACATGCACAAATTTGGCCGGAAAAGGGAAGCAAGCAGTTTAGTCGAGGCAAATTGGCCCCGCCCGTCAACTGATCGTATTTTCCCACCGTCCGTATTGCGCAGCGCACCCGCCCCAACGTGTTTTCACATTTGGTCGGGCCGGAAGTTGATTGACGAGTCAATCACAAACCGGAATCACTCTCTTTGTCGAGTATTTCTTTCTCAAACTGCGTGAATTTATGTATGTCGCGCAAAAAACAGACCCCAACAGGAACCTTGCATCGGCCGCATCTACACGCGACCCTGCACTCGGAGGACGCCTTTGATGCATCATTTTGACGAGATTTATTCCATCGCAGCGCAACGACATGGCGGCCCGGACGCCCTGGAACAAAACCTTGGAAAACCCAAAAGCCTGGCTGAACTTGCGTCGATGCCCGAGGACAGATGGCTATCGATCATAACCAAGTGCATCTTTCAGGCTGGCTTCAACTGGAAAGTCATTGAGAACAAGTGGGAGGGATTCGAGACCGCTTTTGATGGGTTCGATGTCGGTCGGTGCGCCTTCATGGATGATGATAAATTCGACTCGCTGCTTCAGGATACTCGTATCGTCCGCAATGGCACCAAGATCGCGACAGTACGCGACAACGCCGCCTTTCTGCTGGAGCTTCGCGCAGACGGTGGCGCAGGACAGGTTCTGGGGGGCTGGCCCTCGACTGATTTTGTCGGGTTGTTGGCAATGCTAGGCAAGCGCGGGTCTCGCCTTGGCGGAGCTTCGGCCCAATACGCAATGCGTTTCGCCGGTCGCGACAGTTTCATTCTGTCCCGAGACGTAACCGCGCGCCTGATTGCAGAAGGGGTCGTCGATAAGGCTCCAACTTCAAAAAAGGCAATGGCCGCCGTTCAATCGGCCTTTAACACTTGGATGGAACAATCGGGGCGCTCGCTAACCGAAATAAGCCGCGTTTTGGCGATGAGCCTGTGAAAACGGCTTGCAGAGCGTAGGCAACGCATTAGGCTTTGATTATGACGCGTTTCTTTTTGATGACGTTTCTATTGCTGCTCGCCGCCTGTGGTCGTCCACTGACGGATCAGGAGGTCGCGTTTGCCAGCGCTGTTCAGGGCGACACGCTGAACGTGAAAAACGTGCGTCTCGTCGAAGGTGCTCCGGTCGCGCCGATTACGTTTTATCGCGAAAAGCGCCCTCGCCTCGCCTGTCGGGAACGTATCCTGCCGCCTGCCGAAGAAGGCATCGTTACGGCGAAACCCGCCGCCGTTGCCCTTTTCAATCGTGTCTACTTCACGCGCGATTGGTATCTTGAGGATTATATGTCGGAATTCCCCGAGCAAATGGACCTGATCGCAGCAATGCTGCTGGCGCATGAGCTCACCCACGTCTGGCAATGGCAAAACCGGAAAACAACTGGCTACCACCCCCTGCGCGCAGCCGCAGAACATGGCGGGAACAAAGACCCCTACCTGTTCGATCTGGACAGTTCACCCGATTTCCTGTCGTACGGGTTTGAACAACAGGGTGCGATTGTCGAAGAATATGTGTGCTGCAGGGCACTGGACCCGGCCGCCCCACGCACCCAGAGATTGCACGTCATGTTGGGTGAACATTTCGACTTGTCGCCGCTGCCGAAACAGCAACGCGAACGTGCCGTTGTCATTCCCTGGGCCGACGCCAAAATCGAAGGCATCTGCCACTAGGGATCAGCCGCCCTGCAATGTCTCAAGATACGCCACCAGATCCACAATCGGCTGGCTTGTCAGGATCGGCTGACCATCAGGCGTTTTCATCGAGGTATCCTGCCCTTCAAAATATGGCCCGTAGACCGGCATCGGACTGCCGTGGCTGACCAGTGGATCGCGCCCGTCAATGCGCGCCACGACCCGAGCGGTCGGGAAAACGCCATCCTCACCGGCAAGCTGGGTCAGGTCTGTAGGCTGAATGACCAGAACCCCGGCCATCGGTCCGTGTCCCGTCGCGTCGATCCCATGACATGTCGCGCAATAGTGCTGGTAGAGTTCGGCCCCGGTGTCCACATCCTGAGCAACTGCCTGCGACGCCATCGTCGCCAGCCCTATGGAAACTGTCCTGAGTATCTGTCTGATCATCCTATCCTCCTGTCGCGATTGACATTTACAGGCTTGCCCGAAGCCTCGCATGGCGCAATGATCCAGATCAACGAAGCAGGAGGGTACAGGCAATGACTCAATATGCAGCTATCATGCTGGCGGCTGGAATTGGCGTGCCCATCCTTGCAGCGCTGAATGCGGCACTGGGGAAACTGATCGGCTCACCCACCACGGCTGCGGTGATCCTGTTCGCCATCGCCTTCATATCATCTGCTGTGGTGATGCTGCTTTTTCCCGGTGTCAGTTCGCTGCCCAAGGCAGTAGACGCCCCCAAACATCTTCTGCTGGCTGGCGTTCTAGTCGCCTTTTACGTCCTGTCGATTACCCACGTGGCCCCGCATTTCGGCGTCGGAAACGCCGTATTTTTCGTGCTATTGGGGCAGTTGGTCAGCACGGCCGCAATCGACCACTTCGGTCTGTTTGGCGCTCAGGTCACGCCGCTGACATGGGTGCGGGCTGGCGGTATCGCGGTAATGGCCGCAGGGGTTGCCATCACTCAACTGGCCTAAGCACGCCTCCATCCAGCTTCAGCTTGCGGTCCATCCGTGCCGCAAGATCCATGTTGTGGGTGGCGATCAGGGCGGAAAGCCCTTCGTCCCGAACCAGCGCCATCATCGCGTCAAAAACCTGATCCGAAGTGTCGGGGTCCAGATTGCCCGTCGGTTCGTCCGCCAGCAAAACACGAGGTCTATTGGCAATCGCTCTGCAAAACGCCACCCGCTGCTGTTCACCGCCGGACAAGGCCGCCGGTCGGTGATCGGCGCGTTGAGCAACTCCAACACGTTCTAGCAAAGACTTCGCCCGGTCCTGCGCCGCCTTCTCAGAGACGCCATTAGCCAGTTGGGGCAGAGTGATATTTTCAAGCGCAGTGAACTCGGGCAACAGGTGGTGAAACTGGTAAACGAACCCGATATCCTGCCGTCGCCGCGCCGTTCGCGTGCGGTCGCCTTTTCCAGTTACGTTCTGCCCAGCTATTTCCACGGACCCGGCATCGGGCGTATCCAGCAACCCTGCGATGTGCAGCAGGGTGGACTTACCCGCGCCCGACGGCGCAACCAGCGCAACTGCTTCACCCGAGCGCAATTCCAGGTCAGCACCACGCAGAACCTGAACCTCGCCCGGCGTCCCCTTCAGGTAAGTCTTTGTCAGACCGTTCAACCGCATCGTCACATCACTCATAGCGCAGCGCCTCAACCGGGTTCAGCCGCGCGGCTCGGCGCGCCGGAAAATAGGTGACAAAGAAGGACAGGCCCAACGACAGCCCGATAGCCTTGAGAACATCAGCCAAGTGCAACTCGGCCGGCAACGCATAGATGCCTCGGATGGACGGATCCCAAACCCCTCCTCCCATGACAAAGTTCACAAAGCTGAAAATCGGATCGATATAGATCGCGAACAGGCATCCCAGAACAACGCCCATCGCTGTTCCAATAATCCCCGTGAACGCTCCGCAAATAAAGAACACGCGCAAAACGGATCCTTCGCTCAGGCCAATCGTGCGCAATATCCCGATATCCCGCCCTTTGTTCTTAACCAACATGATCAGCCCGGAAACGATGTTCATCGCGGCAATCAGGACGAGGATCGACAGGATGATGAACATCACATTGTCCTCGACCTCAAGCGCCCGGAGGAACCCACCCGAAGCATCTTGCCATGTCCAGATTTGGCTGCGTTCTCCGGCAGCCTCAAGGATCGGGATCAGGATTGGTGTCATCTCCTCTGGGCGTTCGACCATGACTTCGATCTCGTCGGCGACACCTTCGCGGTTGAAAAAGCTCTGCGCCTGCTCAAACGGCATGTAGACCCGCGTGCGGTCGATGTCATAGCGCCCGGCCGAGAACACATAGACCACGCGATAGGCGTTTACCCGCGGCGAGGTGCCAAACGCGGTCTTCACCCCGTTGGGCGAGGTCAGCTTGACGGTATCCCCAACGGTTGCGCCGACGCTGCGGGCAACCCCCGACCCGATGGCGATCACATCCTCGCCGTTCTGAAACTCTGAAAGATCGCCGACGGCTTGCTCGCTTTCGACCACCCCCGGCAGATCAAGCAGGTCATCGGGCTGGATACCGAACACTTCTACGCCACTGCTGCGATCACGGTTGGTAATCAACACCTGCCCTTTGACCAAAGGCGCAGCACGGCTCACACCGGGCACCTGTGCGATGCGATCGGCCATGTCAGAATAGTTCGAGATGGTGCGGTCCACGCGGCCCTGCGCGTCCAACTCTCCGGCTGAGAAAACCGTGACATGCGCATTTGCGCCCAGAATCGTGCCCACAAATTCCGACCGGAATCCCGACCGCACCGCCAGTGTCGCAATCAGAGCGAACACCGCCAGAGTAATTCCGATCAGCGAAATCCAGGTCATGACACTGACGCCACCTTCGGCACGGCGCGCGCGCAGGTATCGCCAGGCGATTTTCCATTCAAATGGGGCAAAGGGCGGGGGTGTTTTGGCCATGCCTGCTCCGGTTTTTGGTTTGACGCGACACTTTCGGCATTTCACCAGATGGTCAAGCAGGTAGTCTGTCGAAAGGCTTGGATTTCACCGCACGCCCGCCCAGCGCGAATCGAATTTGCCCGAACCAACCGAATCAAAGGCGACAGTTGCCCAAACCGTCACACCCAAGGGTGTGACATCGCTCACAGACAGCCCGCAATTGTTTCAGCTATGAAATTAATGTGAGTATTCGGGCGGCAACTGAACTTAAAATGCAACATTTTGAAAGCAACTTTGTTTCACTTTTTGCTTATTTTCAGAAACTTTGTCACCCTATTGGTGGGGGAATACATTTCAGAGCGGGGGTCGCTCATGAGTATTCAAATTGAAACGGAAGAAACGGGTGCAATTTCAACCCGACAAGCCTCAACAGAACTGGATTGTGAAACCGCAGCCCTGCTGCGTGCAGCGATCCTGCCTGTATTCGCCAGCGCAGTAAGCTGGGGCAGTCTGACGGACGTTCTCAAAGACAAAGGGTACCGCCTTGCATTTCGACAAGGAAGGCTGTGCGTTACAGATCGCGTTTCAGGCGACAGGATTTGCGGAATGAGGTTCCTTGGACTCGAGTTCCAAGACCTTGTGAGCAAGCTGGGCAGACCGATTGTCGTTGCCAGAGGCAGCGGTGCCGATGGTGATCTTTTAGCTACGCGACCAGGACTGACCGGGTTTCAGTAACGACGCCAGAACTGCACCGAACGCCGCATGGTTTTTGTCATGCTATATATGGCAGCCCGCGCGATGGTTGGATGCGTGAGGGAATTCGCCAGTATCGAGGCCGAAACCTTCACCGGAAGGTGCCCTTTCTTGTACCAAGCGATACGCTGGTCCTCGTCGTAGGCAGACATGTCGCAGTAATCCGCAAAGTTCTTACGCCAACATTCCGCCATCTCAGCTCCGACTGCATCAATGTCCGCCGAAACGCCGCCCTTTCGGAAATACGACAACGGGGATTGCAGCCTGTACCCCTGGTGGCCCGCCAAAATCATCCTCAGGATCATGTCGTAGTCTCCGACGATACGAAAACGCAGATCATGTCCCCCCAATTTCTGAAACAGAGATTTTCGGATCAGCATCGCGTTATGGCCGAATGGCATCCGCTGCAGTATCGACTTGATGGTCAGCCGTTTGGCGTGACGTTGCCGCCCGTCCTCTTCAACAAAGATGGTTTCTCCGTAGATAAAGTCGGGCCGGGTTTCTTTGATCGCCTTGTCCACGTTTAGCAAACAGTCTTCGCCCGGGATCAAGTCGTCCGAGTTCAGGAACAGCACGTATTCGCCTGTGCAACGCTCAACCGCTTTGTTCATTGCGTCGTAGAGGCTCTGATCTGCCTCGCAAATATAGCGGATTGGGATACTATCGGGCGACGACGCGATTTCTTCGATGGCCTGTGTCAGCAACGCCTGAGTCCCGTCAGTGGACTGACCGTCCCAAATGACATGCTCGACGCCGCGAAACCTTTGAGATTGCACGCTGCGAAGGGCGTCAAGAATGGTTTCCTTGCGCCCTTCCTCAATCAAGTTTCTGGTTACGGTAATAACAGAAACAAGCGGCGGATTCTTGGTTTCAGGCAACGTTCTCATAGATCTCGGCAATCCTTGTGACGGCGGCCTCGGGGCTGAGCTCCTCGCTTTCCCCGGTGCGCCGGCAGGTCAGTTCGACCACACCGTTTTTCAAACCGCGCGGACCAACGGTGATGCGCCACGGCAGACCGATCAGGTCCATGGTGGCGAATTTGCCCCCTGCCCGTTCGTTTCGATCATCGTATAGCGGCTCAAGCCCTAGCGCAGTCAGCGCGCCGTAGAGTTTCTCGCACGCCGCGTCCGCTTCTTCGTCGCCTTGCTTGAGGTTCACGATACCGCAATGGAACGGAGTCACACCTTCGGGCCAGATGATGCCCTTGTCATCATGGCTGGCTTCGATGATCGCACCAATCAGACGGCTGACGCCGATGCCGTGGCTGCCCATGTGGACGGGCGTCGGCTTGCCATCGGGGCCTTGAACCGTCGCGCCCATCGCCTCGGAATACTTGGTGCCGAAATAGAATATCTGCCCCACCTCGATCCCTCGCGCCACGCGGCGGCGTTCCTCGGGCACCTGATTGAACAGCGCCTCGTCATGGGTCTCGTCAGTGCGCGCGTATTTCGAGGTAAACTCCTCGAGGATAGCCTGACACTGTGCGCGATCGTCATAGTCGATCTGACGATCACCAAAACTCAGGTCGGTGACGGCGCTATCGTAGAAAACCTCGGATTCACCGGTATCGGCCAGCACCAGGAATTCATGCGTGTCGTCGCCACCGATGGGGCCGGAATCGGCGCGCATCGGGATGGCTTGCAGGCCCATGCGTTCGTAAGTGCGCAGGTAGCTGACCAGATGGCGATTGTAGGCGTGCAGCGCGTCCTCTTTGGTCAGGTCGAAATTGTAGCCGTCCTTCATGTAGAACTCGCGCCCGCGCATCACGCCGAAACGCGGGCGGATTTCGTCGCGGAATTTCCACTGAATCTGGTAGAGTGTCAGCGGCAGGTCTTTGTAGCTGTTGACGTGACCACGGAAGATATCCGTCACCAGTTCCTCGGCCGTGGGCGTGAACAGCATATCGCGGTCGTGCCGGTCCTTCATCCGCAGCATTTCCTGACCGTAGTCATCGTATCGTCCAGATTCGCGCCACAGATCCGCCGATTGGATGATCGGCATCTGGATCGCGATGTGGCCGGCACGCGCCTGCTCTTCATGGATGATATTTTCCAGTTTGCGCAGCACTTTGAAGCCCAGCGGCAACCACGAATAAATCCCGGCGGATGCCTGCTTGATCATACCCGCACGCAGCATCAGCCGGTGGCTGACGATCTGAGCCTCGGAGGGGTTTTCCTTGAGAACGGGCAGAAAGTAACGGCTGAGGCGCATTGGGTGACCTTCAAAGGTGAGAATTTCGCTGCAAGGTGATTATGCCAAAGCCTCGCCGGGGGCAATCATGCATTGGCGTTTTTGCGACCTCGGGTCAGTCGCATTTTTTATTGACCCGCCAGTCAGGAAACTCAAATGTGGCGGAAATGCAAAATCATGAGGCTGCGATGCAGACAATCTCGGAACCCGCCCGCCAAGTTCCTGTCGTACATCAAACGGATGTTCTGGTCGTGGGCTCTGGCCCTGCCGGGCTGGCCGCTGCGCTGGCCGCCGCTCGGGCCGGGGCCGAGGTGTCTCTGGTCGACCGGTTCGGCTGTATGGGCGGCAACATCACCGCCGTTGGCGTCGAGGGGTTCGCCTGGTATCGCCATGAACAAACAGTCGAAGCAGGCGGCATCGGCATGGAGTTCGAGACCCGCGCGAAAGAGATGGGCGCGGCGGTGCCCGAAAGCCAGTCGCTCAGCTATGAGCTGGATAGCGAAGGGTTCAAGCTGGTGGCTGACAAGCTGGTGCAGGAGGCGGGCGTGCATCCGATGCTGCACCGTCAATTCGTTGCACCCATCATGGACGGTGACCGGATCACCGGCATCATCACCGAATCCAAAGCCGGACGCGAGGCGATTCTGGCCCGCGTGGTGATCGACGCGACCGGAGACGCCGATGTTGCCCACCGCGCAGGCGCCCCCACTCACAAAACCGCGCGCGAGGACATGATGGCCGCCTCGGTCATGTTCCATCTGGCCGGCGTCGACAAGCGCGCCTTCATGGAGGGCGTCAAGGCCGACCCACAGACCTACAAGGACTGGGGTGGCGGCGGTGAATGGAACATCGAGACCTCGGGCAAAGAGGACGACATGTTCTCACCCTTCGTGCACAAACCCTTTCAGCAGGCGATTGATGCGGGGATGATCCCGCCGCACCTGAACACCATCGCAGGCACATGGGGCGCGATGCATGACACGGGTGAGCTGACCTATATGAACCTCATCCATCTGGCCGAGATTGACGGCACCGATCCCGACAGCCTGACGCGCGGCGAGATCGAAGGCCGTCGCCAATCCATGCTGGCGATTGAGGCGCTGCGCCGCTTTATGCCGGGTTGCGAAAACGCCCGACTGCGGAACTTTGGCATGACCATCGGCATCCGTGACACCCGCAAGATAGACGCCGTTTACAACATGACCGAGGAAGACGCCCGCCATCAGGGACGGTTCGAGGATACCATCGGCATTTATCCGGAATTCATAGACGGTTACGGCATCCTGATCCTGCCGACCACCGGGCGGTATATGCAGGTGCCCTACCGCTCGATGCTGCCCAAGGGGATCAAGGGTCTGCTGGTCGCGGGGCGCTCGCACGGGGCGGACAAGGTGGCCCACGCCGCCACGCGGAACATGGCCTGCTGCGCTGTCATGGGTCAGGGCGCGGGTATCGCAGCCGCGCTGTCGCTTAGAAGCAATCAGGACGTGCACGAACTGAACCTCGCCCCCGTTCACAAGGAATTGGAACGACAGGGCGTCAGGATTCACTGATGGAACACATACCCACGATCAATGTTGAACCGCTCCGTCAACCGGACCATCCGCGCTATGCGGAAACGGTTGCGCAGATCATCGACGCCTGCACCGGGATCGGCTTTTTGTCCATCGCGGGCACCGGTATAACGCCTCAGACCGTGGAGGCGGTACGAGCCTGTGTTCGGGAAATTTTCGCGATCGACGAAGACTCGAAATGGGATCAGGCGATCACGCGTCAGAATTACCGAGGCTACATTCCAATGGGGTTTTTCACCCCAAACGACGGCTCGGGCAAGGCAGACAAATACGAAGGCTACAAACTGCATTGCGAGGTCGCCTCTGACGCGCCTATTCGCAAGGACTGCGAACTTTACGGCCCAAATATCTGGCCCCGCGAAGTACCCTCTGCCCGCGCTACCATCCTGAATTACTGGGCTGAACTGGACGGCGTGGTCGACCTTTTGCTTGCTGCGCTGGAAGTTGGGTTGGCCCTTCCCAAGCGCACCCTGCGCGATGCGTTCCAAGAGCCGATGACCAATATGACACTGCTGCACTACCCGCCTCAGGCCGCTGACGAAGGCGGCTATGGCATTCATCCACACAAGGACACTGACGCGCTGACCATCATCGCGCCCGATCCGGTCGGCGGGCTGGAGGTTCAGACTCGGGACGGTGGCTGGATCACGCCGGACTGCCCTACGGGTGGTTTTATCGTCAATATCGGCGATATGCTTGAACTGTGGTCCGGAGGTCGGTTGAAATCCACACCGCACCGGGTCGTCAACCGGTCCGGCAAAGAACGCTACTCGTTTCCCTATTTCGCCGTCCCTCGTCACGACGTTGTCGTCTCTCCGCTACTCAGTCCAGTTCCCGGATTTGACCGGCCCTCCGTCCATTGCGGCCATTGGTCGGCGGAAATCTGGCGTACCAACTGGCCTGATGAGGCAGCACATGAAACCACACCAGAGCTGGGAACTCTGAGCGACTAACGGCCATATTTGTATCATATATGAACCGCTTGCATCAAAGGCCCACATACGCCAAGAACGTCTGTAAGAACCGATAAAAAGGGGACGAGCATGGCTTTGCCGGTGAAGGATCAACTCAGATACTGGGGCATCGCCACTGCGATATTTGTTCTGCTTTTATGGGCACTTGGCGACGTTTTGCTTCCGTTCGTGATTGGCGGCGCAATCGCGTATTTCCTTGACCCCATCGCTGACCGGCTGGAAGACATGGGCCTGTCACGGATAGCGGCTACCGGGATTATCACTGTCGTTGGCGTATTGGGCTTCATCTTGATGGTTCTGATGGTGGTGCCCGCACTGATCACACAGCTTATTGAATTGGTTGAGTTCATGCCCAACCTGGTCAAGCAACTGCGCGGATTCATCGAACAGCAGTTCCCGTCCCTACTGGATCGTGAGTCCAACTCGCACCAATTTCTCGTGTCATTGGGCGAAACCCTGCAGTCCAAAACCGGGGATGTCCTGCAATCCGTTGCCGCCTCACTGGGGTCTGCCATCAACGTCGTGGTGCTGATGGTGATCGTTCCAGTGGTGGCGGTCTATCTGCTGCTGGACTGGGACCGCATGATCGCCCGCATCGAAGAGCTTTTGCCCCGCGATCACGCCCCAACAATCGAACGACTGGCCAGCGAGATCGACGACGTTCTTGCGTCGTTCGTGCGCGGCATGGGAACGGTCTGCCTGATCCTCGGAACCTATTACGCCGTAGCGTTGATGGCTGTCGGGCTGCAGTTCGGACTGATCGTAGGATTTATCGCCGGTCTGGTTACCTTCATCCCCTATCTCGGAGCCTTGATTGGCGGAACATTGGCTATTGGTCTGGCCTTGTTTCAATTCTGGGGGGACTGGGCCCAAATCGGTCTGGTCGCCGGTATTTTCGTGCTGGGGCAAGTGACCGAAGGTAATTTCCTGACACCCAAGCTGGTGGGTAACTCGGTTGGACTGCATCCGGTCTGGCTGCTGTTGGCCCTGTCAGTCTTTGGCGCTTTGTTCGGCTTTGTCGGCATGTTGATCGCCGTGCCGGTTGCCGCGGCTTTGGGCGTGCTGGCACGGTTTGCCACGTCGATCTATCTGGAAAGCCGGCTATACACCGGTCTAGAAAGCGCTGAACAGGCTGACCAGAAAGACGAGTAGATGGCCCAACAACTGAGTTTTGATCTTCCGGCCAAGACTGCGCTGGGACGAGGGGACTTTTTCGTCTCACCGGCGAACGCATTGGCTGTTGCCATGATCTCGGCCACGTCATGGCCGGGAAACAAGCTGGTTCTCAGCGGCCCGGCCGGGGCGGGAAAAACGCATCTGGCCCATGTCTGGGCAGCCGAAACAGGCGGACGCATCGTGCAGGCAAAAGATATCACGCATGACGCCGTGCCCGGCCTTGCCCAGTCAGCCATTGCCGTTGAGGATGTGCCCATGATCGCCGGTGACATCGAGCAGCAGAAAACGCTGTTTCACCTGCACAATTTGGTTTTGGCCGAAGGACATGCCCTGCTGATGACAGGGCGCATGGCTCCGAAGTTCTGGGAACTGCCCCTGCCCGATCTACAAAGCAGGATCGAAGGCGCACACCATGTCGCCCTGGACGCGCCGGACGACGCCCTTCTGGGTGCGGTTCTGGCCAAGCTATTTGTCGACCGGCAACTGAACCCCGGCCCCGAGGTCATTGCCTATCTGGTCAAGCACATGGACCGGCGTTTCGAGACGGCTGCCGAAGTCGTGGAGCAACTGGACCAGTTGGCACTGTCGGAAAAACGTGAAATCACGCGGACTTTGGCTGCGCGTGTCCTCAACTCGGAACGCGATGAATTCTAATCTGGCAATTGACCCGCACCCGGTGATCTCGCATTCTAAGCCCGGAATATCTGGAAAAGACATGGATCAGACCGTCGAAACCGACATCCCCGACTGGGGGCCTTTCGGAAAGCCACTGTTCGACGACCCCGAGGCCCGCGCCCTGTCGCGCGTGGGTGTTGTTGATGTCGGGTCAAACTCGGTCAGGATGGTGATCTTTGACGGCGCTGCGCGATCCCCGGCGTATTTCTACAACGAAAAAGTCATGTGCGAACTTGGGGCTGGCCTCTCTGAGACCGGACGCCTGAACCCGCGCGGACGGCAGCGTGCTCTGGCTGCGCTGCAAAGGTTCAACCAACTGGCCGAGGATCTGGGCCTGCCCGGGCTACATGTTGTCGCGACCGCCGCCGTGCGCGAGGCAAAAGACGGCCCCGAATTTTGCGCCGAAGTTCACAGTGAAACCGGCCTGACTGTGTCAGTCATCGATGGTGAAGAAGAGGCGCGCCTGTCAGCGCAGGGCGTCCTGCTGGGGTGGCCCGGCGCCTATGGGCTGATCTGCGATATAGGCGGATCATCCATGGAACTGGCCGAGATTGGCGACGGTCAGGTCGGGCGGCGCGTGACCTCGGCTCTGGGTCCGCTCAAGCTGCGGGATATCAAAGGCGGCCGACGCGCGCGAAAAAACCACATCAAGAGCACGATGGAGGATCTGCGCGCACAAATGGGTCCGCAGCGGGATCGCCTGTTCCTGGTCGGGGGCAGTTGGCGTGCCTTCGCGCGTCTGGACATGCTGCGGCGGGGGTATCCGCTGAACGTCCTGCACGAATATCGCATGACCACGTCGCAAGTACGCGAAACCATCAAGTTCATTGAAAAAGGCGACCCTGAAAAGCTGCGCAGCCAGGCGGGTGTTTCCGGGTCGCGCATGGCGCTAATCCCTTATGCAATGGACGTGCTTGCCAGACTGGTGCGAACATTCAAACCCAAGGACATCGCGATATCCAGCTATGGAATCCGCGAGGGGCTTTTGTACGAGCAAATGCCTCAGAACCTGCGGGATCGGGATCCGCTGATAGAGGCCAGCCGCTTTTCCGAGGCCAAGGACGCGCGTCTGCCCGGTTTCGGCAAACACCTGTTCGACTTCGTCATGCCCCTGTTCAAATCGGCCCCTGCTGCTCGGGTTCGGCTGATCAAGGCCGCGTGTCTGCTGCATGATGTAAGCTGGCGGGCGCATCCTGATTACCGAGCCGAAGTCTGTTTCGACAATGTGACCCGCGCCAATCTGGGCGGTTTGAAACACTCTGAACGGGTCTTCATCGGTCTTGCATTGCAGCATCGCTACCGCAACAAACGCGAGGGCAACCGGTTCGCACCGCTATACGAACTACTTGACGAAAAAGACCAAAAACAAGCTGAAATTCTGGGCAAGGCCATGCGCTTTGGGGCGATGTTATGGATGCAGAGCGATGCGCCGATGGGAACGTTGCGCTTCTACCCCAAAAAGCGGCACCTGGACCTTTTCCTGCCAAAGTCAGCGGGGCTTCTGTTCAACGAGGTCGCCGAAGCGCGGCTGAACTCTTTGGCCAGCGCACTGAAATCCGATACCCGCGTGATCATCAAGGGCTGATCCTTAGATATCCGTTGCCCCTTCCGGCACTTCGTCGGGCTGTTCGGGCAACGGTTCCGCCTCTGGCTGTTTTTTCCTGATGATAATGTCGCCATTGGGCAGGATTTCCGGTGCTTCGTAGGTGCTCCAGTCCTGAATTTCACCTGCCAATTCCGCCAATGCTGGCCCCATTTCCTGGAAAAAAGACTGCATGGCAGGACCGAACTGATCCGCCAGCCCCAGCAAATCTTCCAGTGCAGGTTCCATTTCCTGACGCAGCCCTTCTAAGAACAGCTCTGCGCCCTGCTCCATCAAAGATTGTCCGGTTTCGTCTTCAGCATGTGCTGGAAACGCCAACACGGTGGTTATCGCACAGATCGAGAAAAGTTTTTTCATAGTAAAGATATAAGCGCTTGAGGCGGTTGATGAAAGGTCACAGGTCAATATCCAAAGTTACAGGGAAGTGGTCTGATGCCGTTAGCAGGGCGTCGTGCAAATCTTGCCGATCGCGGCAAACCGGATCGTGAAATGGATGCCAGATACGCCAGTCCGGGCGGTGCCCGCGCAACCTGTCACTGATCATGATGTAATCCAAAAGCGCATCAAGATACCCGCCTGTGTCCGGGCGTGGGAAACGGGCCGTAGACGGAACAAGTCCCGGCTCTGGCCCGTAGGCGGTGACAGCGTTGGGATCATACAACCCGGAACCCAGCAGAATCTCGACCGAAGACCGACCGAACAGGTTCTCGAACTCATCAAGGCCCGGCCCATCGTTCAGATCACCCAAAAGAATGACGTCTTCGCCTTCGGCTATATGGGCCTTGATCCGTCGCGCCAGCCAAACCGCTTGTGCGAGTTGCTTGCGCCGGTTGGCGATAGAAATGCGGATCGCCTCATCGCGGCTGTCCGCCCCATGCGGAGCTTTGGATTTCAGATGCGCTCCGATCAGCCGAAACGAAGCACCGGCCGGAGTTTTGATGGCCAGTTCCATTGGCGGTTTTGAAAATCGCACCTGATCCTCGGTCGCATCAATGTCGAGGTCGATGTGAAACACCGAATCGAAGCGAGGGGAATCCGACTGTGCTGCGTCATCTCCAATCGGGTCATGAACCGCAGAAAGAGCGCCCGGATCATACAGCAAGGCCAATTCCTGATGCGTGTCGTTCGCGAACCCCATGACCGCATGACTGGTTCGCAGGTCAAATGCCTCGGCAAACCGCTGCAAAGCGCGGACTGTATTCTGTGTTTTTCCAGTGTTCGGCGCTTCGACGATCAAGACGGCGTCGGCGTCGATTGCGGTCAGTACCTTGGCGATCGCTTCGACCTGCTGGGCGGTCGTGACATCGTGCCTGCCTGACCAACTGTCTTCAAAAATCAGCCGGTCATTGCGGTCGAACAGATTGGCAAACCACTCGATATTGTAGGTCGCCAATCGCATGAGCGTCAGGCTCGAGCGCCGTTGATCTGATCCCAGGCGCGATTGATGTCGATCATCTTTTTCTCGGCCAAGCGAATGGCTTCTTCGGGCACCCCACGCGAAATCATTGCATCCGGGTGCGTTTCGCGCACTAATTGCCGCCAGACCTTGCGGATATCGGGCAAGGGCATGTCACGCGGGACGCCCAGCACCGTATAAGGGTCTTTGGGCGCGTCCGGCACAAACCTTTCCCGCAGCGCAAGAAACTGGGCTTCGGTCTGCCCGAAAATCCGGCTGACCTCCTCTAGAAACTCGTTTTCGTTCGGATGATAAAACCCGTCAGCCAGCGCGATATGGAACAATCCTTCCATCAAATCGCAGAGCGTGGTGCTGTCATCAGCGAACATTCCGGCGATCTTGCGGGCGTATTCCTGATAGCCCGCAACGTCGGTCCGGGCCATGTCGAAAACGCGGGCAGCGCCGGCCTCGTCTTCGCGTGCAATCCGGAACACGTCGCGAAAGGCTGTGACCTCATCCCGCGTCACCTGCCCATCAGCCTTGGCCATTTTTGCGCCCAGCGCGATTACGGCGATAGTAAACGCGATCGACCGTTCGGGAGGCGTACGCAGTTTCTCGAAAACAGCGGTCAGGCTTTCGCCCTGTGCAAGCGCGCTCAGCGCATCAGATATGCGGGTCCAGATCGACATGATCGCACCCTAGCGCCCCAATTCGCCGGTGTCAGGTGCAACCAATGAGTCTGCGGCAAGTATTTTCTGCATCAGCACAAGATCCAGCCTTTTGCCCCACTTGAACCCAACCTCTGGCATATGCCCAACTGTCGTAAAGCCAAGTGCCGCATGAAACGAAACCGCCACCGGGTTTGCCGACGATATCCCAGCAACCAAGACATGGACGCCGTCGTCCTTGGCTACGGCCTCTAACGCGGTCATCAACGCTCGGCCAGTGCCATTCCCACGCGCCTTGGGTGAGAGCTGGATGGAGTGCTCGCGGCATTGCGCGTATCCGGGACCCGCGCGAAACGGGCCGTAGGTGGCAAAGCCCACAACCTGCCCCTCCAACTCGGCCACCAGATAAGCCGGGCCACGATTTTGGATATCGCCGGCTATGCCGTCCACGTCGCGCTCGGCGGTGGTAAAGGTTATGAGAGTGTCCCGAATGATCTGATTGGTGATCTCAGCAATGGCATCCGCATCGGTAACTTTTACCTGACGAATGATCATTCCAGCACGCGTAAGCCATGGGGCGTTTCAAATTCCGCGCGCAAGGCAGCGGGGCCGGAATCGAACACCACGCGGTCCATCGCACCCAGCAGTTTTGCCAGTTCAAGCGCGTCAGGATGGAACACAACCAACTGTCGCAGGCGGCATCCGCTATCTTGCAGCATCTGCGCGGGGTGCAGATCCCCGTGCCATTGAATCAGTGCAGGAAACAAGTTGTCAAAGGGCAGCCGCCCGTTGGGGGGAACCGCCATTCGCCAGCTCAGTGCGCCTCTGGTCAGTTCAATGGGATGGCCGACGCCTTCCGGGAAAACGTCAAGCGATGCTTCGATGTTCGGGACACGGCAAATCCAGTTTGTCAGTCGAGGGCTTCCCTGAAACCGGTCAAGGTCGAACCAGCGTGTCCGATCAGGGCGCAGCGCAGACGGGTCAATCGCGATCGCCTCAAGGTATAGGCCATCCGCCAGGCCGAGCAGCCGATTGTACGTCCCGAACTTCTCGTGCTTTCCGCCGTCCTGAAGGGGGACGCCCAGCGCCTGCTCGACATGAGCAGCGGCTTCTTCAAGCGTTTCACCCGCGACAGCCAGATGATCGAGTAACATGCGCGCCCTCCTACGAAAAACGACCAGACCCAAGCGGATCTGGTCGCATGTTTCCGTCAAAGACGCAGGATCACAAGAGTTTTCAGCGGGAAACCCGCATTAACCCTTGGCCTCACCGATCAGGCGCAGAATGTCCTGCGCCGCCTCGGGGATATTGGTGCCCGGACCAAAGATCGCCTTGACCCCATGATCATAGAGGAACTGGTAATCCTGCTGAGGGATCACACCACCGCAAATGACGATGATGTCCTCGGCCCCGGCTTTCTTGAGTTCTTCCACCAACTGCGGGGCCAGCGTTTTGTGACCCGCCGCCTGCGACGAAATCCCGACCACATGCACGTCGTTGTCCACTGCATCCTGCGCGGCCTCAGCCGGCGTCTGGAACAGAGGGCCAACATCCACGTCAAACCCGATATCGGCAAAGGCGGTTGCGATTACCTTGGCACCCCGGTCGTGACCGTCCTGCCCCATCTTGACCACCAACAGACGCGGGCGGCGGCCTTCGGCCTCGGCGAAGTCTTCGATGGATTTCTGGATGGCGGCGAAACCTTCGTCGCCCTCATAGGCGGCACCGTAGACACCGGCCAGTGTCTTCACCTCGGCGCGGTGGCGCCCAAACTCTTTTTCCATTGCCATGCTGATCTCTCCTACGGATGCGCGGGCGCGGGCGGCTTCGACCGCAGCAGCCAGCAGGTTTCCACCCTCCTGGGCGGCCTTGGTCAGCGCGTCCAGCGCCTTTTCACACGCAGCTTCGTCACGAGTCGCGCGGATACGCTCCAGTCGCGCGACCTGTGCCTCGCGCACAGCGACGTTGTCGACGTCCAGAATGTCGATCGGGTCTTCCTGTTCCTTGCGGTATTTGTTGACGCCGACGATGACTTCTTCGCCCCGGTCGATCATCGCCTGACGGCGCGCGGCGCTTTCTTCGATGCGCAGCTTGGGCATGCCAGAGGCAACGGCTTTGGTCATGCCGCCCATCTCCTCGACCTCTTCCATCAGCGCCCAAGCCTTTTCGACCAGCTCATTGGTCAGGCTTTCGATATAGTAGGACCCCGCCAGCGGATCGACCACGTCGGTCACGCCGGTTTCTTCCTGCAACACAAGCTGGGTGTTCCGCGCGATACGGGCCGAGAAATCGGTAGGCAAGGCAATCGCCTCGTCCAGAGCGTTCGTGTGCAGCGACTGCGTACCGCCCAGAACCGCGCTCATCGCCTCGTATGCGGTGCGGATCACGTTGTTATAGGGGTCTTGTTCCTGCAACGACACGCCAGACGTCTGGCAGTGGGTGCGCAGCATCTTGGATCGTTCGGATTTCGCCCCAAAATCGGTCATCACGCGGTGCCACAGGGTACGGGCGGCGCGCAGTTTGGCGATCTCCATGAAGAAGTTCATGCCGATAGCAAAGAAGAACGACAAACGGCCCGCGAACTTGTCCACATCCATCCCGGCCTGCGTCGCGGCGCGCACATATTCGCGGCCATCGGCAAGCGTATAGGCCAGCTCTTGCACCAGGTTCGCCCCGGCCTCTTGCATGTGATAGCCCGAGATCGAGATCGAGTTGAATTTGGGCATTTCGTTCGAGGTATAGTCGATAATGTCCGAGATGATCTTCATCGACGGCTCGGGCGGGTAAATATAGGTATTCCGCACCATGAACTCTTTCAGAATGTCGTTCTGAATGGTGCCGGACAGGACGGATTTGTCGTGGCCTTGCTCTTCACCGGCGACAATGAAATTCGCCAAAATCGGGATCACCGCGCCGTTCATGGTCATCGAGACCGAGACCTTGTCGAGCGGGATACCGTCGAACAGGATCTTCATATCCTCGACACTGTCGATGGCCACGCCAGCCTTGCCCACATCGCCCACAACGCGCGGGTGGTCGCTGTCATAACCGCGGTGCGTGGCCAGATCGAAGGCCACGGAGACGCCCTGCTGACCGGCCGCCAGATTGCGGCGATAAAAGGCGTTCGATTCCTCAGCCGTCGAGAACCCTGCATATTGCCGGATCGTCCACGGACGGCCCGCATACATCGTGGCCTTCACCCCGCGCGTGAACGGGCCGAATCCCGGCAACGTGCCCATATGCGGCAGATCAGCGGTGTCCTCGGCCGTATAGAGCGGCTTGACGTCGATGCCTTCCAGCGTCTCTTTGGTGAGGTCTTCCAGCGGACGACCGCGCAGCTCTTTCTCGGCCAGCGCCTGCCAGTCTTTGGTATCGGTCATGGCGATTTCCTTTTCCTATTTCGGGTCGCGCACAGAGAGGAACCTGCCCGCAGTTGTGTTTCGGATTGCCCGGTCCAGTCGGGCTGCACGCAACAAATTGAGCGCGCATTGCATTTCACTGGTCGCATTCATCGACACAGGGGCTATATTCGATGGGACAGGAGGCCCAATGACACGAACGCTTGCCCTTGTTTTCTCGGCACTAATCCCGCTGGCGGCCCTTGCTGCTGACGGATCTGCGCCTGTCGAAGACGAATTCGTCCGCCCCGCTGGTGACAGCGATCTCAGCGAGTTTTTGTGGGTCAGCCGACCCATCGTCGTCTTTGCCGACACCCCAGCGGACCCACGGTTCCAACAGCAGATCGATATGCTGGTCGAGGGCGAAGCGGCCATGCGGGACCGCGACGTCGTGGTGCTGACAGATACGGACCCATCGGCCCGGTCCCCGATCCGGTCGCAACTGCGTCCGCGCGGGTTCCAGATGGTATTTGTCGACAAGGACGGTGTGGTCAAGCTGCGCAAACCGTCGCCGTGGAGCGTGCGCGAGATTGGCCGCTCCATCGACAAGACCCCCCTGCGCGAACGCGAGATTCGCGAGCGGCGCGGGGGCGGCTGAACGCTTTTGCCACGCCCCAGCCCCCCGGCGCAGAACGCCGGGGGGTCAAGGGGATATGACAAATGCGCCGTCACGATCACTCGAACTCGATGATCACATCATCCACGGCGAGGCTGTCACCGGGGCCAGCATTGATCTTGGCGACCACGCCCTTTTTCTCGGCGCGCAGGATGTTTTCCATCTTCATCGCCTCGACGGTGCACAGCGCCTGACCTTCCTGCACCTCCTGCCCCACTTCGACATCGACCTTCACGATCAGGCCGGGCATCGGGCACAGCAGCATCTTCGAGGTATCGGGCGGCAGTTTCTCGGGCATCAGTTTTGCCAGCTCTGCCTGACGCGGACGGCGCACATGCACTTTCAGGTCTGCGCCCCGGTTTCGGATACGGAACCCGCCCGAGACTTTACCGACCTTCATGACCAGCGGATCACCGTCCACTTCGACCACCGCAAGCTGATCACCGGGCGTCCATTCAGAGGCGACGCGCAGGGTTGATCCGTCCTCGAACCGGACCGTCGCGCCGTCCTTGTCCGCGCCGACGCGAACCGCAAAATCCTGCCCTTGCAGCGATACAACCCAACGGTTGCCGACTTTGCGTTCGTGATTGTCCATACGGCCCGACACACGAGTCCGACGGATTTCAGCAACGCGGTACATGGCTGCGCAGGACGCCGCGATACGGCGCAGGTCGCCATCGGGCAGTTCGACACCCTCGAACCCGTCCGGATATTCCTCGGCGATGAATGCGGTGGTCATGTCGCCGCTGACGAACTTCGGGTGATCCATCACGGCAGACAGGAACGGCAGGTTGTGGCCGATGCCTTCAACCTCAAAGCTGTCCAGCGCCACGCGCATCGCCTCGATCGCGGCCTCACGGGTCGGTGCCCATGTACACAGCTTGGCGATCATCGGGTCGTAATACATGCTGATCTCACCGCCCTCATAGACGCCGGTGTCATTGCGCACTGCGGCCTCACCTTCGGGCGCATCGCCCTGCCATTTGCCGTTCACCAGCATAGGACCGGCGGCCGTTTCCATTGGCGGGCGATAGCGAGTCAGACGGCCGATCGAGGGTAGGAAGTTGCGATAGGGGTCCTCGGCATACAGACGGTTTTCAATCGCCCAGCCGGTCAGGGTCACGTCATCCTGCGTGATGGTCAATTTCTCACCAGCCGCCACGCGGATCATCTGTTCGACCAGATCGACACCGGTGATCAGCTCGGTCACAGGGTGTTCCACCTGCAGACGCGTGTTCATTTCCAGGAAGTAGAAATTCTTGTCGCCATCCACGATGAACTCCACCGTCCCGGCGCTCGCATAGTCCACGGCCTTGGCCAGCGCGACCGCCTGTTCGCCCATCGCCTTGCGGGTCTCGGGGTCAAGAAACGGCGACGGGGCCTCTTCCACCACCTTCTGGTTACGACGCTGGATCGAGCATTCACGCTCGCCCAGATAGATGCCGTTGCCGTGGCTGTCGCACAGAACCTGAATCTCGATATGGCGCGGCTGGGTCACGAATTTCTCGATGAAGATACGGTCGTCACCAAATGAGTTCGCGGCCTCGTTCTTGGACGACTGGAAGCCTTCGCGCGCCTCATCATCATTCCACGCGATCCGCATGCCTTTACCACCGCCACCAGCGCTGGCCTTGATCATGACCGGATAGCCGATTTCGTTTGAAATCTTGACCGCTTCGTCCGCGTCCTCGATCAGGCCCATATATCCGGGAACCGTCGAAACACCTGCGTCCTGCGCGATTTTTTTCGAGGTGATCTTGTCACCCATGCTTTCAATCGCACCAACCGGCGGGCCGACAAAAGCAACACCTTCAGCGTCTAGGGCCTCGGCAAACTTAGAGTTCTCAGACAGGAAACCATAGCCGGGGTGAACCGCCTGTGCACCGCTTTGACGGATCGCATCCATGACCTTGTCGATCACGATGTAGGACTGGTTCGCAGGCGGCGGCCCGATATGGACAGCTTCATCCGCCATCGACACATGCAATGCGTTCTTGTCCGCATCCGAGTAGATGGCGACGGTGCCAATACCCATTTTACGCGCGGTCTTGATGACCCGGCAGGCGATCTCGCCCCGGTTGGCGATCAGGATCTTGTTGAACATGGGACGTCCTTTGTCTTGGTGTTCTGGAAACGCAAAACGCCGCCGCAGGGCCTAAACCCCGCGACGGCGTGATGCGCGATGACGGTCGAGGCGACGCGCGCCCCGAAGATTACGTTAGTAGCAGTTTCTCTGTGTTTTACAGTAAAGCACGTTGCCGGCGGCACCGACTGCAGCCCCCACAAACGGGTCGGCGCTAAGGACGGCCGCGCCCAACGCGCCTGCGCCGCCGCCAAGCAGCGCCTGTTCGCCCGTGTTTTCGCCGCAAGCCGCAAGGCCCGCGCAGGTCGCCAGTACGAGAACGACTTTTGAAATTCGCATGATGTCTGCCCCTTCAGGTATTTAGATGCGTTCGGGGGCACATGTCGGATTCGCACCTTGTTATTCAATATCAGGCGGATCAAATTCGGAGTTTGCGCAGATTTATGCCGCTTTTTGCGCAATTCATGCGCAAAGAAAAACGCGGGCAGGGAATTGTGGGTCTCACAAGCCTGCCCGCGGAAGGAAGGGGTACGGAATAGTAGGTGCATGTGCGGCGCAGGCAAAGTAGAGCCGCACGGCCCATTCACCATGCACGGAGAGGTTGCGGCTGCAAACCGGGATTCACGACATACAATCTTTCCGGCTGGAATCTGCCCATCCGGGAAGGTCTCGCGCAGAAATGCGCCGACCGGCAACGACCCATATTCCACTGAATCCACCAGAAAATCCGCCCCGACACCGCGACGAACCTGCGATGATTTCCGGATTTCCACCCGGCCCGCTGATCTCATCGGACGGCGAGACGTGCGCTCGCAGTGATATGAGGCAGCGGCGCGCACGGTCAGCGAACTCCGTCGAAGATATCTGGAAAGGACAGTTTTGCGACATCAAGGTCTATCACCAGCAGCGCATCATAGCTGGCAGGGTCAAACGGATCCTCGGCTGGAATGACCTCACGCTCGAACAGCCAGCTCAGACGGCCAGCATCCAGGTTCCCTCGCTCGAACGGTTGATCCCCGAACTGGGCCCACAGCGCCTCAATGAAAGCAGCATCGGCGCGCCGGTCAGCAGGCTTGCGATCGCGGAACCGCTCACGTCGTGTCAAAGGCGTAACGCCCTTTGGGTTCGCCCGGCGAATTGTGAACTGATAGTCCGTTCCGGCCAGTCGTCCCGGAAAACCGCGATGTTTTAGCATGTTGTCACCTGGCCTGCGAAAAAACGAGATAAGATAAGAGAATTATGTCCACTGCAGGACGAAGCCATTTCGCGCACCTCCAAAGCCGCTGTGCTGTTCAGAAATGCTTTGACTGATTCAAGACTGTGTTTCACCGTCAAAGCCCCTCCCAGATACACTGCGACTGCTCCAGCCGGTAGGCTTCAAAAAACTGTGTGGCATCGGGGGACGCTCGACCGAATTCGGTGGGCCGATCAGACAAAGAGATAACAACCCGCGCCGGCACAAGTTCGTATTGTGCGACATAGGCAACTGCCAGCGTCTGGCACAAATGCTCCATATCCACCGAGGCGACATCGTAACCGATTCGCCCGACCTCGGCCCCGATCTTGGGCGCGACAAAACGAAAGCGCACCCACAGCTCACCCGGATTGGTGTCCAGCAGAACATCACTCAGGTGCACAGGCTGGCCAGAGGGAACAGGCAACAAAGCCTCAGAATCTGCGAACGTAAGGGAAGGCAATCCAAGCAAGATCAGAATAAAGGCGCGATCCCGGACCCGCCAAAGGCAGGCTCCTCTCTCCGGGATCGCGCGCGCATGGCTTGTGGCCCGCGCTTTCCAATTTCTGATAAACACATTCATTTAACAGCTTTGACCTCAAAGTCAAACTTGCCGCTAGGTAAGCCACCCCACCCGAATTCGCCTGAGGGCAGAATCCAGGTGGACCGGCTTGCTGACGGCGTTACAGCGGAATATTGTCGTGCTTTTTCCACGGGTTCTTCAGTTGCTTGTTCCGCAAACTTGCAAAGGCGCGGGATACACGACGGCGGGTAGACTGCGGCATGATCACCTCGTCAATGAAGCCGCGTTCAGCCGCCACGAAGGGGTTGGCGAAACGATCCTCATAGTCCTGCGTGTGCTGAGCGATCTTTTCCGCATCGCCAAGATCGGCGCGGTGGATAATCTCGGTCGCACCCTTGGCACCCATCACGGCAATCTCGGCCGTTGGCCACGCATAGTTGAAATCGCCGCGCAAATGCTTTGAGGCCATCACGTCGTAAGCCCCGCCATATGCCTTGCGGGTGATCACTGTGACTTTGGGTACAGTTGCTTCGCCATAAGCGAACAGCAGCTTTGCGCCGTGCTTAATGACACCGCCATATTCCTGTGACGTTCCGGGCAAGAAGCCCGGCACATCCACCAGCGTCAGGATCGGGATCTCGAAGCAATCACAGAAGCGCACAAACCTTGCCGCCTTGCGCGAGCTGTCGATGTCGAGACACCCGGCAAGAACCATAGGCTGGTTGGCCACAACGCCAACGGTCTGCCCCTCAAGCCGGATAAAGCCAGTGATGATATTCTTGGCGTAGTCTTCCTGAATTTCGTAGAAATCGCCCTCATCCGCCACCTTGGTGATGAGCTCTTTCATGTCATAGGGCGTGTTCGGATTGTCCGGTATCAGTGTATCCAGCGAGGTTTCCACACGGTTTGGCTCATCAAAAAACGGGCGAACCGGCGGTTTTTCACGGTTGTTGAGCGGCAGGAAGTCGACCAGACGGCGAACCTCGGCCAGAGCCTCGACGTCGTTCTCGAACGCGCCGTCCGCGACCGAGGACTTCTTGGTATGGGTGGACGCTCCGCCCAACTCCTCGGCCGTGACGACCTCATTGGTGACTGTTTTCACAACGTCCGGGCCAGTTACGAACATGTATGAGGTGTCTTTGACCATAAAGATAAAGTCGGTCATCGCAGGGCTGTAAACCGCGCCACCTGCGCACGGCCCCATGATCACGCTGATCTGAGGCACAACACCCGAGGCCATGATGTTGCGCTGAAACACCTCGGCGTACCCAGCCAGCGACGCCACGCCTTCCTGAATTCGCGCCCCGCCCGAGTCGTTGATCCCAATCACGGGGGCACCATTCTGGATCGCCATATCCATGATCTTGCAGATTTTCTGCGCGTGCGTTTCCGAAAGCGATCCGCCAAACACTGTAAAGTCCTGACTGAACACATAGACCATACGACCATTGATGGTTCCCCAACCGGTGACAACGCCGTCGCCCGCAGGCTTTTGGTTTTCCATCCCGAAATCGGTGCAGCGATGGCTGACGAACATATCGAACTCTTCAAAGCTGCCTTCGTCTACAAGCAGCTCAATCCGCTCGCGCGCAGTCAGCTTTCCACGTGCGTGCTGAGCGTCGATACGCCTTTGTCCACCCCCAAGCCGGGCGTCGTTGCGGCGGTCCTCAAGTTCGGTCAGGATGTCTTTCATGACGGTGATCCCCTATGAAATTTGGCGGGACATTATACGCATCACCCCCTGGACCAAAGCGACTTTCGGCAAATTTGCAAATCTTTGGCAATAATCTTATGGAAAATTGTAAATTTGCTAATCTCAGGCGGAAATCAGCAAGTCGGATGGTAATTGCAAACAGGCCCTTTATACACATGAACCATGCAGTTTAGCTCATCCCAGGCGCGACGCTCGCCCCCCTCAATTGCCACGCTTGTCTTACTGTCGGGGCTGTCTGCGCTTAGCCTGAACCTGTTCTTGCCCAGCTTGCCGAATATGGCCCTGTATTTCAATGCCGACTACAAGGTCATGCAACTGTCGATCGCCCTTTACCTTCTGGTCAACGCAGTCCTGCAAATTCTCATAGGTCCGATTGCGGACAAAGCCGGGCGCAGGCCCGTTCTTCTCTGGGGGCTTGTACTGTTTCTGCTTGCGACCCTCGGCAGCATCTACGCCCCGAATGTACAGGTCTTTTTGGCCTTCAGAATGTGCCAGGCGGTCATAGTTGTTGGGATGGTCCTAAGCCGGGCCGCGGTCCGCGACCTTTACGACCAGGACCAGGCCGCCTCGATGATCGGCTATGTCACGATGGGAATGGCCGTCGTCCCGATGATCGGGCCAGCCATCGGCGGAATGCTGGAGGAGAGCTTTGGATGGAAGGCAAACTTCTGGCTGCCCTTCGCGCTCGGCGTACTCACACTGCTGCTTATTTACATGGATTTTGGCGAAACAGCGGCCAAAAGCGGCAAGACATTGGGCCAACAATTCCGGGAATATCCCGAACTACTGATGTCCCCACGGTTCTGGGGCTATTCCCTGTCATCGGCGCTGTCATCCGGCGCGTTTTTTGCCTATCTGGGCGGCGCCCCGTTCATAGGCACAGAGTTGTTCGGCCTAAGTGCATCCGAAGTTGGCATATATTTCGGCGCCCCCGCGATCGGATACTTCGTGGGTAACTTCGTCAGCGGCCGCTACTCTGTCCGGTTTGGTATAAACCGTATGGTTCTGTGGGGATGTATATTGAACGCCACTGGCGTCGTACTGTCAGCACTAGTGTTCCTTGCCGGTCTCGGAACCGCCCTTAGCTTCTTTGGTTTCATGACATTCGTTGGCGTTGGAAACGGCATGACCATCCCGAACGCAACCTCTGGAGCTTTGTCCGTGCGCCCCCACCTCGCGGCCACGGCATCGGGTCTGAGCGGGGCAATCATGCTTGGCGGAGGCGCCGGGCTCAGCGCCCTAGCCGGAACGCTGCTAACCCACGAAACCGGTGCAATGCCCCTGCTATGGTTGATGCTGGCGACCGCGGTTCTGGCTGTATGCGCAATTGCCTCGGTTATACGGCGCGAGCGGGCCTTGGGCCTTTGACGCGACTTGCGCCCAAAGATTTGCAAAGTTAGCTTGGCGCAACGGAAAAGTTGCAAAGGCACGCGATGGCGACCCAAAAGCTGTACGCAGGAGCGAAACTGCGCGAAATGCGCACCCGACTGGCTCTGACTCAAAAGGAATTCGCAGCCAAGCTGGGCGTCTCCCTGCCCTATCTGAACCAGATGGAGAACAACAACCGTCCGATCTCGACAACGGTTGTCCTGGCGCTGGCGCAAGAGTTTGGCATGGACGTCACCGAGCTCAGCACCGGCGATAGCGAACGGCTGGTCTCTGACATGCGCGAAGCTCTGGCCGATCCCGTCTTTGATGACGCCATTCCCCCCCTTGCGGACTTGCGCCTTACGGCGTCGAATGCCCCTGCGCTGGCCCGCGCATTCATTGCTCTGCATCGCACCTACCGCCAAACCCACGAAAGGCTGGCGTCGCTGGACGAAGCGTTGGGCCGAGAGGACGCGCAAATTCAGGCAAGCCCGTGGGAAGAAGTGCGCGACTTCTTTCACTATTGCGACAATTATATCGACGCTGTCGATCGCGCAGCCGAGAGGTTCTCGAGCCGCGCTCAGGACGCCAGCAGCATACGCACAGCGGCAATAGACAGCCTTGGCCAACGCGGTATCCGCGTACAGTTCCCAGACATCGAAGCGACACGCAAATACGACGCGGACAGTAAAACGCTGTTCCTTTCGTCGCGGACTACGCCTCAGACACAGGTCTTTCAACTTCTGCTTCAAGTCGCGCTGATCGAACAGGATAAACTACTCGAAGCCACGCTGGATTTCGCCAAGTTTCAAAGCGAAGAAGCCCGATCCATCGCCAAGATCGGGTTGGCAAATTATTTTGCAGGCGCTTCACTGATGCCATACAGCGCGTTCCTGGCTGCGGCACAGGAATACCGGCACGATCTGGAACTGCTAAGCAACCGGTTCGGCGCATCAATTGAACAAGTCGCACACCGTCTCTCTACGCTGCAAAGACCCGGCGCCAAAGGAATTCCCTTTTTCTTTGTGCGCGTGGATCAAGCCGGGACGATCACCAAGCGTCACTCTGCAACACGCCTGCAATTCGCCCGGTTCGGAGGAGCTTGTCCCCTTTGGAATGTCCACCGCGCTTTTGAAACGCCGGGCCACTTCCTCAGGCAGCTTGCTGAAACCCCTGACGGTGTTCAATACATCTCATTGGCTCGGGACGTTTCCAAATCCGGCGGCTCTTTTGGGGCGCCGGTGCGCCGCTACGCCATTGCCCTTGGATGCGAAGTAAGACACGCCGAAGCGCTGGTTTACGCAGACAATCTGGATATAAACAACGACAGCGCCTATGAACCTATCGGCATCTCTTGCCGCATCTGCGAACGGCAGAACTGCCACCAGCGGTCGGTGCCGCCACTCGAAAGACGACTTTCCATAGACGCGCATACGCGCGGCACGCTGCCCTATGAAGTCACCTGATCTTCACCTGGCTTGAAAATATCCCGGGGGAGTCGCGGCCTGCCGCGACGGGGGCAGAGCCCCCGCCCTTCTTTCTCAGTCTTTAGACAAGATCGCCCAGATCTCGTCCTTCAAGGCCGCGCGCTTTTTGCGCAGCTCACCCTCAGCCAAATCTTCCATCGGCTCAATGTTCGTTTCCGCGCGATGCACAACGCGGTTGATCTCGTGATACTCCTCTGCCAGTCGCGCAAAATGAGCGTCCGTCTGCTTGAGCTGGCTCATCAGCTCGACTTTTTCCGGAAACTCTTCGGCCAGCTCGTGCGGGGTGTGGGACATTCCTGTTCGCTCCTTACATATGTCGTTGCGATTCAGGTCTATAAGTTTTTCCCACTCCCCTCTTTGACGCGGATCAAATCAGCGCTGCTCAGAAGCCCATTGAGGATGAATCCAAGGACGGTCATTCGCCTTGGGCAATGGATCTTTGCCCAACAGATAGTCCGACACCTTTTCCCCAACCATAATCGACGGGGCATTCAGATTTCCGTTCGTAATCTGAGGGAAAACCGAACTGTCCGCTACACGCAGCCCGCCTACACCGATCACTCGGCCTTCGGGGTCAACCACCGCCATCTTGTCGTCCGCGCGCCCCATCCGGCAAGTACCACAGGGGTGATACGCGCTTTCGGCGTGCTCAGCGATAAAGCCGTTCAATTCCTCATCAGTCTGAAGGCCCGCCCCGGGCTGGATTTCCTTTCCGGCAAACGGCTTAAATGCCTCCTGACCGAAAATCTCGCGCGTCAGCCGAATACAGGTGCGGAAGTCGTCCCAGTCCTGCTCGTGGCTCATGTAGTTGAATTGGATTACCGGCGCGTCCTCTGGCCGGTTTGAACGCAGCGTGACCGACCCGCGCGACGGAGACCGCATCGGCCCCACATGCGCTTGGAATCCGTGCCCCTCGGCCGCTGCCTGACCGTCATACCGCACGGCAATCGGCAGGAAATGGTACTGAATATCGGGGTACTCGACGCCCGGCTTCGACCGGATGAAGGCGGCGCTTTCAAACTGGTTCGACGCGCCCAGACCGGTTTTGGTGAACAACCATTGCGCCCCGATCAGACCTTTGCTGACCAGGTTCCAATGCTTGTAAAGCGTAATAGGCTTCAATGACGCCTGCTGGATATAAAGCTCAAGATGGTCCTGCAGGTTTGCCCCTACGCCCGGCCGGTCCGCAATGACTTCGATCCCATGCTCTGCCAGTTGCGCTGCGGGGCCGATGCCGGACAACATCAGCAGCTTGGGCGAGTTGATCGACGATGCCGCCAACACCACTTCGCGACGCGCACGGATGATTTCTTTCTTGCCGCCTCGGATCAGTTCGACCCCGGTTGCCCGTCCATCCTCGATCACGACCCTTGAGGCCAGACCACGCACGATGTCGCAGTTTTCCCGCTTGAGCGCAGGCTTCAGATAGGCATTGGCCGCCGACCAGCGCCGCCCTTTCCAGACGGTCTGCTCCATTGGGCCAAAGCCTTCCTGCTTTTCGCCGTTATAATCGCCTGTGACTTCGTAGCCCGCCTGCTGCCCCGCATCGACGAAAGCCTGAAAAAGCGGGTTCGCGCGCGGTCCGCGAGATACGTGCAGCGGACCATCCGTGCCGCGCCACGCGGTGTCTCCGCCGTGGCCGCCATCGTGCCATGTCTCCATACGTTTGTAATAAGGCAGCACATCTGCGTAGGACCACCCGTCAGCCCCCATCTCGGCCCATGTGTCGAAGTCGCGGGCGTGGCCGCGTACATAGACCATCCCGTTGATCGAAGACGACCCACCGATCACTTTACCGCGCGGACAAGCCAGACGGCGGTTGTTGAGATACTGCTCAGGTTCGGACTCATAGCCCCAGTCGTAGCGAGACATATTCATCGGATAGCTCAGCGCCGCTGGCATCTGGATGAAAGGTCCAACATCCGATCCGCCATGTTCGATCACCAGAACCGAGGCTCCGGCCTCGCTTAGTCGATATGCCATCGCGCAGCCTGCGGAACCTGCGCCGACGATGACGAAATCTGCTTCCATAATTACGACTCCTTGCCCCGCCGCGCCAATTCCCAAGGCTCCGGTCGGGAGTGTTCAAACGGTCAAAAGGTTATTCGCCGCGCGGGAAGCGCTGACTTTCCTCGACGATGTTCAGGTCCATGTGGTTGCGCATGTAGCGCTCGGATGCCTTTTGCAGCGGCTGGTAATCCCACGGGTAATAGCCCCCCTGCCGCAGCGCCTCGTACACAACCCAACGGCGGGCCTGGCTTGCACGGACGTCCGCGTCAAAGCGGTCCAGATCCCAGCGTGCCTCGGACTTGGCACGCAGAGTTTGCAGGGTGCCTGCGTGCTCGGGCTTGTCCGCGAGGTTCTCCAACTCGCGCGGGTCGGCCTCAACGTCGAAAAGCTGGTCAGGGTCCAGCGCACAGCGGTTATACTTCCACTTGCCATAGCGCAGCGAAACCAGCGGGGCATAAGACGCCTCGGCCGCGTATTCCATTGCAACAGGGGCGGTGCGTTCAGCACCCTTGGCCAGTGGCACAAGGTCCGACCCATCGGTCCACGGCGCGATCTCGGCCATATCGACACCTGCCAACGCGCCCAGCGTAGGAGTCACGTCGATGGTTGAAACAGGCGTATCAATTCGCCCCACCGGAAGGTCGGGGGCTGAAATCATAAGCGGCACACGCGATGAGCCTTCAAAGAAGGTCATCTTGAACCACAAACCCCGTTCGCCCAGCATGTCGCCGTGATCGGATACGAACAGGATAATTGCCTCTTGGCGGGTCGTTTCCAGCACCTCGAGAATCTCGCCGATTTTATCGTCAAGATACGAGATATTCGCGAAATAAGCGCGCCGTGACTTGCGTATGTCTTCCTCGGTGATGTCAAAACTGCGCCAGTCGTTTGCATCAAAAATCCGTTTGGAGTGCGTATCTTGATTGTCGTAGCCGAGGTCGGCGACCTCTGGCAGCAGATGCTCGCAATCTTCGTACAGGTCCCAGTATTTGCGTCGCGCCACATAGGGATCGTGCGGGTGGGTAAAACTGACGGTCACGCACCAAGGACGCTCATCCTTGCCGCGCGCCAGATCATACAGCTTGGCCTTGGCGTTGTAGGCTACCTCGTCGTCATACTCCATCTGGTTCGAGATTTCAGCCACGCCCGCGCCCGTCACCGAGCCCATGTTGTGATACCACCAGTCGATCCGCTCACCCGGTTTGCGATAATCCGGGGTCCAGCCGAAATCGGCCGGGTAGATATCGGTGGTCAGGCGGTCCTCGAACCCGTGCAGCTGATCAGGCCCGACGAAATGCATCTTGCCAGACAGACAGGTGTAATACCCAGCCCGGCGCAGATGATGCGCGTAGGTCGGGATGTCGCTGCGGAACTCAGCCGCGTTGTCGTAAACGCCTGTCCGAGAGGGCAACTGGCCAGACATGAAACTGGCCCGCCCCGGCGCGCACAAAGGCGAGGCCGTATAGGCATTGGCAAATCGAGTTGACCGCTCGGCCAGCTTTTTTAGGTTCGGAGCATGAAGCCAGTCAGCGGGACCGTCTGGAAAGAGGGTCCCGTTCAACTGATCCACCATCAGGATCAGAATGTTTGGTTGTGTCATTTTTCAGCCTCAAGGAAGGTGTTGAGCACCCGGATGGCGTGATTGACGGCCAGTTGCGGCTCTTCCGGGGCGCTCAGCGCGGCACGGATGTAAAGCCCGTCAATCAGAGCAATCATGTTTTCAGCCGCCTCGACAGGATCAGCAAGCACGGGACGCAGGGCGAAAATCAGGTTCGACCGGATACGCGACTGATAGATTTGCCAAAGGCGCAGCGCATCGTCGTTTGTCTGGGCCAGCACATAAAAGGTCATCCACGCGGCAATCACGTCCGGCGTGAAGCAAGACGGCGCAAAACATGACCTGATGATGGCCTGCGCGCGTTCATTCGGGGCAGCAGCCTTAAGCTCATCGCGGGCCTCGGCCCCGAAGTCTGACAGGATGCGACGCATGGCAGCCAGAAAAATCTGGTCTTTCCCACCGAAATAGTGATGCGCCAACGCACTGGACATCCCGGCGCGTTTTGCGATCTGGCTGACGGTCACGTCGAGAGATTTTTTCGCCCCAAGCTCGGCGATCGTTGCCTTAACAATCGCGTCACGACGGATTGGCTCCATTCCGAGTTTCGGCATCACGACCCCTCACCTGCTACTGGTGCAAAAACGCTAGGGGGTTTTTATTGACTCGTCAATCAATAACGTTTTCTGGCGTGCGAAACAGCTAAAGTTTGGGGGCGATACTGGGGGTCGTCAAGCTGCTTCGGTTCAGTACAGCTTCGCGCCATGCGATAAAACTGACCGCTGAAAGAATCAGAGTGCCGCCTGTAACAACCCAGATGTCCACGCTTTCGTGGAACACCAGCGCTCCAACCAGTGTGGCCCAGATCAACTGTAGGAAGGTGACCGGCTGCGTGACGGCCACCGGCGCAGCCTGCAGCGCGAGGGTCATGAAATAGTGGCCCAGCGTTGCGAAACTGGCGACGAGGAACAGAATTGCCAGATCATACACACTGAGCGGTTCCCAGACCGCAGCAGCGAAAGGAACAAGCGCAACCGTTACCCAGATCGACATATGAGCAACCACAACAGACGGCGGCAAATCCCGCACAAGGGTCTTGGCCAAAAGATATGAGGCTCCCAGCAACAGTGAAGTAAACAGCATCGTCAAATGCCCGGCTGATATTTCGCGGAACCCGGGTCGCAGGACGATGGCAACCCCTATCAAAGCAACGCAAATCGCCGCTATTCGGCGAAACGCCAGCTTTTCGCCCAGAAACAGCGCCGCGCCCAGAGTGATGTAGACCGGGGTCATGTAGTTCATCGCTGTAACCTCGGCCAAGGGAATCTGGGTCATCGAAAAGAACCACAGCATGACCGCGACAGCGTGAACGCCTCCGCGCACTCCGAACAGAACCAGGTGCCTGCGGGTTAAATGAGTCGTTACGATCAGCCGCAGCGCAGGCAGCAAAAAGATCAGCCCAAACGCGAACCTCAAAAACGCCGCTTGAATGGGATGCACGGTTGATCCCAGCGACTTGACCAGCGCTGTCATAACGACAAACGACAACCCGGCGGCAAACATCCAGAACATGCCCGCGACGGGGCGATAGGGGGCGGCTAAAGTTGACATGTTAACGGTTCAACACCGAATTGCCGGCGGGGACAAGCCGTTACATCGCCAAAAGCTTTGCCGCGATCGCCAGCATGACCACCCCAATCACCACGTCCAGCGCCTGCCACGCCCTTGGTCGGGCAAATATCGGCGACAACGCTTTTGCGCCGAATCCCAGAGAAAAGAAGAACACGAAACTGGAAAGCATCGCCCCCAATGCAAATGCCAACCGGTCCTCGTACTGAGCGGAAATTGAGCCGATCAGCACCACGGTATCCAGATAGACGTGCGGATTAAGCCAGGTAAACGCGAGTACCGTAGCCAGAACCGATCTCAGGCTTGCGCTGCGGCCCTTATCGACCTGCATCGCGGCTCCGCCCTTCCAAGCCGAGTTCAAGCTGCGCAGCCCGTACCATGTCAGAAAAAGCGCGCCGCCATAGCGCATGAGCGTTTCAAACCAAGGCGCTGCCTGCGCCAAAGTCCCGAACCCGGCAACCCCCGCTGCGATCAAGACAGCGTCCGAGACCGCGCAGGTCAGGCACACAGGAAACACGTGCTGCTGCCGCAAGCCCTGACGCAGGACAAAGGCATTCTGCGCACCGATGGCAAGGATCAGACTAAAGCCAAGCGCAAAGCCAGCGATCAGGGATGTGGACATGGAACCTCCTGCATTTGTCACGTTGACTACGCCCAACACAGCGCCCTATCAAATTAAAGATGTTGACCTCAGTTAAGTTTGGCTAATGATACTCGACCCCAATCACCTGACCGCTTTGTCCGCCATTCTGCGTCACGGCAGCTTTGAGGCGGCGGCCTCGGACCTTTCGGTAACGCCGTCAGCCATTTCGCAGCGTATCAAAGCACTGGAGGATCGCGTCGGTGCGGCCCTGATCAATCGCGGCACACCTTGCACTGCAACGCCTGCGGGCCTGCGTATTGCGCAACATGCCGAAGATATCGGTTTGCTAGAGGCAAAACTTGCCCGCGAACTGACGCTGGATCAAAACTCTGGTCCGGCACGGGTTCGTATTGCCGTGCCCGCAGACAGTCTTGCGACGTGGTTCATCTCGGCAATGGCAGAAGCTGAGGGTCTGCTTTTTGATCTGGTCATCGACGATCAGGACTATTCGGCCGAATGGCTACGGCGCGGAGAAGTCAGCGCGGCAATAACCGTTGGAGGGCAACCTGTTGCGGGGTGCGATTCCGTTGCTATTGGCGCATTAAGGTATCTGCCCACGGCCAGCCCGGAATTCCTGCGTGAATGGTTCCCGGACGGAGTCAACGAAACCAGCCTGAGCCGCGCGCCATGCCTGACCTTCAACCGCAAGGACGGCCTGCAAAAAGCATGGATTGCGCAGCAGACAGGCCGCCGAATTTCGCCGCCTTCTCACTTTTTGCCTTCGTCGCAGGGGTTCGTGGACGCAGCGATCGCCGGACTGGGTTGGGGTATGAACCCGGTCGGCTTGGTCGAGCCTGCCTTGTCAGACGGCAGGCTAGGCGTCCTCGTACCTGACGCACCGCTGGATGTCCCGCTTACGTGGCAGGTCGGGCGTATTCTGGCCCCCGCGTTGAAACCATTGACCACCGCAGTTCTTGGATGTGCTGAAAGCGCGCTGCTGCCCGTCAGCGAAGGCGATGGTTAGGACTGAACCGCTGCCTTGTCCTGGGGGATGGCAACACGGAAACACGCGATGGCTGCGAACAGGCTGACGATCACGATAAACAAGATCGCCCAGGCTACTTCGTGCATATGGGCGACCCCAGCTAGGGCGGCCGAAAGGATAACCCCGGATATTCGACAGATGCTCTTGATCGCGGCGGCGCCTTTCACCCGCTGATCCTTGGGCGCAACATCAAGAAAATAAAGCTTGCGCGCGCCACTGATGCCCGTAACGGCCACGGTAACAATGAACAGAGCAACGGCGTGCAAGTGAACGTCGTGATCCATCCCCAAATAGTGGACAGACAAAAGCGCGGCACCGGTCAGTGCCACCAACAGATTTCCCGCCACCATGACGGTGCGATGCGATTTCATGTTCACCAGCTGCCACAACGGGGCCGATACTAGGTAGCCCGAAGCCGATGAGACGATCATTGCGGTCAAGCCCTTGGCGGACGTGTGATGCGCCTCGGCTGCGATCAAGGCGAAGAACGGGACAGAAAGGGAAACCGCGACAAGAGGCAAGCGCATGACAAGATAGCGGCGGAACCACGCCTCACCGAACATCGCAGCAATATCCGTGAAATTCTCAATGAACTTCCTCCGGTGTGCTGGCTTTTCTTCGTCGACTTCCTCGCGGATGGAATCGCCCTCGGCCATTGCCAGAATGGACAGGCCAGACAGGACAAAGAAAGCAACCGATACGGCGATGATCGCTGAGTGACGCGAAAATGGCGAGTTTTCCTTCGTGACCTCGTGCACCAGCAGCGCCAGCCCTATGGCGCCCAACCCTCCGACGCCAAGCTGCAGATAGTGCATGACCATCCGGGACTTGGACTGCAGATGGTCGCCCAGAAGATCCGTGTACATCAGCGACTGAATTTCTTCGATCAGGCCGATCAGAAAGAACGCTGAAACAAAGGCCAAGGCAATCAACGGAACAATACCTGTCGCGGCGATCGCCAGCGCCATGACAAGACACGCCCCGATTGCGATTTCCGTCATGGCAATGCCACGCTTTTTGCGTTGCCGCGCAGAAATCGGCTGCGCCAGGAACACGTCGGAAATCATACTGCCACACATCCGCACCGAAACCAGCGCACCCGCGACAAACATCGGCAGTTCCAGCGAGACCGCCAGAAACGGTAAAACGATGGAAGGGCTGCCCAAGGTCCACGCCACCTGAGACAAAATACTCTGCCCGGCCAGAACAGGTATGTTTCTTTTCGCGGCGTCCGAGGGGCTTTTCGTCATGCACTCGTTCGTGTGAAGACCCCGAGCGGCCTTGGAAATCCGCCTTGGGATGATTGCGTTTCAACGCAGCTTACCGGGTATGGCGCAACCGGCCAAGCAAACAAAAAACCCGGCCAAAGGCCGGGTTCTTGAAAGGTCTTGCAGGTCGGATCAGAGCTGAGCCATGACCTCGTCCGATGCCTCGAAATTGGTTGTTACGCGCTGTACGTCATCGTCGTCTTCAAGCGCATCCACCAGCTTCATCAGCTTTTGCATGTCGTCCAGACCCAGCTCGGTGGTCGTGGTGGGTTTCCAGACCAGCTTGGTCGACTCGGTCTCGCCCAGTGCGGCTTCCAATGCGTTGGACACGTCATTCAGATCGGTATCGGCGCACCAGATGATGTGACCCTCGTCCGAGCTTTCGACATCTTCGGCACCCGCCTCGATCGCTGCTTCAAACACGGTATCAGCGTCGCCTACGGTCGCGGGGTAAACAACTTCGCCCTTGCGTTCAAACATGAACCCGACCGAGCCGGTCTCGCCAAGGTTTCCGCCATTCTTCGAGAAGGTCGAGCGCACGGTCGACGCGGTCCGGTTCCGGTTGTCGGTCATCGTCTCGACGATCACGGCCACACCGTTCGGGCCATAGCCCTCGTACCGGATTTCTTCGTACTCGTCGCCTTCACCTGCGACAGATTTCTTGATCGCGCGGTCGATCACGTCCTTGGGGACCGAGTTCGACTTGGCTTCTTTAACGGCCAGACGCAGGCGCGGGTTCTTGTCGGGATCGGGGTCGCCCATCTTTGCGGCGACGGTGATCTCTTTCGACAGCTTGGAAAACAGTTTGGACCGCGCGGCGTCCTGACGTCCCTTGCGGTGCTGGATATTGGCCCATTTGGAGTGGCCTGCCATGATGCGTCCTCGTGATAGTGATTGCGTATTCGGCGCTCATATAGACGTTTGCGGGCCTCGGGATCAAGAGAGCGGCTTGCGGGGTGGTCCCTTGCGGGTATGGTGTCGGCATGACGACAGATCAGATTATTCTTTTTACCCTTTTCGCCACTGTATTTGGAATGTTGCTTTGGGGGCGTTACCGTTACGACCTTGTGGCATTTTCGGCCCTGTTGATTGGCGTCGTTCTCGGAGTCGTTCCGGTGGACAACGCCTTTGCCGGATTTGGCCACCCGGCCACGATTATCGTGGCGCTGGTTCTTGTTGTGTCCGCCGGGCTGGTGCGGTCGGGTGCCGTGTTCATGATCACGCGCACCTTGGTCGATGCGTCGCGCGGCCTTGGAGCACATATCGCCTTGATGGGCGGAATCGGGGCTGTCCTGTCCGCATTCATGAACAACGTGGCAGCGCTGGCCCTTCTGATGCCGGTCGACATTCAGACCGCGCGCAAAGCGGGTCGGTCCGTCGGGCTGACGCTGATGCCACTCAGCTTTGCGACCATTCTGGGCGGCATGGCCACGCTGATTGGCACACCTCCCAACATCATCATTGCCTCGATCCGCGCTGAGACTCTGGGCGAGCCGTTCCATATGTTCGATTTCGCCCCGGTTGGCGGGTTGGCGGCCCTTGCGGGCCTGGCTTTTGTCTCGTTGGTTGGCTGGCGGTTGATCCCCAATCGCGGCCCGCAAGAAGAAAGCTCCGAGGCGTTGGCCGAGTACATTGCCGAACTGACGATCCCGCCAGACTCGGCCCATATCGGCAAACGGGTCAGCGAGCTGTACGAGGCCGCCGAAAAGTCGGACGTCGCCATCATTGGCCTGATCCGGGATGGCAAACGGCGGTACGGCCGGTCGGCGCACGCAACCCTGCACGAAGGCGACGCGCTTGTGCTTGAGGCCCGCCCCGAGGCGCTGGACGAATTCCGCGCCGCGCTGAACCTGAACTTCTCGGACACGCGGCGACAGGAGTTGCTGACGGCCGAAGGCGACGGGCTGGAAGTGATCGAGGTCGTCGCCACCGAGAGCGCGCGCATCACCGGGCGCACTGCGCAAGGGTTGGGCTTGGCGTGGCGTCAAAGCACGGTTCTGATGGGTATCTCGCGTCAGGGACGCCGGATCACCGAGCAGGTTCGTAAGACCGAAGTCGAAGCGGGTGATATCCTATTGCTGCTCTGCCCCCGCGACCGGAGTGCGGATGTCACCGAATGGCTGGGATGCCTGCCCTTGGCTGAACGCGGGTTGAACGTCACCGCCAACGACAAGGCTTGGCTTGCGATTGGTCTGTTTGCTGCTGCCGTGATTGCGGCCAGTGTCGGGCTGATCTACCTGCCGATTGCTCTGGGACTGGTGGTCGTTGCTTACGTTCTGACCAAGATTATGCCCATTGCCGATCTCTACAACCATATCGAATGGCCCGTGGTCGTTCTGCTGGGGTCGATGATCCCGTTGGGCAGCGCGCTTGAAACCTCTGGCGGTACGGAACTGATCGCAAACGGGCTGATCCAACTTACCGACGGAATGCCCGCATGGGCTATCCTGACGGTGCTAATGGTCGTCACGATGACGCTGTCGGACGTGCTGAACAACACGGCAACGGCGATCGTCGCTGCCCCTGTTGGCATCCAGATGGCCCGCACGCTTGAGGTTTCACCCGACCCGTTCCTGATGACTGTCGCCGTGGCAGCCTCGGCCGCGTTCCTCACTCCGATTGGGCACAAGAACAACACGCTGGTGCTGGGCCCCGGCGGTTATCGCTTTGGCGACTACTGGCGCATGGGGCTACCGCTGGAAATTCTGATCGTTGCAGTTTCGGTCCCGGCAATCCTTGTGTTCTGGCCGCTGTGACGGGTAAAGGCTGCGTATGAAACGATTTCTGATCCTGCAACTGCGCCCTGAAACCGATGCATCGGACGCTGAATATGCCTCGATTCTGGACAAGACGGGGCTGATGCCCGACCAGACGCACCGTTTCCGGCTGGACCGAGAAGACCTGCCCGAGGGGTTGGACGTGACCGACTATGCAGGCGTGATTGTAGGCGGCGGCCCCGGTTGCGTCAGTGACGATCCGGCGACAAAATCGGCGGTCGATGCACGGGTTGAGGCAGCGATCATGGGGCTGATGCCCCAGATCACCGCACAGGATCACCCATTTATGGGGTGCTGCTACGGTCTGGGGATTCTGGCGGCCCATCTGGGCGGAGAGGTCAGCAAGGATCGCTTCGGCGAACCCGTCGGCCCATCCACCTGCCGCCTGACGGAAGACGGAATGCAGGACCCGCTGACCTCGGGCCTAGAGCCACGCTTTGACGCTTTTGTAGGCCACAAGGAGGCTGTTCAAGCCTTGCCCGAAGGTTGCGTGCACCTGTTGGCCTCGGACCCCTGCCCGTTTCAGATGATCCGTTGGGGTCAGAACGTATACGCCACTCAGTTCCACCCCGAAGCTGACGCGCGCGATTTTGAAGAACGGATCAATATCTATAAGCATCACGGCTATTTCCCGCCCGAAGATGCCCAGCGCCTGATCGACATCTGCCATGCCGCGGACGTCACCCAGCCGCGCGAAATCCTGCGGCGGTTTGCACAACGGTATGGATGACCCTACGGCGCTATTGCCTGATCGCGCGCCCCTCGCATAGGCTGCCCGGAACAGCTTTGGGAGGAGTTGTTCTTGGATCTCATAATAAATGTCGGCCTGCCTCTGTCGCTGGCCATCATCATGCTGTCGTTGGGCATCGGGCTGGAAGTCGCCGATTTTCGCCGTGTTCTAAGCAGGGGCTACCCTTTTGCGATCGGTGCCATTTCGCAGGTCATCCTGCTGCCTGTTGCTGCCTTTGCGACGGTAAAGCTGTTTGCCTTGCCGCCGGAAATCGCAGTCGGCTTTATGCTTCTCAGCTTTTGCCCCGGCGGGGTCACAAGCAATATCCTGTCCAAACTGGCCAAGGGTGATGTCGCCCTATCGGTCAGTCTGACGGCGGTCATCAGCCTGTTGTCCATGCTGACCGTTCCCATTCTGGCCGCGTGGTCCATCGCCCACTTCATGGGAGAGGACGCGCCCGAAGTCTCGATCACCGGGCTGGCTATCGCCCTGTTCCTGATCACCACCCTGCCCGTCGCCATCGGCGTGAGTATCCGACATTTCGCAACCGGGTTCGCCAATCGCGTCGACGCTCCGTTGTCTAAACTGGCCACGATCCTGTTTGTCCTGATCGTCATTGCCGCGCTTGCAGGTAACTGGCAGTTGTTCGTGGACAATCTCAGCATAATGGGCGCGGGCTTGATCACGCTGAATGTCGCCTTGCTGCTGATTGGCCTTGGTTTGGCGCGCGCCGCCAACCTGTCGTGGAATGAAAGTAAGACGGTCTCAATCGAAACCGGCATTCAGAACTCGACCTTAGGAATAACACTGGCCGCGTTAATTACAGGCACGGAAAGCGGGTTTAGCCCGCTTGCACTTCCATCCGCCGTTTACGGGATAACGATGTATGCGGTTGCCCTTCCCCTGATCCTTTGGTTCCGCCGCCGCTGAAAGGAGTTTTCATGTCCAACAATACTGCTGACGCCATTGTCGTCGGGGCTGGGCTGGCTGGTCTGGCCGCCGCAGCCGAACTGGGGGATCGCGGCAAGAAGGTGATCGTACTGGATCAGGAGCCGCAACATTTTCTTGGCGGACAGGCGTTTTGGAGCCTTGGCGGGCTATTCATGGTCGACACGCCCGAACAGCGGCGGATGGGAATTCGCGATAGTCACGAACTGGCCATGAGGGATTGGCTGGGCAGCGCCCAGTTCGACCGGGACGACGACGCCTGGCCGCGCAAATGGGCCGAAGCCTATGTGGAGTTCGCCGCCGGGGAAATGCGCCCTTGGCTGCATGACATGGGTCTGCGGTGGTTCCCGATCGTCGGCTGGGCAGAACGCGGCGGGTCCTATGCGGATGGTCACGGGAACTCGGTTCCCCGGTTCCACATCACATGGGGCACCGGCCCGGGCGTTCTGGAACACTTTATCCGCCGTGTGCAGGAACATGTCGACGCCGGATTGATCGAGATGAAGTTCCGCCATCAGGTCAGCCACATCATCATGCAGAACGGATGCGCCAAAGGTGTCTCGGGCGAGGTGTTGGCCGATGACACCGCTCAACACGGTGCCAAAACCAACCGCGACGAAGTTGGAGAGTTTGAAATCTATGCCCCGTCAGTCATCGTCAGCTCTGGCGGGATCGGCGGTAACTTCGAGATGGTCCGCAAGAACTGGCCCCGCGACCGGTTGGGGGAACCACCGAAAGATATGGTTGCGGGCGTGCCCTTTCATGTTGACGGCCGCATGATCGCGTTCAGCGAAAAGGCTGGCGGACATGTGATCAACGGCGACCGAATGTGGCACTACACCGAAGGTGTGCGAAACTGGAACCCGATCTGGCCGTCCCACGGAATTCGCATCCTGCCCGGCCCAAGTTCGATGTGGTTTGATGCACTTGGAAACCGGATGAAACCTCCTAGCCTGCCGGGGTTCGACACGTTGGGAACACTGAAGGAAATCCTGAAAACCGGGTATGAATACAGTTGGTTTGTCCTGACCCAGAAGGTGATCAAAAAGGAATTCGCCCTCTCGGGGTCCGAGCAGAACCCGGACATGACCGAAGGCGGATGGCGCGAAGTGCTATTGCAGCGCATATTGACCGGCTCGAAGGCCACTGCCCCGGTCGAGGCATTCAAGGAACACGGCGAGGACTTTATCGTCGCCAACACACTGACCGAGCTGGTCAGCGGCATGAACCAGATGGGCGGCGGCCTGATCGACGAGGCGCATCTGCGCGCCCAGATCGAAGCGCGAGACTCGCAGATCGACAATCCGTTCACAAAAGATGCGCAGATGGCGGCGATTCTGGCGGCGCGCAACTATCGCGGCGACCGCCTGATCCGCACCGCCAAACCGCACAAGTTTCTTGACCCGGCCAACGGGCCTCTGATCGCAGTCAAGCTGCACATTCTGACCCGCAAAACTCTGGGCGGTTTGCAAACGAACCTCGACAGCCAGATGATCGGAGCCGACGGTCAAGTCGTCCCCGGCCTATTTGCCGCCGGAGAGGTCGCCGGGTTCGGGGGTGGCGGCTACCACGGGTACAATGCGTTGGAAGGCACGTTCCTTGGAGGCTGCATTTTCTCAGGCCGTAACGCCGGGCGCTCTAGGGCCGTCGCCTGACGGCCCCGGCTATCAAGTCGCCCGCGCGAACTGGATGACGGCCTGCCCTGCGCTGTCCAACAGTACAAGTGTGTCCCCTTTGAACGCATAGGCCGTCACGACTGACAGAGCCTTGAGGAACTCTCGCTCAATCTCATCCAACGGCGGTGGGCACGCCATCAGGGTCGCGGCCATGTTGTCCGGGAAATCAATCTGACTGCCGGTGATCTCGGCCTGACCCGTGAACCGGTTGCAGCCGCTGCTGCCTGAAAACGCCCCGCCTTCGGCAAAAACCAGTTCCGGTCGCTTTTCTGTCTCGAACGGCTTGCTGTTCAGCCCGGTCGCCATCCACTTTGTGTTCTCTAACGTGGCCACCCCCTGTGGCTGGGCCTGAACCAGAACCAGATCGGTCGAGCTTCCCCCACCATTCGTCAGAACCGGATAGGCCGTATCCGTGGTGAACAGCAGCTTGTCCCCCTGAAAGATCGACCCGCGCACGACATACCGCATTCCGTCACGGATCAGCGCGTCGTCATAGCTCAGCTCGAATTGGGCGGGCACTCCGGTCAGTGCGTAGCGTTTCGAGGACAGCGTTACCGACGGCGCATCGGCTCGCGAAACATCCTGCAACTGGACCAACAGGGT
The DNA here is from genome assembly GCF_056539165.1 of Ruegeria sp. BC7. Lineage (NCBI taxonomy): Bacteria > Pseudomonadati > Pseudomonadota > Alphaproteobacteria > Rhodobacterales > Roseobacteraceae > Ruegeria > Ruegeria sp. BC7. The sequence continues at coordinate 434,191 of NZ_JBQFUL010000001.1, read as the reverse complement.
CGCATCAGGCGGAACCGCGATACGCTCGCGATAGGTGGCTGTGCCTTCAATTGTTCCGGCGCTTGCGACGCCCCCCAGAACCGTGGACATGGCGACAACGGCCAGGGCAGAAGATCCGAGTTTGAGCATACGTTTGCTCCTTCCTGCAAAATCACTTTCTACAAAGATTGTAATAGAGGTCGATTTTACAAGGACTTCGCCGGAAAACCAGCGGTTATGCGCCGATGCTACAGAGGCCAGATCAGCGGGATCAGCAGCGACGCCAACAAGCCCACGGTCAGGTTCAGCGGGATACCCACCTTCATGAAGTCGACGAATCTGTACCCCCCCGGACCATAAACCATCATGTTGGTCTGATACCCGATCGGCGTAGCGAACGACGCCGAGGCCGCGACCATAACCGCAACGACAAGCGGGCGCGGGTCAATTCCAACAGCCTGCGCCAACCCAATGGCGATGGGCGTTACGACGACCGCAACCGCATTGTTGGACACCAGTTCGGTCAGCACCGAGGTCAGCAGATATACGGCCCAGATAATCAGGAAAGGCGGCAGCGCGCTTAGTCCAGGCGCAATGGCTTCGACGATCAGCGAAACAGCGCCCGATTTGTCCAACGCGGCACCAATGGCCAGCATGGAAAAGATCAGCGCCAACAGGCGGCCTTCGACAAAGGAAAACGCCTCGTCCGCGTCGATACACCGTGTCAGCAGAACAACCGCAACAGCAAGAATCGACAACAGCAGAATCGGAGCAACTCCCAGCGCGGCCAGCACAACGATGCCTGCAAGCGCGCCGATCGCAATCGGAGCATGGCTGCGGCGGAACGCACGGGCAGAGGGCTGCGTGACATCGACCATGTCCATATCTGCCGCAAGCCGCTGAATATCCTCGGGCGACCCTTCCAGCAGCAGGGTATCACCTACCCGCACCACAAGCTCATCCAGTTGCCGCCCGATATTCTGGTTCCGGCGGTGCACCGCCAGCACATAAACACCATAACGCCGCCGTAAGCGCATCGCGCCCAGCGTGCGCCCAACCATGCGGCAACCCGGAGTAATCAGCACCTCGACCGTCTTGGTCTCAACGGCAGAAACCTGATCCACGCGCTTCAGTTCCTTGTTGCGCTGTAGACTTAGCAACTCGGTCATTTGGGTACGCAGAACCACGCGATCACCCAATTTCAACTGGACCCCCTTGAGGTTCCGACGCAGCGATTCGTCGCCACGGATGACGTCGATCAGGCGCACTCCGGGCCGTTTGAAAAGCTGAACGCCGGTAACTTCCCGACCGATCAGGTTGCTTTCCGGGGGGATGACCGCCTCGGTGAAGAACTTCATTTTGGACCTGTCGCTTAGAAGCGACGCCATGCTGTCCCGCTCGGGCAGCAAACGTGGCGCGACAAATCGCAGATACACCATGCCATAGATCACCAGCGCGATACCCAGCGGCGTGACCTCGAATATCGTGAACGGAGTCATGCCCTGCGACCGGGCTACACCGTCCACCAAAAGGTTGGTCGAGGTGCCGATCAGGGTCAGTGTTCCACCCAGAATGGCCGCGTAACTCAGCGGGATCAGCAGTTTCGAGGCCGGGACGTTAAGTGTCCGCGCTATCTGCACAAATACCGGGATCATCACGACAACGACGGGCGTGTTCGACACAACCGCCGACGCCAGCACCACGAAGGCCATCAGCAATCCAATAGCGATACGCGGGTTCACCTGCGCCTGTTTCTGAGCGGTCGATGTGAACGCGTCCAACGCTCCGGTCCGCACCAGTGCCCCCATGATGATGAACATCGCGGCAATGGTCCAAGGCGCAGGGTTTGACAGAACGGCCAAGGCGCTTTGGTACGGAAGGATGCCTGTCACCAGCATCACGGCCACGCCGCCGATGGCGACGACCTCGGTCGGGTAGACCTCTCGCAGGAACATGACAAACATGCCTGCGACGACCAACAGCGCCAGTATCGCGCTTCCTGTTTCTGTCAGTTGGAGGAAATGCATTCTTGGTATTCTGTCCGAACCCTGGCTTGGCAAACGCGCCCGGCAAGCAGTTTCCCGCATTGCGCGGGTCAGAGCAAGCCTTACTGCGGCCCCGCCTGCTGTAACCGCCCACCAACGCGTACCATTTGGACAGATTTCGCCTGCCCGTTCTGATCATCGGTCTCAACGAACACGCCGCTGAGCGTCGCTTCCCCATTGGCCGGAGTGAATCTTGCCTTGGGCATACCGGTGATAAAGCGGCGCATGGGTTCCACTTTGTCCATGCCGATCACCGAGTCGTAGTCCCCGCACATACCCGCATCAGTCAAATAGGCCGTGCCGCCCGGAAGAATCTGCGCGTCTGCCGTTGGCACATGCGTATGCGTGCCCACCACAAGGCTGGCGCGTTTGTCACAGTAGTGACCCATCGCCATTTTTTCCGAGGTCGCCTCGCAATGCATGTCGACGATGATCGCCTGAGCCTGCCCACCACGCGGATGGGACTTCAGGATCGGCTCGATGGCCGAAAACGGGTCGTCAAAGGGCCGTTTCATGAACACCTGTCCCAGCACCTGCACCACCAGCACCTTGCGTCCACCCGGCGCGGTATACAGTCGATGCCCCCGCCCCGGTGCGCCCTTGGCAAAGTTTACAGGGCGCACAATGCGCGGCTCATTTTCGATGAACTGCAGCATGTCCTTCTGGTCGAACGCATGATCGCCCAGCGTCAGGCAATCCGCGCCCGCATCAAGCAGCAGCTTGGCGTGATCCCCGCTCAGCCCCATCCCGTTCGAGGCGTTTTCACCATTGACCACGACAAAATCCAGCCGCCATTCGTCACGCAGACGTGGCAGATGCTGCTGAATGGCCGCGCGTCCCGCCCGGCCCATTACGTCACCCAAAAACAGTATTCTCATTCAAACCGTCCTAAGTGTGGCATCCGTCAAGCACAAGTGGTTAAACTGGCGCTATAAACCCACAATTCCTATTCCAGGGGAGATCTTAATGAACCGTTTCCTTTTCTCGGCTGCAATTCTGACGCCGCTTGCGGCCTGTGACCCTGTGCCAGAGCAATCAGCAGAACTGGCAAATCCCGCAGCGACATTCTGCGTTGAAAGCGGTGGAACCTACGAAATCCGTGACGGTTCCAATGGGCAAACCGGGGTCTGCATTCTGGCAGACGGTGGTGAAGTCGACGCCTGGGAATATTTCCGCGAGAACAACCCGGGGTAAGGCAGTTTTCAGGTCGGAAAGGTCAATACGCGACTTTCTGTAACAACCATGTCTAACGGCTGATCGGTTGCCTCAAGAGGCAGCCCGTCAGCCTCTTGCGCATCGAATGCGAAACCAATGGCCAGCGTTGGCCGCTTTGCCCGCAGCCCTTCCAGCGTGCGGTCATAAAAGCCGCCGCCATACCCCAGCCGCCCGCCTTGCGCGTCAAAAGCAACTAAGGGGACGATCAGGATTTCCGGCTCAAAATAATCATCGACCTCGGGCACTTTCGCGCCGAATGGTCCGTCCTTCAATGCGCCCTCTGGCGTCCAGCGAGAGAATTTCAAAGGCTGCCCCGCGGCCTGTATGACCGGCACTCCAACCGGGCCATAAGCCGACGCTTCGGCCATCGCAGGCAGAGGGTCAATTTCTGTTCGGATCGGCATGTAACCAGACAGCGCCACGCCGCGGTGACCGGCCAGAACTTCGGACAGGCGTCCGGCGGCACCGGGCAAGCGTATATCAAACGCGGCCTTGCGGCGTGCAAAAGCCGCCTTACGCGCGGCTGCTTTAACTTCGGTCAGATCGGTCACAATAGCACCACGCTGGCAAGCCCAAGGAACAGGAAGAACCCCATGACATCCGTTGTGGTTGTCACAAAGGTGCCGGACGCAAGCGCCGGGTCAGCGCCCAGACGGTCCAGCACCACCGGTACTACCGTACCAACGAAACCAGCGATGATCATGTTCACGACCAAGGCGGCCCCGATCACGACACCCAAGAGCGGAGAGTCGAACCAAAGCATCCCGACCGTCCCCAGCACGATGGCGAAACACAGGCCGTTCAACATGCCCACCAGCAATTCACGACGGATCACCCGCAACACGTTCGACGGCGTCAGGTCGCGCGTCGCAAGCGCACGCACAGCAACCGTCAGCGACTGTGTCCCGGCGTTACCCCCCATCGAAGCCACGATCGGCATCAAGATCGCCAGCGCAACCAACTGGTCGATCGCCGCCTCGAATTGCGAGATCACCAGCGAGGCACAGATCGCCGTGCACAGGTTCACGGCCAGCCACGGCAAGCGCCGCCTGCTGGTCGCTGCCACCGAGTCAGACAGCGAGCTTTCGTCACTCACCCCTGCCAGGCGCAGGATGTCTTCCTCGTGCTCCTCATCCAGAACTACCATCGCGTCGTCGATTGTGATGACCCCGACCAGCCGCCCGTCAGCATCCACAACCGGGGCCGAGATCAGGTGGTACTGGTTGAAGGCATAGGCCACGTCTTCTTCGTCCTGATCGACGGGAATTGTGTGGAATTCTTCTTCCGTGATGTCCAGCAATGGCACTTCGCGCCGCGCCGCCATCAGCTTGCCCAGCGTAACCTGAGCCGAGGGCTTCAGCCGGGGGTCAACCAACACGACGTGATAGAACTGCTCGGGCAGACCATCATTGGCACGCATGAAGTCGATAGCTTGCCCGACCGTCCAATGTTCCGGCGCCATGACAACTTCGCGCTGCATAAGACGACCGGCCGAGTTTTCGGGGTAGGACAGCGCCTGTTCCGCCGCGATCCGCTCGGAATCCTCGAGCGCGTCCAGAATGGCCTCTTGCTGCGGTTCTTCGAGATCCTCCAACAGGTCAACGACATCGTCGCTTTCCATGTCGCGGACGGCCTCAGCCAGAACGTCCGGGTTGAGAATGCCGATGATTTCCTCTCGAACGGCCTCATCGAGTTCGGACAGGATATCGCCGTCAAATTCCTTGTCGTACAGCCGGATCAACCGAGCGCGGTCGTAGGGATTGATCTGTTCAAGAAGGTCTGCGATGTCAGCCGGGTGCAACGGCTCCATCAGCTCGATCAGCTTGTTGCGGTCCTCGACGTCAACCGCATAAAGGATCGCAGCTACGGTTTTGCGATCCAGCGCATAGACGTCTTCTTCACTGCTCGTGTCGATTACGGGTTCATCAAAGCCTGTGGTCATGTCTGCCCCCGTTCCGTTCGGTCATTGCCCCCTAATTAGAAGAAGCAGCTACCGGAAAACAATGACAATGCGCCGATTTACCGGCAAGTTTCCCGCCCTTATGCTGTTTCACAGTCCCATACAGGCGGAGATGAATGAAAATGGCGCAAAAAACGCTGCTGAAAGGGCGTGTTCTAAGCTTCACCGGTTCCCCTTTTGAAGGAGAGCCGACCGAGGCCGTCAAGATCAGCGAGGCCGTACTGATCGAGGACGGCCGGATTTCGGCCGTGGCGGATTCTGACAGCCTGCGTTCCGCACATCCCGAGGCCACCGTGGTTGACCACGGCAATCATGTCATCATGGCCGGGTTCGTGGATGCGCATGTGCACTATCCCCAGACCGCAATGATCGCCAGTTGGGGCAAACGCCTGATCGACTGGCTGAACACCTATACTTTCCCCGAAGAGATGAAGTTCGGCGATCCTGCCTATGCCTCGGAGATCGCGAACCGCTATCTCGATCTGACGGCGGCCCACGGGACGACGACGATGTGCAGCTTCTGCACCATCCACCCAGAAAGCGTCGACGCCTTTTTCTCAGCCGCGCAGCAGCGCAATCAGCGTGTAGTCGCGGGCAAAACCTGCATGGATCGCAATGCACCCGAGGGGCTGCGGGACACAGCGCAGACGGCCTATGATCAATCCCAAGCGTTGTTGGAGAAATGGCATGGGGTCGACCGCTTGTCCTATGCCATCACGCCTCGCTTTTCTCCGACGTCCACGCCCGAACAGCTTGAGGCGATGGGTGCGCTCTGGGCTGAGCACCCGCACTGCCTGATGCAAACGCATCTCAGCGAGCAGACCGACGAAATCGCATGGGTTCGTGAACTGTTCCCCGAGGCGCGGGATTATTTGGATACCTATGAGAAATTCGGCCTGCTGGGATCGCACGGCGTCTACGGCCACGTCATCCATCTGGAGGCGCGTGAGCGCGACCGCCTGCGCGAAGTGGATGCAGCCCTAATCCACTGCCCGACGTCAAACACGTTCATCGGCTCGGGTTTGTTCGACATGACCGGCCTGATGCAGGACGGCCACCGCGTTGGCTTGGCAACGGATACAGGAGGCGGGTCGAGCTTTTCAATGTTGCACACGATGGCTTCGGCCTACGAAATCGGACAACTGCGCGGCGCGCCTCTGCACGCGGCACAATTGTTGTGGCTGGGCACCGTCGGTTCCGCCCGCTCGCTGCGGCTGGATGACAGCATCGGCAACGTCGCACCGGGGATGGAGGCGGACTTGGTCGTTCTCGACCTGGCCTCAACCCCCGCGATTGCCCAGCGCGAAGCCTGCGCCGATGATCTTTGGGAGGCTATCTTCCCCACCATCATGATGGGCGACGACCGCGCCATTGCCGAGGTCTGGATCGGCGGTCGGGCCGTGTCGGTTTGAAGGGAATGGGCCTATGGCCCATGCCTCCGGCGGGGATATTTTTGGCCAGATGAAGAACGGATCCGCACCTAACCCGCCAAAGCGTGGGCGAGGCGGTTTTGAGTTTTGATGACTTTGGGCAGGTCGAGCGTTGTGATCTGCCCGTCGCGCACGATCTGGCGGCCCTCGACAAACAGATGTTTAACTTTCGTCGGCCCGGCCAGCAGCAAGGCGGCCGGGTCCCAACTGCCGGCACTTTCGACGCCGCGCGTATCCCAGATGGCGATATCGGCGCGTTTGCCCGGTTCCAACCGGCCGCAATCAGGGCGGTTCAGCACATCCGCGCCGCCTCGGGTGGCGATTTCCAGCGCTTCGCGCGAGGACATGGCGTCGGCCCCGTTTGCGACCCTCTGCAGTAGCATGGCTTGCCGTGCCTCAAGGATCAGGTTTCCGCTATCATTGCTGGCCGACCCATCTGCGCCAATCCCAACGGGAACGCCGCGATCTCGCATGGCGCGCACTGGTGCGATGCCGGACCCCAAGCGGCAATTTGAGCATGGGCAATGGGCCACCCCGGTTTGCGTACGTGCGAACAGGTCGATCTCGGCCCCGTCCAGCTTGACACAGTGAGCGTGCCAGACGTCAGCCCCGGTCCAGCCCAATTCTTCGGCATATTGCCCCGGTCGGCAGCCGAACTGCGCCTGAGAATAAGCGATATCCTCGTCATTCTCAGCCAGATGCGTGTGCAGCATCACACCCTTATCGCGGGCCAAAACCGCAGAATCTCGCATCAGGTCGCGGCTGACCGAGAACGGCGAACATGGTGCCAGCCCGACCCGGCACATGGCTCCGTCAGAGGGATCGTGGAATGCGTCGACCACGCGGATCATGTCTTCGAGAATGGCGGCTTCGGCTTCGACCAGTGAATCCGGCGGCAGGCCACCATCGCTCTCGCCTATGCTCATCGCGCCGCGCGTGGGATGAAACCGCATGCCGATCTCGGCAGCCGCTGCGATGGTGTCGTCCAGCGTTGCGCCGTTCGGGTATAGGTACAGGTGATCGGAGCTCAGGGTACATCCCGAGAGGGCAAGCTCTGCCAGGCCAATCTGCGCCGAGACAAACATCTCTTCCGGTCCAAACCGGGACCAGATTGGATAGAGCGTCTTCAGCCAGCCGAACAACAACGCATCCTGTCCCCCCGGAACGGCGCGTGTCAGAGTTTGATACAGATGGTGATGAGTGTTCACCAACCCGGGGGTCACGACGCAACCCGACGCATCATGGATTTCGCCACCCGTTTGCAGCGCGTGGCCGATCTGAGCAATCTGCCCGTCGCAGATCAGGATATCCGCGCCCGAAAGCTCTTGGCGCGTGTCGTCCATCGTCAGGATGGTATCGGCATTTTTTATAAGGATTTCAGTCATTTCGCCCTCCTTGCACAAGCCCGTTTCATGCATGGAGTGCGAAGGCTGGCGGAAAACGGGCATAAGAACCAGCCGGGCAGAACTTACCCGACCCGCCCCACCACGGCAACAGGTTTCAATAGTCGCGCAGGATTTCCAAAGCTGCAGCGTGCAAGTCGGGGTTTGCGGCGGCCAAAGCACGCCCACCATTGTGGGCAGCCCCGCCCTGCCAATCGGTGACAATACCGCCCGCGGCCTCAATCACGGCGATTGGTGCCTGTATGTCATAGGCGTTCAGGCCGGACTCGATCACCAGATCGACCTGCCCCGCGGCCAACAACGCGTAGGCATAGCAATCCATGCCGTACCGGGTCAGGCGCGCGTGTTGCGCGACAGCCTCAAAACCGGCCCGGTCCTGCAAAGAGCCCACTTCAGGGAAAGTGGTGAACAAGATTGCCTGGTCCAGCGAACGTGTCGACCGCGTCCTGAGTTGCACTGTCCCGGTTGGACCAATTGACTGAGCCACACCCGCAGAACCCACAAATCTTTCGCCGATATACGGTTGATCAATGACGCCCATGATCGGCCCGTTTTGAGTGCTCAGCGCGATCAGAACGCCCCAAGTCGGCGTACCGCTAATAAACCCCCGCGTCCCGTCGATCGGGTCCAGAACCCACGTTCGACCGCTGCGGCCTTCAACTTGTCCGAATTCCTCGCCGAAGATACCGTCTTCGGGACGGTGACGGGCGAGAACCTCCCGCATGACCTGTTCAGCCTCGCGGTCGGCAATCGTTACCGGGTCAAACCCGTCAGCCAGCTTGTTGGATGTTTCCAGGTCAGACTGCCTGAAATAAGGAAGAATGGCCTTGCGTGCTGCATCGGCCATTTCTTCGGCGACTTCCAAATCATTCAGCGTAGTATCCTGCATGCGCTACCCGTGCGGCGCGCACGCACCAGAGTCAACCCGCTATCTTATGCGACATCGCTGAGAACCCGCGCCAGTTCAAACAGACGACGGCGTTGGTTTTCAGGGATCGCATAGTAAGACCGCACAAGGTCCAGAGCCTCTTTGTCCCCCATCAGGTCGGCAGGTACGGATTTCTTGCCAGCACTTTCTTTCTCGGCCTCCTCCAGACCTTCAAAGAAAAAGCTGACCGGTACATCCAACGCCTCGGCAATATCCCATAGGCGAGACGCACTGATCCGGTTCGCACCCGTCTCATATTTCTGAATTTGTTGGAACTTAATACCAACCTGCTGCGCCAGTTGCTGCTGAGTCATGCCGATCAGCCAGCGGCGATGCCGGACGCGCTTGCCCACATGGACATCCACGTGATGAGTCATTGGTATTCTCCTCTCCTACACACAACCACAAGGGGCGCGCGACGGTTTTCACTGCCGCATCACTAGTGAGCTGTGCTTAACCACTCCCTAATTTGGAACATGCCCCCAAATCAGCACCATAGCGCAATATTGCTTCTTTTTGGTATTTTTTCAAGCGGGTTGAATCTGCGTCAAAGAACAAAGATTTAAAGTTGTGCTATGCTGGCATACTCACAGCAAAAGCCCGTTGAGACTGGTAATCAATTTGCCGATCTGCACGCCTTTGGTCTCGCAGGGTAAACGATTGACAATCATCGGCCAAAGCGAATCTATGCTCGGAAAACACGGAGCGCGACCATGCTGGCCTATAGAATCCAATCCGCCGGGGCCAAAGCCCAACTATGTGAAACAGCCCTTCCCGAGCCGGGTCCGGGTCAAGTTCGCGTTCAGATCAAGGCTTGCGGATTGAACTTCGCCGATCTGCTCATGCAAAAAGGTACGTATCAGGACACCCCGAACACGCCGTTCACACAAGGCCTGGAAATTGCTGGTATCGTTGAGAGATCCGGCGAAGGCGTTACAAATCTGCACCCCGGTGACCGGGTCGCAGTGTACTCGGGTCAAGGTGGCTTGGCCGAATTCGGTGTGTTCGACGCCGACCGCGCGATTCCAATGCCCGATTCGATGAGCTTCGAGGACGCCGCTGCAATTCAGATCGCCTACGGCACCAGCCATATCGCCCTGGACCATCGCGCCCGCCTTCAACCCGGCGAAACACTGTTGGTCACGGGCGCAGCTGGCGGCGTCGGCCTAACGGCTGTCGAGATCGGCAAGCTGATGGGTGCCACCGTCATCGCCCAGGCGCGCGGTGCCGAAAAACTTGAGGTTGCGCAAGCAGCAGGAGCCGACCACCTGATTGATGCGTCCGAAGACCTGCGAACGCGGGTGCTGGAATTAGGTGGAGCAGATGTCGTCTATGATGCGATCGGCGGAGACGTTTTCAAAGCCGCCTTTCGCGCAACCAACCCCGAAGGCCGCCTGCTTCCAATAGGGTTCGCCGGTGGAGATGTCCCCCAAATTCCGGCAAACCACCTGCTAGTGAAGAACCTGACCGTGATCGGCTTTTACATTGGCGGATACCTGAAGTTCCGCCCCCAGATCGTACAGGACAGTTTTGAAACCCTGTTTCGATGGCATAGCGAGGGGCGGATCAAGCCCCACATCAGTCACACCCTGCCTCTGACAGAGGCCGAACAAGGGTTGCAGCTTTTGAGGGACCGCACCGCGACTGGCAAGGTCGTGATCACTCCCTAGCCCACCACGGCCTTCAACGGCGTCCCGCCAACCAGAAGGAAATTCTGCCGAACGAGGGACGCCAACGCCTCGACCACCGCTCCGCGACCGAATTCACCGCCGTAAAGGTTGATCATATGCGCTGGAAGTTCGGGCAACACGCCTCCGTCGTCAATTTGCGACAGATGCGCGGCTTCGGTTCCGTCCAGCATCGCGTGAACGGCCAAGTCCGCGCTGACCGTCGCTTCGATCGTGCGGTCGTTCTCGGTTTCGACTGACAGTTCCCACGGGATACCAGCCTCGTCCAATGCCGCGATAACCTGCGGGCGGAACAAACACCTGCGACCCAACGCCAGAGGTATAGGACGCTTGCGCCAAGCCGAACCGCCCGGCGCGCCAATCCAGCGCAACGGAAGCTCGGCAATCGTTTCAGCGCCCTCGCCAACAGTCGCCTCTGTCGTCAGGATCAGGTCACACACTCCCTTTTTGAACATGTCCTTCAGTTGCAGCGAATAGGACGAAACCAGTTGAACCCGCACGCGCGGGAAATCGGCGTTGAACCGTTGAAGCACCCGAGGGATGGCAGGATAGACTATGTCGTGGGGCACACCCAAAACGACCTCACCCTCGAAAGCCTGATCCGTGAGTTTTGAAATCACCTCATCATTCAGGGCGATCATGCGTCGGGCATAGGCCAGCAATTGATCGCCCGACGCGGTCAGCGCGATCGTCCTGCCGCTTCGGTCCAGCAACTCGAGGCCCAGCAGCTCCTCCAAACGTTTCAACTGCATGGAGACGGCAGATTGCGTCAGGTGCAGAAAACCCGCAGCCCGAGTCACACCGCCCTGGTCGGCAACAGCCACGAATGAGCGCAACGTGGTTATGTCCAAATTTCGCATGTTCACGAATCCTTATGCATCGGTTCATAAATATTCATTTTTAAAATGTGTCATACTGAGCCATATAAATCAAGGAAGTTGATGGAAAAGAACCTAACCATCGAGATTTACGGAAAGGACAAAAGCTATGACCCAAATAACCCTGACTTCACATTGCACTTCGCACCGCCGCTTTTCGGTAACTTCGCTTTGGGACGTCCTTTCACTCCAGCGCCAACGCCGCAGCCTTGGTCAGTTGGACGATCGCGCACTGGAGGACATCGGAATTACCAGGGAACAAGCCAAAACAGAGGCTTCCCGCCACATCTGGGACGCGCCGGAATATTGGCAAAAGTAACCACAGGATGCATCTTTTTCGATTGAATGGCGGCCCATGTCAGCAGGCCGCCATTTTTGTAGCGTGTTTTAGCCAGTTTCCGGCGTTAAACCCTTGAAACGTAGCTCGCACTTGCCGATATTTGCGGGGAACGCGCGCTGAATTCAGGGCGCAACAAGAATATGTAAAGGGAGACCCTTTAATGGCACAATTTGACACGATCCGGACAGCGACCGGTGCACGCGCTGCCGAGATTGACGAGGGCCTGCGCGCCCATATGAACAAAGTCTACGGCACCATGTCCGTGGGCATGCTGATCACGTTTGCAGCGGCTTGGGCGATTGCTGGCCTTGCAACGACGACCGATCCGTCGGCTGCTGCCGCTCAACTGAGCGCCAACAAATACCTGACTTCCTTCGGCGCGACGCTGTTTGCCTCGCCCCTGAAATGGGTCATCATGTTCGCTCCGCTGGCCTTTGTGTTTGGCTTCAGCGCCGGAATCAACCGACTGTCCGCCGCGGGCGCGCAAACGGTATTTTACCTGTTCGCCGCCGTTATGGGCGTGTCTATTAGCTGGATATTCCTGGTCTTTACCGGTCAGTCGATCATTCAGGTCTTCCTGATCACGGCAATCGCTTTTGCCGGTCTGTCGCTGTACGGCTACACCACCAAGAAAGACCTGTCCGCCATGGGCACGTTCCTGATCATGGGTGTTATCGGTCTGATCGTCGCTTCGATCGTGAACATTTTCATCGCATCGTCGGCCGTAGCTTTTGCCATTTCGGTAATCGGCGTTCTGATCTTTGCGGGCCTGACCGCTTATGACACGCAGAACATCAAAACCACCTACCTGCAGATGGCCCACTCGGGCGACAAGGAATGGCTGGGTAAAGCTGCGATCATGGGCGCGCTGAGCCTGTATCTGGACTTCATCAACATGTTCATGTTCCTGCTGCAACTCTTTGGCAGCCGCGAATAACGAACTGACGATTTTCAAACGAAAGGGCGGGCCAATTCGGTCCGCCCTTTTCTTTTTTGGTCAACCGCCAGTGGTCAAGCCGTGTGTGCACGCTGTAGCCCATCCGCGCTGCGGTCAAAGAAAAAGCCTCCACCCAAAGGTGAAGGCTTCATCCGAAGAATAGTGAGCGGTTAGCTACAGTTCAAAGGAACCGCAAAACCAGAGCTGCGTTGCGACGAGCCCTTGCGATAGACATCACCCGCCGGAAGGCACCCGGTAAACTGTTCAGCGTTACGGCCAAAGGCCGCGCCTACTTCGTTGTCCACTCTGGTGCTGCTGCTATCTGTGCGCAGAACGCCATACAGCGTACCATTCACGCTGACCGTGCTCAGGAACATATTGGTCGAAAGCCCCGTCAGGGCCACCGAATTGGCGTCGCTACGACCACCGTTGTCGATCGCCACACGAGCAAGTTTCTGAGGGTCCGTTTCACCGGAAGTCACCTGAACGGCTGGCAGCACGGCCAATTCCGCCGGAACGTTGGTCGCTCTGGGAAGGAAAGAGACAGCACCCGGAATATCCGAGATTGTGCGAGGCTCTCCATCTATGCCCGTGAAGCCAACACCCTGACGGTTATAGGGGTCCTCACAAGCTGCAAGGGCCAAAACAGTTATTGTGGATAACAAGATTTTTTTCATGACGGCCAACATTTTGGAACGAGTTGTTGAAGCGTAGGGGCAAGCCATTCAAAAAAGCAACCCACCGCTTTGTCGATTGACCTAACCGCTGATGCTTCGTTGCAACGGCCCACAGCGCAGTCACACAGGCCGTTTGCCCTCTAGTCCGCGCCAGAACGCACGAAAAAGGGTCCCGCCAAAGCGGAACCCTTCAAACTGTCCAATCTGGACGGCAGATTACTTGATCTTGCCTTCCTTGTACTCGACATGCTTCCGAGCGACCGGATCGTATTTACGAACGGTCATTTTCTCGGTCATGGTACGCGCGTTTTTCTTGGTCACGTAGAAGTGGCCCGTGCCCGCGGTCGAGTTCAGACGGATCTTGATTGTCGTCGGCTTCGCCATGGTTATCTCCTGCGTCCGAAAAGGCAGGAGCCCTTCGGTTGAATTCCTATGAGCGTGCGCTTTTACGCCCTGCACCGCCTATGTCAAGCGCAATCGCACCAGACAACCACCCTAACGAGGTTTGTTTTCGGATGGACAGGGTGGCACGTGGAAACAGGAATGAATCAGGTCCGATTTTCCGCTGGATAACGCATGCCCAAATACCTCTGCTTCAAATCCGATGTGCCATAAACAGTATTCGTCCGAATCCCACCCATCACAGAGGTGCGCCCCAGCGCCGGAAACCCGCAGCGGCCCTGAAGGTGTCCATTTCGGTCATCCATTTAACTGGGACGGCCGCAAAGCGGCTCTCAAACAAGGTACTTTGCAGCGAGAATTTCCCTAAGTTTGTGACAAACACTTAACCATGGTAACTTCCCCTCAGTTCCAAAATCGAAGAAGCCACTGAACGGCTCGGTTTTCGAGGCACCAAAAACAGGCAAGCACGAATGACGGCAGCGTTTGTAGCTTGATATTTTTTGGGGGGACATCATGACCGAATGGACAATTCAGGGCGAAGAACTGGCCAACTGCAACTGCAACTTCGGCTGCCCATGCCAGTTCAGCGTGTTGCCGACGCACGGCAATTGCGAGGCGGTTGTCGCATATGACATTAAATCCGGGCATTATGGCGACACCGATCTGGCCGGGTTGCGCGCGGCAGGCGTCTATTATTGGCCGGGTCCCATCCACGAAGGCAATGGTCAGATGCAATTGATCATCGACGAAAGCGCCTCGGCGGATCAAAGGGCTGCTTTGGAAGCCATCATGAAAGGCGAGGACACGGACGAGATGGCGACCTTCTGGTACGTCTACAGCGCCATGGCGCCGACCAAACACGAAACCCTCTACCTTCCGATTGAGCTGGATTGGTCCCGCGAAGACCGCAAGGGGTACGCAAAGGTTAAGGGCATCTTCGATCTTGAGGTGAACCCGATCCCTCATATCGTTTCAGGGCTGCCGCATCGGGCATCCATTCAGCTGCCCAACGGGTTCGAGTATCGGCACGCCGAGTCTGCATCCGGAACGACAAAAACGACGGGTGGGGAAATCAGCCTGACATTTGATGCAACGCATGCGCATCTGGCCCACCTCAATATCTCTGGCCACGGCGTAATCGGCGCGTGATCCACTGCAGTAATGGCTACTGAGACAAATCAGCCGCATGTAGGAGCGGTCGACTATGTCCTGCGGCGAGACAGCGGCGTCGTGCTGCTTTGCGTTACCCTGGTCGTGTTAGGAGCCGCGTGGTACACCATTGTCGGCATCGGCATGAACATGACCGCCGTCGAGATGACCCGCATGGCCGGGCCGATTGGTGAGCCTATGCAGATGGGCGGGCCGGTTGTCTGGTCCCTGCCCTACACCATCCTGATATTCCTCATGTGGTGGGTCATGATGATCGCGATGATGACGCCCAGCGCTGCGCCGACCGTGCTTTTGTACGCAGCCATCAAGCGCATGGGACCAGATAAGAAGCGCACTACTTGGCTCAGTCTGGTTTTTCTAGGCGGCTACCTCGTCGTCTGGGCTTTTTTCAGCGTACTTGCAACGGGCGGGCAATGGGGGCTGGAACAGATTGGCCTGTCGGACGGTCCGATGATGACGATCCGGTCAAAGGCGTTTGCCGGGTGTGTCTTGCTGGCGGCCGGTCTGTATCAATTGTCCAGCCTAAAGTCCGCCTGCCTGCGCCATTGCCGCAGCCCGGCCCAGTTTCTGGCCGAGCACAACCGACCCGGCGCAACGGGTGCATTTCGCGTGGGCGCGATTCACGGCGCGTATTGTCTGGGCTGCTGCTGGGCCTTGATGCTGCTGCTCTTTGTCGGAGGTGTCATGAACCTCTACTGGATTGTCGGTATTGCGATCTATGTGGGACTGGAGAAGCTACTGCCGCGTGCGCGATGGCTGGGTCCTGCGACTGGTATCGCCCTGATCGTTGCAGGTCTGTGGCTGATTGGAAGTGCGGTCGCTGTCGCGACCTAAAGGAGGAATACGCGCGGAGGGCCTGTAAGCCGGATCTTGTTCCGGGGTTGCCCCCTTCGATGACCATTCCTCTAGGCCGTGCATTGCTGCGCGGCTCAAGCTGCCAACCCGGTCCCTCTCGGCCAAGACGTGCTTAGCGGCGGTATCGGCTTGCGCCGACCGGCCCGCGCGGGGACCCTATTTGGCATTGCTCCCGGTGGGGCTTGCCGTGCCGCCCCTGTTGCCAGGGGCGCGGTGGGCTCTTACCCCACCGTTTCACCCTTACCTTTGACAAACGTCGCAGGCGGTCTGATTTCTGTGGCGCTTTCCGTCGGGTTGCCCCGCCCGGGCGTTACCCGGCACCGTTGTCTTGTGGAGTCCGGACTTTCCTCTCGGGTCTTGCGACCCCAGCGGCCATCCGGCCCTCCGCGCGTGAGCTGGGTATGCCTTGTGTCCTGCGGCGTCAAGGGTGGAGAGCTTGTGAAGGGGCCAGCCCCTTCTTGGCCTGCGGCCAATTCAACCCCGGGATATTTTCAGCCAGATGAAGAACGGATCAACTTGATCCGGTTTTTCCGATCAACGGAGTGAGGTCGTCGGGCGTCAGAGGTCCCTTGCCCCAAGGTCGATATCTCAGGCGAACTGTATTTAGAAGTGTCTCGTCGTCCACGTTTGCGGTGAAACCAGCCTCGTGCGCCAAGCGTTTGAACTCTTGCATTTCAGCGTTCTGCGGGTGCTCGCCGGTGCCTTGCGGCTTTGCCAGCCCCTGATGTTCGAGACGCTGCCAGTCAAATCGGGAGCCCGGGTCCAGCTTGCGGCCCGGAGCCATATCGGAATGGCCGATGACGCCTTTGGGGGGGATTGTCCATCTTTGCGATAGACCGGTCAGCAGGCGCTCAAGAACTATCATCTGCGGCTCTGAGAACGGGTGGTCGCCGCGATTGTCGAGTTCGATGCCGATCGACCGGGAATTGATGTCGTCCTGCCCACACCACTCACCTGCCCCGGCGTGCCAGGCGCGATCCTTTTCGCGCACCATCTGCCAGAGACTGCCGTCTGATCCAATCAGGTAATGGGCGGACACTTCGTATTGCGGATCGCACAGGCGATCTAGTGCCTCCTGCGCGCTGTCCATTGCTGTGTAGTGCAGGACGATCAGAGACGGCTTCAAACCGCCTCGACGTTCGCCAAAGTTGGGCGACGGGTGCCAGATCGGGTTGAGTTCAGTTGTTGACGGCACTGCGGAACGTACTGGGATCCCAACCACATGCGTATCCGTCCCCATCAGGATCCAGCCCTTTGCGATCGCGTTGGGGACCGCCGCTTGCAAGAAACTCGATCTGCGCCTGATCTGACGAGGGGTACCGGGCGCAGTTGCGCTGCGCTTTGGCCTGCAGGTTAAACCCCGCGCGGCTGTAAAGCTGAGTACCAACCGGGTTCGACGTATTCAGAGCGTATTGAACGATATTGGGCTGACCATCTGTGCCCCGCTGCGGTACGGCGGTTGGTGCAACAACTTCGTAGGTCTGGCTATTTTGCTGGATCCGAGCCGCGTCGGATTCGATGGTGCGACGCCCGGACACGGCCTCAAAATCCTGCTCGTCCGAAATCGCGTTATTGCTTGCGATTGGCGTCGTCGCAGGAACAGAGGTGTTTGCCAGCGCCACAGCGGTTGCCGAAGCGATATCCGCGTTCTCTCCGGTTGGTGGAAGCGGATCGCCGGGGGCACCGAGCTGTTGTTCGGTCACGTCAACGGGACCGAGCAAGGGGTTACCGGTCAGCCCTTGCCCTGCCAATTCAGCTTCGCGCTGCGCCTGATATTGCGGGGTGTTGAAGCTTGTGCCCTGTACCGGGGCCACCGTATTACAGGCGGCCACCAAGCCAATGGCGGGAATCAGAAGCGTAAGGCGCATTCAGCTGCTCCGTTTTAAGTCGTCTTGCCTGAGCAGAGATTTACCACCATTTGCCCGGCTTGGCTACAAAACCCGCCGCGCTTTCCAGCGCGTAAGCCGTGTTCAGCAGATCGCCCTCGTCCCATGGGCGGCCGATCAGCTGAAGACCCAGCGGCAAACCCTGCGTATCCAAACCGGCAGGCACCGAAATGCCCGGCAGACCGGCCAGGTTCACGGTCACGGTAAAGACGTCGTTGAGGTACATCTGCACCGGATCCGCCTCGGTCATCTCACCCAGACCGAAGGAGGCCGACGGCGTTGCCGGGGTCAAGATCGCATCGACACCCGCAGCAAAGACATCTTCAAAGTCTTTCTTGATCAGGGTGCGAACGCGGCGGGCACGATTGTAATAGGCATCGTAGAAACCAGCCGACAGCACATAGGTGCCGACCATTACGCGGCGCTGGACCTCGTGGCCGAAACCTTCGGCGCGGGTTTTCTCGTACATCTCGGTGATGCCATCACCCTGCGCCAACGTCGCGCGGCGGCCATAGCGAACACCGTCATAGCGGGCGAGGTTCGAGGACGCCTCGGCAGGGGCGATCACGTAGTAGGCTGGCAGCGCGTATTTGGTGTGCGGCAGCGAGATATCGACAATCTCGGCACCCGCAGCTTTCAGCATCTCGGCACCGTCAGCCCAGAGCTTTTCAATCTCGGCGGGCATGCCGTCCATGCGGTATTCTTTCGGGATACCGATCTTTTTGCCCTTGATATCGCCGGTCAGCATCGCCTCGAAATTCGGAACCGCAAGCTCGGCGCTGGTGGAATCCTTGGGGTCGTGGCCGCACATGGTTTCCAGCATGATCGCTGCGTCGCGCACGTTCTTGGTCATTGGACCAGCCTGATCCAGCGAGGAGGCAAAGGCCACAATGCCCCAACGCGAGCAGCGCCCGTAGGTTGGCTTGATCCCGGTGATGCCCGTGAAGGCCGCAGGTTGACGGATCGAGCCGCCCGTGTCGGTGCCGGTCGCGGCCAGGCACAGGTCAGCGGCCACAGCCGAGGCCGACCCGCCCGACGAACCGCCGGGTGTCAGTTGTGCATCGTCATTGCCGCGCCGCCACGGGCTGACTGCGTTGCCGTAAACGGAAGTTTCGTTGGACGAGCCCATGGCGAATTCATCCATGTTCAGCTTGCCCAGCATCACGGCTCCGGCATCGGCCAATTGCTGCGAGACGGTGGATTCGTATTCGGGCTTGAAGCCTTCCAGAATCTTGGACGCCGCCTGCGAGGGCACACCCTTGGTGCAGAACAGATCCTTGATGCCAATGGGCAGACCACACATGGCAGGCGCGTCGCCTTCCTTGATCCGTGCGTCCGCAGCCTTGGCGCGCTCCAGCGCGATCTCGGGCGTTTTGTGGACAAAGGCATTCAGCGCGTCGGCTTCGTCGATGGCCTTGAGGCAAGATTCCGTCAATTCCACCGAGGTCACTTCTCCGGCGCGCAGCGCGTCGCGGGCTTCGGCCAGACCCAGTTTGTTCAGATCGCTCATGTCTTACTCCACCACTTTGGGGACTGCGAAAAAACCCTCGCGCGCGTCGGGGGCGTTGGCCAGAACCTTGTCCTGTTGGCTTCCGTCGGTGACCACATCCTCGCGACGCTTCAGACGCATCGGCTCGACCGACACCATCGGCTCGACGCCATCGACGTCCACTTCGTTCAGTTGCTCGATAAACCCAAGGATGGTGTTGAACTCGGATGCCAGCGCAGGCAGCGCGTCATCCTCGACCTTGATCCGGGCCAGTTTAGCCACCTTTGCGGCAGTGCTTTGGTCAATCGACATCGGAAAACCTCATATGCGTTAGGGGGCGTTTACCTGTCTGATGCTTTGGTCGCAAGGGGACCGCTTGGCGGATTTCATCGTGCGTCGATCGCTTTGACGATGCCGCCATACAATTTTGCATATCGGGTATGCGAAAAAGTGAACCGATTAGTTCACTTCTTGCCTTGAATTTCTAAACTGAACTGTTCATTTCAATACCACGACACAGCCATCACCGGAGTAAGACGATGAAAACTCTCATGACTGCCTTTGTATTGGCGACAACGGTTCTTGCTGCGCAAGCCCACGCGTTTGGACCATCAATGGACAGCATGTTCCCGGACCTGAGCTTCCCTGATCAGGTCTCAGAGCCCGTTTCACAGGACAAGGCGAAGCCTGCCAGCTAAATAGCCTGCTTCGTCCGGGCCGGGTACTCCTCTCCCCGGCCCGAAAATTCAATTGCTTGCTGCACGCAGCGCAGCGACTCGATAGGGTAGCTTTGGACAACTGTTCAGGCACGACCGCTGAACCGGAAGAACAACGGAGCACCCCATGAGCACGCGCAAGCAAGCAGTACTGGACGCAATAGATGCGGCCAACGCCAAAGACCCCAATCTGGAAGACGGCCAACCCGCCGCCCTGCTCTATGGTCAGCGTATGAGCGCCGAGCTGGATCGGCTGTTCCCCGATGCCTCGGACCCGCTGCAAATAGCGGCGCGTGGTCAGCACGTCGAACGCTGGAAACTGGCGCGCACCGAATACCCCGAAGGGCGTGCAGGATATTTGGCGTGGCGAAAGGCGCAGGGCGTGCATCACGCCGAGATTGTCACGGGCCTGATGGAGCTGAGTGAATACGGCGCCGAAGATACCGAAGCCGCTGGTCGCATGCTACGCAAACAGGGTATCAAGCGCGACGACGAGGTGCAGGCGCTTGAGGACGTGATCTGTTTCGTTTTCCTCAAATGGTATTTTGCCCCTTTCGCAGCCAAACATTCGGCCGAAAAAATTCAAAGCATTGTCGAAAAAACAGCCCGCAAGATGTCTGCCGAAGGCCGCACGCGTGTTCTGGACGAGTTTGACCTGCCCGCAAACCTCGCCGCCGCCTTTCAGGCCTGAGACGTTCGTTTCATGTGTCTGCGATACACTTCGATCATCCAGCCCAGCATGGTCGCGTTCAAGATGTGCCACATGAAATGCGTTCCAGTTTCAAACTGAACGCAGATCGGCTCATCCAGCGCGCGGAACGTGATTGAAGCGATCAGAATCGCGGCACCACTCGCCAGCCCTGCTGCGGTCTCGGGGAACCTGCTGCGCAGAAGGAATGCATAGATCAGGACCAGCAGCGGAACCGGCGCATAGGCCGCCGATCCGCCGAGACCGGGCACCAGTTGAAAAATCGGAACGGTTGCCGCCGCATAGGGGACAAACATCGCGGTGGCGACCACGGCAAAAAGCGGCCGCATCTGCCAGACGTCCCGATTGATCGCGTAGATATAGACCAGAATATACAGCAGGATTGGCGCCACATCCGCCAGTGCCGCCCAGACCTGTGCATGGGTGTGAAACAGGTAGCTGCCCACTCCGATGGCGGCCAGAATCACCACTAGTGCCACTGCCAGCGGCATTCCCTGCCCGCGCACCCGCCTCCACATGATGAAAGCGGCGACGATAAACGCGGCGTTTGTCACGGCATTAATCGGCTCTGCCCAATAGTCGGGCGACAACCGCTCGCAATATCCGTCAATTTCCTGAAACCAGTCCATGAAATTTTACATAGCCGATGCTAGGTTAAAGCCAACAGTCTGTTTCGGAGGATTTTTTCATGAACATCATTTGGCTGGGCCACGGCAGCTTCCGCATTGAGACCGGCGGTCAGGTATTGCTGATTGACCCGTGGCTGACCGGCAATCCCGTCCTGCCCGAGGATCAGCACGACGCAGCCCTGGACGGCGCGACGCATATCCTTCTGACGCACACGCATTTCGACCACGTGGCCGATGTGGTCTCATTGGCCAAACACCTCAAGGTTCCAGTTGTGGGTCAGTACGACCTGATGGGGTATTGGAGCGAGTCTGAAGGGATCGAGACTGTAGGCTTCAACAAAGGCGGTACGGTGAATTTGAACGGAGTGATGGTGTCGATGGTTCCGGCCTCGCACAGCTCGACCTTTTCCACACCCGACGGTCTGCGCACCGGCGGCAGTGAGGTTGGGTTCATGATCTCAGGCGATGGTCACATGCTATATGTGTCAGGCGATACAGATATCATGGCCGACATGGACTGGATGGGCGATTATTACAAACCTGATATCGGCATCCTGTCGGCGGGCGGACACTTTACCATGGACATGAAAGGCACGGCCTACGCCGCCAAGCGCTATTTCAACTTCAAGACGGTGATCCCCTGCCACTACAAGACTTTCCCGATCCTGGAACAGTCAGCGCGGGCGCTGGTCGAAGGATTGCCGGGCGTCGATGTAATCGAGCCGGAAGTGATGCAGCCAATCAAGCTGTAGGCCGGGCTTCAGTTCGGCGCATCCCCCCGACGTGCCGCAAAAAACGCCTTTAAAAGCGCCGCGGCCTCCTGCCCTGCGATACCGTCATAAACCTCAGGCACATGGTGCGCCTGCGAATGGGTAAAAACCCGCGCACCATGGGCCACGCCGCCCGATTTCGGGTCGGTCGCGCCGTAGTAAATCCGCCGGATGCGCGCTGCGGCCAAGGCTGCCGCGCACATCGCGCAGGGCTCCAACGTGACGTAGAGGTCATGATCCGGCAAACGCTCTGACCCAGCCGCAGAACAGGCCGCGCGCAAGGCGAGGATTTCGGCATGTGCGGTTGGATCATTCAGCTCGCGCGTGCGGTTGCCTGCAGCCGCCACAACACGATCGCCCGCGACGATCACGGCCCCGACGGGAACCTCGCCTCGGTCTGCTGCGGCGCGCGCCTCTTGCAGCGCGATATTCATGAACGATCTGAACTCCATGCCTTTGACTGCATCAGAAACGCGTCTTTCGCAAGGCGACCGGATGCGCTATGGGCTGCGGATGAGCAAAACCCCTCCTCCCGGCGACCGGATCGCCAAAGTGCTTGCCCGCGCGGGCGTTGCCTCGCGCCGTGAAGCCGAGCGCATGATCGAAGCCGGTCGTGTGAGTGTGAACGGCAAGGCCATCACCAGCCCCGCCCTGAACGTCACCGGCAAAGACAGGATCACCGTAGACGGCAAACCGATGTCCGAGCCGGAACCCTCGCGCCTGTGGCTGTATCACAAGCCCTCCGGTCTGGTGACGACGACGCGCGACGAAAAGGGCCGCGCGACGATCTTCGACAACCTGCCCGAGGACATGCCCCGCGTCATGAGCGTCGGGCGGCTTGACCTGAATTCCGAAGGCTTGCTGCTGCTGACCAATGATGGCGGCATCAAGCGTAAGCTGGAACTGCCCTCAACCGGCTGGCTGCGCAAATACCGTGTGCGGGTGAACGGCCGCCCCAAGGACGAGGATTTTGCCCCACTGCGCAAGGGTCTGGTGATCGACGGCGAGCGGTTTTTGCCCATGGATGTCTCGCTGGACCGTCAGCAGGGCGCAAATGCATGGCTGACCATCGGATTGCGCGAAGGCAAGAACCGCGAAATTCGCCGCGCGATGGAGGATATCGGCTATGCCGTGAACCGCCTGCTGCGCGTGTCTTATGGCCCGTTCCAACTGGGCAATCTGAAACCCGGCGAGGTTGAGGAAATCCGCCGCCGCGTGATGCGCGATCAACTGGGGCTGGACGCAGACCCCGCAACCCCGGCCAAACGGCCTGCGCGACCGCAACGAAAACGTGCGCCCATCGGCAAGAAACCTCGCAAGTGACCCCAGTTAAACAACCTTCCCCCTAGCTTCACCGGCCCTCTTGCCCTAGATTTTCTGCAAGGAAAGTCTTTGGGGGGCGTCATGTCCGGGACCGGAGTACAAAAACTGGCCTACGTGGTCTTACTTGTACTGCTCTTTGGTGTTTGCACCGGCGTACTTGGGGGCTTGTGAGCACATGGCCAAACGCTATGGCGGAAAATTCAGTCCACAGGGTGACTCGTCACAGCCAGACCAGCCCGCGCGCGGTAAATTTGACGGTGCGCGTGTAGAACCTGCGGGCGCGCGCGCAAACCTGCTTTTCCTGCCTGCCGTTCCGCTGGTGTTTCTCTCGCTCAACGATGGCGCGGTCGGAATGACGATCGGATTGATCGCGGCGGGCGTTCTGACTGCGGCGGCGTTCCTGCTGCGGGAAGGCTTGCGCGCCGAAGCCGCGTATAACGCGCGGCGAACAGCGCGGAGGCCGGCCTTTCCCCGAAAGATATTCGCCAGCGTTCTTACCGGTATCGGCGCAGCTTTGGCGTCCTATCGTTCCGAGTTCCTGGATGCGGCGTCCGCGTCCGAGGTCAGCTTGATCGCACCTGTCCTGTTTGGCGCGGTGGCGACGGTTCTGCACTCGGTTTCTTTTGGACTTGATCCGCTAACCGACAAGGGAATGGAGGGCGTCGACACATTTCAGCAAGACCGTGTCGCCCGTGTTGTGGAAGATGCCGAACAGCACCTGACCGAGATGACAGACGCCATAAAACGCGCTGGTGACCGAAGGATCGAGGCGCGGGTGGAACAGTTTCAGGACACTGCCCGTGACCTGTTTCGCACCGTCGAAGAAGACCCGCGCGATCTGGCCGGGGCGCGCAAGTACATGACGGTGTATCTACAGGGCGCGCGGGACGCGACGGTCAAATTTGCAGATGTGTATGCGCGTACACGCGACGCGCAGGCCTTGGCTGACTATTCGGCCCTTTTGGATGATCTTGAACAGAATTTCGCGGCGCGAACCCGTAAAATGCTTTTGGATGACCGCAGCGACCTGACCGTAGAAATTGACGTGCTGCGCGAAAGGTTGCAGCGCGAAGGCGTTCGGTTGGATTAACCGGCCATTTTTTGAGAAAGGATTTCAAATGTCCAATGAGATCAAGAACAAGGCGGTAGAAGCAGAAACGCTGGTGCAGGAAGTAACGGCCGTCGCGCTCCCCGAACCCACGGCCGAGGTGGTCTCGTTGGAGGAAGCGGATGAACCCGTAAGCGCGGAAATCCGCAAACGCATGGACGAGATTGACATGGGCAACACGAATTCGATCGTTGCGTTCGGGTCATCCGCCCAAGCCGAATTGCAAGAGATCAGCCAGGCGATGCTGGCTGACGTGCGCAACAAGGACGTCGGCCCTGCCGGAGACAGCCTGCGCAATATCGTGACCACGATCCGGGGCTTCTCGGTCAGTGAGTTGGATGTGCGACGTGAAAGAAGCTGGTGGGAGAAGCTGATCGGAAAAGCGGCCCCATTTGCAAAGTTCACCGCGCAATACGAAGAGGTTCAGGGCCAGATCGACCGGATCACGGACGACTTGCTGGGGCATGAACACACGTTGCTCAAGGATATCAAGTCGCTGGATTTGCTGTATGAAAAGACACTTGGGTTCTATGACGAGCTTGCGCTTTACATCGCCGCTGGCGAAGAAAAGCTGACCGAGCTGGACAGCCACGACATTCCCGAAAAGGAAGCGGAAATCGAGGCCGCGCCCGAGGACGAACAGGTGATGAAGGCGCAGGAGTTGCGCGATATACGCGCCGCCCGGGACGATCTGGAACGCCGGGTCCACGACCTGAAGCTGACGCGGCAGGTGACGATGCAGTCTCTGCCCTCGATCCGATTGGTGCAGGAAAACGACAAGTCGCTGGTGACCAAGATCAACTCGACATTGGTGAACACCGTCCCGCTTTGGGAGACGCAATTGGCGCAGGCCGTCACTATCCAACGCAGCGCAGAAGCGGCCTCGGCAGTGCGGGATGCAAATGATCTGACAAACGAGTTGCTGACCTCAAACGCGGCCAACCTGCGTCAGTCGAATAAGATGATCCGCGAAGAAATGGAACGTGGTGTCTTCGACATCGAAGCCGTCAAACAGGCCAATGCCGATCTGATCGGAACGATTAACGAAAGCCTTGCAATTGCAGACGAAGGTAAGGCGCGGCGCGCCGCTGCCGAACAGGAACTGCAAAAGATGGAGACCGAATTGCGCGACACGCTGGCTGCTGCCAAAGCCCGCAAGGACGGAACTGGCGATAACGCCGGCACCGCGGTGCCGGGATAACAGAATGCGGCGACCGGGATTATTGAAACCCATACTGGGCCTTGTTTCGCTGTTGGCGCTGGCCAATTGTGACGAAACGCTTACGTCTTCCATCGTGCCCGAGGCGCGCCCGGACCCTCCGGCACCTGTGGCGAATGCCTATGTCCCTCCGTCCGCTGCCAGCCAGGACCTTGCCCGTTTCTACGAACGGGTTGAGCGCGATCTTCTGACCCGCGGACTACTGCGCACAGATGGTGGAGGGCCGGATACACCATATGACGCAGACGACTTGGCGCGAAACTTTGAAACCATCGCGTTTTATAGCGAGTATCCTGACCATGCCGTCGCCGCCTCGTCACGGCAAACGGACGGGCAGCTCAGCCGCTGGTCCGGGCCTGTGCGCGTACAGACAGAATTCGGCCCCTCAGTATTACCAGCCACACGCACGCAAGATGCAGCCGAGGTTGAATCCTTTACCGCACGATTGGCAAGACTGACCGGGCACCCAATCTCGGTCGTGAATCGCAGGGCGAACTTCCACGTCTTTTTCGCAGGCAAGGACGACAGCGCCTACGTTGTAGCTCGGTTGAAGGAACTGATCCCAAATATTAGCCAAGCCTCGCTGGAACTGGTCGCCAATCCGCGCGCAAATATCGACTGTTTTGTCTTTGCGTCGGCCACCAGTTCTTCACCCTACAAGTACGTGCGCGCCGTCACCTTGATCCGAACCGAGTTGCCGGAATTGCTGCGCCGTAGCTGCATCCACGAAGAAATCGCGCAGGGATTGGGGTTGTCCAATGACAGCCCGGCGGCCCGACCTTCGATATTCAACGACGATGACGAATTTGCGCTGTTGACCAGCCATGACGAAAAGCTGCTGACCATGCTGTATGATCCGCGCCTCGAACCCGGCGTGACGGTGGACAACGCGCGCCCGGTGGTCCGGATTATTGCACGTGAATTGATGGGCCAGCCGCTCTGAGCCCCCTGAAAGGAGACCCCAAATGGGTATTTTCGATTTTCTGACCGGCGAATTTATCGACGTCATTCACTGGGTCGACGACACCCGCGACACGATGGTCTGGCGGTTCGAGCGTGAAGGCCACGCCATCAAGTACGGCGCCAAGCTAACGGTTCGCGAGGGGCAGTCGGCCGTGTTCGTGCATGAAGGACAGTTGGCGGATGTGTTCACACCGGGGCTTTATATGCTCGAAACCAACAACATGCCGATCCTGACAACCCTGCAGCATTGGGATCACGGGTTTCAGTCGCCGTTCAAGTCCGAGATTTACTTCGTCAACACCACTCGGTTCAACGACCTGAAATGGGGCACCAAAAACCCCATCATGCTGCGCGACCCCGAGTTTGGG
Source organism: Ruegeria sp. BC7 (assembly GCF_056539165.1). NCBI lineage: Bacteria > Pseudomonadati > Pseudomonadota > Alphaproteobacteria > Rhodobacterales > Roseobacteraceae > Ruegeria > Ruegeria sp. BC7. The sequence goes on along the minus strand of NZ_JBQFUL010000001.1, from coordinate 407,104 downwards.
CCGACCCGAATTCGCGCGTTCGGCACCTATACGATCCGCGTCAAGGACCCCGCGAAGTTCATGGTCGAGATTGTCGGCACTGATGGCGAGTTCACCATGGATGAGATCAGCTTTCAGATCCGCAACATCATCGTGCAGGAGTTTAGCCGCGTGATCGCCGGATCGGGTATTCCGGTTCTGGACATGGCCGCGAACACCGCCGATCTGGGCAAGCTGATCGCGGCCGAGGTCTCACCCGTACTGGACAGCTATGGGCTGGAGATGCCCGAGTTCTACATCGAGAATATCTCTCTTCCGCCTGCGGTCGAGGCGGCGCTGGACAAGAGAACCTCGATGGGATTGGCGGGTGATCTGGGCAAGTTCACGCAATACTCAGCGGCCGAGGCGATGACAGCGGCTGCCAACAATCCCGGTCAGGGCGGCGGCATGGGCGCCGGACTTGGAATGGGCATGGGGATGGCGATGGCCCAGCAGATGTCAAACATGGCAGCGGGTCAACCGAGCGGCCCGTGGGGAAGCCCCGCCCCCGCTGCCCCGCAACCGTCAGCGCATGCGGCGCCGCCGCCACCGCCACCCGTGGAACATGTCTGGCATATCGCCGTGGATGGGCAGACCAGCGGGCCGTTTTCCAAGGCGAAGATGGGGCGCATGGCCTCCGAGGGCGAAATCACACGTGACACCCACGTCTGGACGGCAGGTCAGGACGGTTGGAAAAAGGCAGGTGATGTTCAGGAACTCGCTCAGTTATTCACTATCCTGCCGCCACCTCCGCCGGGTGCCTGATCGGTTCCGCGTTTGTCTGCGATGAACAAGGGGGCAGTATGACCGAAGAACACCGTTTTCCCTGCGATCAATGCGGAGCAGATTGCCGGTTCAACCCCGGTGACGGCACCCTGACCTGCGATCATTGCGGGCATTCCGAGAGCATCGCCGCCGGTCCTTGGGGTGGTGCAAGCCTGAAAGAGCTGGATTTCAACGCCGCGCTTTCAGAAAACCTTCCCGAAGGTGAAATCGAAGAAACGCGCGTTCTGACCTGCCCCAACTGTGCAGCCCAAGTCGAGTTTGACCCCGACACCCATGCTGCTGAATGTCCGTTCTGCGCCACGCCTGTGGTCACTGGCACCGGTGTCAGCCGGCATATCAAGCCACGCGGCGTTCTGCCCTTCGCGCTAGACGAGCGTTCAGCGCACAAAGCGATGGGGGACTGGCTTGGCCGATTGTGGTTCGCGCCTAATGGCCTAAAGGACTATGCGCGCAAGGGGCGCAAGATGCAGGGCATCTATGTGCCCTACTGGACGTTCGACGCGGATACGCAATCCTCTTACAGGGGTGAGCGAGGGACAGTCTATTACGAAACCCGCACGGTGATGCGTGACGGAAAGAGGGTGCAGCAGCAGGTCGCCAAGGTCCGCTGGTCACCGAAATCGGGACGGGTCGCGCGCTTTTTCGATGACGTTCTGGTCCTGGCCTCCCGGTCCCTGCCCAAAAGCTATACGGATGCGCTGGAACCGTGGGATCTGCCTGCGCTTGAGCCCTATCAGCCCGAATATCTGGCAGGCTTTCGCGCCGAAGCCTACACGGTTGAACTGCAAGACGGATACACCGAGGCGCGTGGATATATGGCCCGTGTGATCGAACGCGATGTTCGGTTCGATATCGGCGGTGATCGTCAGCGTATTCACTCGGTCGATACGGACGTGCGCAACGTGACGTTCAAGCACATTCTGCTACCGGTCTGGATGGCGGCCTACAAATACCGGGGCCAGACCTATCGGTTTGTTGTCAACGGACGCACCGGACGCGTTCAGGGTGAGCGTCCATGGTCGGCGATCAAAATCACGATTGCGGTCGTTATCGGCCTGCTGGTCGCGGCAGGCGTTGGGTATCTGATCGCCACCGGACAACAATAACCAAGCGTTCGGAAACAAGACAGGTTTCGCCGTTTAAGCGCTTGAACATCCTCAAGCCACACGCCATCCTCGCCGCGTCGATGCCGATGGGGAGGCCAGTGTGACGTTATCGGACCTGAACACGTTATTGGCTGAGCGCCACTCTTGCCGGGCATTCCGCCCCGATCCGGTTCCTCAGGAACATATCGAACAAATCCTGATCAGCGCAGGGCGTGTGCCCAGTTGGTGCAATGCGCAGCCTTGGAATGTTGCCATTACCAGCGGCGAACAGACAGAAAAGTTTCGCCAAGCTCTGCAACAGGAGGCATTGACCGGCGCGCCTTCACCTGACCTGCCCTTTCCGACGTCTTATTCAGGGGTCTATCAGGACCGCCGCCGGACCTGCGGGTGGGCGCTTTATGAGGCCGTCGGCGTTGAAAAAGGAGACCGCAAGGCGTCCGCGCGGCAAATGATGGAGAATTTCGCGCTGTTCGGCGCTCCGCATTGCGCAATTGTTTCCAGCCCTGCCGAACTTGGCCCTTATGGGGCTATGGACTGCGGCGGGTTCATCACCGCTTTTACTCTTGCAGCTCAGGCTCTTGGCATCGCCACGATTCCACAGGTGGCCGTCGCCAGTTACGGCCCGTTTTTGCACAAGCACTTCAATATCCCCGACGATCGGTTGATTTTGTGTGCAATATCTTTCGGTTACGCCGATACGGAACACCCCGCCAACGGATTTCGCACGGATCGGGCCAGCCACACCGACTTTGTTGAGTGGGTCGGTTAAGAAAGACACGGAGTACAATTTGCGCGCTGTATTGCAACGAGTCTCACATGCCAAAGTGTCTGTAGACGGAAACGTGGTCGGGCAATCAGGTCCGGGGTTGATGATCCTTGTATGCGCGATGCTCGCAGATGATGAGGCAAAGGCAGAACAACTTGCCACCAAGGTTTCAAAACTGAGAATATTCAAGGATGACGCAGGCAAGATGAACCGATCCATTTTGGATATCGAAGGCTCTGCTCTGGTAGTCAGCCAGTTCACGCTTGCGGCAGATACGTCGCGCGGAAACCGACCGGGCTTTTCCGAGGCGGCACCGCCCGATGTCGGCAAACACCTTTACGAAGTTTTCGCGCGTCATCTGGCTGCCTGCGGTGTTCCGGTGGAAACTGGGCAATTCGGTGCGGACATGGCCGTGGAACTTGTCAACGATGGGCCGGTCACGATTTGGGTGGAGAGTTGATGGATCAAAAACAACAGGCAGTACGGATCTGGCAGGCGGGGGTCGATGCTGTCGGTGGCTACGCCGCGACCGAGGCCGCCTTGGACGAAATTGCCGCCCCGGATCAGATTCTGGCCGTCGGAAAACCTGCTGCGGCCATGGCTCGCGCGGCGCTTGCGCATTTCGGACCAAAACCAACGCTGGTTGTGACCAAGGACGACCACGGACGAGACCTGCCTGATCATGTTAAGGTGATCGAAGCTTCTCATCCGGTGCCAGACGCCCGGAGCCTTGAAGGCGGGCGCACCCTGCGTAAAACCGTCGAGTCGATGGGTCGATCCTCGCATTTGCTGCTATTGGTGTCTGGCGGTGCCTCATCTCTGGCAGAGGATCTGGTGGCAGGCAAAACACTGGCCGATCTGGAACAACTGAACCGGAAACTGCTGTCGGAAGGTTTGGACATAACCGCCATGAACGCCGAACGCCGCAAGATGTCTCGCATCAAAGGGGGCGGGCTGTTGTCCCATTTCAAAGGAGACCGCGTGACCGTTCTGGCGATTTCTGACGTTCCCGGAGACGACCTGAACGTAGTCGGTTCAGGGATTGGGGCATTGCCAGAGGCGCGCGATTATCTGGCCTCGGCGCAGATCGTGGCGTCCAACGCCCATGCCCGAGACGCCGCGGCTGACAGGGCAAAGTCCGACGGAGCGACTGTGCTGGCGAACGAAGAATGCCTGCACGATGACTTTATGCGCGTCGCGTCACGGCTGGGACAACGCCTGCGCGACATGCAAAGCGGCGTGATGGTTTTTGGCGGCGAACCGACAGTCGTCTTGCCGGAAAATCCTGGGCGCGGCGGTCGCAATCAGGCTTTGGCCTTGGCCTTGGCCAAAGAGATCGCCGGCATCCCGGGATTGACGGTTGTGGTCGGCGGCACAGACGGCACCGATGGCCCAACGCAAGCCGCCGGAGCCGTCATCGACGGGACAACTTGGGGCGAAGGGGCAGATCAAGCGCTTCAGAATGCGGACAGCGGCAGCTATCTGGACCGCGCGGGCGCATTGCTTGTTACCGGGCCGACCGGCACAAATGTGATGGACCTGCTTGTCGCAATCCGCGATTGATTTGACGATTTTGAACCGACCCCAAGAACAAAAGCGCCGGAGACTGATGGTATGACGCGCGACTCCAATTCTCTACGCGAGATTCAGGACCTTCCTGACGTCGGTATCCGCATGCCGGACGGCTGTCGCCTCTCGGCGCGTGTCTGGAGACCTCTGGATTCCGAAGCTGATCCGGTTCCCGCCATTCTTGAGTTCTTGCCCTATCGCAAGCGCGACAGCACTGCGACAAGAGACGCGCTGACGCATCCGTGGTTTGCAAAGCGAGGCTATGCCTGCATCCGTGTGGACATGCGCGGCAACGGCGACAGCGAAGGGTTGATGGCCGATGAATACACGCAACAGGAACTAGACGACGCCGTCGCGACGATTGCATGGCTGGCGAACCAGCCTTGGTGCACCGGAACCGTGGGTATGATGGGCATCAGTTGGGGCGGATTCAACGCGCTGCAGGTTGCAGCGATGCAACCCGAGGCTCTCAAGGCGATTATCACCCTGTGTTCGACTGCCGATCGTTACGCTGACGACATCCACTACAAAGGTGGTTGCCTGCTGAACGAAAACTTGGGCTGGGGGGCCACGATGTGGTCCTATTCTTCGCGTCCACCCGACCCGGCCTTGCGCCCGGACTGGCGTGCGCTGTGGCTGGAGCGGCTTGAGAATGAACCGTTCTTGCCCTCGGTCTGGCTACGTCATCAAACACGGGATGCTTACTGGCAGCACGGGTCCGTCTGCGAGGATTTCAGCGCAATCCAAGCGGCGACCTTGGCCGTTGGCGGCTGGGGAGATGCGTATAAGAACACCGTTCCGCTGCTCGTTGAAGAATTGGACGCGCCAGCAAAGGGGATTGTTGGCCCCTGGGTGCACAAATACCCGCATTTCGCCGTCCCCGAACCGAGAATCGGCTTTCTCCAAGAAGCACTGAGGTGGTGGGACCGCTGGTTGAAAGGCGTGGATACCGGTGTTGAAACCGACCCTGACTACCGCGCCTATCTGATGGATGGCGTTCGCCCGCAACGCTGGTACAACGAACGTCCCGGCAGGTGGATTGTCGAAAGCGAAGGCGCAACATCGCACCTGCCAAAACTCACGTGGCATCTGTCAGACGATGGGCTGGGGGAACACGGCAAGTTGGACGCCAAGATACGCTCACCTCAGACCTGCGGTATGGAAAGTGGTGAATACTGCGCGATTTGGCTCGGCCCTGACATGCCCGGCGATCAGCGTACAGACGATGCAATGTCGGCCTGTTTCGATAGCGCACCACTGACCGAGGCATTGGACATTGTCGGCGCTCCTAGCCTACGAATCCGTATCGCCGCCGACAGACCGCAGGCGCAGATCGCTGTTCGTCTGAATCACGTTCACCCGGATGGCGCATCAACGCGCATTACTTACGGCGTGCTGAATCTTTCTCATCGTGACAGCCATGCGCAGCCAGAACCGCTTTTCCCCGACACGCCGTATGAGGTCGCTCTGGACTTGGATCATATTGCCTATCGGGTTCCGGAAGGGCATCGCATTCGCGTTGCAGTCTCAAGCGCATACTGGCCGTTGATCTGGCCGTCACCGGAACAGGCTGAGTTGCACCTGACCCAAGGCTGCATCTCGATCCCCGTCCGCACGAGCGCATCCGATGAGTATGTATTCCCACCAGCCGTATCCGACATCGAACGAGACGTCACAACCCTGCGCGACAGTTCCAATTCAAGGCGGGTCGAGACTGATATGAATACCGGTCAAACCAAATTGGTCATCGAAGATGACTTTGGCTTGATCACCGACAACCATCACGGGCTAACCCACGGGGGCACCGCCTACGAATGCTGGTCGATCCACCCTGATGATCCTCTGTCGGCACATGGCGTTTGCCACTGGACGCAAGAGATAAAACGGGACACCATCGACCTGCGGACCGAAACCTCCTGCCAGATGTGGTCGGATCGAGATAACTTTTTCCTTAAAGCAAAATTAAGTGCATTCGAGGGCGAAGTACTGGTATTTTCAAAAGAAACGGAGGATACCATACCGCGTAAGCATATGTAATTTTCGGGCGGGTATGCGAAGGACATTTACCCTTGCTCGTTAGGCCGAAATGCGCCTACTTTGACTCATGCGTCAATAAAAAGCCCGCAAAGGGCGGAAAATCCAACCAATTGGGAGATCATTGGATGAACGAACAACTCACTCACATGTCCAAACAGGTTACTGCGGGCAAGCTGACCCGCCGCGAGTTCATGGGGAAAGCGGCGGCTCTGGGTGTATCGGCAGCTATGGCCAGCACCATGTTCGCGGATGCCGCACGCGCGGCTGGCCCAAAAAAGGGCGGCGATCTGAAATTCGGCCTTCAGGGTGGTGAATCCACCAACTCGCTGGACCCGGCGACCTATGCAAGCTCGGTTCCCTTTCAGAATGGCAAGCAATTCGGTGACCAGCTTGTCGAGGTTGCACCGGACGGTACGATTGAACCGCGTCTTGCCGAGAGCGTAGAAGGCAGCGCCGACGCCAAGGTCTGGACCTTCAAACTGCGTCAGGGTGTCGAATTCCACAACGGCAAAACCATGACCAGCGAAGACGTGCTGAAGACCATGGAACGTCACTCGAACGAGGACTCCAAGTCCGGTGCTCTGGGCATCATGAAGGGCATCGAGTCCATGAAGGCCGATGGTGACAATTTCCAGGTCACACTGACCGAGCCGAACGCCGACCTGCCTTATCTGATGGCCGACTATCACCTGATCATTCAGCCGGATGGTGGCATGGATAACCCCGGCGCGGGCATCGGAACCGGCCCATACAAAGTCGAAGTTGACGAACCCGGCGTGCGCCATCTGTTCACCAAGTTTGAAAATCACTGGAACAGCGATTTTGGCAACTTCGACAGCGTTGAAGTGGTTGTGATCAACGATGCGACGGCACGTACTGCTGCTTTACAGTCAGGTCAGGTTCACGCGATCAACCGTGTCGAACCTAAGGTCGCAGATCTGCTGGGTCGCGCACCCAATCTGACCGTTCATTCAACCGCGGGACGCGGGCACTATGTCTTCATCATGCATGTAGACACAGCTCCGTTCGACAACAACGATCTGCGCATGGCGCTGAAGCATGCGATCAATCGTGAAGATCTGGTTGAAAAAGTTCTGCGTGGCTACGGTTCGATCGGGAACGACATGCCGATCAACGCGGCTTACCCGCTGTTTGACGACTCCATCCCTCAGCGTGAGTTCAGCGTTGAAAAAGCGGCTGAGTACTATCAGAAATCCGGTCACGACGGATCGCCGATCATTCTGCGCGTTGCAGACGGCGCCTTCCCCGGAGCTGTGGATGCTGCTGCCCTGTTCCAGCAGTCGGCCGCCGAAGCGGGCATCCCGCTGGAAATCAAGCGTGAACCCAACGACGGCTACTGGTCGGAAGTTTGGAACGTTCAGCCCTTCTGTGCGTCCTATTGGGGTGGTCGTCCGGTTCAGGACCAGATGTACGCAACCGCGTATCTCTCGACAGCGGACTGGAACGACACGCGCTTCAAAGTGCCGGAATTCGACGAAATGCTGTTTGCGGCACGCGCCGAACTGGACGCTGAAAAGCGTAAAGGTATCTACAGCAAAATGGGCATGATGGTGCGCGACCAGGGCGGTCTGATCTGCCCGATGTTCAACGACTTTGTCGAGGGCATCAGCAATCAACTTGCCGGTTGGGAGACAGACCCGACCCAGGAAATGATGAACGGCAACGTTTCCCGCAAGATGTGGTTCGCGTAAATCGGGTCACGGATCATGCATCCTATCATCAAACTGGTTTCCCAGCGCCTTGCGCTGGGACTCCTGCTTCTCTTCGGTGCATCGGCTCTGATTTTCGGCCTCACCGAAGCCCTGCCGGGAGACGCTGCGCAAGCGGTCCTTGGTCAATCCGCAACCCCCGAGGCGTTGGCAAACCTGCGCGAGGAAATGGGCCTCAACCGTCCAGCCCTGACCCGCTATTTTGAATGGCTGGGTGGCATCCTGCAGGGCGATCTGGGTCAATCCCTTACAAACAAACTGGATATTGCCGACTCGGTCGGAAATCGTCTGGGCAACACACTGTTTCTGGCGTTCTGGGCTGCTATCGTTTCGGTCCCGCTTGCCATTTTTCTGGGCCTGCTGGCCGTCCGTTACCGCAATCGCTGGCCGGACAAGTTGATTTCAGCAGTCACCCTGACCACGATCTCGATCCCCGAGTTTCTGATCGGTTACGTTCTGGTCTATTTCGTCGCCGTGAAGCTGGGCATGTTCTCACCGCTTGCGATGATCAATGACAGCATGACGCTGGGCCAAAAGCTGAATTCGATCGCCCTGCCCGTCATCGTACTGACTATGGTGGTTCTGGCGCATATGATGCGCATGACACGCGCTGCGATCCTGAATGTGATGCAGTCTGCCTATGTCGAGACGGCTGAACTGAAAGGTCTGACCAACTTCAAGATTATCTACCGCCACGCGCTGCCGAACGCGGTCGCGCCTATCGTCAACGTGGTGATGCTGAACCTGGCCTATCTGGTCGTCGGCGTCGTCGTGGTCGAGGTGGTGTTCGTCTATCCCGGCATGGGACAGTACCTTGTGGATCACGTGACCAAGCGTGATGTCCCTGTGGTTCTGGCCTGCGGCGTAATCTTTGCCGCAATCTATATCGGGCTGAATATGGTCGCCGACATCGTTGCCATTCTGGCCAACCCAAGGCTGAGGCATCCGAAATGAAGAACATCCCTATCTCTGCAATGATCGGGCTGGCCTTCACAGCCCTGTACTTCATCATCGCGATATTCGCCCCCCTACTCGCGCCGTATGGCATGGCCGAGGTGGTCGGCGACGTTTGGGAACCCTCCAGTTCGCAGTTCTGGCTGGGCACCGACAATATCGGCCGTGACCTTCTCAGCCGCATGATCTACGGCGGGCGCACGACGATCTTTATTGCGACGGCGGCAACGATCCTCAGCTTTGTGACCGGTTCGATCCTTGGTTTTCTGGCCGCTGTTCTGGGTGGCTGGGCCGATCAGGTCATGTCACGGACAGTCGATCTGATCATGTCGATCCCGTCGCTTATCACCGCGCTGGTCGTTCTGGCGATGGTGCCGGTAACTATCCCGGTACTGATCGTCGTTATGGGCTTGCTGGACGCCACCCGTGTCTATCGTCTGGCCCGTGCAGTCGCTGTGGACATCGCCGTCATGGACTATGTCGAAGCCGCCAAACTGCGCGGTGAAGGACAGTCGTGGATCATCTTCCGCGAAATTCTGCCCAATGCCTTGTCGCCGCTGGTGGCAGAGCTGGGGCTGCGGTTCATCTTCATGGTTCTGTTCGTCTCGACCCTGTCGTTCCTTGGCCTGGGTGTCCAACCACCGCTGGCCGATTGGGGCGGCATCGTGAAGGAAAACAAGGACGGTATCGTCTATGGCATCGGCGCGGCGCTGTATCCTGCTGTGGCCATCGCAACGCTGGCTATCTCGGTCAACCTTGTGGCTGACTGGATCCTGAACCGCACCACATCGCTGAAAGGAGGCCGGGGATGAGTGATACCCTTCTCAAGGTCCGCGACCTCAAAATCGGCGCGACCGTCTATCCGCCGGGTGAGAAACCCCATGACATCGAGATCGTGCACGGGGTCAGCTTTGACCTCGAACGCGGCAAGGTGCTGGGGCTGATCGGCGAATCCGGGGCTGGTAAATCCACCATCGGCCTTGCTTCGATGGCATATGGCCGAGGTGGAGTTCAGATCACCGGGGGCGAGGTTTGGGTCAACGGGCGCGACATCCTGAAGACCTCATACGGCGACATCCGCAAGCTGCGCGGGGGTGAGGTCACCTATGTGTCTCAATCCGCCGCGGCGTCCTTCAACCCCGCCAAGAAGATCATGGATCAGGTGGTTGAGGCTGCGGTGGAACAGAAGAAGTTCAGCCGTAAACAAGCCGAAAAACGCGCGCGGGAGCTGTTTGCCAAGCTGGGCCTGCCCGACCCGGACAATATCGGTGAGCGGTATCCGCACCAAGTATCCGGCGGCCAGCTACAGCGCTGTATGACTGCGTTGGCGCTGTGCCCTGAACCCGATCTGGTGGTATTCGACGAACCGACGACGGCGTTGGACGTGACGACTCAGATCGACGTTCTGATGGCCATCAAAGAGGCCATTGCAGATACCGGCGTTGCCGCGCTCTATATCACGCACGACCTTGCTGTTGTGGCGCAGGTGAGCGACGACATCATGGTTCTGCGCATGGGCAATACGGTCGAGTACGGAAATACCGACCAGATCATCAACAACCCGCAGGAAGAGTACACCAAGGCTCTGGTCTCGGTGCGCTCGATCGAGCACGAGGAAAAGCAGCCCACACCCGAACCGGTGCTGAGCGTTGACGGCATCACCGCACGCTATAAAGGGTTGAACTTCGACGTGCTGCACAACGTCAATGTCGAGCTTCATCCGGGGCAGACCTTGGCGGTTGTTGGCGAATCCGGATCGGGCAAGTCCACACTGGCGCGGGTGATCACTGGCCTGCTGCCGCCGCGCGATGGTGAGATCACCTTTGCCGGGCGCAAGCTGTCGCCTGACCTCAAAGGCCGCACCCGCGAGGACCTGCGCGAGTTGCAGATGATCTACCAGATGGCCGACGTCGCTATGAACCCGCGTCAGACCGTCGGAACCATCATCGGCCGCCCGTTGGAGTTCTACTTCAACATGCGTGGCGCGGAAAAGCGCAAGCGGATCATCGAACTGCTGGATGAGATCGAACTGGGCGAGAAGTTCATCGACCGGTATCCGGCAGAGCTGTCGGGTGGGCAGAAACAGCGTGTCTGTATCGCCCGGTCGCTGGCTGCCAAGCCCAAGATGATCATCTGTGATGAGGTCACCTCGGCGCTGGACCCGCTGGTGGCGGATGGCATCCTGAAACTGCTGCTGGACCTGCAAAAGATCGAGGATGTGGCCTATCTGTTCATCACCCACGATCTGGCGACGGTCCGTGCGATCAGCGACAGTATCGCGGTGATGTATCAGGGCCGCGTCGTGCGGTACGGCCCCAAGTCACAGGTGCTGAGCCCGCCGTTCGACGACTATACGGACCTTCTGCTCAGCTCGGTCCCCGAGATGCATCTGGGCTGGCTGGAAGAGGTCGTCGCCCACCGCAAGATGGAGAGTGCGGGGAACTAAACTCGCGCAAAACACTTATGAAATCCCGGCACTTGTCACAAACAGGTGTCGGGATTTTGCTATTTGGGGCGGGAATGGGCGGCTTATCCAAGGCGAATCCCCTAGGCTCTCCCAAAGAACTAACGAAAAGGCCGGACCATGGACCGCAAACTCCTTCTGATTATCCTCGACGGTGTTCCGTGGCGCAATTTCCGCCGCTTGTTCGGCAATCTTGAGGGCTGGGTCGACAGCGGCGAGGCGCGGGTGTGGAAGCTGAGCTCGGTGCTGCCATCGACCTCGGCCAGTTGTTATGCCTCGATCCACACGGGTGTCACGCCGCAGGAACATGGGTGCACCGGCAATGGAAACGTCTTCCGCCTGAGCCACAAGGACGTGTTCAGTCAGGTGCGCGAGGCTGGCGGTGTCACCGGCGCAGTCACCCACAGCTATTGGTCGCAATTCTTCAACCGCCACCCGTTCGACTACGTGCGCGACGTGGAATATGACGAACCGGATAGCAAGACGATCAATCACGGCCGGTTCCACACCATGACCGGCTATGGCAAGGCCAACCAGATGACGCCCTGCGACGTGGACCTGTTCGCGCAGCTCACCAACATGTGCCTGCGCTTTGGGCTGGACTACGGCATCCTGCACACCTGCACGCTGGACAGTATGGGACATCGCTTTTTCCATGAAAGAGAGGAAATGGACCACGCCTGTTTCGTCATGGACGAGATGCTGGCCCCCTTCATCCCCCGCTGGCGGCAACTGGGGTACGAAGTGATTGTCACCGCCGACCACGGTCAGGACGAACGCGGCCACCACGGAGGCCGCAGCCCGTTGCAGCAGGAAACCGCGCTGTACTATTTCGGCGATGCGGAAGGCCCCGAGGCGGATACGGTCATCGACCAGCTTCAGCTTGCGCCGACGATCCTGACCCGGATGGGCGCACCCGTGGCCGAGACCATGAAGGCACAGCCGTTCCTCAAGTAATCAGTCGTAAGGCCAGATCTGCTGGCCCAGCGCCTCGATCGCGACCGAGATCCGCTCGAAACTATCTGCGGCGCGTTTGACCGAGGTACGCGCCCTCAGATAGCCATGCACCAGCCCCGCTTCGTTGATGCAATGCGCTTTCCCACCGGCCTCGGTGATCCGGGCGCAATAGTCCGGCCCGTCGTCGCGCAAAGGATCGCAGTCGGCTGTTATGACCACAGTCGGCAGCAGGTTTGAGAAATCGCTGTCGTGCAATGGCGCGTAAGTCGGGTCAGCCTGCGGAGCTGGCCCGCCGCACCGCACCTTTTCGTAGAAAACGATATCCTCCAGCGTCAAAAGCGGCGCATGAGCGTGTTCAAGATACGACCCCTTCGACCGATCCCCACCCAGCCCGGGATAGATCAACACCTGCCCCAGCACCGTATCCAGTCGCCCGCGCGCGTGATGGGCGACCGCCGCTGCCAGATTTCCTCCGGCGCTGTCTCCGGCCAACACCAGCGCATCCCCGTATTCCGTTGCAGCCCAAGATACCGCAGTCCAGGCGTCCTGAAACTGGGCGGGATGAACATGTTCCGGGCACAGCCGATAATCCACCGATACAACGCGATACCCGGTTTGGGCGCAAATCTCGGCGCAGACATCGTCGTGGCTGTCCAGACCTCCGACAACGAAACCGCCGCCGTGGAAATAGACGACAGTTCGCGTCGGTTCACCAACAGTATAGACACGAACAGGCACGCCATTGGCGCGCCTGTCTTCTGTTTCAACACCCGGAGGTCGCGGCTGGCGAAAATCCCTGCACATCGCGTCATAGACACGGCGCTGTTCGTCGATCGTCAGATCGACGGCGTCATCGGGATAACTTTCAGCGGTTCGTCTTATGAACGCCCAAGTTTCTTCATCAATCAGGCGTTCATAATCCATGTTCCCTCCTGGTCAGGCAGCCCATTCCCACGGCCGGGTAAACGATCCCAGCACCTTGCCTACATCGTCGTCCGAGGAACCGTTCGCGTCAAGCTGCGCGACAAGACCACGTTGCTTGTCATCGATCACCGACACGACGCGCGCATCGACCCCAGCCTTTTCCAAGGCACCGTTATAGATACGGGTAATCGCCTGTTTGCGCAGTTCGGGCTTGAAGACCTTGCCAACCGCAGTTTTGGGAAGCTCGTCCAGAATGGTCATGTGCTTGGGCTGCGCCGCACGTTCGTGGACGTGAACGTCGCAATATTCCATAAGCTCCTGCTCGGTAACCGAAGCCCCTTCGACCAGTTCGACAAAGGCACAGGGCACCTCGCCCGCATAGGCGTCAGGCTGACCGATCGCACCTGCAAACGCGACGGCGTCGTGACCCAGCAAGGCTTCTTCAATCTCTGCAGGGTCGATATTGTGACCGCCACGGATGATCAGGTCTTTGGCGCGACCGGTGATCCAAAGATAGCCATCCTCGTCAAAGCGGCCCAAATCCCCCGTACGGAGGTATTTGTCGTAGTGATACAAGTCTTTGTTCTTGTCGACCTCGGTATAGGTATTGCCGGCATAAACCCCGGGGTTCGAGATGCAAATCTCACCGATCTCGCTTGTGCCGACTTCAATCGGCCCATCCGGTCCGTCCTGAAGGATTTTTACATCGGTATACGGGAACGGGAACCCGATCGAGCCGATTTTCTTCTCGCCTTCTACCGGGTTACAGGAAACCAGACATGTCGCCTCGGTCAGACCATACCCTTCGATGATGGTCACCCCGGTCGCTTCTTCAAATCGGCGGAACAGTTCCACCGGCAGCGGGGCCGAACCAGAGAAAGCCGTTTTCACACTTGAGATATCTGCGTCCACGGGACGCTGCATCTTGGCGGCAATCGCAGTCGGCACAGTGATGATGAACGTGACTTTCCAACGCTCGATCAGCTTCCAGAAATTGTCGAACACACCGTCACCACGATACCCGGCCGGGGTCGGGAACACGACATGCGTACCCGAGGACACCGCAGACATCATAATCACGTGAACCGCGAATACGTGGAACATCGGCAGCGGACACATCACGACGTCGTCCGGCGTGAAAAGCAGCGTTTCGCCCAGCCAGCCGTTGTAGATCATGCCCGAGTATTTGTGCTGCGCCACTTTCGGCATCCCAGTGGTGCCGCCAGTGTGGAAGTAACAGGCGACCCGGTCTTCCTTGCTGTCTTCAAACGTCAAGGTCGTCGGCTGTTTGGCCAGTTCCTTGTTGAAGTTCTTGTAATTCGCATGGGCCAGATGTTCCTTGTCCCCCATCTTTGGGCGCAGGAACGGGACCAGCCAGGACTTGGGTGGCGTCAGATAGCGGTTCAGGTCGATTTCGAGGATGGTGTTGACCTTGGGTGCGTGACGCACGGCCTCTTCTACCTTCTGCGCCACATCCGTTTTGGGGAACGACTTCAGGGTGACCACGACCTTGGCACCTGTCTCGCGCAGAATTGCGGCGATCTGTTCAGGTTCAAGCAGCGGGTTGATCGGGTTGACGATACCGGCAACAGCACCGCCCATCATTGTGATCAATGTCTCATTACAGTTGGGCAACACATAGGCCACAACGTCTTTTTCACCCACGCCCAGCGATCGAAAGAGGTTGGCTGCCTGATTGACCTTGCCCAGCAATTCCGACCACGTCAGTGTCTCGGCCTTGTCCGTGGGACCCGAAGTAAGTTGAAAGCTAACTGCGTTTCCATTCGGGAATTTACCCGCAGTCCGCGACAAAAGTTGGTGGAATGTGACCGGTACATCCCGATCCTCCCACGACATTTCCTGCTCAAGCCGCGCCTTGTCTTCCAGTCCCGCAAAGGCCATGTGGTTCCTCCCTGATCTCTTCCCGTGTGGTGCCCGGGTTTGAATTCAGCCACAGGATGGAAGCAAAACCGCGCACGTGCAAGCACGCGAATATCGCCAAATTGCGCAATTTTGCAGCGTGACGCTACGGCGGTTCAGCCTTACCGCCACGTAAGGTTACTCAGCAGCTACACCGTCGGTAAACTGTAGACGTGCCAATCGAGCATACAGACCGTCCTGCGCCACCAGGTCGTCATGGGTTCCTTGGGCCACGATCTGCCCGGCCTCCATCACGACAATCCGGTCTGCCTTTTTGACGGTTGCCAAGCGGTGCGCCACGATCAGCGTCGTACGGCCCGCGCGCATCTGGTCTACTGCGCCCTGCACTGCACGCTCGCTTTCGGCATCCAGCGCCGAGGTCGCCTCGTCCAGCAGCAAAACCGGTGCGTCACGCAGAATCGCCCGCGCAATCGCTATGCGCTGTTTCTGGCCACCCGACAGCATCACCCCGCGCTCGCCGACAAAGCTGTCATAGCCTTCGGGCAACGCCGAGATAAACCCATGCGCAGCAGCGGCACGGGCAGCAGCCTCGACCTCGGCATCGGTGGCGTCGAGACGGCCAAACCGGATATTTTCACGCGCGGAGGCCGCAAATATGATCGGATCCTGCGGAACCAATGCCATGTGACGGCGAAAATCGGCCCGATCCAGATCGCACAGATCAACCCCATCCAAACTGACACGCCCAGAGTCCGGATCGTAGAACCGCTGGATCATCTGAATCACGGTTGTCTTGCCAGCACCTGACGGGCCTACGAAGGCAACGGTCTCGCCGGGGTTAACCTTAAGCGAAAGGTGATCCAGCGCCACAACATCGGGCCGTGCCGGATAGCGAAAAGTGACCCCTTCAAAGTTGATCTCGCCGCGCACGGGCGTTGGCAATGTCGACGCCGCAGAAGGATCCTTTACAGTATCTTGCGCATTCAGCAGCTCAACCAAACGCTCGGTCGCACCAGCGGCACGCTGCAGCTCGCTCCAAATCTCGGACAGGGCTGCCACGGACCCGGCCATGATAATCGAATAGATAACGAACTGGATCAGAACGCCCTCGGTCATCACGCTGTTGCGAACGTCGTTTGCCCCCATCCAAAGCACTCCGACAATGCCGGAGAAAACGAGGAAAATCACGATGACCGTCAACAGGGCGCGTGTGTGGATACGGCGCAGCGAAACGACATACGAAGTTTCGGTCATGTCCCCAAACTGCTTGCGACTTGCCTGTTCATGAGTAAACGCCTGTACGGTCTGCACGGCCGTAAGCGCCTCGCCCGCATTGCCTGAAGACGCTGCGATCCAGTCCTGGTTTTCACGACTGATCGCGCGCAATCGACGGCCCAATACCAAAATCGGAACCACGACCAACGGAATCAGCAGCAGCACCATCCCTGTCAACTTGGCCGAAGTCAGCAGCATCAGCACAAGCCCGCCGACAAACATGAGCATGTTGCGCAGGGCGATCGAGACCGACGACCCGAGGACCGACTGAATCAGCGTGGTGTCCGTGGTGATCCGGCTCAGAACCTCGCCCGTCATGATGCGTTCATAAAATTCGGGGCTCATCCCGATAACACGGTCGAAAACAGCCTTGCGAATATCCGCCACAACGCGCTCGCCCAAACGTGTCACAAGCGCATAACGGATGCCCGTACCAATCGCTAGAATGGCGGCAATCCCCAAAGCCGCCATGAAATACCAATCCAGCAACTCACCATCTTCGATCCGAAAGTTGTCAACCACGCGGCGGACAGCCAGAGGCAAAGTCAATGTCATCCCTGCGGTCAGGATCAAGGCCAACGTCGCACCGATCATGAGCAGCCGATATGGTTTCATAAAAGGCCAAAGCGACGCAAGAACACCGATTTTCTTAGAGGTGGCGCGATCTTCAGTCGCGCCGGGGGCGGGGTTTCCTGCAGGGCTGGCTGAGGCGGATTTTGCCATGACTGGGCCTTTTGTCGTGTTCGCGCGTAAGTGACAGCTTCTTGGCGGCAGCAGCACTTGGGGTCAAGCAGGCCAACATGATTTGGACCCTCAAAGAGCCTTTTTGACGCAGAAAAAACAGGCTGATTTGGAGCGGGCGGCGGGAATCGAACCCGCTTCATCAGCTTGGAAGGCTGAGGTAATAGCCAGTATACGACGCCCGCTCAGCGGAGGTCGGTTTAAGCGATGCGCAAGGTGGCGTCAAGCGCAGTTCGACAGCAGATTTCGATTTCAACAAGCGAAACTCAGAACGCATCCCGTGCGCTTTACTTTTGCCTCGGCAGGAGAGGTTGCGAGAGACTTTCAAGCCCGTTGAGGCAGCCATTCGCACGATTCAAGCCGGGCAGAAATTCGGATCATCGACGCGTACCGAAGCGGCTGCACACCTGAATGAGCGATCAGTTGCGCTGGATATGAGGTCGCGGCTGCCAGCGCTTGGGGCAAGGGAACGCCGACCTGCGTAACCAGTACGCGAATCGCGGTCGTCAAATCCAGATCGGCCCCGGCCAATGTGCCGTCCTCAAGGGTCAGCCTGCCATTTTCCCGCGTGATCCGACGGCCTTCTAGTTTGAACTCGGCCTGATCCGTCCCCGCGACGGCCATCGCGTCGCTTACCAGGAATATCTGACCCGGAGCGGATTTCGCCGCCCAAGCAGCTCGCATCACCTCGGGGTGTACGTGAACGCCGTCAGCGATGATCCCAGCGGACAGCCCACCGTTTGCCAACGCAGCGCCGACAAGTCCTGGCTCCCTATTTCCTAGCTGGCTCATGGCGTTGAACAAATGCGTCACGCACCTTGCGCCTGCGGCCGCATATTGCTGGCACGTCGCGAAATCGGCATCGCTGTGCCCCAACGAAACCAGAACTCCGGCTTCATGGAGCGCGGCGACCTGCTGCTCAGTTACGGCCTCGGGCGCAACGGTGACCATCAGGCAGGGCAATTCGGCAGCCGCCGCAATCAGCGCGGCCAAATCAGGTTCGTCCATTGGCCGGATCAACGCAGCATCATGCGCGCCCTTGCGAGCGACGGATAGGTGCGGCCCCTCCAAGTGCAGCCCGACTACGCCGGGCACGCCCGCACGGATGGCCTTCACGGTCGCCTCAATCGCAGTTTGCGTCTTTTCCCTGGTATCGGTGATCAAGGTAGGAAGCAGCGACAAAACGCCAAGCCTCCGGTGCGCCTCGGCGATTCGACGGATCGTTTCAACCGACGGGTCATCATTGAACATGACACCATCGCCGCCGTTGACCTGAAGGTCACAGTAGCCGGGGCTTAGAATATCGCCTTTCAGATCAACAATTTCCCCGTCCCCAGCGGCGTTCGCGTCAGGCAGGATTTCCCCCTCGCCCTCGCCTCGAAAGGTAATGGCGTGGTCGTACAAAAGCCGGTTGCCGTCAAAGATGGGACCGTTTCGGAAGGTTACCGTTCGATTTGTCATACCGTCTCAGTCACTTTCTTAAGGTGCCGAGGCGCGTCGGGGTCGATCCCTCGGGCACCAGCCACGGCCTCTACCATACCATAGAAGGCCGTGATGGCAGTGATCGGGTCCGTGATCCAGTGGCCTGTTTCAACCACCGGCAGGGCCGTCGCCCGCGAGACCTTTCGGGTTGTCGCGAATACGGCTGCCCCCTTTTCCGCCAGGGCGTCAGCGGCTTGCGCCGTAGCGTCCTCTGCCGCGTCCCGAGCCGCGAACACGATTGCGGGGAACCCATCCTCGACGATCGAAACCGGCCCATGCAGAACCTCGGCCACCGAATAGCTTTCCGCATGAATTTGACAGGTTTCCTTGATCTTCAACGCCGCTTCTCCGGATATGGCGAAGGACGGACCCCGGCCAAGGGTAAACAGGGATCTTCCGGTAATGGTGTCGGCGGCCTCGGACCAATCACAGTGGGCCGCTTTTTCCAACAATGGCGGCAGCGCCTGGATCGCACGGACAAGATCGGAGTCTTGCTTTACTTCGGCCAGCAACCAAAGCCCGGCTATCAACGATGTCACAAAGGTTTTCGTCGCCGCCACGCTCAACTCTGGGCCTGCGTGTAAGGGCAAAACTGCGTCGGCGACCTCGGCCAAGCGCGAGGCTGTGTTGTTGGTGATTGCAACCGTAGCCGCCCCCGAGCTGCGCAGCGAACGCGCAAGCCCTACGATATCAGGGCTTTGACCCGACTGGGACACGGACAGGCAGACCGAACCTTCCGCCTTCAACTGGGCACCATAGATTGAGCTTACAGAAGGGCCGACCGACGCAACCGGCAAGCCCAACAACAGCTCGCTTGCATATTTCAAGTAGCTGCAAGCATGGTCGGATGATCCACGCGCCACTGTAATCAGAAAACGTGGGTCAGCGTCGCGCACGATCCGGGCGGCTTCCTGGATTTTTGGCGCACCCTGGGCAAGCAACCTGTCGACCGCGTCCGGGATTTCCAGGATTTCCTGACGCATTTTCGATGTAGATTCAGACATGAATTTCCGGTCCTTCCGGTTACAACCGCAGCTCGGCCACAAAGTCGTAGGCGTCGCCGCGATACAACGACCGGGTCAGTTCCGCGACCCGCCCGTTCTTGAGAAATGAGATACGCTCGATATTCAAACCAGCAGCGCCTTCGGGGACTTCCAGCAATTCAGCCTCGCGCGCAGCAAGGTTGAGAGCCGAGATTTTCTGAACAGCCCGCACCGGACGACGCCCCAAACCGTCAAGAACTTCGTACAGAGATGTTGTCACCTCGATCGGATTCGGCAGGATATCCAAAGGCAACGCCGCGCGCTCAAGCGCAAGGGGGCGGCCATCGGCCTCTCGCAACCGATAGATGCGGGCTATCTGCTCACCTTCCGCAAGATTCAGCGCAGCAACTTCTTCGGTCGTTGGCGCGAAAACTCCGCGTTCAAGCCACTTCGAGGCGGTCTTCATGCCCCGGCTCGACATGTCCTCGGTAAAACTGGTCAGATGCGTCAAGGATTGCTCGACCCGCGGCACGCGTTCGCGGATGAACGAACCCGACCCCTGCCGCTGTTCGATCACGCCTTCCTGAACCAGTTCTTGAATGGCCTTTCGCACGGTGACGCGCGACAAGTCGGTAATTTCCACCAACTCACGTTCGGACGGAAGTGACGAATTGGGGGCAAGAACGCCCGTATCTATACCTTCCTGCAATCTGCGCCGCAGTTGAACGTATCGAGGGCCATTCTCGGGAGAAAGCCACGAGTCAGCCCGAAGAAATTCAGTGATGCTCATGCCGGACCTCCTTGGCCAGTTCCAATGCGCCCGTAAGGGGTTCAGCCAACGGCGCAAGCAAGGCGAAGCGCATTTCAGGCGGAAGGTAGTCCGCAAACTGCGCCGCTATTCCTCCGGTCAGGCAAAATGCCTGATCGGAACGCCAGCCCAAAAGCCCTGCCATCTCCGCGATATAATCTGCACCCGCCTGCATAATCTGTCTGGCGACCGCATCGCCACGGCTGGCCGCCAATGTCACATCCGGCGCAAGCGTACCGAACTGATCAGGCGTCGCAGACCCCGCAAAGCGCACGATACCGGCGGCACTGTCGAAACGGACCAACAGCTCGCGCGTCAAACCGGTTTCCGCTTTGACCCCGTCGACCACATTCAGCGTCTCTGTCAAAGCGCGGCGACCGACCCACTGGGCCGAGGCTTCGTCGCCTAACACAGACCCCCAGCCCCCGGCGAACCTCATTTCGCCGCCCACCTGAACAGCCAGAAATGATCCGGTTCCGCAATGTGCAATCAAACCGTCCCGCGCACCCAACGCACCGCGCAGGGCTGCGGGCCGGTCATCCTCAATCCGCGCCTGCGTCAAGCCCAGAGACACCCGCAATCGGGAGGAAATCTTGGCATCGGTCACCCCGGCCAGCCCAACAAATGAAGGCCATTGCAGCAAGTCATCCTTGCTGCGACCCAGACTGCTGGCCAACCGCTCCAGACCGACATTGATCTGCTCAACCGCGCCGTCAAAATCACTCGAAACATTGGCCGGGCCAGTTTCCACCGAGTGGACCGCACCGCCCATGTCACAAGCAACACGGCACCGCGTTCCACCCCCATCAACCGCCAGAACGGCACTATTTCGAGACCCAGTCATGACAATACCATTATAATACCTTTCATCATCAGGAAAGACAAAAATGGACCGCAACGAGCCAAATTCACCGACAAACTGAATATTTTCTCGAAATTTGAGCTGCAAAATAAAAATATAGACAAGTGGTATTCAATAGGTATTGTAAAAGAAACCAATGGGGGAGGGGATTCTCTTGACGCTGCCGTCGACTGAACAACTGCACCAAGACGCCGCGCGGCTTGACCGGGGTGACCTGACGCTGTCCGCCCGCCTCCTGGCTTCGGGACAGGTTGCTGCCGCGAAAACCGCGCTTGAGGCGCTGGACGCAATAGCAGGCGGAGCGGCAGCAATGGCAAAAACCATCCGTTCCGGCGGCGTGATTCACTATGTTGCTGCGGGGTCCTCTGGCCTTATGGCGGCCGCCGACGCGCAAGAGCTTGGGGGCACGTTCTCAATCCCGGCAAGCCAGTTGCGGATTCACATGGCGGGCGGACTGCCAACCGGCGTTGAAATGCCCGGTGCCGCCGAAGACGAGGACGCGGGCCTCAGAAGCGACCTGCAAGACCTTCAGGCCAATGACACGGTTATCGCTGTGTCAGCCAGCGGGTCCACGCCATACACATTAGCGGCCTGTGAAATCGCAAAAGAAAAGGGTGCCACCGTGATCGGCATCGCCAACAACGCGCAAAGTCCGCTGCTGGAAAACGCCGGCATCTCGATCCTTCTGGCCACGCCGCCCGAGTTGATTTCCGGATCAACCCGTATGGGCGCGGGAACGGCGCAGAAGATCGCTTTGAATATGCTGTCTTCGCTGATGGCGCTCGAGCTTGGGCACGTACATCAGGGCATGATGGTCAATCTGCGCGCTGACAATGACAAGCTGCGCGCGCGGGCCGCCGGTATCGTCTCGCGGATCGCCAAAGTGGATGCGGCCACAGCACAATCGGCTTTGGACAGTGCGGGCGGCGACGTTAAGCCTGCCATCCTGATCGCAGCGCGCGACCTGTCTCTGACCCAAGCAACGGAACACCTAAAGGCGACAAACGGTATCCTGAGCGCCGCATTGGAAACCAAAAACAACTGCTAACCAACTGGGAGAATACAATGAAACGCAAAAGCCTGAAACTTGCCCTATTGGGCACAACGCTTATGGCAACCTCTGCCTTGGCCGAGGACGTGACGCTGACCATCGAAAGCTGGCGCAACGACGACCTGACGCTGTGGCAGGAAAAGATCATCCCGGCATTTGAAGCCGCCAATCCGGGCATCAAGGTGAACTTCACGCCCTCTGCTCCTGCGGAATACAACGCGGTTCTGAACGCCAAACTGGAAGCTGGCTCTGCGGGCGATCTCATCACCTGCCGCCCCTTCGACACGTCACTTTTGCTGTTTGAAAACGGGAACCTGGCTGACCTGAGCGATCTGGGCGCGATGGACAATTTTTCGGACGTGGCGAAATCCGCGTGGCAGAATGACGACGGTTCGGCCACTTTCTGCGTGCCGATGGCATCGGTGATCCACGGGTTCATCTACAACAAAGACGCTTTTGCAGAATTGGGCATCGACGTTCCCACGACGGAAGACGAGTTCTTTGCCGCACTGGACAAGTTCAAGGAAGACGGTACCTATATCCCGATGGCGATGGGGACCAACGACCAGTGGGAAGCCGCCACGATGGGCTACCAGAATATCGGCCCCAACTACTGGAAGGGTGAGGAAGGCCGTCTGGCGCTGATCTCAGGCGAGCAGTCCTTGACCGATCCGCAGTGGGTCGAGCCATATGAAACCATTGCACGCTGGAAGGACTATCTAGGCGACGGTTTCGAGGCACAGACCTACCCCGACAGCCAGAACATCTTTACCCTTGGACGCGCTGCGATTTATCCGGCCGGTTCGTGGGAGATTTCGGGCTTCAATGCGCAGGCCGATTTCGAGATGGGCGCGTTCAAGCCCCCGGTCCGCAACGCGGGTGACGATTGCTATATCTCTGACCACACGGACATTGCGATGGGCCTGAACGCGGCGTCGGAAAATGCCGAAGCAGCGCGCACCTTCCTTGACTGGATGGGCACGTCCGAGTTCGCCACGATCTATGCCAACGCTCTGCCCGGCTTCTTCTCGCTGTCGAGCCACGACATCGCGATGGAAGATCCGCTGGCGCAGGAATTCGTAAGCTGGCGGAATGACTGCGGCTCAACAATCCGGTCCACCTACCAGATTCTGTCACGCGGCACGCCAAACCTTGAGAACGAAACCTGGAACGCTTCGGCTCAGGTCGTCAAAGGCGCGGAAAGCCCCGCCGATGCAGGCGCGCGGCTGCAAGAGGGTCTGGCCTCGTGGTACGCACCGCATCAGTAAGTTGACGCATACCCGGGCGGAACTGTTCGCCCGGGTACCCCCCTTCACTCCCTTGAAAGCTGATCCATGAACCGCCCCCGCTTCCGCTGGCATATCGTTGTATTTCTGGCACCCGCCGTGCTGGTTTATACGGCGGTGATGATCTTCCCGCTGTTCAACACGCTGCGACTGGCGCTGTATACCGAGGTCGATCAGAGCCGCGTGTTCGTTGGATTGCAGAATTTTCAAACCCTGTTTTTCGACCCCATCTGGTCCGAGCAGTTCTGGAACGCTCTGGGCAACAACTTCTGGTTCTTCCTGATCCATATGCTGGTGCAGAACCCCATCGGGATCGCGCTGGCCGCACTTCTCAGCCACCCGCGTCTGCGGTTCTCGGCGCTCTATCGGTCGGCGATTTTCATCCCGACGATCCTGAGTTTTGTGATCGTGGGCTTTGCGTGGAAACTGATCCTGTCGCCCATCTGGGGCATCGCCCCTTCGATGCTGGACGCCATTGGCCTGAAATCCCTGTTCGCGCCATGGCTTGGGAAAGAGGAATACGCCTTGACCACGCTGGCGCTGATCTCGGTCTGGCAATTCGTGGGCATCCCGATGATGCTGATATATGCCGCCCTGCTGACCATCCCCGAAGAAATCCTTGAGGCCGGAGAGATTGACGGCATCACCGGGGCTTCGGCCTTCTGGAAGATCAAGCTGCCGCTGATCCTGCCCTCGATCGGGATCATCTCAATCTTGACATTCGTAGGGAACTTCAACGCGTTCGACCTGATCTATGCCGCGCAGGGCGCGTTGGCGGGGCCGGATTTCTCGACCGATATCTTGGGCACCTTCATGTATCGCACCTTCTTTGGCTTCCAGTTGCAACTGGGCGACCCGCATATGGGATCGGCCATCGCCGGCGCCATGTTCGCGATCATCCTTGTGGGCGTCTGTATTTACCTGTTCGGCATCCAGACCCGGATGCGCCGGTATCAACTGTGAGGGTCCAGCGATGAACAAAGCACGCCATAACCCGATCAACACGGCCGCAATGCACGGGGCGCTGATCCTCTACACCCTGATCGCTCTGTTCCCGGTCTTTGTGATCCTGATCAACAGCTTCAAATCCCGCCGCGCAATCTTTCGGGAACCGCTGGCGCTGCCGAATGCCGACAGTTTTTCCATGATCGGCTATGAGACGGTGATGAAGCAGGGGGATTTTTTCCTCTACTTCCAGAACTCGATGATCGTCACCGTCGCGTCGCTGTTCTTTATCCTGCTGTTCGGGGCGATGGCCGCCTATGCGCTGTCGGAATATCAGTTCAAGGGCAACCTTGTGATGGGTCTGTATCTGGCGCTGGGGATCATGATCCCGATCCGTATCGGCACCGTGGCCATCCTTGAGATGATGGTGGCCACCGGGTTGGTGAATACACTCTGGGCGCTGATTCTGGTCTACACAGCCCAAGGATTACCGCTGGCGGTGTTCATCCTGTCCGAGTTTATGCGGCAGGTCAGCGATGATCTGAAGAACGCAGGCCGCATCGACGGACTTTCGGAATACACGATCTTTTTCCGGCTGGTTCTGCCTCTGGTCCGGCCCGCGATGGCGACCGTGGCCGTGTTCAACATGATCCCGATCTGGAATGACCTGTGGTTCCCGCTGATCCTTGCCCCGGCAGAAGAGACCAAGACCCTGACGCTGGGCAGCCAGGTCTTCATCGGGCAATTCGTCACCGACTGGAACGCGGTTCTGTCGGCGCTGTCCATGGCGATCCTGCCGGTATTGATCCTCTATGTCATCTTCTCGCGCCAGCTTATCCGCGGCATCACTTCAGGAGCTGTCAAATGACCAAAGTTCTGATTGCTGGCCTTGGCAATATGGGGCTCAGCCATGCTCTGGCCCATCACAACCACCCCGACGCGCAGATCGTGGGGTTGGTGAACCGGTCCGGGCGCGTGGATCATCCCGAGCTGGGCCAATATCCTGCCCATTCGGATTTCCAGACCGCGCTGGCTGAGACTAAGCCCGATCTGGTGGTCGTCGCCACCTATTCCGACAGCCACGCCGATTTCGCCTGCGCCGCGATGGAGGCAGGTGCGCATGTGTTTGTGGAAAAACCGCTCGCCACCAACGTGGCAGATGCGCGGCGCGTGGTGGACACCGCCACCCGACTGAACCGCAAGCTGGTCGTGGGATATATCCTGCGCCACCACCCCTCATGGGTGCGACTGATCTCTGAGGCTCGCGATCTGGGCGGGCCTTACGTGTTCCGCTTGAACCTGAACCAGCAATCCTCGGGCGCGGAGTGGGAGACGCATAAGGCGCTGATGCAGACGACCTCGCCCATCGTGGATTGCGGTGTGCACTATGTGGATGTGATGTGCCAGATCACCGATGCGCAGCCGGTTCGCGTGCATGGTATGGGCCTGCGCCTGTCGGACGAGATTGCGGAAGACATGTATAATTACGGCCAGTTTCAGGTGATCTTCGACGACGGCTCGGTCGGCTGGTATGAGGCCGGATGGGGTCCGATGATGTCCGAGACCGCGTTTTTCGTGAAAGACATCGTGTCGCCCAATGGGTCGGTCTCAATCACCGACGGCAACAAGGGCGCGTCGGCTGATATCGACGGCCATACCAAGGTTGGCGGTCTGCTGATCCACACGCCGGGCGGTGACCGCACCGTCGAGATGCCTGACGAACCCGGCCATCAGGAACTATGCGACGCCGAGCAAGCCTATATGCTGCGCGCCATCGCAGACGATATCGACCTGACGCGCCATATGAATGACGCCGTCCAATCCCTTGCCATTTGCCTGGCCGCAGATGAAAGCATCCGCACCGGCCAGCCCGTTTCGCTCAAGGAGCCCACGACATGACCGCTCTGACCCTGACCAATGTGAACAAGTCCTTTGGCAATGTGCATGTTCTGAAAGACATCACGCTTGAAGTCGAAGAAGGTGAGTTCGTCGTTTTCGTCGGTCCCTCGGGCTGTGGCAAGTCCACCTTGTTGCGCGTGATTGCGGGGTTGGAGGATGCGTCCTCGGGTGAGATCAATATCGACGGCCAGCAGGTTAATCTGGTGCCGCCGTCGAAACGCGGAATCGCGATGGTATTCCAAAGCTATGCGCTTTATCCGCACCTGAACGTGCGCGGGAACATGACGCTGGCTTTGAAACAGGAAAAGCAGTCCAAGGCCGTGATCGAGGAACGCGTCGCTACGGCCAGCCGGATGCTGAATCTTGAGGAATATCTGGATCGCTACCCCTCGGAACTGTCCGGCGGTCAGCGCCAACGCGTCGCCATCGGACGCGCCATCGTGCGCGAGCCGAAACTGTTCCTGTTTGACGAACCGCTGTCGAACCTCGACGCCGCGCTGCGGATGAATACGCGGATTGAGATCGCGAACCTGCACCGTGCGCTGGATGCCTCGATGATCTATGTCACTCACGACCAGACCGAGGCGATGACGCTGGCCGACAAGATCGTCGTGCTGCGCGATGGGCGGGTCGAACAGATCGGAAGTCCGATGGAGCTGTACAACAACCCCGCCAACCAATTCGTCGCCGGGTTCCTTGGATCACCATCAATGAACTTCCTGCCCGAGGGGTTGCTGGGTGAAGGCCAGAACACCATCGGCATTCGCCCAGAGGATCTGTTCCTGTCCGATGACGGCCCACTGACCGCGCGGGTTAGCCATGTTGAAAAGCTGGGCGGCGATACGAATGTCATCGCCAAGGTAAACGACCATTCCGTCACCGCCCGATTGTTCGGCCAGCACGCGATCCGCGAAGGTGAGGAGCTGCGATTCGCCTATACCCCGGACAAAGCCTATCGCTTTGATGCCAACGGGCAGCGTTTGCGCTAGGCGCGCTTACAAACACCAAAACTCCATAGCACTCCAACAAGCACCGAAGTTAAAATCTAGCCATTTGGTTGGAACTTCGGTTCTTTGGAGCATATATTTCGGGCAATGCCAGCCTAGCAGAAGACCAGCCAGACGCTTGTGCGAAGGTTGCTATTCAATTGTCACAATAGGGCTGTAAGTCCTTTTCATAGCTATTCGTTCCAAGTCAGGAGCTGCCCCATGAAAGACGCTGATCGCATGCCCCTGTCTGCAGACGATTGGGACGAACTGCACTTTCCGCGCCCCGAGGAAAACGGTTTTGACCGCGTTGTTGAAAGCGCCATCTCTCGCCGAGGGTTTCTGGGCGGTGTTCTAGCCTTTGGCTCGGGCGCGGCGGCGATGGGTACCGGTCTGTTCGGGTCAACATCTGCGCAGGCGGTCGAAGCCTCGCGCTTTGCCTTCACCCCTATTCCAGCGCAGACAGACGGCACCGTTCACGTGCCGGACGGGTATGAATGGAAGGTCCTGGCACGTTGGGGCGATCCGCTGTTCTCGGACGCTGACGGGTACGAGATCACCGATGGTGGGCCGGTCGAAAACTCGGACAGAATATTTGGTGAAAACACCGACGGGATGGAAACATTCTCATTCCAGGGATTGGAACTGATCGCGATCAACCACGAATTTCCAAACAACGACATCAATCTTCCCGCCGCGCAGGAAGGTGCTCCGGCCAGCGCAGGAGACGTTCTGAAACTGCAGAATATTCAAGGCGTTACGGTGATGGAGATCAAGGAAGGCCCGGATGGATGGTCCGTCGTAAAGGACAGCCCGTTCAACCGCCGCATCCACCACAACACCCCTATGAAAATCGTCGGTCCCGCCGCCGGTCACGACCTGCTGAAAACCACAGCCGACCCAACCGGCACCACGTCGCTGGGCACCATGAACAATTGCGGCGCAGGCAAGACTCCGTGGGGTACGTACCTAACCTGCGAAGAGAATTTTAACAGCTATTTCGGATCGTCCGACGAAACCCTGACCTATGATCAAATAGTAGCCGATGGATTTGCGCGCTACGGCGTCAAAGCCCAAAGCTGGAACGGCTACGAACTGTTTGATCCGCGTTTTGACACGTCGAAGAACCCCAACGAACCGCACCGCGTAGGATGGGTCGTCGAAATCGACCCGACCAAGCCTGACAGTACTCCGGTCAAGCATACCGGTCTGGGCCGTTTCAAGCACGAGAACGCCGAGGTGACTCTGGCCGCGAATGGCCGCGTGGTCGTTTACATGGGCGACGATGAGCGGGGCGAATACCTGTATAAGTTCGTCTCGAACGGCACCTATCAGCCGGGCGACGAGACCGAGAGCCTGCTGAACGTCGGCACCTTGTACGCGGCCAAGTTCGATGACGACCTGTCGGGTGAGTGGCTGCCTTTGACGCCGGAAACAACAGGCATGGACGCCGCAGAGATTTCGATCTTCACGCGCATGGCGGCCTCGAAAGTGGGCGCCACGACCATGGACCGCCCCGAATGGGTTGCCACCAGCCCGGTTGCGGTTGAGGCGTATTGCTGCCTGACCAACAACAAAAACCGGGGTATCAAGCCAAACGCAGGTGGTGACGATACCTCAGTCAATGGACCTAACCCGCGGGAGGCCAACAAATACGGTCAGATCGTGCGTTGGCGGCCAAGCAACGAAGACCACGCCGCAGACACATTCGACTGGGATCTTTTCGTCATGGCAGGTAACCCAGCCGTGCATACGGATGCCTATGCGGGGTCGCCCAATGTCAATAAAGGCAACCTGTTCAATTCCCCGGATGGGATGGTCATCGACACAACCGGACTGATCTGGATTCAGACGGACGGCAATGACAATAACGCGGAAGACTTTGCCGGAAACGGGAACAACCAGATGCTGGTTGGAGACCCGATCACCGGTGAGATCGCGCGCTTTATGACAGGTCCGAAAGGGTGTGAAGTCACAGGCCTCTCGTGGTCAACCGACCTGCGGACAATGTTCGTCGGAATTCAACACCCCGGCGGAAATTGGCCCGATGGTGGCACGCCACGATCCTCGATCATCGCGATCAAGCGGACTGACAATGGCTTGGTCGGCTAATACACTATTTGGGGGCGCTGTCAGATTTCCTCTCCCGGAGGAGCCAGCGGCCCGCCGGGGGCCATCAGGTGACGCTCTGACAGCCACGGGTTCAATTCCAAAGCCTGCTGCAGAGCTTCCCGCGCTTCGTCCATTCGCTGAAGTCCCAGCAATGTCAGCGCACGCCCGCTGATCGCGGCAACGTGGTTCGGAGACAGCTCAATCGCTCGGTCCAGATCGGGCAATGCAGCCTGAAAATCCTGCCTCAGATAATGGGCAAAGGCGCGCTGGTTGTACCCCTCGGCATAGGATGGGCAGTATTCAATCAGCTTGTCGAAATCCTCGATCGCACCCAACAAGTCCCATGCGTTCCGACGTGTCATACCCCGGTCCAGAACGGCCTGAGCCGTTTCGTCCGGCGCATCCGTCCAGAACTCCCACAGTTGACTGGACAGCGCACGGGCGGCCTGTTCGTTTTCGGCCTGTTGTATCTGCGAGATTATTCTAATCACTCCGGCAGAATGATCCGGTGCCGTGGGGCAATCACCAGCAAAGGCAGCACCCGAGGTTACGGCAACAAAGGCAGAGGCAAGGAAAAGCTGTTTCATACAGCAATGGTGGCGCTTGCATGGCTTTCGTCAACCCAGCCTTCAGAACGCGCCCGATACGCCGGTTTCCTTCACCGCCTCCATCGCGACAAAGGTCGAAGTGCTGGCCACATGGGGCAACGAGGAAATTTTCTCGGCCAGAACAGCCCGATATTCGGACATCGAACCGGTGCGAATTTTCAGAAGGTAGTCGAAATTCGATGCAATCATATGGGCTTGCTCAATCTCGGCCACCTTACGCACGGCTGCATTGAACTCGGCCAATGCCTTTTCGCGGGTATCGGTCAGACGCACCTCGACAAAAGCCACATGGTCCAGACCAAGGCGGATCGGGTCCAGCAGGGCGCGGTATCCGGTGATGATGCCATCGGCCTCAAGTCTTTTCACACGTGCTTGAGTCGGCGATTTCGACAACCCGATGCGCCGCGCAAGGTCAGCGATGGGGATGCGCCCATCCTCTGACAGAATCGTCAGAATGGACTGATCGAACCGATCCAGACCCGGAAAGTCCTTTTGCACTGCTTTTCCCCCAAACTTCAGGTCATTCGCCTTACCAAAGCAGAAAATAAGGCAATCCTCCTGCCAAATCGACCCTATATTTATCAAAAGCCCCGGAGGATACATGTCACACAGCCTACGCGCCCATATCGACGGCCAGACCTATGCCGATCAGTCAGTCATTCTGGACCACCTGATTGCGCAGGCTGATCTCACGGAAGCTGATCGCCAGTCCATATGCGCGTCTGCCGCTCAGTTGGTGCGTGATATCCGTTCCAGCACGTCACCCGGCATGATGGAGGTGTTTCTGGCCGAATACGGCCTGTCCACCGACGAAGGCGTGGCGTTGATGTGTCTGGCCGAAGCCTTGTTGCGAGTCCCCGATGCCGACACGATCGACGCGCTGATCGAGGATAAGATCGCGCCCTCGGACTGGGGGAAACATCTGGGGCAATCCTCGTCTTCGCTGGTCAATGCCTCAACCTGGGCCTTGATGCTGACGGGCAAGGTTCTGGATGAAGGCAAAGCGTCCCCAGTCGGTGCCCTGCGCGGCGCGATCAAGCGGTTGGGAGAGCCGGTGATCCGCACCGCTGTAGGCCGCGCGATGAAAGAAATGGGCCGACAGTTCGTGCTGGGCGAAACCATCCAATCCGCAATGGATCGCGCCAAGGGGATGGAGGCCAATGGCTATACCTATTCCTACGACATGCTGGGCGAAGCCGCCCGGACCGAGGCCGACGCCGCCCGCTATCACCTGTCTTATTCCCGCGCGATTGCGGCCATTGCCGATGCCTGCACCCACGACGACATCCGTGCCAATCCCGGAATTTCAGTGAAATTATCGGCGCTGCACCCGCGTTATGAACTGGCACAGGAACAGCGCGTCATGGATGAGCTTGTGCCCCGCCTGCGCGCGCTCTGCCTGCTGGCCAAAGCCGCCGGGATGGGCCTGAACGTGGATGCCGAAGAAGCCGACCGCCTGTCCCTGTCGCTGCAAGTGATCGAAGAGGTCATGGCCGAGCCCGCCCTAACCGGATGGGACGGGTTCGGGATCGTGGTTCAGGCCTATGGCCCGCGCGCCGGGGTCGTTCTGGACACATTGTATGACATGGCCCAACGCCATGATCGCAAGTTGATGGTCCGGCTGGTCAAAGGCGCCTATTGGGATACCGAGATCAAGCGTGCTCAGGTCGAAGGCGTCGATGGTTTCCCCGTCTTCACCCGCAAGGCGGCGACCGATATTTCCTACATCGCCAACGCGCGCAAATTGCTGGGTATGACCGACCGGATTTATCCTCAATTCGCCACCCACAACGCTCACACCGTCAGCGCGATCCTGCATATGGCCAAGGATCAGCCCTACGAATTCCAACGCCTGCACGGGATGGGTGAAACGCTGCACGGGTTGGTCAAAGATCAGAACTCTACCCGCTGCCGCATCTACGCTCCGGTCGGTGCGCATCGTGACCTGTTGGCGTATCTGGTGCGGCGACTGTTAGAGAACGGCGCGAATTCATCTTTCGTGAACCAGATCGTGGATGAGACTGTGCCACCCGAAGACGTCGCTGCAGACCCGTTTAACGCGGTTCGCGAACCTGCGCGGCCCCTGCCCACCGGACTTGATCTGTTTCAACCCGAACGCCCGAACTCGCGCGGGTTTGACCTGCATCACACGCCCACACTGGATCGGATCGACGCCGCGCGCGATAGCTTTCGGGCGCACCATTGGTACGCACAGCCGCTTCTGTCCGGGGATGCAACGCCCGAGGACGATCAACCGGTCATCAACCCGGCCCAACCGCAGGACCGACCCGGCGCCGTCGCCCCCGCAAGCGCCGAGGATGTCGAACTGGCTCTGGCCTCTGCCGCACCGTGGCACTCACCAGCGACCGAACGATCCCGCATCCTAAATGCTGCGGCCGATCTGTACGAAGACCATTACGGCGAGCTTTTTGCCCTGTTGTCCCGCGAGGCTGGGAAGTCGCTTCCGGACGCTGTGGCTGAACTGCGTGAAGCTGTTGATTTCCTGCGGTATTATGCTGCGAATATTCCTGATCTTGCGCCTGCGGGAACCTTCACCTGCATCAGCCCATGGAACTTTCCGCTGGCCATTTTCACCGGCCAGATTGCTGCGGCCCTCGCGACCGGCAACGCTGTATTGGCCAAGCCTGCCCCGCAAACGCCGTTGATCGCACATCGCGCCGTTCAGTTGATGCACGAGGCAGGCGTGCCACGGGATGTTCTGCAATTGCTGCCGGGTGGCCCTTTTGTGGGCGCGGCACTGACCTCGGATGCGCGGGTATCGGGCGTGGCTTTCACCGGCTCGACCGCAACGGCCCTGAAAATCCGTGAAGCAATGGCAGAAAACTTGCGGCCCGGCACACCGCTGATTGCGGAAACCGGCGGGCTGAATGCCATGATAGTGGACAGCACCGCCCTGCCCGAACAAGCTGTGCAATCCATCATCGAAAGCGCGTTTCAATCGGCGGGTCAGCGATGCTCGGCCCTTCGGTGCCTCTATGTTCAAGATGACATTGCAGACGATCTGCTGACGATGCTGAAAGGCGCGATGGAGGTCTTGCAGGTTGGCGATCCTTGGCTGATTTCAACCGATTGCGGCCCCGTTATCGACAATGATGCACGGCAAGTCATCGTAGATCACGTCGCAACCGCCCGTCGCGAAGGGCGTATCCTGAAAGAGATGCCAACGCCGCCGGACGGTACGTTCGTCGCGCCGACGCTTATCGAAATCTCCGGCATTGCCGCACTGGAACGCGAGATTTTCGGCCCGGTTCTACATGTCGCGCGGTTCAAGGCGTCCGAGATTGATCAGGTGATCGCCGACATCAACGCCACGGGATACGGCCTGACCTTTGGTCTGCATACGCGCATCGACGACCGTGTTCAGCATATTACCGAAGCTGTTCACGCAGGGAACATCTACGTGAACCGCAATCAGATCGGTGCGATTGTCGGCTCACAACCCTTTGGCGGCGAGGGGCTTTCAGGGACTGGTCCCAAGGCCGGTGGCCCGAACTACATGACCCGTTTCTGCGCACCCGACCGCCAGAGCAGTGCAGGGACGTGGGGCACAACGATGGGCGACCTGCCTGCCCCCGACGGCGAAGCGGCATCGGTTCAAACTCGGTCCCTGCCCGGCCCGACCGGAGAATCCAACCGACTTAGCGAATTCCCCCGTCCACCTCTTTTGTGTCTGGGTCCGGGAGAGGCCGCAGTTCAGGCACAGGCGGCTGCCGTTAAGGAATTGGGCGGTTCAGCCATCCGCGCCACAGGAGCAATCGACTTGCACCGACTTGAGAATGCGACAGGTATCTCTGGCGTTTTGTGGTGGGGGGACGAGACCACAGCCCGAGAGATTGAACGGCATCTGGCCCGCCGCACCGGTCCGATCCTGCCCTTGATCCCGGGCCTGCCGGACAAGGCCCGTGTCCTGGCCGAGCGTCATGTCTGCGTCGACACAACCGCCGCAGGGGGTAACGCGGCGTTGCTGGGAGGTGCGGCTTAGACAGACCTTGACGCTGGCCCGCGGAAAGCCCAGCGTCGCTCCATGTTTCCGATCCGTGATCATAACCCCTCCGGGCGCACTCCATACGTCGTTTATCTGCTGATGGCGGCGAATATTCTGATCTTTATCAGCTATGCAGGCGCCATGGATGACGCCCGGCTGATCAACCAGATCTATTATGACTACGCCGTGATACCGGCGCGGATCACGGACGGTTTTGCGTTTGATACTTTGGTGACGTCAATGTTCCTGCATGGGGGCTGGATGCACCTGATCGGGAACATGCTGTTCCTGTGGATCTTCGGCGACAACCTCGAAGATGAGATGGGCCACCTGCCCTTTTTGCTGTTCTATCTGGCCGCCGGAATCGGAGCTGGCCTGATCCACGTCCTGACAGCCCCGGAGTCATTGGTGCCCACCATTGGCGCATCGGGTGCGATTGCTGGTGTGATGGGCGGCTATTTGCTGCTGTTCCCAAAGGCGCAGGTCGATATCCTGTTGATCCTGATCGTTTATATTCGCGTCTTCACCATTCCGGCCTTTGTCATGCTGGGCGCTTGGCTAGCCATGCAATTTCTGGGCAGCCTCGCCAGCAACCCGGACGAAGGAGGGATTGCGTATTGGGCGCACACCGGAGGGTTTGTCGTAGGATTGATCCTGTGCGCCCCTTTGTGGTTGCGGCGTGGTGGCGTCAAATACTGGAACCGGACACACGGCCATCCACCCCACCCCGAGCAGACCTACAAGTTTTCGCAATCACGCATCCCCCGCATCCCGCGCAGGTAGACGGCCTCCGCTTAGCTCGGTGATTTCCCGGGCGGCGGCCATGACCAAGCCACCCAAGTCCGGCGCACGATCCGCTTTGAACCGTACAGTCGGGCCAGATACGGAAATTCCGGCGCAAGGTTCGGCGCGGTCGTTGAATATCGCTGCGCCAATGCAAGACATGCCCTCATAGCGCTCTTCCCGGTCATGCGACCAGCCCCGCTTTCGGGTCTGCGCCAAATCCGACTGCAACTTGGGCCCGGGCAGCAAAGTATTCTCGGTAAAGGCAACCGGATCGCCCAAACCCAACGCTTTGGTCAACCCGACTTCCCCCAGCTCGGCCAGGATCGCCTTGCCGGTTCCTGACGCATACATCGGCGTCCTGGCCCCCGGTGGAAAAAACGCCCGGATGGGGTTGCCGGTTTCGACCTGTCCGACAAAAACAACCTCGAACCCGTCCGGAACCGCGAGATTGGCCGTCTCGCCGCTGTCCTGCATCAAGCGTCGCAGGATTGGCCGACCGATCTCAATCACGCTGTTCCGACGCAGGAAAGACGCACCGGTTCTGTAAGCCTCGATCCCAATCATCCACTCCTGACGCTCATCGTCGAAACTGACAAAGCCGTGTTTCTGCAACGTGACCAGAATGCGATGCGTTGTGGCTGTGGGAACCCCGATCTCTCTGGCCAGATCGCTCAGCGCGGCGCGTTCCATGCGCGCAACCGTGGTCATAACGCCCAGCGCCCGGTCCAAAGATTGCATGGTACCGGCCGAACTTTCCTTGAACATGGATTTCGGCCGACCCCGTGGTCTTTTTTGCGGTTCTTGTCCCAATTTCAATCCTCCTGTGCCGAAAGTTTTTTTCGCGAGGTGGTTTCGCTCCGTCAAAATGAAAAACGGAAATTCCCGCGAATTTCGCCAGTTATGGATTTTTTGGCGAAAATGAAAATATTTTTCAAGAAAATTGCATGACGCCACGTTATCTCGGAAAATGACCTCCAAAGCGGAGGAATAAGAGATGTCCAACCAAAACCCGGTTTTCATACCAGGCCCGACAAATATCCCGGACCGGCTGCGGCTGGCCATGCAGGTTCAAACGCAAGACCATCGCGCCCCGGACTTTGTCGATACGTTCGCCCCGGTTCTGGAAGATACAATGCGGGTCTTTGGCACCCAGACCGGCCAGATCGTAACATTCCCTGCCTCGGGCACCGGCGGGTGGGAAGCGGCGATCACCAACACCCTAAGCCCCGGAGACAAGGTTCTGGTGGCCCGCTATGGCGTTTTCAGCCATCGCTGGATCGACCTGTGTCAGCGGCACGGGCTAGACGTGCAAGTCATTGACTGCCCTTGGGGAACGGGCGCACCTGCCGACCTGTTTCAGGCAGCCCTTGCCAAAGACACGTCACACGACATCCGCGCCGTGCTGGTGACTCATAACGAAACTGCAACCGGAGTGCTTTCGGATATCGGCGCAGTGCGTCACGCCATGGACGCCGCAAACCATCCCGCGATGCTGTTCGTGGATTGCGTAAGCTCGCTGGCCTCTGTGCCGTTTCAGTTTGACACATGGGGCGTCGACATCGCCGTGTCCGGGTCGCAAAAAGGGTTCATGCTGGCGACCGGGATGGCGATCTTGTGTGTCAGTGACAAAGCGCAAGAGGCGATGGCGTCCGCCAAGCTGCACCGCACTTTCTTTGATTTCCGCGACATGATGGCGGCGAATGCGTCGGGCGGGTTCCCCTACACGCCGCCGCTGCAACTGATCTATGGAATGCGCGAAAGCCTCAAGATGCTGTTCGAGGAAGGCTTGGACAACGTCTATGCGCGCCACCACCGACTGGCCGAAGGTGTTCGCCGCGCCACTGACGCCTGGGGCTTGAAGTTGGTTGCGCAGTCGCCCGACCTCTATTCCGACACGGTCAGCGCAATCTACGTGCCCGATGGTTTCGACAGCAACGCCCTGACGGACCATGCGTTCAACGCATATGGCGTGTCCTTCGGGATCGGCCTTGGGCAACTGAACGGAAAGGCGTTTCGCATTGGTCATCTGGGCAGCCTGACGGATGTGATGGTTCTGTCTGGCCTCAGCGCGATCGAGATGGCGATGGCGGACCTGAATTACCCGGTCTCACTGGGCAGCGGGGTCGCGGCCGCGCAGGAATTCTATCGCTCCGGCTCGTCCGACAACGCAAAGGCGGCAGCCTGAGGAGAATGACCATGCTGGATCAAATCCCCGCCGCAGAGCTCACGATCAACGACATGCGAGCGGCGC
This sequence comes from Ruegeria sp. BC7, assembly GCF_056539165.1. NCBI lineage: Bacteria > Pseudomonadati > Pseudomonadota > Alphaproteobacteria > Rhodobacterales > Roseobacteraceae > Ruegeria > Ruegeria sp. BC7. The sequence goes on along the minus strand of NZ_JBQFUL010000001.1, from coordinate 369,831 downwards.
ATGAACGGATCAAACCATATATCCGTCGAACCCCGGTCATGGTGTCCGACTACCTGAATGACCTGACCGGCGCAGACCTGTTCTTCAAGTGCGAGAACTTTCAGGAGGCCGGCGCCTTCAAGGTTCGCGGCGCAAGCAACGCCGTGTTTGGCCTAAGCGATGAGATGGCGGCAAAGGGTGTCTGCACCCATTCCAGCGGCAACCACGCGCTTTCGCTGTCCTATGCGGCCGGACGGAGGGGCATCCCCTGCCATGTGGTCATGCCGCGCACAGCACCGCAGGCCAAGAAGGATGCGGTCCGGCGCTTTGGCGGAACGATCACCGAGTGCGAGCCGTCAACCACCTCGCGCGAGGCGACCTTTGCCGACGTACAGGCCCGAACGGATGGCGAATTCGTCCACCCCTATAACGACCCGCGCGTGATCGCTGGGCAGGCGACATGTTCGGCAGAACTGCTCGAACAAACTGGCGGGGTGGACGCAGTCATCGCACCGATTGGCGGCGGGGGCATGGTGTCGGGAACCTGCCTGACGGTGTCAAACCTAGCACCTAGCACCGCGATCTATGGTGCGGAACCGGAACAGGCGGACGACGCTTATCGTTCGTTCAAGGCGGGCCATATTATCGCGGATGACGCCCCAAAAACGGTTGCCGATGGCCTGTTGGTGCCGCTCAAGGAAAACACGTGGCACTTCGTGTCCAACCACGTGACCGACATCTTCACCGCCTCAGAAGATGAGATCGTCGAGGCGATGAAACTGACGTGGAAATACCTGCGCGTGGTGATGGAGCCGTCCTCGGCAGTGCCACTGGCGACCATTCTCAAAAATCCGGACGTGTTTCGAGGAAAATGCATCGGCGTGATCATCACCGGCGGCAACGTGGATTTGGACAAGCTGCCCTGGCTGAAAGGGTAAGGAGGAACAACATGAACAAACCTGTGAAATTTGACGATCTCGAAGTCGGCTTCGACATCCCTGCCGCGATCGGTATGGACGAAAGCGACATTCAGACGCCGTGCCTGATACTCGATCTGGACGCGCTGGAGCGGAACATCAGGAAGATGGGCGACTATGCCAAGGCACATGGCATGCGCCATCGCGTGCACGGCAAGATGCACAAGTCCGTTGATGTCGCCAAACTTCAGGAAAAGCTGGGCGGCGCGGTGGGCGTCTGCTGTCAGAAAGTCTCGGAAGCCGAAGTTTTCGCACGCGGCGGCATCAAGGATATCCTCGTGTCAAACCAGGTACGTGACCCGGCCAAAATCCAACGGCTGGCGCGGCTGCCCAAGACCGGAGCCCGCACCATCGTCTGTGTGGACGACGTCAACAACGTCGCGGACCTTTCTGCCGCTGCGGTCAGCGCTGGCACCGAGTTGGAGGTTCTGGTCGAAATCGACTGCGGCGCGGGGCGGTGCGGCGTGACCACAACTCCGGCAGTGGTCGAGATCGCCGAGGCGGTCGTGGCAGCCCCGAACCTGAAATTCACAGGCATTCAGGCGTATCAGGGCGCGATGCAGCATCTCGACACGTATGAGGCCCGAAAAGAGAAACTGGATGCCGCAATCGCGATGGTCGAAGGTGCAGTCGACGGTTTGAAAGCCGCAGGCATCGACTGCGAGCTGGTCTCGGGCGGCGGCACCGGATCGTATTATTTTGAAAGCAATTCAGGCGTTTACAACGAGCTACAATGCGGGTCCTACGCCTTCATGGACGCCGACTATGGCCGTATCTTGGACAAGGACGGCAAGCGGATCGACCAGGGTGAGTGGGAAAACGCGCTGTTCATCCTGACCAGCGTCATGAGTCACGCCAAAGCGGACAAGGCGATCTGTGATGCGGGTCTAAAGGCGCAGTCCGTCGATAGCGGCTTGCCGTTCATCTTTGGGCGCGACGATGTCGAATACCTCAAATGTTCGGACGAACACGGCGTGATCGGTGATCCGGGTAATGTCCTGAAGGTCAACGACAAGCTGCGTCTGGTGCCCGGTCACTGTGACCCAACCTGCAACGTCCATGATTGGTATGTAGGTGTCCGGGACGGCAAGGTTGAAACGCTCTGGCCTGTTTCGGCCCGTGGAAAGGCGTTCTGAGCAATGAGGGATATCATGACTTCACAAGACGGCCTGCTGATCGTGGGCGAAGATCTTTGCAAGCAACTGGTCGGTCGCCAGCAAGCCTTTGACGCGGTTCAATCGGTCTTTGGCGCAATGGCCAGCGGCGGGGCGTGGAACTTTCCTGTTGTGCGCGAGGCGCTGGGTTACGCAGACGCTTTGTATGGCTTCAAGTCAGGGTTCGACAGGGATGGTCAGGTGCTGGGCGTAAAATCGGGCGGATATTGGCCCGGCAATGCTGAAAAAAACCTGACAAACCACCAATCTACGGTGTTTCTGTTCGATCCTGATACCGGGCAACTCTCTGCGCTCGTCGGGGGCAATTACCTGACGGCGGTGCGCACGGCGGCCTCGTCAGCGGTTTCGATTGCGCATCTGGCCCGGAAAGACTCGAAGGTTCTGGGGATGGTTGGCGCAGGTCATCAATCCGCCTTCCAACTGCGCGCGGCGGTCGAACAGCGCGCGTTTGAGAAGGTAGTCGCCTGGAACCCCCACCCGGACATGCTGCCGCGCCTAGCTGCCGTGGCAGAGGAAATCGGGCTGGAGTTTGAAGCGGTCAGCCAACAGGAACTGGGTGCGCAGGCGGATGTGATCATCACAATCACTTCGGCGTTCGAGCCGCTGTTGATGAAGGACTGGATCAAACCCGGCACGCACCTGGCCTGCATGGGCACCGACACGAAAGGCAAGCAAGAGGTCGCCGCCGCGCTTGTGGCCGCAGCAACCGTCTTCACGGACGAGGTTGCCCAATCTGTCACCATCGGCGAAGGCCAGCACGCCATAAACTCGGGCGCACTGACGCAGGATCAGATCACCCCGATTGGTGCCGTGATCAATGGGGATCACCCCGGTCGGACCAGCGAAGACGAAATCACCCTGTTCGACGGAACCGGGGTTGGCTTGCAGGACTTGGCCGTTGCGTCGGTCGCCGCGCGATTGGCGGATGAGGCAGGCTTGGCACAACGCGCAGCCCTTTGAAACGAAAAAGCGCGCCTCGTTCGGGGCGCGCAACTTCGATTGTTTCGATCAGGTCTTAGCCCCGGATCACCTTTGCGAACTGGTCGAAGATCGGTTCGTTTGAACAAATTACTTCGCCATCTTCCAGTACGCTGCCTTCGGGGTTCAAAGCCTGCACAAACCCACCGGCTTCTTTGACGATGATGATCCCGGCAGCCAGGTCCCACGCATTCAGGCGGCGTTCCCAGAACCCTTCGTAGCGACCAGCGGCCACGTAAGCCATGTCCAGCGCGGCGGCACCCCAACGGCGCACGCCTGCGCATACCGGCATCAACCGGGCCAGATCCTGCAGCGTCGCTGGCAAGTCCGATCGGCCGCCGAAAGGCAAGCCCGTCGAAAAGATCGACTCGATCATGCGATGACGGCCCGAGACGCGAATACGAGTGTCATTCATCCACGCGCCCTCGCCTTTTTCGGCAAAGAACATCTCGTCCTTGGCGGGGTCATAGATCACACCGGCGACGATCTTGCCCTTGTGTTCCAATGCGATCGAAATCGCCCAGTGCGGCAGGCCGTGCAGGAAATTCGTAGTCCCGTCCAGCGGGTCCACGATCCAGCGGCGGGTCGGGTCTTCGCCCGCGATTTCACCGCCCTCTTCGGCCAGCCAGCCATAGGTTGGGCGCGCGCCCAGCAGTTCCTCTTTCAGGATCGCTTCGGCGGCGATATCTGCCTTGGACACAAAATCGCCCGCGCCTTTCATCGACACCTGCAGGTTCTCGACTTCACGAAAATCCTTGACCAAAGACCGCCCCGCCTTGCGCGCGGCTTTAATCATGATGTTGAGGTTTGCACTGCCAACCATTGTCCAAAGGCTCCTGTCCGGTCAAACCGCGCGTATACTGATGCAAAGCGCCCTTGCCAAGGGGAATGATACGCATAGCAGACCCGCGTTTTGCGCCTATTGCAGTTGCAGCTTGCGCGCCTCGGTTCCGGCCAGTTGAATCAACTCCTGCACATAAGGCTTTTCAAGGTCTTCTGAGCGAACCGCCGCGTACAGCCTGCGGGTAATCCCATCCTTGGTCAGTGGGCGCGTCACATAGTCCGAATTGTACTTTACCTCGCGCACGACCCAGTCCGGCAGCACCGCAACCCCTCGGTTCGAGGCGACCAGCAGCAAGATCACCGCGGTCAGTTCGACCTGCCGGATCGCGGCAGGTTCCACCCGCGCAGGGATCAACAACTGGCTGAACACGTCCAGGCGAGTGCGCTCGACCGGATAAGTTATCAGGGTCTGCCCCCGGAAATCCTCGGCCTCGACAAAGTCCTTTTGCGCCAGAGGGTGAACAGAAGCGGCGACAAACACGGCGTCATAGTCGAAAAGCTCGATGAACTCGACGCCCGGCAGGTCTTCGGGGTCGGACGAAACAACAAGATCGACCTCCTCTTTTTGCAAGGCAGGCAAAGCGTCGAACGCAAGGCCCGGCCTTATATCGACATCCACATCACCCCAGGACTTGCGGAAGGTCTCCAGCACCGGGAACAACCACTCGAAACAGGCATGGCACTCGATAGCGATGTGCATCCGACCGGTACGACCGTCACGCAAGGACGAGAACTCCTGCTGGGTCGCCTCGACCTGCGGCAGGATTTGTTCGGCCAAACGCAACAGGCGCAGACCGGCGGCCGATAATTTCATCGGTTTGGACCTGCGCAGGAACAGCTCAACACCCGCCTGATCTTCCAGCCCCTTGATCTGATGACTCAGCGCCGATTGCGTGATGTTCAACTGGTCGGCAGCGCGGGCAAGCCCACCACATTCGTGGATCGCCTTGATCGTGCGCAGGTGCCGGAATTCGATGTGCATTTCAGGATGGCTCATGTTGTTCTTGAAGAATATGAGTTTGTCTCACATTGCGGAAACTGGCACAAGGGCCGGGAACGGAACAAATGAGGCCAAGATGAGCAATCCAGAAATTTCATTCGAGTTCTTCCCGCCGCAATCGCTGGAAGCCTCATTCCGTTTGTGGGACACAGTCCAAACTTTGGCCCCGCTTGACCCTCGGTTCGTGTCCGTCACCTACGGTGCGGGCGGAACCACGCGAGAGCTGACCCGCGATGCGGTGGCAACACTGCACAAGTCTTCCGGGCTGCCTGTGGCTGCGCATCTGACCTGCGTTGACGCCACTCGTGAGGAAACGCTCGCAATCGCGGACAGTTTTGCCAAATCGGGCGTGAGTGACATTGTTGCCCTGCGCGGTGACCCGCCCAAAGGTCAGGACAAGTTCGTTCCATATCCTGATGGCTTTGAAAACTCTGTCGAACTGATTGCGGCGCTGGCGGATACTGGAAAGTTCAATATTCGCGTGGGTGCCTATCCCGACATCCACCCCGAGGCGCAAAACGCGCGTACCGACGTGGACTGGCTCAAGGCCAAGCTGGACGCAGGCGCGGACGAAGCCTTGACGCAGTTCTTCTTTGAGGCCGAGACATTCTTTCGCTTTCGCGACGCCTGCGCCAAGGCGGGAATCGACAAGCCAATCGTTCCGGGCATCCTGCCGATCGAGAATTGGAAGGGCGCGCGTAACTTCGCCCGTCGCTGCGGCACTCGAATTCCAACATGGGTCGAACAGGCGTTTGAAAAAGCTGTACGCGATGACCGAGAGGACCTGCTGGCTACGGCACTATGCACTGAGCTGTGCTCGGATCTGATTGAGGGCGGTGTAGACAAACTGCATTTCTACACCCTGAACCGCCCCGAACTGACACGGGATGTCTGTTTTGCCCTGGGCATTACACCCAAGACCGACCTGCAAAACGTCGCCTGATCCAAAGCGTTCAGATTACTGGAAATTACGCCGCAATCGCTGGACAAGCAGGGAACAATCACACGGGCATCGCCCTGATTGTTCCCCTGAGATCACAAATTTTTTGCCTTATTTGACAAAAACCCACTCGTCCTGACACTGGATCGCATAGTTGTTTAACGAGTGTTTTTGGTATGGAACCTGTTGATAAAATCAGGGCGCGCGCAGAGGCGTTTCACGTTCTTGGACTGGATCAAAATGCCGGGTCTGAAGACATCAGAAAAGCGTGGCGCAGCATTGCATTTCATGCCCATCCCGATTGTTCTGACGCGGATTCCTCGAACTTTGCACGTGCGAAAGACGCGTATGACCTGCTGCGCAAAGAAGGGCTGGCTGGCAAAAGCGCCTGCGCCGGGAAACCCAAACGGCCCAAACTGCGCAAGCGCGTGATTACCCTGAAAGACGCCGATATCGACGCTTGCCGCGCGCTGCTGAACAAGGTGCTGGAATGCGTTTCCGACGCGTCGGACGAAGGTCAGCCGACACCAGCAAACGAACACATGGCAGCTTCTGATCACGTTCCCGAAGCGATAGGATGCTTTGGCCGCAATCTGACATATTTTGTGTCGTCACCGGTTTGCCAGGGCGCGAACCGGGTCGCTCTGCCCACATCGGTACTGGCCGGATCGCGCCGCACGGAAACAGAGCTGCTGAGCTTCCAGTCCAAGGACGCCGGAGCAGGCGAGGTCATCGTCCCCGAGGCGATCATGAACCGCAAGTTTCCGGGCGCAAAAAGTGTTCGCATCCGTTTTGAGGCGGATCAATCGGCGCAGGATGAATTCTGGCTGGCGAGTTGACGCAAAAAACCCGGCCAATCCCAGCCGGGTTTCCATTTCCCAATACAGGCTTAATTTGCCACCGGGCCTTCTGAAGTGAACTTTGGAATGACGCTGGTGGATGCGGCATCTGCCTCGATTCCCGGCCAGTTGCCTTCGGCGAGATTGATGTTTCCGGGAATATCTTCCTCAAAAAAGCCTACGACGACATCCGTGATGTTAAGATAGAGCTTGTCGTCAACGATCCGCCACAAGTTCGGATTTGCCGGAACCTTTCCACCCCGCGAAACACCATACGCGCAATGCCCGTCATACTGTGGCGCGTAGAAAGCCGGGTTCTCAAGGAACTTGTCCCGGTTCTCCTCAGTTGAGAACGCCCAGGTCGCGCCGTTGTAATCCGCGGTGATGTCGGCGCTGCCGCGCACGCCTTCGGGCTGTGCCTGACCGACCGGAGCCTGATCCAGACCGCGATAGGCCACAACGTCATAACCTGAAACCGCGTAACCAGTGCCGTCCACATACTGATCTCCGGCAAATGCGGGTAACGTCATCGCCAGAGTGGCGGCTACGGTTAAGGCAAAGCGTTTCATGTAATTGGTCCTTTTGTCCGAGGAGCGGTTCATCGCTCCGGTTTCCGGGTTCGGTCAGAGAATAGGTGATTTGAGTGCTCTGCGCAGTCTCGCTCGCGCTGCTGTGACGTAGCACGAAAAAACGTGAAGGTTTCGCGCCCTTTGTTACAAAAACGACCCAACTTCCGGGGTTGGACTCTGTTGTCTGCAATATTAGCTGTTGTGACGGACGGACAATTCACCTGAACTTTTCTGAGAAAGACGGACAATGAGCGAGCAATTGACCTATACACCCCCAAAGGTCTGGACATGGGACAGTAAGAACGGCGGCCAGTTCGCCAATATCAACCGACCCATTGCCGGGGCCACGCACGACAAAGACTTGCCGGTCGGACGCCACCCGCTGCAGTTGTACTCGCTGGCGACCCCGAACGGTGTAAAAGTAACCGTCATGCTGGAAGAACTGTTGGCGCTGGGGCATGAAGGCGCCGAGTATAACGCATGGCTTGTCAATATTGGTGACGGCGACCAGTTCGGATCCGGCTTTATCGAGGCCAACCCGAACTCGAAGATCCCTGCCCTTTGGGACCGTTCTGGCGAAAAACCCGTGCGTGTTTTTGAAAGCGCTTCGATCCTGTTTCACCTGGCGGAAAAGTTTGATGCCTTCCTGCCCAAGTCCGGCCCGGAACGCGCAGAGGTCATGAACTGGGTATTCTGGCAAATGGGCAGCGCCCCCTATCTTGGCGGCGGGTTCGGACATTTCTACGCCTACGCGCCCGAAAAGTTCGAGTACCCGATCAACCGTTTCGCTATGGAGACCAAGCGTCAACTCGACGTGCTGGATCGTGAGCTGGCTGACAAGGCCTATATCGCGGGCGACGACTATACGATCGCGGATATTGCGATCTGGCCATGGTACGGCCAGTTGGTTCTAGGGCGTCTTTACAGCGCGGCCGAATTCCTGGACGTCGAATCCTACAAGAACGTCATGCGTTGGGCCAAGGCGATTGACGCGCGCCCAGCCGTCAAACGCGGCCGGATGGTGAACCGCCCCTTCGGAGAGAAACACACGCAGCTTCACGAACGTCACGAGGCCAGCGATTTTGAAACCCGCACGCAGGATAAGCTTGAGGCCGCGGCGGAATAATGCGCTTGGACCTCGCGGGGGTGCGCTCCGCGAGGTTTTTCTATTTCAGAATAGGCGGTTTTTCCGGATCGCTGCCCGGAACAACCTGGGTTGTAACGCGCGCTTCGGGCTGCGGCAGGTCAAAACGCAATCCGACACGGGCCAGCGCTGCCGCCGTCGCATCATGTGCGCTAAAGAACCCGACATCCATCGCCCCGGCCTCAATCCCCGAAAACGTCAGCGCCTCGGACGCGGCTTTGGCCAATGCTGGCTCGGCACCATCCACCGCGCCGACAAAGCCCAGCATGTGCCCTGCCCCACCTTCTTTCGATCGGGTGCCCACGAGATAGGCAGCCTGAGCCAGCCCAACCGCTGTGGCCAGCTTGGTGTCCAGTGCAGTCAGCAGATCATCCGGCAATCCCGCAGGTGGCACAAACTCTGAAAAGTGCTGCTGAACTTCTTCGGGTCCATGTTGTAGAGTTGTCGCCAGCCAACCCAGCGCCTCGGACGGGATCAGCATCGAAGACGGAGCCGTTTCCAGATTCAGGCCCAGCCCGATACCCTGCCCCGCCAACATCGACGACAGGACGCGCCCCGATACAGCGACGTAGGGAACCGGGCGACCGGCGAACTGCGCCAGCCGATCCTCGCGATCAAAGGCCAGCACGAAACGTCCATCCGCAACGTCAAAGAGTTCGGGCGAGATGTTTTCGTCCCGCGCTTCTTCGGTCAGCATCAGGAACAGTTCACTGTCCGCCAGCCGTTCAAAGAACCTCAGGCGCGCAGAGTCGTTTTCCGGGTCAGCCTGCATCGCGGCGTGTGCGGTATCCAGAGCAGTTGTTTCAGTCATTCAGAACCTCTTGCACCCGCGCCTGCAAAACCGGCAACAGATCAGTCACGAACCACGGGTTTTTCTTGATCCATGCCGTATTGCGCCAGGACGGATGAGGCAAGACAAAGACCCGCGGCGCATAGTCTCGCCAGTTGCGCACCGTATCCGTAACCGAACCGCGCGCTTTGAGATGGTACTTGAAGGCGTGGCCACCAACGAGAATTGTCAAGGGAACCTCACCCAGCGCCTGCATCACCTTGTCATGCCAGGTTTGGCCGCAAACAGGTGGAGGCGGCAAATCGGCCTTGCGTGCATCATATCCGGGAAAGCAAAACGCCATCGGAACAATCGACACGCGGGAGCGGTCATAGAAAGTGGCTTCATCCACGCCCAGCCATTCGCGCAGACGGTCACCTGAGGGATCGGTAAAAGGCCGCCCCGACGCATGTACCCGCGCACCAGGAGCCTGCCCAGCAATAAGAATAGATGTACCTTGGCGAAACCAGACCACCGGTCTTGGTCTGTGGGCTGTCTCGGTCGCGGCGAACCTATCCGCGCAAATCCGACAGGCTGCGATTTCTTCTTCAAGTGAGTTCATAAGATCGCAAGGTTTCCTGAAACAAACTAGTTGAGAGTCGGACTTCAAGATAGTCGCCGCGATGCTCAGAACAAACAGGTGGAAAAGTCACAAAACCAACAGTCTGAACCGGAACGCATTGATCATTTGTTTCATAGTTCGACATAATGTAGCCAACATGAAACGAGAAAAACCGGCCCTTTCTGTGCTTTTGCAGGGGCCCTAAGTACAGGCAACGCAGCAGGCTCTGGATGCTTGAGTTTGAAAATGTCAGCAAGTCCTTCTGGACCGGAACCCGCCGCAAGGTGATCCTGGACAGGGTTTCGTTCCGGGTCGAACTTGGCAAGTCCATTGGTATTCTCGCGCCAAACGGCACCGGGAAAACGACGCTTATCAACATGATGGCGGGGCTGGAAAAACCGGACGAGGGGGTTATCCGAAAATCCTGCAGGGTGTCGTTTCCGATGGGATTTACAGGCGGCGTCTCGAACAAGCTGTCAGCTCTGGAAAACGCGCGATACATCGCAAAGATTTACGGCATGGATCCCGATTATGTCGAAGCGTATTGCAGTTGGCTTTGTGGCTTGGGGGAATATTTCGACCAACCGCTGGCCACCTATTCCTCTGGCATGAAGGCACGGTTTACTTTTGCCCTCATGCTGGCTTTGGATTTTGACATGTATCTTATTGACGAAGGGATGCCCGCGACGACCGATGTCGACTTTAACCGGAAAGCAGGCGATATCCTGCAGGAAAGGCTGCGCACAACCACCTTGGTGATAGTGTCCCACAGCCCCGAAGTGCTTGAGAAATTCGCGCGGCAGGCCGCCGTGCTAGTGGACGGGCAGCTCCATATGTTCGACACCTTGGAAGAGGCAAAACAGCTATATGACTACCAAACCCAAGGCTAGAATTTACGGCTGGAAGCGCAATCGCAAGGGCGCCGGAACCGCCGAAGCCCGAGCGGACGCCATATCGCGGATCCGAAAGGCGACCAATGCGCCGGACGCCGCCAACGAACCGCAACCCGGCACGACTATCGAGGACATCAAACGTGAGGGGCTGACAGGACGCCAATTACGGGTCGCACGGCGATTGGCGCAGAAACACGGCCTGTCAGCGACGTCCGACTATGACGCCGTTCGCTTGCTTAGAAAGAAGGGTATCGACCCCTTTGAACGCGCCAGCCTTCTGGACTTGGCCGCCGAAAAGGAACGCGCCGGGGATGAGGCCAAAGACACAATCAAGATTCAGCTACCTCAGACGCTTGCGGAAAGCCCACAGACACTGCCCGGCCCCGAGTTAAGCCCAGCGCAGCGCCGAGAGTTTGAGATCAGCGAAATACAAAAGGATATCGCGCGGCGACGCAGACTAAAACTGCTGGCACTGTTCGCTCGGTTGACGGCATTTATCCTGATCCCAACCCTGATCGTGGGCATGTACTTCTATCGCTTTGCAACGCCGATGTATGCCAGCGACTCGGCCTTTTCGATATTGCAGGCAGACGGGGGCGGCGCGGCGTTCGGCGGTCTTCTTGCGGGCACACAGTTCGCTACAGCGCAGGACTCGGTCGCCACGCAGGAGTTTCTGGAATCCAAGGACGCCCTGCTCAGGTTGGAGCGCGATATGGGGTTCTCGGACATCTTCAAGCAGGAATGGATTGATCCGATCCAACGCCTTTCGCCGGATGCAAGTCTTGAAGAAACCTATAAGCTGTACAAGCGGATGGTCACGATTGGCTATGACCCAAGCGACGGAATAATCCGCATGGAAGTCGCAGCGCCAGATCCAGAGATAGCGGTGGGGCTGTCCAATCGACTTCTTTCCTACGCCGAGGAAACGATCAACGGACTGACCGAATTGAAACGCGAGGACCAGATGCGTGACGCACTGGCCAGCTTTGAACTTGCCCAGGAAGAACGAAGACAGGCCCAGGAAAATCTGATCGAGCTGCAATTGCAGGGCGCGGTTCTGGACCCTGAGAACGTCATTGCCGGGCTACGCGCCCGTATAAACACGCTCGAGACCCAGCTTCAGGAAAAAGAGCTTCAACTGGCCGCTTTGCTAGACAATCTGCGCCCGAACAAGGCCAAAGTGGACGGCGCGCGTGCGGATATTGCACGCCTCGAAGGGGTTCTTGAAGAACTCAACGCCGAAATGCTGGATGTCTCTGCCGGCGAAAACTCTCTTGCGCGGTTAAGCGTTCGTATTCAGATGGCGCAAGCTGACCTCGCCGCGCGGGACATGATGCTGCAAACGGCAATGCAACAGATGGAAACCACCCGCACCGAAGCGAACCGAAAGGTCCGTTACCTGACCGTGTCCGTGAACCCTGTCCCAAGCCAGGATCCAACTTATCCGCGCAAATTTGAAAATACGATTTTGGCTTTCCTGTTGTTTGCTGGTATTTACCTGATGATCTCGCTAACAGCGTCGGTCCTTCGTGAACAGGTATCCTCGTAAGACACATGAAACATGTAAAAATCTCCGATCTCACGGTCGGCAATGATCTGCCTCTGACAGTCATTGCCGGTCCTTGTCAGCTTGAAACCGCTGACCATGCTCAAATGATAGCCGGCAAAATGAAAGAGGCGTGCGATGCCGCCGGTGCGCAGTACGTTTTCAAAGCCTCCTATGACAAGGCAAACCGCACATCCCTGTCCGGAAAGCGAGGTATGGGGATTGATGCCGGGCTGAAGGTTCTGGATGATATCCGCAAAACGATGGGTATTCCGGTTCTGACCGATGTCCATACCGAAGCCCAATGCGCCATCGCTGCCGAGGCCGTGGACGTCCTGCAAATCCCGGCGTTTCTGTGCCGCCAGACGGATATGTTGCTGGCCGCCGGGAACACTGGGAAAGCTGTGAACGTCAAAAAGGGACAGTTTCTTGCCCCGTGGGAAATGACCAATATCGTCGATAAGGTCGAAAGCACAGGAAACCAGAACATCCTTCTGACCGAGCGTGGAACCTCGTTTGGGTACAACACGCTGGTGGCCGACATGCGGGCGCTGCCTCAGATGGCGCAAACCGGGTACCCTGTCGTCATGGATGCGACCCACTCGGTTCAGCAACCCGGCGGCAAAGGTGGATCATCCGGCGGACAGCGTGAATTTGCGCCAGTCATGGCCCGAGCTGCTGTCTCTTTAGGCGTTGGAGCGGTTTTCATTGAAACCCATCAGGATCCGGACTCGGCACCTTCTGATGGTCCGAATATGATCCCATTGGATCAAATGCCTCAATTGATTGACACATTGATGCGCTTTGATGCACTGGCCAAAGCCAACCCAATTCAAATTTGAGCAAGAGCAATAATATGACCAAACCCATCCCCGAGGTGACCCCAAACACCTGGAGCTTTCTGCGCGACGCGATGATCAAACCCACCGGGTTCCGCGAATATGACGCCCGCTGGAAATACCCCGAAGAGATCAATCTGCCCGGCATGACCGCCCTTGGTCTGGGTCTGGGGACGCAGATGCGCAAACGCGGGATCGAACCAGTGATCGCGGTCGGCAACGATTATCGCGACTATTCGCTGGCCATTAAGAACGCGCTGATCCTGGGGTTGATGCAGGCGGGGATTCAGGTCAAGGACATCGGCCCCGCACTTAGCCCAATGGCCTATTTCGCGCAGTTCCATCTGGATGTGCCTGCGGTGGCGATGGTCACGGCCAGCCACAACCCGAACGGCTGGACCGGAGTGAAGATGGGCTTTGAACGCCCCCTGACCCACGGCCCCGATGAGATGTCCGAGTTGCGCGATATCGTCCTGAATGGCGAAGGCCAGACACATGAAGGCGGGTCATACGAATTCGTCGATGGCGTGAAGGAAGCCTATATCGACGATCTTGTTGGTGATTTCAAAATGTCGCGCCCGCTGAAGGTGGTCTGCGCGACCGGGAACGGCACCGCCTCGGCCTTTGCGCCCGAGATTTTTAAGCGGATGGGCGTCGAAGTGGTCCCCAGCCACAACCGGCTGGATTACACCTTCCCCAATTACAACCCCAACCCCGAAGCCATGGAGATGTTGCATGACATGGCCGACACCGTGAATTCCAGCGGCGCGGATATGGCGTTGGGATTTGACGGCGATGGCGACCGGTGTGGTGTTGTTGATGATGAAGGTGAGGAGATCTTCGCTGATAAGGTCGGTGTCATCATGGCGCGCGATCTGGCGAAACTTTACCCCAACTCCACCTTTGTGGCCGATGTAAAGTCAACCGGTCTGTTCGCCAGTGACCCTGAGTTGCAGGCACATGGGGTCAAGGCGGACTATTGGAAGACTGGCCATAGCCACATGAAGCGCCGGGTCAAAGAGATCAACGCGCTGGCCGGGTTCGAGAAATCGGGCCACTACTTTCTGGCAGAACCCATTGGGCGTGGATATGACTGTGGGATGCGCGTCGCGGTCGAGATTTGCAAGCTGATGGACCGCAATCCGGACCAAAGCATGTCGGATCTGCGCAAGGCTCTGCCAAAGACGTGGTCAACGCCGACCATGTCTCCCTATGCGGCGGATACCGAGAAATATGACATCCTCCAGAGGCTGGTCGACAAGTTGGTCGCCAAATCCGAAGCGGGTGAAACCTTTGCGGGCCGCGCAATCAAAGAGGTCGTAACCGTCAACGGCGCGCGGGTCATTCTGGACAACGGCAGCTGGGGTCTGGTGCGCGCGTCATCAAACACACCCAATCTTGTTGTGGTCTGCGAAAGCAGCGACAGCGAAGACGAAATGCGTGCAATCTTCGCAGACATAGACGCCGTCATTCGCACCGAACCCGGTGTTGGTGACTACGATCAGACCATCTGATTTGATCGCAGGGTTGGGGCGCGGATAACGCCCCAACCTATCAATCTGCGCCGAGCAGTTTCAAAAGCCCTTTCTTGGCCTCGTCTTCCAGCTTCTTCTTAACCGCTTTTTCAAGGCTTTCGCTGTCCGTGACGGCGGTGCCCAATTCGTCGCCGACCTTTTCAAGAACCTTCTGCTTGGCGTCTCCCTCCAGCGCCTTGATTTTTCCTTCGGCGGCAGCCTCGATCACCTTGCTCAGGTCGGGTTGAATCAACGGATTGCTCCACGGCCCCACAATTCTGACCGGAACCGAGAGCCCCTGCCCCGAGTTCGCCCGCAACGCGGTCGGCGTGAACAGATAATCAATGTTGCGTTCGCCGATACCTATCCGTCCCTTTCCATCAGCGCGGAAATTGTCCAGAGACATCAGCAAGTCGTCGTTTCTGAGCACGCCCTGATCAATGGTGAAACTTGCCGACAGGCTGTTGAAGACTGTGGCTCCACCGCTCCCCTCTCCGCGCCCCATCAAACGGTCCAGATCGATACCGGAAATGATGCCCTTCCCCGTTTCCAATCGCCCCTTGCCGCTGAGCGAACGCATGATTTGCGCTTCGGTTTGGCCGACCCCCAAGAACTCGAATGATCCCGATCCGGTGCCTGACAAGCGGTCGATATCCGCAACCGTGGTCAACGCTTGTTCAATGTCAATGCCCTCGGCCTGTAGATTGCCACCGACCGATAAGCCGTTCCGGTTATTTGCGACGACCTGACCCGTTAACTGACCCGCGAAAAGGGTCGCTGGAGTCATGTTCAAGACGGCACGTGATCGATCCAGATTCAGCGTCAGATCACTTGACCCAAAGGTTAATCCGGGAACAGCAATCGAATTGGCCGTAAGCCGGATTTTCCCATTGGCCAATGCAAGGGCCGACGCGTCAATGGGCGCGGTCGACCACCCTTGTGCGGGCGTAATCGTCGCCGATCCGCCGCCGTCACCAGCCTTGCTTGAAGGCGCGTTGAAGCGCGACAGATCAAGGTCACCGCCGTCCAGTCGCGCGGTAATCTGCGGAGGGTCCGAGATCACGATATCCGCCTCTCCCGCCAGCCGGTTATCATCCAGTTGCGCCACCATTTCACGCAGCGAGATACGGCCCTCGCTGGTGTAGGTCATATGGCCCGCGACTTCGGCAGTTCGCCCAAGGCCAAGCGGCACGCCAACGCCAGCCTGTCCGAATGCGGCCAGCATCCTTTCGGTGTCTTGCGCTTGGACATGCAGCTTGCCGTCCATCTCTCCGGCGAGGTTCACCAAGCCATCGAAATCCACTTCTCCGCCCGGTGCGCGTAAGAGCAATTCCAGAGGCGTCGCGACGCCGGTGGCATAGGCAGGCAAGTCCGGGATTTTCAGATCAACTTCTACCTTGCCGCCGGGGACACTCATTTTTGCCTCGACGAATAGCGGTGCAGTCACATCAGGCCAGTTTGCCGACAAGTCCACGTTGGCAAAATCGAATTTCACCGCTTTGTTTTCCACATAGACCAGACGGGCGTTGGTCAGTTCCAGAAAGTCCAGCGTTACCGCGCCCGTCTCATTTTGCGAGGGGGTACTTGCAGTATTGCCAGAGGATACAGGCGCCGCCCGGTCGAATTGCCAGTTGCCACGCCCGTCGGACAGCTCAAGCCGCAGCGTAGGGTTTTCGGCGATGATGCGGCGTATCCTCAGATCCCCCGAGATCAAAGCCGCGGCATCCACACCAACCGCCATGCTGTCTGCGCTCAGCATGGGCTCAGGTCCGGCCCATGACGCATTGCTGAACGTCACGGGGCCGGTTTCCATGCCCAAGACGGGCCAGAACGACAGCTTTACATCGCCGGATAGCTTTAAATCTCGTCCCGTCTGGGCGCGCACCTGCTCGGCCAGGATCACTGCCAGCTTGCCCCCGGGCATCATCAACAATGCTCCGATCACCAGCCCGATAACGGCCACAAGAAGGAAGGCGATGCGCAACAGCCATTTCATTTTTCTGCTCTCCGCTTGTCTGGCATGCGTTGAAAAGATCATTCAAAGCCTGCACAGCATTTGCAAGGGGAAGCTTTCCCCACTATATGCCGCGCCATGACCACGAACCCGCCGAACCTCCGCCCCGACCTGGCGCCTGCCGTCCGGATCACCGAGACACCCCGTTCAAACCAGCCGACCATCGGCATGGTGTCGCTGGGCTGCCCCAAGGCTTTGGTGGATAGCGAGCGTATTCTGACCCGCCTGCGGGCCGAAGGGTACGGGATATCGCCCGATTATTCAGGAGCGGATGCCGTGATCGTGAACACCTGCGGGTTTCTCGACAGCGCCAAGGCAGAGTCGCTGGATGCCATCGGTGAGGCTCTGGTCGAGAACGGCAAGGTGATCGTCACGGGATGTCTGGGGGCTGAGCCGGATTACATCCGTGAACATCACCCGCGCATCATGGCTGTCACCGGCCCGCATCAGTATGAACAGGTATTGGATGCAGTGCATCAGGCGGTGCCGCCCGATCCCGACCCGTTCGTGGATCTGCTGCCTGCTGCCAGCGTGCAACTGACCCCGCGCCATTACAGCTATCTGAAAATTTCCGAGGGCTGTAACCACAAGTGCAAGTTTTGCATCATCCCGGACATGCGCGGCAAACTGGCCAGCCGTCCCGCTCATGCGGTACTGCGCGAGGCCGAGAAGCTGGTCGAAAATGGCGTGCGCGAGTTGCTGGTGATCTCGCAAGACACCTCGGCCTACGGGCTGGATCGCAAATACGACGTGAACCCGTGGAAAGACCGTGAGGTCCGCAGCCATATCACCGATCTGGCGCGCGAGCTTGGGCAGTTGGACGCATGGGTGCGCCTTCACTATGTTTACCCCTACCCGCATGTGCGCGAGTTGATCCCGCTGATGGCGGATGCGGGCTGCAACGTGCTGCCCTATCTGGACATTCCGTTCCAACATGCGCACCCCGACGTTCTAAAACGCATGGCTCGCCCTGCGGCCGCCGCCAAGACGCTGGATGAAATCGCCGCGTGGCGCGCAACCTGCCCGGACATCACGCTGCGCTCGACCTTCATCGTCGGCTATCCCGGCGAAACCGAAAGCGAATTCCAAACCCTGCTGGATTGGATGGACGAGGCCCAGTTGGATCGCGTCGGGTGCTTTCAATACGAAAACGTGGATGGCGCACGGTCGAACGATTTGCCCGACCATGTCCCGGCCGACGTCAAACAGGACCGTTGGGAGCGTTTCATGGAAAAGGCGCAAGCGATTTCCGAGGCAAAGCTGGCCGCCAAAGTGGGCCAGAAACTCGACGTGATCGTGGACGAGGTCGATGATGAGGCCGCCACCTGTCGAACGAAAGCCGATGCGCCAGAGATTGATGGCAACCTATTCATCGACGAAGCCTTTGAAAGCCTGAAGCCCGGCGACATTGTTTCTGTCGATGTGGACGAGGCTGGCGAATACGACCTTTGGGGCAAACTGGTCTGACCTGCTCGGCCAAGATCGTAGGAGCGTGAAACAAGTTTATTGGCGTTTTGCGCCCATTTCGTGGATCATGACGGGACAGCCTGCCTTGAAATCAGGAGGGTTCCTTGCCCAGCTTGCACCGTTTTGGCCTGAATTTGTTGGCTCTGGTCGTCGTCGCCCAGCTTTGCGCCCTTCCCGTTTTCGCCAATAGCAAAGGAACAGGCGGGTTCATTTTCATCGGATCGGACTCGGTCAGCCTGCACCTTCGCAGCAAACACCGGGTCCACAGGTATTATGCTGCTCCGAAAGTGTATCACCGCAAGACTACACCCACGGTAGACGGGCACAAATCCAACGCGACCGTGCTTGAATACACGGGTAAACCCAAGGTCCACCACCACAAAGACCACCGCTATAAAGCCAAGTCAAAACGGTATTACGGCAAACCAGCGAAGCGGTATCACTACTCGGTGCACAGCCCTTTCAACCGATTGTCTTCGCCCTATTACATTCCGCAAAACTACGGCATTCGACGCCGGTAGGCGCGGCCGAAATCTGACATCAGAACAGGCTGATAAGCCCGATAACCCATGCCACACCAGCGGCAACGGCGGTCAGCGCAACAGCAGCACTGGCCGCGTCTTTTGCCTGCCCCGCCAACACGTTGTGATCCGTGGACGTATGGTCAACCGCGCGTTCAACTGCCGTATTGAACAGCTCTGCCACCATCACCAACACGCCCAGCACAATAATCAGCGCGCGCAGGCCGTCGGACAGCGGTAATAAAAGAGCCAAGGCGATCGAAACAAGGTTGGACCACGCCCAAGCGCGAAACGAATACTCATCCTTCCACGTCGCGGCGAAACCCTGCCAGCTCCAGCGTGTGCGATCTATCAGGCGTGCAAAGAAATTTTTCATGAACCCTCGGCTTTCAGGCAAGAAAAAACCGCCCGAATGGGGCGGCAGAACGTCCGGGTGCAGGCGGCCCGAACTTGGGCCACCTGCTGAATGTTTATTGTGCGACTGGATTACAGACAGTCTGGCCAGCCTCGGTCGTGGCCAACTCGGTTCCTGCCGGGCAGCTCGGAGTGCCGTATTTGTCGTACTCAGGCGTGATGTAGACCGGAGCCGGCTCCTCTTGCTGCGAGCATGCAGCCAGAATCAGGGCGATTGCGCTAACGGCAGCGAATTTAATTTTCATGTCCGTCATTCCTCTATCAATTTTCTAGTATTGCCCTGAAATTCGGGGCCGCGCTAAAAATACGACTTCATTGACTTTTTTGCAACAAAATCAATCACGAATATGTGAGAGCGGCAAAACCATGCTGCCAAGCCCGCCTAAAGGGACACCACTACAGTTTTCCCAAAACCGCTCTACACTTGGAAAAAGAACGCAGCAGAGCAAGGAGAAGCCCCATGTCAGACGCCCCGATCATAACTCAGAAATCCCCATATCCTGTCGAAGTGACCGAGGGCAAAAACTATTTCTGGTGTGCTTGCGGCCGCTCGAAACGGCAGCCCTTTTGTGACGGTTCTCATAAGGGCACAGGGATTGAGCCGATAAAATACACAGCGGATTCCAGCAAAAAGGTATTTTTCTGCGGCTGTAAAAACAGCGCAAAAAGGCCGCTTTGCGACGGGTCGCACTCGAAACTCTGACTACGTTTTCAGTGCATTCAGCGAGTCTGCGTTTGCGCAGAAGTGTGGCGCAGAGTCGGATTGCGCCTGCTGTACTGACAGCCACGCCGTGCACCGCTGGCTGCATTGAGAGGCGCGGCAGCGCGTGACCATCTCGGTGTATTTGTCAGGGCTGAGGCGTCCGTCGGCCATGGCCTCGGTCAGGGACACATTCATGCATCGTGCCACCGATCGGGTAAGCCAAAAGTGTTTTTCGACATCCCCAAGAATATCCGGCATCGTCAGCCATCCCGTGCTTGCTGCGCCTTGAGCGCTGTAAACCTCTTGCGGTTGGGGCAGGTTCGCGGAGCCCGTTCGACAGTTTCGTTTTCGTCCAGCCATTCAGGGCACTTGGCCGCCCACGTGCATCCCTGACACGACCTCACCATTTCGGCCCAGTCCTGCTGGCTCAGCCGCCCCTGCCGGTGAGCGGCAACGACATCTGTACCCGTCGTCTTTCCCATACGCAGCACAAGCCGCATGTGAGTCATGAGCTCTCCCAACCTCTGCATCAGCGGTCCGATGCTGGGATCAGTTGGTTGAAAAGAGGCTTGTTCCTACAGTATTCCGGAGTATTCCCAGTCATCTCGGCCCGGTTCAGTAGGCTTTGGCAATGATCTGGATTTGCGCACCCGGTACAGCGAAGAACGGCGTCCGAGATTTGGTCGATCGAAACATCCCCGCGGATTGCGGCATCTTCCAAATCGACGCCAACCCTATTCGCCATTCGGTCGACCAGTTCGGCGTGTTTTTTGAGCGTTTCCCGGCTATGCATACGGCATCCTTTCCCTAACGCATTTGCTCTAGGATAGACGATGCCCCGGCACAGGCATTTGACTCAGGTCAAGACCCGGCTGCTATGTGATCAAGGTAGGCGCGCGTGGCGTCCTGAACGCGGCGAAAGCGATCTCCGCCAAGTTTCTTGCCGCCATACCACCGCGTGACGATGATGACGTGACCGTCCAGTTCCGCACGCTCCATCATGCGCAGGATCACCATGCCTGCGCCGCTTTCGCCATCATCG
Source organism: Ruegeria sp. BC7 (assembly GCF_056539165.1). Taxonomy (NCBI): domain Bacteria; kingdom Pseudomonadati; phylum Pseudomonadota; class Alphaproteobacteria; order Rhodobacterales; family Roseobacteraceae; genus Ruegeria; species Ruegeria sp. BC7. Next base: position 349,043 of record NZ_JBQFUL010000001.1, on the reverse strand, counting down.
GCTTTCAACGCTCCGGTTGATAGCATAGCCGCCCAGGTATTGTGCGTCGCCTTGGCATAGCTTTTGTCTGACTTCAGTTCCTGCAAGACGGCATCTACATCCTCACGCGTGGTCACAGGCGCGCCGGTGACCGCATATTTCGATCCGCGATCCGTCAGAACAACTCCCAACCGCGTCAGTGCAGTCATTGGGTCAGCCCAAGTTGGCGCGCGGTTTCAACGACGATCTGCACGCGCTGCTGGTTGGGTGGGTGCGTTCCCAGAAAACTGTCGTCAGGATCAGGGAGGCGATCAAAATACTTGGCCCCGATCAAAGGGTTGTACCCAGCCTTGAAGGTGATGACAGTACCGAGCTGATCCGCCTCTAGTTCAAAATCCTTGATGTAAACCTGCGCACCCACCTGTGCGCCCAGTTTCTGTGCCTTTTCCACATCGGCCCCGTCTGCACCGCCCAGCCGAGCCAGTTCACCGAAAATCTCGGCGCTTTCGCGCGCGTTCACGGTCTGGCGCGGTATGTGCCGCAGGATGTGATGAGCCGCCTCGTGCCCCATGACAAAAGCCAGTTCATCGGGGTTCTGGGCAGACTGGATCATCGAACGGGTGAAAATGATGACAGGCTGGTTATTGTCGTCCAGCGTCTGAAATGCATTGGCCGGAGCCTTGGGGTCCAGGTCAACCAAGATCGTAAAGTCGCAATTGGTGACATCGGAACGCGTCAGACACTCTGTTCTTGCCTGCTGTCCGACCTTCTGACTGATCTCCTGAAACTTGATGGCTTCGACCCGGAAATCGTCCGTATCCTGCTGCCATTCGGCCGCAGGTTGAACGCGCAAGATTTCGGCTTCGCAGGCCGCCAGCATCAGGGGAAGCAACAGATAGGTCAGACGGCGCATGGATCATCCTTTGAAACGGTCTTGCCGTTTTATTTGACCATAGCGCGGTCGCAAAGGGACCGCCACAGCATGATTGCGACTGAACGGGTTGCATTGCAATCAATCGCCCTGCACTGTTGCCTTATGTTTTCGATAGAGCATGAATTCGACTCGACGGTGATCACCCTGGTGGATGAAGGCGCCAAGCCTTTGCAAGAGGATGTGGTTATCAACAATTTCGCTGAATGTGTAACGCTGGAACAACTGGACCCGCGCACGGACACGGTGCAGAAAATCACCCTGTCGCCCGAACAGGTACGAGACCTCGCAGCCGCGCTGGACTTGCCCGAAGGCGTCTATCAGATTCACGAAAAGCCCCATCCGGGTTGATAGACCAACCCCGCGCCTCGTGCCCGAACAGTCGCAAACTTAGACGACGCCCCATGTGATGCGCTTGGGGCGCGGCTTCAACCGCGATACCATCCCGAGTCGCCAAAATCCTTCAGCGTTCGTGGGTTATGCGGCTACAGTCTGGTCATTCTTCCCGCCTAACCGCAAACGCCCTTGCAAGGCTGACCACTGGATGAAATTGATCTGGGCAACCCAGCCGTTTGCCCTTGAAACCCGCCAGGCGTTCGACCAGATACACATTGCCAATGTAAAGGAAGTTAACATATGTCCTTGAAGAATCCGGCCGCCTTGGAGTTTCTGCAATCGCGCCGGTCCCGTCCTGCAAAAACACTTGTGGCTCCGGCCCCGTCGCGCGAAGAACTGATGCCGTTGCTGACCGCGGCAGCGCGTAGCCCGGATCATGGCAAGCTGGAACCCTGGCGTTTTATCGTCCTCGAAAAAGGCGCGATGCCACGACTGTCGGCATTGACGCAGGAGTGCGGAGAACGACTGGGTAAATCCCCCGAAGACATCGCAAAAGCCCGCAGCCAGTTCGACATGGGTCATCTTGCTGTTGCGGTGGTAGAAGTGCAAAAGCCCTCCGAAAAAGTTCCGGCCATCGAACAGACATATTCGGCGGGGGCAGTATGCCTTGGCTTGCTAAACGCCGCGCTCGCCATGGGCTGGGGTGCGAACTGGTTGTCGGGCTGGCAGACCCATGATGCCGAATTTTGCCGCTCTGCCTTCGGGCTACAGGACAACGAGCGCGTGGCCGGATTGATTCATATCGCAACAGAAGGCGCCACGCCTCCTGAACGTCCGCGTCCTGACGTTGCCTCTCTGACCGAATGGGTGTCCGAATGATGATCCTGAACGCATTCTTTGCGGCCCTGGGTCAGATCGGCGATGCCAAGTTCCGTGCCGTATTGCTGCGCGGCGTCGGCCTGACTATCGCCCTGTTGATTGCCGCTTGTGCGGCGGCAATCTGGCTGATCAACTGGCTATCCAGTGGTGAAATGTCCTTGCCCTTTGTCGGCGCGGTGCCGTGGCTCAACGACGTGCTGAACTATTCTGGCATCTTCGTGGTCCTGATTCTTCCGGTTTTTCTGATGATGCCCATCGCCTCGGCCATTATCTCGATGTTTCTGGAAGAGGTCGCGGAAGCCGTCGAGGATAAACACTATCCCAACTTGCCCAAAGTGCCCGGAATTCCGTTCAGCGAAGGCGTACGCGACGCCATCAGCTTTATGGGCGTTCTCATCGCAGCAAACCTTTTGGCCCTGATCCTTTATGCGATCTTCACACCGCTATTCCCGTTTATCTTTGTGGCAATGAACGGATTCCTGCTGGGGCGAGAATACTTTACGTTGGCCGCGATGCGTCGGATCGGGCGCGAGGGCGCGCGCAAGCTGCGCTCCAAACACTCCACTACCATTTGGCTCGCTGGCACTCTGATGGCGATTCCGCTGTCGGTGCCATTGGTGAACCTGGTTATTCCCATCATAGGCGCCGCCACGTTCACTCATATCTACCACAAGCTGTCAGGGCCGACGCCCTGACGCTTAGTTGCGCGATTCCAACTGGTTCAGCCAATCGAAATCGCGCACCGAGATCACCCCAGAAATGATGATCCCCGCGATGATCGCCCACAGCACCACCGATATACCGGTGGTGATCCACATCTTCTTTTTCATGTGATGAACTTCGGGCGCTCCGGCATGTGTGCCCGGCACGATATCACCCAGGTCGCCCTGCGTCTTGATGCGGATAGGCAGAACGATAAGCAGCGTCATGAACCAGATGACGGCAAACAGAACAAGTGCAGCTGTGATGGTCATGACGCCACTCCGAAACTTGACTTAAACCTGTTCTAGCTCGACCAGACAGCCATTAAAGTCCTTGGGATGCAGGAAAAGGACCGGCTTGCCGTGCGCCCCTATCTTGGGTTCGCCCGACCCCAGAACCCGGGCACCGGTTTCCTTCAGGTGATCGCGCGCGGCGATGATATCTTCCACCTCGTAGCAGACATGATGGATGCCGCCCGAAGGATTCTTTTCGAGAAACCCGTTGATTGGGCTGTCATCGCCAAGCGGGTAAAGAAGTTCGATCTTGGTGTTGGGCAGTTCGATAAAAACCACCGTCACGCCGTGATCGGGTTCATCCTGTGGCGCGCCGACCTTGGCGCCCAACGCGTTGCGGTACTGGGCGGAAGCAGCCTCTAGATCGGGGACTGCAATGGCGACGTGGTTCAGGCGACCAATCATAGAACTCTCCTCTGTTCTCAGTGTTGCAGCGGTTATGGGGACTGTTCCAGCAAAGAACAAGTGCGCCAAATTGCCGTTAACGTGGTGTTAGCCAGAAGTTCCTAGCGTCAAGCATCTGCTGAATAGGAGTTCTGCCATGGACGATTCGTGCCCCATTTCTTCGCCCGCGCAGCCGACCGCCACACGGCCACTGCTGGGTCAAACGATTTTGGTTGTTGAGGACAGTCGCTATACCTGCGACGCGATCCGCCTCATGTGTCTTCATTCAGGCGCGCGCATCCGGCGCGCAGATTGCTTGAAGTCAGCCAGGCGTCATCTGCAAATCTATCGCCCATCCGTCATTTTGATCGACATGGGCCTGCCCGACGGATCTGGCGCTGAGCTTATCGCGGAACTGGTCGACGCCACGCCGCGGATTGGTGCTATTTTGGGCATGTCAGGCGACGACAACACCGAACCGACCGCACTCGCGGCCGGAGCCGACGGCTTTCTTGAGAAACCTCTCAATTCTCTGGCGTATTTCCAGACCTCAATTCTGGAACGCCTGCCCGAAGACCGCCGCCCGCACAGCCTTCATGCCGTTCGGGATGAGGTCATCACCCCCGACCATATGGCGTATCAGGACGACATGGCGCACATCGCCGATGTACTGGCCGGGCCAAATGATCACCGCTCATTGGACTATGCGGCACAGTTCCTGCGCGGCGTGGCCCGTGACGCAGGTGACACGGTCCTGGCTGACGCGGCACGACAGCTTGCAAAGTCGCGGTGTGACGGAACGCCCTTCACTGCCGTGGTCGCGCAGCTAGCTGGAATTGTTCAATCCCGTCTGGCGCGGCGCGAGGCGATTTGAATGGCAACAGCCTATTTCGTGACCGCGACAATCCTGAGTATTTGAGTATATGCACAGACTCGCACGGCGGCCCGCAACATTCGGCAGGCGCGGACAAAACTGCGCGATCCGATTGAAAGAACCGGTCAGCTTTGAATGTGTCACGAAAGGCTGAACCGACGGCTAGGCACCGTCGATTCAGCGGTAAGTTTTGGCTTACTCCTGGGGGATAATCCGCAGCCCCAGTTCCATCAACTGATCCGAGGTCGGGTCAGACGGCGCATCCATCATCAGGTCTTCGGCGCGCTGGTTCATGGGGAACATCATGACCTCGCGGATATTGGCCTCATCCGCCAACAGCATCACGATCCGGTCGATACCCGCAGCGCACCCGCCGTGCGGCGGCGCGCCATAGTGGAATGCATTGAACAAGGCACCAAAGCGGGATTTCACTTCATCCTCACCATAGCCCGCCAGTTCAAACGCTTTCAACATAATCTCAGGCTTGTGGTTCCGGATCGCACCCGAGACCAGCTCATACCCGTTACAGGCCAGATCGTACTGATATCCCCGCACGTCCAGAGGATCACCCTGCAGCGCCTCCATCCCGCCCTGCGGCATCGAGAACGGGTTGTGTTCAAAATCGATCGCGCCGGTTTCTTCATCCTGCTCGTAGATCGGGAAATCGACGATCCAGGCAAAAGCAAAGCGGTCTTTTTCGGTGAGGCCAAGTTCTTCGCCGATCACGTCGCGCGCCTTACCGGCGACCTTTTCAAAGGCTTTCGGCTTGCCCCCCAGGAAGAACGCCGCATCGCCGACACCCAGACCCAGCTGCTGACGGATCGCCTCGGTGCGCTCGGGGCCGATGTTCTTGGCCAGCGGTCCTGCGGCCTCCATCCCTTCGCCCTGATCGCGCCAGAAGATGTAGCCCATCCCCGGCAGACCCTCTTTCTGAGCGAACGCGTTCATACGGTCACAGAACTTGCGGCTGCCACCACTCGGCGCTGGAATCGCGCGAATTTCGGTGCCCTCTTGCTCCAGCAGCTTTGCGAAAATCGCAAAGCCAGACCCGCGGAAGTGGTCGGAGACCACTTGCATTTTAATAGGGTTACGCAGGTCGGGCTTGTCGGTGCCGTACCACAGGGCCGCGTCCTTGTAGGAGATTTGCGGCCACTCCTGATCCACCTTGCGGCCACCGCCGAATTCCTCGAACACACCGGTTAGAACGGGCTGGATCGTGTCGAACACGTCCTGCTGCTCGACAAAGGACATCTCAAGGTCAAGCTGGTAGAAATCGGTGGGCGAGCGGTCGGCGCGCGGGTCTTCGTCGCGAAAACACGGCGCGATCTGGAAATACTTGTCAAAGCCCGACACCATGATCAGCTGCTTGAACTGCTGAGGTGCCTGCGGCAGCGCATAGAACTTGCCCGGATGCAGGCGTGAGGGCACCAGAAAGTCGCGCGCACCTTCGGGGGACGAGGCCGTGATGATCGGCGTCTGGTATTCGCGGAAGCCCTGATCCCACATGCGTTTGCGCATCGAGGACACGACGTCCGAGCGCAGGGTCATGTTCTGCTGCATCGCCTCACGGCGTAGGTCCAGATAGCGATAGCGCAGGCGAGTTTCCTCGGGGTATTCCTGATCTCCGAACACCATCAGCGGCAGTTCGTCGGCCGCGCCCAGCACTTCCAACTCGCGCACGTAAACCTCAACCTCGCCAGTGGGCAGTTTCGGGTTCACCAGCTCAGGATCGCGCGCTTTGACGGTGCCGTCGATGCGGACACACCATTCCGAGCGGACCTTCTCCAGCTCTGCAAATGCAGCGCTGTCACCGTCGCACAGAACCTGAGTTACGCCGTAATGGTCGCGCAGGTCGATGAACAGCACGCCGCCGTGATCTCGGACACGATGCACCCAACCGGACAGGCGGACGGTTTCACCAACATTGGCGGCGGTCAGAGCGGCGCAGGTGTGGCTGCGATAGGCGTGCATGGATCATATCCCTTCGGGCGCAGAATTCGTCGCGCCGATACACCCTGTCAGGCTTGGAAAGTCAAGGCGGGTCAGCCCGTCAAAACGGCCTTTGCACGTTGCCCGAGTAGAAATAGATGCCCAGACCCGCCGCAAAGATGATGTTCCCTGCAATCGCGTGCAGCAGCACCGCGTAGAAAAACGAGCCGCGTCTGCGATAGGCCCAAGTGAACAACAGCCCGCCACCAAAGGTCATGATGGCAACGATACAGCTCCAATACATTAGGTGAGCCAGTGAAAACAGGGACGCATTCAGCAGGTAAAAGGCCCGGCCATCCGGCAGGATGGCGTGGTATCGGCGATAAAACAGGACGCGGAACAGCAATTCCTGCGGCAATGCCGAGATCAAAGGATAGAAAGTCCAGATGACGATCAGAAACTCGGGCCGGTTGCGCAGCAGAAAGAATGCGGCCTCGGGCTTCGTGGACATCACAAGCGCGCTGCAAAATACCGTCATTGCGATGGCAAAAATTGCCACTTCGCCCCAAGACCAGTTACGCCAGTTGTATCGCAGCTCAGCCCAGGCAAAGCCCGGCGTATAGTGCAAAAGCAATATGCCCAGCGCCGTAAAGGTGAACAGGGATGGGAACATCCAATTCGGCGGGAAGAACACCGCGATCAGAACCGGGACCGCCACGAAGAACAGCCCAAACTCTAGTCGCAACCGCAAAAGCGGTGCCGCGCGGTCGGCCCAATCGGTTTGTTTACTCACTCTGCCGCCAACTCCGCTCGGATCAGACCACGCAAGGAATTTCCTACGAAGACCTTTTCCGCATTTCGCAGATCGGTCAAGGTCAGAGCGGCCTCGGTAACTTGTTTATTATCAAGCAATTCTTCGCGCAGGATGCCGGGCAGCAAACCGCTGGATAGCGCGGGCGTCAGGCAACGACCATCCGGCATGAGCAAAAACAGGTTGGTAATCGTACCCTCACACAATTCCTCACGCTCGTTGACGAAAAGCAACTCGTCGATCCCCTTGGGCAGCGCAGCGCGGGCCGTATCATAAAGCGCCCGCTGCGTTGTCTTATGTTGCAGCCAGATATCCGAGGCCGTCAGGCGCTGATCCGCCACAGCCACCCGCCAGACCGGAGGGTTCTCGGCCAAAGCCCCTGTCGTAACCTCAAACTCGCCGTTCGCAGCCAAGGTCAAACGACAGCGCAAAGGCGAAGTCCCGGCGGCACGATCCAGCGCCTCCTCTGCCTGCTGCGCTCCGAACGGTATCCCCAGCGCCTTGGCGGTGCGGCCCATCCGCGCCAGATGACGATCGCGGCGCACAAAGCCCTGCTCCGGCCGGAAGGCCAGCGTTTCGATTATGCGGAAGTCAGGGTCATCTGGCGGGCGAAGCGGGCCTTCCATAGCGCCTCCTCATATTCTGACGGGGCGGTGCTGTCCCAGACGACGCCGCCACCCACGTTTAAGGTCGCCTTGCCATCCTCGACCATCAAAGTGCGGATTGCCACGTTGAATTCCGACCGCCCATCCGGGGCCGCCCAACCGATCGCACCACAATAGATATCGCGCGGCCAAGGCTCGAGGTCGGACAGAATCTCCATCGCACGGATCTTGGGCGCGCCAGTGATCGAGCCGCAGGGGAACAATGCCATCAGGATATCCGACAGCTCGGCCCCCAGATGCAACTGCGCCTGCACCAATGAGATCATCTGGTGCACGGTCGCATAGGTCTCGACCTTGAACAGCTCGGGCACTTTGACCGAGCCGGGCAGCGCGACGCGGCTGATATCGTTGCGCAGCAAGTCTACGATCATCAGGTTTTCGGCCCGGTTCTTTTGGTCCACTGACAAAAACTCGCGACGTCGCGCGTCCTCGGCCATATCCTCGCTGCGGGGCTGAGTACCCTTCATCGGGCGCGTTTCGATCCCACGGTCCGTATCGGTGCGAAAGAATAGCTCGGGCGAGCGGCTAAGCAGATCGGGCAGGCCGTCCTGCTGTACAAGCGCGCCGTGCCCCACCGGCTGACCTGACGCAAGTGCGGCGTATAAGGCGGCGCTGTCGCCCTCGACCGTCAGATCGATCGGAAATGTCAGATTGGCCTGATAGATGTCGCCTGCGCCGATGGCGTCGTGGACCTGCTGAAACGCGCGGGCGTATCGTGCCTCGTCCCAGCGCGGCACAAACCCGGTGATTCCACCACTGGAGGCTGGCAGATCGTTGCGAACAGGCGCGTCGTAAACGCCGAAACACAGCAAAGGCAGGCGGCGGTCGTCCGGCATCCGGGCTGCAAGGCGAGGCTCCAGCACATATCCCAGTTCGTAACTGGCATAACCTGCCAACCACCTGCCTTCGGCGCGCGCCTCATCCAGCGCCGCCAACGCTTGGGGCACATCCTCCGCCGTGTCAGCGCGGATCACATTGGCGGGCCTGTCAAAACTGGTTCCCGGCCCCGCCGGGCCATGATCAAAACGAATACGCAAGTGCATCCTCATTTGCCGTGCTGCGCGGTATAGAGGATAAGGCGGCAAGGGAAAGAGGGGAAAGCGGCAATTTCGCCGCCGTTTCCGATACCCCTTGAACCTTTTCGCGCGGTCCCTATAACGCAGGACAATTTGGGCGCTTGGGGGTGCCCTGACTCGCGAACAATCGAAGGAACGTGGCCATGCCCAGAAGAACCGACATCCAGTCGATCATGATCATTGGGGCGGGCCCCATTGTTATTGGTCAAGCCTGCGAGTTCGACTATTCCGGCGCGCAAGCGTGTAAAGCGCTGCGGGAAGAAGGGTATCGGGTTATCCTGGTGAACTCAAACCCGGCCACCATCATGACTGACCCCGGTCTGGCCGATGCCACCTATATCGAGCCGATCACCCCAGAGGTTGTCGCCAAGATCATCGAGAAAGAGCGCCCAGACGCCCTCCTGCCCACCATGGGCGGTCAGACCGGTCTGAACACCTCGCTCGCGCTCGAGGAAATGGGCGTTCTGGATAAATTCGGCGTTGAGATGATCGGCGCCAAGCGCGACGCCATCGAAATGGCCGAAGACCGCGCCCTGTTCCGCGAAGCGATGGACCGGCTGGGCATCGAAAACCCCAAGGCCGAGATCGTAACAGCCCCCAAGGACGCGGACGGCAAGAAAGACCTGGACGCAGGTGTGGCGCTGGCTTTGGAGACACTTGAAACGGTCGGCCTGCCTGCCATCATCCGCCCCGCCTTTACACTGGGCGGGACCGGTGGCGGCGTGGCCTATAACCGCGAGGATTATATCCATATTTGCCGCACTGGCATGGATGCCTCCCCTGTTGGCCAAATCCTGATCGACGAAAGCCTGCTGGGTTGGAAAGAATATGAGATGGAGGTGGTCCGCGACACCGCCGACAACGCTATCATCGTCTGTTCCATCGAAAACGTGGACCCGATGGGCGTGCATACCGGGGACTCGATCACCGTGGCCCCTGCCCTGACGCTAACCGACAAAGAATATCAGATCATGCGCAATCACTCGATTGCCGTGCTGCGCGAGATCGGGGTCGAAACCGGCGGATCGAACGTACAATGGGCCATCAACCCGGACGATGGCCGGATGGTTGTGATCGAGATGAACCCGCGCGTGTCGCGCTCGTCGGCGCTGGCGTCCAAGGCAACCGGTTTCCCGATTGCCAAGATCGCAGCAAAACTGGCCGTGGGTTACACGCTGGACGAGTTGGACAACGATATCACCAAGGTCACGCCCGCCTCGTTCGAGCCGACCATTGACTATGTCGTCACCAAAATCCCGAAATTCGCCTTCGAGAAATTCCCGGGGTCCGAGCCCTACCTGACCACCGCGATGAAGTCAGTGGGCGAGGCCATGTCCATCGGTCGCACAATCCACGAATCGATGCAAAAGGCCTTGGCCTCGATGGAATCTGGGCTGACCGGATTTGATGAGATCGAAATTCCCGGCCTGAACGTGGGTCTGTGGGACGAAGCTGATGACAAGGCCGCCGTCATCAAGGCAATCAGTCAGCAGACGCCGGATCGTCTGCGCACCATTGCGCAGGCCATGCGCCACGGCCTGACCGACGACGAGATCTTTGGTGTAACCAAGTTCGACCCGTGGTTCCTGGCCCGCATCCGCGAGATCATCGAAGCCGAGCGTCAGATTCGCAAGGACGGCCTGCCCGTCACCGAGGAAGGCATCCGCAAACTCAAGATGCTTGGTTTCACCGACGCGCGTTTGGGCAACCTGACCGGCCGGGATGAGGACAACGTCCGCCGCGCCCGCCGCAATCTGGGCGTCAAGGCCGTATTCAAACGTATCGACACCTGCGCTGCCGAGTTCGAGGCGCAGACGCCCTATATGTACTCGACCTACGAAGCCCCGATGATGGGTGAGGTCGAATGTGAGGCGCGCCCGAGCGACCGGAAAAAGGTTGTCATTCTGGGTGGTGGCCCGAACCGGATCGGTCAGGGGATCGAGTTTGACTATTGCTGCTGTCACGCCTGTTTCGCACTGACCGAAGCGGGCTATGAGACTATCATGGTCAACTGCAACCCCGAGACGGTCAGCACCGACTATGACACCTCGGACCGTCTGTATTTCGAGCCGCTGACCTTTGAACACGTCATGGAAATCCTGACCAAGGAACAGGAAAACGGCACGCTGCACGGCGTGATCGTTCAGTTCGGCGGTCAAACGCCACTGAAACTGGCCAACGCGCTCGAGGCTGAGGGCATTCCGATCCTCGGCACCACGCCCGACGCGATTGACCTGGCCGAAGACCGTGAACGCTTCCAGGCTCTGGTCAACGATCTGGGTTTGAAACAGCCCAAGAACGGCATCGCCTCAACCGATGAACAGGCGCTTGAGATCGCGGACGAGATCGGCTTCCCGCTGGTCATCCGCCCCTCATACGTTCTGGGCGGGCGCGCGATGGAAATCGTGCGCGATATGGAGCAGTTGAAGCGCTATATCAACGAGGCCGTCGTGGTCTCGGGCGACAGCCCCGTTCTGCTGGACAGCTATCTGGCCGGAGCGGTTGAACTGGACGTCGACGCGCTGTGCGACGGCACCGATGTACACGTCGCTGGCATCATGCAGCACATCGAAGAAGCCGGCGTACATTCGGGCGACTCGGCCTGTTCGTTGCCGCCCTATTCGCTGTCCAAGGATATCCTCGACCAGATCAAGGATCAGGCGTTCAAACTGGCCAAGGCGCTGAACGTTGTGGGCCTGATGAACGTGCAGTTCGCGATTAAGGATGGCGAGATTTACCTGATCGAAGTGAACCCGCGCGCCTCGCGCACGGTGCCGTTTGTCGCAAAAGCCACCGACAGCGCAATCGCGTCCATTGCGGCGCGCATCATGGCGGGTGAGAAACTCTCGGCCTTCCCGATGCGCCCTGCATACAAAGAGGGTCAGGACACCAAGATCGCCGACCAGATGACTCTGGCCGACCCGGACATGCCGTGGTTCTCGGTGAAAGAGGCCGTACTGCCCTTTGCCCGCTTCCCCGGTGTCGACACCATTCTGGGGCCGGAAATGCGTTCCACCGGCGAGGTCATGGGCTGGGACCGCGACTTCCCGCGCGCCTTCCTCAAGGCGCAGATGGGGGCCGGAATGGTTCTGCCCTCCGAGGGCCGCGCATTTATATCGATCAAGGATGCCGACAAGACCTCTGCAATGCTGGAGGCCGCACAGGTGCTGACCGCACAGGGCTTCTCGCTGGTCGCCACACGCGGCACGCAATCGTGGCTGGCGGAAAAAGGTGTGGCCTGCGATGTGGTCAACAAGGTCTATGAGGGCCGCCCGGACGTGGCGGACATGCTGAAAGATGGTCAGGTGCAGTTGGTGATGAACACCACCGAGGGCGCACAGGCGGTCGAGGACAGCAAGGCCATCCGCTCGATCGCGCTTTATGACAAGATCCCCTACTTCACCACCGCCGCAGCCAGCCATGCGGCAGCGTTGGCGATCAAGGCGCAGGCCGAGGGCGATGTCGAGGTCAAATCCCTGCAGGGCTGACCTCACCGCCCGAACCAGAATAAAGCAAAACCCCCGGTCATCGACCGGGGGTTTTTCATTTAAACAACAGGTTGCGGAGCCTTCTTTCGCCTATCCTCTGGCAGAAAGAACACCAAGTAGAACACTGGCGCGGCGACCATCGTCAGAATGGTGGCAAAGGCCAGCCCCCCCATGATCGTCACCGCCATCGACTTGAAGAAAGCATCTGTCAACAGCGGCGCCATGCCAAGAATTGTGGTGATCGCCGCCAGCATCACCGGACGCAGACGCGAGACCGACGCTTCGATGATTGACTCGCGCAGCCCCTTGCCGGTTTCGCGGACAAGGTCGATTTCTTCGACCAGAACGATCCCGTTCTTGATCAGCATACCGGACAGGCTGAGCAGGCCCAGCAGGGCTGTAAAGGTGAACGGCAGACCGGTTCCCAACAGGCCGATCACCACGCCATTGACCGACATCGGCACAAGCAACCAGATAATGATCGGCTGGCGAACGGCGTTGAAGATCAAAACAGAGATCAAGACCATGATCAGCAGGCTCAGAGGCAACTGCCGGCCAAGGCTTTCATTCGCGTCCCCCGCATTTTCAAACTCACCACCCCACTCCATGCGATAGCCGGTCGGAAGATCCATGGTTTCAATGGCGCTGCGCACTTCGGAATGCACCTGCGCTGCCGTCAGGTCAGACGGGATATCCGCCCCGACTGTGACGGTCAGCACCCTGTCGCGGCGATGTACCAACGTGTTCACAGCCTTGTATTCAAACCCATCAACCATTTGCTCGATGGGGACGAACTTTCCGGATTGATCCGAGAAAACCACCTGATCAACGATCGAGTAATCTCCGTCTGCGGGTCGCCGCAGAATAATCGGGATCAGGCGATCGCGTTCGCGCAACATGCCGCCAGATATCCCGTCTGTCGAGAATTGCAGCGTGGCGGCAATATCCTCGCGCGTGACTCCGGCGGTCTGCGCCCGTTCGGTTGCATAGATTGGCTGCACCACCAGCTCTTTCTCGCGCCAATCGTGGTGCACGTTCAGCACGTTGTCCGACGCCTCTCGCATCCGCAAAACGGCCTCATCCGCAAGCTGCCGCAATACGGCCGGGTCACTGCCCGAGAAACGCGCCTGTATCGGATCGCCGCCACCGGGACCAAACACCAGACGCCGGGTCCGGAATTCGCCCTCTGGGAACTGGGCCGCACCAAAGGCCTCGAGTTCCGCCTGCAGATGCGGAATATCATCCAGCGTTCTAGTGCGGATGATCAGATGGCCGTAGCTCGGGTTAGGCTTTTCGGCTGTGTATGTCAGCAGAAAACGGGTCGCCCCTTGTCCCACGAATGTCGTGACAGAAACCACTTCTTCACGCTCGGCAAGCCAATCTTCAAACACAGCCATATCCTCTGAGGTCCGAGAGATCGGAGTGCCCTGCGGCAGCTTGTAGTGGACGAAAAACAAAGGCGTGTTCGAGTCAGGGAAAAACTGCTGTTTCACAAGACCAAAACCGGCGAAACAGGCGACTGTCACCCCAACCAGACCGGTAATCACCAGCCAGCGGAACCGCAGCGCCGATCGCAGGATAGCGCCGTAGATGCGGAACATGATCCCACCATAAGCGTCCACCGCGCCCTCTTTGCCCTGTTTGAAAAAGTAGTGGCCCAGCAGCGGGGTTACGGTCAACGCCAGCACCCAGCTCAAAAGCAGAGAGATACCGATCACGGCAAATAGCGAGAACAGGAATTCGCCCGTCGCATCAGGGCTGAGGCCGATACCCGCAAAGGCCATGATCCCAATGATCGTAGCACCCAACAGCGGTATTTGCGTCTTGGATGCAGCCTCGTCCGCAGCTTCGCGTGAGGTCTTGCCCCGCAACATCGCGATCTGCATGCCCTCGGCAACCACAATGGCGTTGTCCACCAGCATCCCCATTGCGATGATCAGCGCGCCCAGCGAAATCCTCTCCATCTCGATCGAGAAAATCGACATGAACAGCAACGTGCCGACAACGGTCAGCAACAGGGTCGTGCCGACAACGATCGCCGCGCGCCACCCCATGAACAGCGCCAGCACCGTGACCACAATGGTCACGGACAGCGCGAGGTTCACGAGGAAATCGTTCGAGGCTTGTTCAACCACGACATGTTGCTGATAGATCGGCTGGATTTCCACGCCGAACGGAACCTGAGAATCCAGCTCGGCAAACTTGGCGTCGGCCCGCTTGCCGACCTCGACGATATTTTCCGACGACAGGCCAGCAATGCCCAGCGTGAAAGCCTCGGACCCGTCAAAGCGGATGACGACGTCTGGATCGGTTTGACGCCCGCGATACACGTCGGACATGTCAAACAGGTTGATCACCTGCCCCTGAGACCCAACGGACAGGCCAGCAATGGCTGAAACACTGTCGGACCCTTCCGCTGTCAGAATGGTTGTACGTTCATTCTCGGTCCTGACCGAACCCGACGCATTCACCGAATCTGCATTGGCAATGGCTTGGTTGATCGCCTGAATAGGCACGTTCTGGTTCACCGTGATCGCCAGATCAGGTTCGACGAAGATTGCCTCCTCAGGCAGTCCCATCACCTCGACATCGGCCACGCCTTCGACAGTCAACAATTCGCGGCGCAAAAAGGTTGAAAGCTCGTGCTTTTCGGCGTCAGAGAACCCGTCCGCAGTCACGGCGTAGAACAATCCAAACACATCGCCAAAGCCGTCATTGACCCGCGGCTCACTTACGCCCGAAGGCAGTTGTCCTGCGGCGTCACGCATCTTGGCGCGCAGTTTGGTCCACACATCAGGCAGTTCCGTGCCGTCATAGGTGGATTTGATTTCAACCTCGATCAGCGAGAAACCGGGCTGGTTGATCGAGGTAATTGTATCGACCTCGCCCATCTGCTGAATGGCCGATTCCAAAGGTTCGGACACTTCCAGCGCGACTTGCTCTGCCGTAGCACCGGGATATTGAGTGGAAATGACCGCGTTCTTGATGGTGAAGGCCGGATCCTCAAGCCGACCCAGCGACAAGAACCCCCAGATACCGCCAAGCAAGGCAATCAGGATGATCAACCATGTGTAGATCGGGCGGTCGATGGATGCGCGTGCAATGTTCATCCGTCAGCCCTCAGTTCGCCAAGCCGACAAAGCGGCGGACGGCCTGTCCGTCGGTCAGCGCGCCACCCCCGGCAACCACGATCTCATCCCCGTTGTTCAGACCTGTCAGAACACGGACATCACCGGATTGCGTTGGCTCGATCGTGACCGGAGCGCGGCGAATGGTGCCTTCATCTGCGCCAACAGGCGAAAACACCATGACGCCCACCGCGCCCTCAGCATCGGCGACAATAGCGGTAGAGGGCACGATGATGCCTGTGCGGTGATCCTGCACCTGCACGTTTACCGTCACCGACGATCCGGGCAGAATTTGCAACCCTTCAGGAGGAGTTAGCCCGAACTGGATGCGAAATGTCTGCCCCACGCTCGACGATTCTGCGTCGAATTCGCGGATCTGCAACGGAAAGACCTCGTCGCTGACAGGGAACTTGGCAGTGATTTCGATGTCATCCTGCTGGCCCGAGCGCTGGAACAGAATCTCGGGCACGTCGACTTCGATCCGCAGTTCGGACATGTCGTGAATACGCACGATCGGGGTTCCGGCCGACACAGTGGTAAAGGATTCGACCGCACGGCTTGAAACCAGAGCGTCAAACGGTGCTGTCAGAGTAGCCTGTTCCAGATCGTATTGCGCATCGCGCACAGCAATTTCAGCAAGCTGCGCGGCGGTTTCAGCATCATCCACGGCCACTTGGCTGGCTGCAGTCCCCCGCAAACGCGACAGACGCGCCAAGGTGCGGTCCGCCTGATCCTTTTGCAGCACGGCCCGGTCATACCGGCGTTGGAACGGTTCCTGATCCAACTGTGCGATCAATTCATCTTTGGGGATCACGAAACCCTCGGTGACGGGAAGTTGGACGATCTGCCCGGCCACTTGAAAAGCCAGATCGACAGTCTGCCGGGCTGCAACCCGGCCAAAAAACTGACGCGAAAATCCAGGAGACGTTTCCTGAACCACCATGAGCTTGACCGGTTTCGCAGTGTCCTGCGCGGCCAAAGGTGTCGCAAGTGTCATCAGAGCAACGCTCAGAGCGGAGAAGATCTTCATTTCGTCAATCCCTCAGGAATTCCTGTTTTCAGAATGTTTTCGCGGATTTTCCGGGCAAGCCGCGCGAATTCAGCGGTTTCGGCGTCATTCAGACCTGACGCCCGGTGAAACAGCTCGCCTGCCTCGGACAGAATCTTTTGTCGCATTTCCAGCCCCTTGCCTGACAGAACCAACAGCCACGCGCGCCGGTCTTCCGGGTCACGCTGACGTTTCAGGTAACCTGCCGCCTCAAGCGCGTCGGCGGTTGAGGTAATGGTCGATGGCACAGTCAACATGTCCGCCGCCAAAACGCCCATACGTTTTGGCTGATCAAGCTTGATCATCATGTGGCATTCCTGTTGGCTCAGCTCGACATCGATAAGGTCCAGGCTTTCCTGCAGCTTCCAGTAGAGCGCATACACCCCTAGCATCGCCTGCATTTCAGGGCTAAGCCGATTTACAATTTCACTGTCATCAAGGGTCATAGGCCGAATCCGTTTCAGAGTTCGTTGTCGCGATATACTTCGGAAAATGAAATATTCAACAAGTGAAGTGGATTTGCCTTTATTCTTTGATATTCCCATGGGTCAATCTACCTTGAACTAACCCCAATTTGACTGCATTTTGGGCAAATTCGAGATTTCCAGGGACTGTCATGTACACGCCAGCAATCACCGGCACCGGTGTCTTCACACCAGAGAACGTTATCACGAACGCTGAACTCGTTACGGCGTTCAATGCTTATGCCGACAAGATGAACGCCAAGAATGCAGACGCTATTGCAGCAGGTGAGATGGAGCCTATGCAACATTCGTCCGAGGAGTTCATCCTGAAAGCCTCTGGTATCGAAAACCGTTACGTGATGGACAAAAGTGGTGTCCTAGACCCCGACGTCATGCACCCCCTTCTGCGTCAACGCAGCGATGACGAGCCGGGCATCATGACCGAAATGGCCGTGGACGCCTGCCAGAAAGCACTGGCGCAAGCCGGGCGCACGGCGGATGACGTCGATCTTGTGATCTGTGCGGCCTCTAACCACGAGCGCGCGTACCCCGCGATTGCGATCGAGATTCAGCAGGCACTGGGCATAAACGGCTTTGGCTTTGATATGAATGTGGCGTGTTCTTCGGCCACCTTCGGTATTCAGGCCGCCGCCGATATGGTCCGGTCAGGCTCGGTCAAAAGTGCGCTGGTCGTGAACCCCGAAATTTGCACCGGACACCTGGAATGGCGTGACCGGGATTGCCACTTCATCTTTGGCGATGTCGCAACGGCGACCTTGATCGAGCGGATCGAAGACGCGGACGGCCCACATTTCGAGATCCTCTCGACACGTTGTGCGACCGAGTTCTCCAATAACATCCGCAACAACAACGGATTTCTGCGCCGCACCCGCCCCGCCGGGCTGGAGGATCGCCGCGACATGCAGTTCATGCAGAATGGTCGGAAGGTGTTCAAGGAAGTCTTGCCGATGGTCAGCAAGCACATCGCCGACCATATGGAATCCGAGGGCGTCAGCAGCGAAAACCTGAAACGGCTGTGGCTGCATCAAGCCAACAAAACGATGAACGATTTCATCGGGAAGAAAGTTCTGGGTCGCGAGCCTGCGCCAGAAGAACAGCCCAACATCCTACAGGACTATGCCAACACGTCCTCGGCTGGTTCGATCATTGCGTTCTCAAAATATTCCGAAGATTTCGCCGAGGGCGAAGTCGGTCTGATCTGCTCTTTCGGGGCGGGGTATTCCGTAGGATCGGTGATCGTAAAACGCCACGGGTGACGCAAATTTCCTGACAAACCAGAATCCCAAGATGAAAGCGTCGGCCGCCCCCCTATTCAACGCATAAGAGCAGAGGGTTCAGCTAACGCTTTCTTCTTCAAGGTGCAGCTTCATCTCAATCAACACCTGTTGCAGAAGGCTGGTTTCTTTCAACAGGCGCTTCGCTTCGTTCACGGTGATAATACCGTCTTCGATCGCGGCCTGATATTCGGTCATGAGCATAGCGAACCGCTGACTCAGAGCGATTACGTCCGAGTTCACCCCCCCTGTGCGCGGGGTGTCGGCGTTCCGCCCGTCATATGACAGCGTTATGTTCTTGAGATCGGCCAGCGCCGACGTCACATGCGGGAAGTTTGCCACAGCCTCTAGCCGCGCCACCGAGTCCACAGGCATGAACCGATCGGCATGTTCGGCATTGTCAGAGTAATATCGGCCCAAAGTCGCCTTGGACTTGCCGGTAATCTCACAAGCGGATTCGATTCCAACGTCCTTAACCAACGCTTCGGTATGCTTTTTCAGATAGGCCCCGATATCTGCCATGTTTTAACCTCTGTTGCCTGCCGCCCTACCGCATCTGCCATTGCGGGGGAAAGGGAAACGAAATTTCCCATAACCAAGTCATAATTGAAATGGCATATATTGGCTATCCCTCAGATATGCGGGGGTTTTGTGAGTGAGTGGCGGCAGTTCATGCCGGTTACGAGTGACCGCGGGGCGTTTTCTGGCCTTGCACCGTTTAGGCCGCATGTTGGCCGACGACGTCGCTGTTGTTGACGTTCGGGTATCCATCCCCATTGAGCTTATGCTCGACCCTGGCAACGACAACGGCGGCGTCGCTTCATCTTGGCGTTTGATGACTTGCCCGCATCGGTCAGGCGTTTTAGACCCGGGCCATGGCAAAGCTGTACTTCAATTACTCCACTATGAACGCAGGCAAATCGACCGTTCTGCTGCAAGCCTCGCACAACTACCGCGAGCGGGGCATGGACACCTATCTGATGACGGCCGCACTGGATGGGCGCGCAGGTGTGGGCAAGATTGCCTCGCGTATCGGCATTTCGGCCGAGGCCGATACGTTCGGCGCAGGCGACGATGTGTTTGCCATGATCAAGGCGCGGTTGGACAAGGGTGATGTCGCTTGCGTGTTCGTGGACGAAGCGCAGTTTCTGACCGACGATCAAGTCTGGCAGCTAGCGCGCGCCGTGGACGACCTGCACGTCCCGGTTCTGGCCTACGGGCTGCGGGTGGATTTTCAGGGACGGCTGTTTCCCGGCTCGGCTGCGTTATTGGCGTTGGCCGACGAAATGCGCGAGGTTCGCACCATCTGTGAATGTGGGCGCAAGGCGACCATGGTGATTCGTCAGGATGAGAACGGCAACACCATCACCGAAGGCGCGCAGGTACAGATTGGCGGGAACGAAACCTACGTCTCGCTTTGCCGCAAACACTGGCGTGAGGCTGTGGGCAGCTAAACCGGGTTCGGCAGCGGACGCCCATCGATAAAGGCGGCAACGTTGTCCAGAGCCATGTGCCCCATATCGCTGCGCACTTCTTCGGTCGCGGTGCCCAGATGGGGCAACAGTGTCACGTTCTCCATTTCGCGCAGGACCAGCGGGACTGTGGGCTCGAACTCGTAGACATCCAAACCCGCCCCGGCAATCTGACCAGAGCGCAGGGCAGCGATCAACGCAGCTTCGTCCACGACTTCTCCGCGCGCGATATTGATCAGAAGGGCCGAAGGGTTCATCGCCTCTAGTATCTGCGCGTCGATCAGGTGACGGGTTTCCGCGCCTCCAGGGACCGCCAGAATCAGGAAATCGACCTTGGCGCACAGCTCTTGCAGGTCAGGAACATATTCCGCCGGAAAGTCGATCTCTTTCTTGCTGCGGGATTGATAGAGGACCTGCATGCCAAACCCAAAGTGGCACCGACGCGCGATCGCCTGACCGATGCGGCCCATGCCGACAATCCCAACACGCTTGCCGGTCACGTGATGGCCCAGCATCTGTGTGGGATGCCATCCTTGCCAAGTGCCAGCCCGGACTTGCCGTTCCCCTTCCCCCGCACGCCGAGCGGTAGAAAGCAGCAAGGTCATCGCTATGTCGGCGGTTGCATCCGTGACCGCACCCGGAGTGTTCGTCACGGCAACGCCTGCGGCCCGTGCCGCGTCCACGTCGATGTGATTATACCCGACCCCAAAATTTGCCAGCAATTTGCAGCGCGGGTTGGACACCTGCGCGAAGATCTGTTCCGAGAAAAGATCGCCCAAAGTCGGAACCACCACGTCGAATTCGGCCAGGGCGCGCAGCATCTCATCCTGCGTCATCGGCAACGTCTCTTCGCGAAGCTCGACATCAAACTCTGCCTGCGCGCGTGCTGTGACGGCCGCTGTCATTGGGCGGGCAACAAGCAGTCTCATCAGTGCATCCGCCCGCCAACAGGAACGTCACCATCAGGGCCGATCAGAACAATCTCGCCACTTTCATCGGGAAGGCCCAACACCAGCACTTCTGACATGAAGCGACCGATCTGTCGCGGGGGGAAGTTCACCACAGCCATCACCTGTTTGCCCACCAGTGTCGACGGATCGTAATGCGCGGTGATCTGGGCCGACGTCTTGCGCTCGCCAATCTCATCGCCAAAGTCGATCCACATCTTGATCGCGGGCTTTCGCGCCTCGGGGTACGGTTCAGCACGGATGACCTTGCCGACACGAATGTCGACCTTGAGAAAATCATCGAATGAAATCTCACTCACGAGACAGCTCCTTGGATCGGTCAGTAGCGGCTTTCACGGCACGGTGCAGCAGATCGGGGAAGCCTTCCTCTTCGTGCATCAACACCTCAAGCGCGGCCTGAGTCGTGCCGTTGGGAGAGGTCACGTTGATCCGCAGTTGCGAGGGATCTTCGTCGGCAGCCATCGCCAGCGCCCCCGCCCCAGCCACAGTGGACTTGGCCAGTTTCATCGCCAGATCGTGCGGCAATCCCTGCGCCTGACCCGCGGCCGCCAAGGTTTCGATCAGGTGGAAGACATAGGCCGGGCCTGAACCGCTAAGACCCGTGACCGCGTCCATCTGAGATTCGTCATCCAACCGGACGGTCTCGCCAATGGCTGACAACAGGTTTTCGGCCAGCGCGAGATCGTCATCCGATGCAACAGAATTCCCGATCAAAGCCGTGATCCCCTGTCGGATCGCCGCCGGTGTGTTTGGCATCGCGCGCACGATTGGCGTGCCCGCGCCCAATACGGACTCGAATGTGGCGGTCGAGGTCCCGGCCGCGACCGAAACGAATAGGCTGCCGCCGCCGCCCAGCGCCTTGATCGCAGGCAGTGCCTCGCCCATCATCTGCGGCTTGACAGCCACCAGCACCACGGCAGGCGCTTCGGGTAGCGGTGTATTGATGTTGACGCCCTGCGCCTTCAACCAGTCCGATGGGTACGGATCAACGACCCAGACCGAGGACGCAGGAAGGCCATGCTCCAACCATCCAGCGAGCATGGCCGATCCCATCTTGCCGCATCCCAGAAGCACCAGCCCCTGTTCGGCGACGCGTGACATATCCATGATTGCCCCTCCCCTTACTTGTCGGTTTGGGGCAAAGCTTTACGCGCGCCCGTAAGCCTCTGCAATGGCGACCTGCATTGCGTCTTCGGGTTCGCGGTTGCCCCATGTGACCAACTGGATCGCGGGGTAATACCGCTCGGCGCTCAGGACCGCTGCGGTTATCATCGTGTCAATTTGTTCGGGGCTGGCCGTCTGTCCGCCAGCTAGAACCAGACCGTAGCGATAGACCATCAGCTTCTGGTTTGCCCAATACGTGAACGCACCCGCCCAGCACTGATCATTCATCTTGTTCAGCAGCTCATAAAGCTCGGATTCACGCTCGGACGGTGGGTCCATTTCAAACGAACACACCATGCGCAGGGTTTCGTCATAGTTCGACCAAGCCAGCGTAATCGAGTAAGTGCGCCACTGTCCTTCGACGGCCATTGCGATCTGGTCATCCCCGATCCGGTCAAAGTCCCAGTCGTGGTGTTCAGCCAAGTGTTCAACAATGTCGATCGGATGAAGGTCTTCTTCAAGAAACTGCTCGGAAAGGGCCATAATGCCACCTCACTAATTTCTAGCATTTTGGGGCTGGCAGCGCCCCAGCGCTAGTTGCCTGCTCTACAAGCCGGGCTTCCCCCGTGGGCCTGTACTAAATATGGTGCGCTGCCAGTACCCGTCTGGCAACCCTATTTATTGGGGATAACAGCAATAAGTTGTGGACGAACGGTCACGGCGATCAAAATATTGGCGTCGCATGCAGCTTTGTCTTGATTAAATTCCGCAAGGCGGCAAAATGCACAACACCGCACAATCCCTACCCGGATCGCGCGGCTTCTTTCTTGTATCGAAAATCTGATTCCAGACGTTACTTGTCCAGTTTCGCCTCAAGCGCGGCGATGCGTTCTTCCAGAGCCGCATTCTCTTCTCGCGCTTTCTGAGCCATCGCGCGAACGGCGTCGAATTCTTCGCGCGTAACAAAATCGCGGTCGGCCAGCCAGCGGTCGATCATCGACTTCATCGCATTCTCTGCTTCTTCTCGTGCGCCCTGAGCCACGCCCATTGCGTTGGTCATAAGCTGGGATACATCGTCGAGAATCTTGTTGCGGGTTTGCATGGCTTTGCTCCGATATCGAGGTCACCCCCTATATGGGTAAAGAATGGCGCGGGCTCAAGGTTGACTTGCACTGCTAACCCCGGGCAATGAGACGCACATGCAGGCTGTTCTGAATTTCCCCGATCTGTCGCCCGAACTGTTCTCGATCTCTCTGTTTGGGACAGAGTTCGCGCTGCGCTGGTACGCGCTGGCTTATATTGCAGGTATTCTGATCGCGTGGCGCTTGGGAGTGATGGCGCTTCGGCGGCCTGCCCTTTGGCGGGAATCAACGCCGCCTATGAAGCCCGAGCAACTGGAAGACCTGCTGACCTGGATCATTCTCGGCGTCATTCTGGGCGGTCGGCTGGGTTTCGTGCTGTTCTATCAACCCGCCTACTATCTGGCGAATCCGCAGGACATTCTGAAAGTCTGGCAAGGTGGAATGGCCTTTCACGGCGGATTGCTCGGCGTGGTCGTTGCCTCTTACCTGTATGCCCGTCGCCACAAGATTTCGGTATTGTCCTTGGCCGACCTCATCGCGCACGCGGTTCCGCCGGGGTTGTTGCTGGGACGGCTGGCCAACTTCGTAAACGCGGAATTGTGGGGACGCCCCAGCGAGGTGCCGTGGGCCGTCATCTTCCCCGGAGGAGCCGCGCAGGATTGCCCCGGTGTATTGGTCGGAATGTGCGCGCGGCACCCGTCACAACTCTACGAAGCAGTGCTAGAAGGGCTGCTGCTGGGGGCAGTGCTGCTTTGGCTGGCCTATCGACGCGGCGCGTTCCAAAAACCCGGTTTGATCATGGGCGTCTTCATGGCCGGTTATGGTGCCTCGCGATTTATTGTCGAATTCTTCCGACAACCGGATGCACAATTCATCTCGCCCGGTAATCCGCTGGGGCTGGCATGGCATATCGGCGGCTATGGGCTGACGATGGGTCAGTTGCTGTCAATTCCCATGATCGCACTTGGGCTGTGGTTCGCGCTACGTGCGCGGGCGGCTCGATGACTCTGGCCGATCACTTGCTTGCGCGCATCGCGCAGGACGGCCCGATGAGTGTGGCCGACTACATGACCGAGTGTTTGCTGCATCCGACGCTTGGATACTACTCAACGCGCGACCCTTTGGGCCCACGGGGTGATTTTGTCACTGCCCCTGAAATAAGCCAGATGTTCGGAGAATTAATCGGCTTGTCGCTGGCGCAAAGCTGGCTGGATCAGGCACATCCGGAACATTTCACGCTTGCCGAACTGGGACCGGGGCGCGGCACGCTGATGGCTGATATCCTGCGCGCGACAAAAGGCGTTAAGGGATTTCACGATGCTGCTCAGGTCGTTCTGTTTGAAGCCTCGCCTACCCTGCGGGATATCCAGTCGGAAACACTGTGCGATTACGCTCCTCTCTGGATCGACACGGTTGCAGATCTGCCTGATGCACCGTTGTTCCTAGTTGCAAACGAATTCTTCGATGCGCTGCCCGTCCGCCAGTTTCTGCGCGACGAGGATGGTTGGCGGGAACGCCTGATCGGAAGGGATGGCGACTCGCTGACCTTCGGAATGGGTCCGAAAGCGGATCAGGTGGCTTTGACAGATCGGCTGAAAGACACGCGAGACGGCGATCTAGTCGAACTCTGCCCATCCGCGATTCCGATTATCACCGTCGTGGCTGGCCGTATCGCAACGCATGGTGGTGCCGGACTAATCATCGACTACGGAGACTGGCACTCGCTGGGCGACACGCTACAGGCCGTTCGCGCGCACGAACGGGCGGAGCCGCTTACAGACCCCGGAAAAGCCGACCTTACAGCCCATGTGGACTTTGAACCCCTGGCCACAGCAACACGCGCCGCCGGATGCGCCCACACGCGTCTGACACCACAGGGTGTGTTTCTGGAGCGGTTGGGAATCACGGCACGTGCGCAGGCGCTTGCCGCGCCTCTCGGCGGGGACGAGCTTGATTTGCTGGTTTCTGCACATCGCCGGTTGACGCACCCGGATGAAATGGGAAACCTGTTTAAAGTACTGGGCCTCTACCCTTCCTACGCCGCCCCCCCTCCGGGACTGGAATCATGACACTGGAAATTCTGACATCGGACATGCTGTCCTCTGTTCGCCACGGGTTCTTCAGCCGTCGCGGAGGTGCATCTTCCGGCATTTTCGCCGGGCTCAACTGTGGGTACGGATCGTCCGATCAGACCGAGGCCGTTACGATCAACCGCAATCGTGTTGCAAGCGCGATGGAGGTCGCCCCCGACGCCTTGATCGGGGTTCATCAAGTCCACTCCCCGACGGTGCTGACGGTCGACGCCCCTATCAATGGTAGCAAACCAAAGGCAGACGCCGTCGTAACATCGACGCCCGGTCTGGCGTTAACTATTTTGACAGCAGATTGTCAGCCGGTTTTGTTCGCTGATTCCGACGCGCAAGTCGTCGGGGCAGCTCATGCCGGATGGCGGGGCGCATTGGATGGCGTGCTGGAAGCGACGCTGGACGCTATGGAATCATTGGGGGCAAAGCGCGAAAATACCGTCGCAGTGATCGGGCCGACAATTTCACAAAGCGCCTATGAGGTCGGCCCGGAATTTCTGGATGATTTTGTTGCGGACTCGCCCGATAATCTACGGTTCTTTGCAAATGGAACCGGCGACAGGGTTCAATTCGACCTGCCTGCATTTGGCCTACACAGGCTGCGGCAGGCGGGAATCGGTCAGGCCGAGTGGACGCGCCATTGTACGTATTCCGACCCTGACAGGTTTTATTCTTACCGCCGGTCGACCCATGCGAAGGAAGCCGACTATGGCAGGCTGATTTCTGCAATCAAATTGTAAACCAAGTCTGAATTGTGGCAATTTCGCCGCTTTTTCGCCACATTCTTTGTGTCTATCTGAGTCGGAACAATTTGATTTTTATTGTCCGCTCTCAGGTGCTTATCTGCCAATGCTCCAGCAGAGTCGGACAGTATTAAGAAAGAGGAGCTGCCAACCTTCATTTTGTCCTGAATTGATCCCGGATCAGCCTTATCGGTGCCTCAATATGGCGTCACATTGGGTAATCAGAGGGAACGGGGTGTCAAACCCCTGAGGAGCAGGAACATAAAATGAAGGTAAAATCTCGCTTTCTCATCGCCGTTATCGCGGCGAGCAAAGAGAAGGGGCTGGAGATGCCATGGAAACATGTCTCCAGCCACTCGATCAGAGTTGCCCGCCGCCTGGCGGCGCAGGGCTGAACGAGATGCCCAGGGTGCCAAGCTGCCGGCCCCCAGGGTCAAGAAACACATCGGAGGGGTGCTCCGGTCCGGTGTGTGACCTGCCGCACGTATTGGGCGCGGCCAGGTTCAGGGGCATGTGTGCGCCGGTAATTTCAGCCTGCGTTGTTGTGAGTTTGTTTGGGGGGTCAAAATGTTGGCCAAGGGTCTGCGGAACTTCATTTCGTCGCGTCGTCGATACAGTCGTCGCCCTGGTGTCGCCCTTTCAATCAAAACAAAAAATAAAACTGGTCAGACGGGCTTGGACCGAAGAGTCCTCCTGTCTGAGCGGGCTCTAGAAGGGACGGAATAACAATGCCTATTCCACATTCGCTCTCGCGTGCTGCCAGGAATGCCGTTGATACATCGGCAATGCTGCGCGATGCATCAAGGACGCCTAACAAGCCAAAAGCGCAGCTGCGGCGCTATGAGGTCAGCGCGCTAATGCCAAACGGTGACATTTCACAGACCCGGCACATCGCGCCTGCCCTGCCAATGTTCGAGGACGCATTTTGTGCCTTTACGCGCGGCTCGCTGGTCGAGACCAAAACAGGCCCGCTTGCGATTGAGGACCTTCTGCCGGGCGACACTGTTTTGACTCAGGACGGATCCTCGCAGACCGTGTTGTGGAAAGGTTCTGTCACCCTGATCCCGGGCCGAGAGGATTCGCGGGGCCGCACCCGACCATTGACGCGCATCATGGCGGACACGTTTGGTATGCAAAAGCCACTGTCGGGCGTAATTGCGGGGCCAGCAGCGCGTATCGTCGGCACTCCTGCCCACCTTCGCCACCTGCACAGCAACGAAACGATCCTGACACCTGTTCACGAATTTCAGGACGGGATGAGTGTAATCGAAACTCTGCCGCCCACACCGGTCGAGCTGTTTCACATCTGCCTGAAACGCCACGCGGTGATCAAAGTCGACGGGCTTCAGTTCGAGACATATCACCCCGGTGTGAACGCCGTGCGAATGATCAGCCATTCACTGCGGACTATTTACCTGAACCTGTTTGCGCATGTTGATTCGCTGAACGACTTTGGTCCGCTGCTGATGCCGCGTGCCGGCGACGGAGAGGTCGACGCGATCACAGCGTAAAAATACAACGATAACTGCAAAGTGGGGGCTTTATGCAGATTTTATTGGGTTGGGCACTGTTTCTGATCGTCACGGCGATTCTGCCACCGTGTTGTGCCGCACATAAACGGATGCGCTTTAAGCCATCCGGCTCATTCGTTCTTCCAGCACGTCAAAAGGCACACCGGGCTCGTCCTTAGCACCCCGGATCACCAGCGACGTTTTCACACTGGCTACGTTCGGCGTAGTCAGTAGCTCGCCTGTGAGAAACTGCTGAAAACTGCTCAGGTCCGGGGCTACGCATTTCAGGATGAAATCGACCTCACCGTTGAGCATGTGACACTCACGGACCAGCGGCCAGTCGCGGCAGCGTTCTTCAAAGGCGCTAAGTTCGGATTCCGCCTGGCTTTCCAATCCGACCATGGCAAAGACCTGAACCTCGAAACCCAACTCGCGCGAGTTTACCTCGGCATGATATCCGCGGATCAGCCCGGATTCTTCCAACGTGCGAACACGTCTCAGGCAGGGCGGGGCAGAAATTCCCACCCGCTTCGCCAGTTCGACATTGGTCATGCGACCGTCTGCCTGCAATTCCGCCAGAATCTTGCGGTCAATCTCATCCAGCCGTGTCGCGACCATCAATTGCTCCTGATTTTTTCGGTTGTTATATCAGCACCCCAAAGATGCGCAATAATCTTTCGTGAAAGCGCAATATTCTTTATTTTCAATGTTCTTTTTTTAGGCGCTATTCGATAGCTGCATACCGGATGGTGAACAGGAAGGGGCTTTAAGCGCCGCACAGTGGTCGCTATATCCATTCGCCAAGGGGCCACGCGCCCAAAACAGGCAGATCGAGTTGGGGGTACCATGGCCGAAACACGTCACACGAAGGTTCTGATCATCGGATCGGGGCCGGCTGGTTATACTGCGGGCGTCTATGCCAGCCGCGCCATGCTTGAACCGATCCTGGTTCAAGGCATCGAACCCGGAGGTCAGTTGACCACCACCACCGAGGTCGAGAATTGGCCCGGTGACACCGAAATTCAGGGGCCGGACCTGATGGTGCGCATGCAGGACCACGCCAAGGCGATGGGTTGCGAAATCATCGGCGATATCATCAACGACCTGGACGTCTCGAAACGCCCGTTCACCGCCAAGGGTGACAGCGGCACGGTTTATACGGCCGACGCCGTCATTCTTGCCACCGGTGCACGCGCCAAATGGCTGGGCATGCCGTCGGAAGAAAAGTTCAAGGGTTTCGGCGTATCCGCCTGTGCAACCTGTGACGGCTTCTTCTATCGCGGGCAAGAGATCGTGGTGATCGGTGGCGGCAACACTGCGGTTGAAGAAGCGCTGTTCCTGACCAATTTCGCCAGCAAGGTGACGCTGATCCACCGCCGTGACGAGTTGCGGGCCGAGAAAATTCTGCAGGACCGTCTGCTGAAGAATGAAAAGATCGAGCCGCTGTGGTTCCACGAGCTGGAAGAAGTCGTCGGCACGGATGCCCCGCTGGGCGTCGAAGGCGTGCGCGTCAAGAACGTAAAGACCGGCGAGGTCTCCGAGATTCCGTGTAAGGGCGTATTCGTCGCGATCGGCCACGCACCTGCAAACGAATTGGTAAAGGAATCGTTGGAAACCCATATGGGCGGATATGTCGTCACCAAGCCGGGCTCGACCGAGACGTCGGTTCCGGGTGTTTTCGCCGCAGGTGACCTGACCGACCACATCTATCGTCAGGCCGTCACCAGCGCTGGCATGGGCTGCATGGCCGCGCTGGACGCGGAACGTTTCCTCGCGGAACAAGACTAAGATACAAAAGAATCCCCCCGGATCGGCCGGGGGGTTTCGCCCTGCCCTGCGCAACCTTGCCTTGACCGCCAGCCGACCTCATATCAGACTCGACGCGCGAGCAAGACAACCCAGGTGGCTCAGGTGAACAGCGTTTTATGGCAAGGCGGGTGGGCAACCCGGCTACGGATTATCAGTGGGCTGATCCTGTTTGCCTTCGCGTTCTTTCATTTCATCAATATCGGTCTGGGCCTTTTTCACACAGACTATCTTCACGGGATGCAGGACGGGCGCCACGCTGTCACCCGACACGATATTGGCAGCGCAATCTTGTACGTGGCTTTGTTGACCCATTTCGGCTTGGCCTTGTATTCGATCAGCCAGCGCCGGACGTTGCGGATGCCCTTTAGCACCGGTCTGCAAGTTGTGCTTGGGTTGCTGATTCCCCTGCAACTGATCGCCCACATAGTTCACACACGCTATGCGCACGAAATCTACAGCGTGAATGACGAGATGGGGTATATCATCGCTTTGATGTGGCCCAGTTCCGCGATCTACATGCAATGCCTGCTTTTGCTGGTTGTCTGGGTCCATAGCTGCATCGGGCTGCACATGTGGCTTCGACTTACCCGTTGGTGGCCCAAAGTGGCCCCCTATCTGATCGGGCTGGCTGTTTTTGTTCCGTCCTTTGCCCTTGCGGGCCTGCTCACCGAAGGGCGCAGGATTTGGGCCGATTTTGCCGATCCTTTCCTACGCGAACAATATATCGAGCACTACAACTGGCCCTCGCCCGAGGAATTTCAGGCTCTTTTCAGTGTCAAAGACAACGCAATGCTGGCGTTTTGGATCGCGCTGGCCACGTCCCTTGCGGTGTTTCTTGGGCGCAAGCTATGGCGGCGCAGACACTCTGTTCGGATCAAATACGTAGAAGGCCCCGAAGTGGTGGCTGAGAAAGGCATGACGCTGCTTGAGATATCACAGGCCAATGGCATCCCACACACCGCACTGTGCGGCGGAAAGGGGCGCTGTACTACATGCCGGGTAATTGTCGAGGACGGTGCAGACCAGCTTCCTGCACCCAGTGACGTTGAGGCGCGCAGCCTGGCAGCTGTCAGCGCGCCAGACGGTGCTCGGCTGGCGTGCCAGATTCGCCCGACCGAACCGATCACCGCTTTTCGGATGTTCCGCCCAGATGGTGGGCGTCAGAGGGCTCATGCCAGTCAGGGGCAAGAGCGCAAGCTGGCCGTGCTATTTCTGGATATGCGCGGCTTTACTTCGCGCACCACCGGGCAACTGCCCTATGACATCGTTTTCCTTCTGAACCGGTTTTTTGATGCCATCGTACCGGCCATCACTGCGGACGGGGGTGTGGTCGACAAATACATGGGTGATGGGCTGCTGGCGGTGTTTGAAACGCCTGACGCAGTAAGCTCAGCCAAGGCCGGTCTGAACGCCGCCGCTGATGTGAGCCGCGCGCTGAGGCGGTTCAACCAGCAGTTAGAGGCAGAGGGAAGCCCGCGCATAAGAATCGGCATGGGCCTTCACCTGGGCGATTTGGTGCTGGGGGAAATCGGCGCGGCAGGCAACGCGGCACGCACGATCATCGGGGACGCCGTCAACGTGGCCAGCCGGTTGGAAGGAGAAACCAAAGCCCTGGAGGTAGAGCTTTTGGTTTCGGCCGATCTGCTCAAGGCGGCGGGGTACGAACAAGACCTGATCGACCTGCGGCCCTTTCAGTTGCGCGGCGTGACGCGGCCGATTCCCGCCCTTCCGGTAAAAAGCGCGGCGGACTTGATGCAGGGCAGCCCTGCATAGGAACACATTCACTGGTTCCTGCCAATTTGTCGGCCATTGCCGGGATCGTGGTCGCTTTTTAAAGCAGATGTCAGAAAATCCTTCCATTCCGCGAAAAAACCGCGCATTTCGTCCTTTGTTTCATAAATGTATATGGACTTCGGCCAACGGTCGGGGCAAATGCCCCGCAAACGCCCCTGAATCACTGGCAAAACCGCACTTCGACAAGAGTATTCCTATGACGATGTTAAGTAATCTCGCTCCGATCCCTGAACTATATGTTTCCTACGAGTCAGCTCAGAAGCTGAAAGTAGAAGCCGCTGACCTGACAAGCTGGGATCTCAGCCCGCGTCAAATCTGTGACCTGGAGCTTCTGATGAATGGCGGGTTCAACCCGTTGAAAGGGTTTCTGTCCGAAGCCGATTACGACAACGTCGTAGAAAATATGCGTCTGGCTGACGGCACCCTGTGGCCGATGCCCATCACGCTGGACGTGAGCGAAGACTTTGCCGAAACCATCGAGCTGGGTCAGGACATCGCCCTGCGCGACCAAGAGGGCGTGATCCTCGGCACCATGACCGTGACCGACCGCTGGACCCCGAACAAGGCACGCGAGGCCGAAAAGGTGTTCGGTGCGGATGATGATGCCCACCCCGCCGTGAACTATCTGCACAACGTCGCGGGCAAAGTTTACTTGGGCGGCCCCGTCACCGGCATCCAGCAGCCCGTCCACTATGATTTCCGCGCCCGCCGCGACACGCCGAACGAGCTGCGCGCCTATTTCCGCAAGCTGGGCTGGCGTCGTATCGTCGCGTTCCAAACCCGCAACCCCCTGCACCGCGCCCACCAGGAGCTGACCTTCCGCGCCGCGAAAGAAGCACAGGCCAACCTACTGATCCACCCGGTTGTCGGCATGACCAAACCCGGCGACGTCGATCACTTTACCCGCGTGCGCTGCTATGAGGCGGTTCTGGACAAATACCCAGCCTCGACCACCTCGATGTCGCTGCTGAACCTGGCGATGCGTATGGCTGGCCCGCGTGAGGCGGTCTGGCACGGTCTGATCCGCGCCAACCACGGCTGCACCCACTTCATCGTTGGTCGTGACCACGCTGGCCCGGGCAAAAACAGCCAAGGCGAAGATTTCTACGGCCCCTACGATGCGCAGGACCTGTTCCGCAAATACCAGGACGAGATCGGCCTCGAAATGGTTGACTTCAAGCACATGGTCTATGTGCAGGAGCGCGCCCAGTACGAACCGAATGACGAGATCGAAGACAAGGACAACGTCACGATCCTGAATATCTCGGGCACCGAACTGCGCCGCCGTCTGGCCGAAGGTCTGGAAATCCCCGAATGGTTCAGCTTCCCCGAGGTGGTGGCCGAGCTGCGCAAGACCAAACCGCCGCGTAGCCAACAGGGTTTCACCGTGTTCTTCACCGGGTTCTCGGGTTCGGGCAAATCCACCATCGCCAACGCGTTGATGGTCAAGCTGATGGAGATGGGTGGTCGTCCGGTTACACTGCTGGATGGTGACATCGTGCGTAAGAACCTGTCGTCGGAACTGGGCTTCTCTAAGGAACACCGCGACCTGAACATCCGTCGTATCGGCTATGTGGCCAGCGAGATCACCAAAAACGGTGGCATCGCCATCTGTGCGCCGATCGCGCCTTACGCGACCACGCGCCGCGCAGTTCGGGAAGATATCGAACAGTTCGGTGCCTTCTGCGAAGTGCATGTTTCAACCAGCATCGAGGAATGTGAGCGTCGCGACCGCAAGGGTCTGTACAAGCTGGCGCGCGAAGGCAAGATCAAAGAGTTCACCGGTATCTCGGACCCTTATGACGTGCCTCAGAACCCTGAGCTGAGCGTCGAAACCGAGAACGTGGATGTCGACAACTGCGCCCATCAGGTACTGCTCAAGCTGGAAAGCATGGGCCTGATCGCAGCGTCCTAAGACACTGCTGACACTCTATGAAAGGCTCTCGCATCGCGGGAGCCTTTTCTTTTTCAGGCTATAGTTCCGCGCGTAGGGCCGCGACGGCTCGGCCTTCAAAATCACCGAACTCGGCCGCCTTGGGCTGAATGGCCCGCAGGTGCGGCAAGCGCGTTGCGTAATCCTCATCCGACGCCGTCTGAATGGCGCGATGGATATCATCCTCGGATTCGCAGAGGATCATGCCGGACGTATCCATGAAATCACCGATGTTTGGACAGCCCCAATATATTGGAACGGCAGAACACAGAATCGTATCTGTCAGCTTTTCCGAGAAATAGTTCCGCTCGCGCACATTTTCGATCACCACGGAATAACGGTAAGGGGCCAGCCCGTCAGACTTGAGGTCGAACGGATTGTAACCGCGCCCCATGATGTCGACATCTGCGTTGGTCCGACGCACCCAATCGATAACGGAATGGCGCAATTGGTGCCCTTCAAGATCACGTTTGGCCGAAGCGATCAGCGAGCATGATTTGACTTTTGTGACGTCCAAATCTTGCCAGTCGGGGATCATTGTCACGCCGTAGGGCAGGAACACAGCGTTTGGGATGCTGCCCAGCAACGCATCGTGGAACGTCATGACCCGGAAAAACCGCCGCCACGTATAGCGCAGTATCCGGTCGTGTTTACCGTGGATGGCAGAAGGCTCTCCCATCATCAGCGATATCTGCGCCCGAGTGCCGCGTCGAAGGCGCATGTGGACCGTGGAATTGGGGTACATGATCAGGTGATCCGTGACCTCAAGGTCTCCGACAGTCTTGCCGGTCAATCGGTCCGGGCAGCCTTCGGGCCAGATCATTTCGGACAAGGGAACTGACGCCAGCTTTGGCCCCAAACGGTGTCCATAAGGCAAAATGGCAATCGCGGGTTCGTTCATAGCTATACCTCGGTAAGATCGACCTGACCGCGCATCAAAACGCGCCCACGTCCCGCGACCCGGATACCCGTCATCGCGTCGCAGGACCCGACTCGAGTAACGGTGGCTTGACCGGGGCGCCCCATGTCGTGCCCTTGTTCGGCGGTAAATGAATCCTTTGACATCAACCCATGTTTCCACAGGTAGGCAGCCATTGCACCGGTCGCAGACCCGGTGAACGGATCCTCTGGCGGGCTGGGCGGGGCAAGCAACAAGCGCGAAAACGTGTCACCTGCCTCGGTCGCACCTTTTAAGGTCACGAGGAAAGGCTCGGCCATATCAGAGCCAGAGAACCCTGCCATTTCCGTTATTTCGCGCAGCGAGTCCACATCCAGACTAGCGGCCCGCAACGCATCGTGATCGCGAAGAACGGTGATGCAAAAGGGCAGCCCCGTGGATACGAATTGCGGAGGCGAAATGATCGCTTCTTCCGGTAGACCTACGGCAGCGGCAACCAGATTCGCGGGGACATAATCACCAAACTGCGGTGCGACCTGAGTGATTTCGATCTCGTCCCCGTTCAGACGAACCGGGACGACCCCTACCCCAGTTTCAAGCGACAGCGAATCGCCCTTGAAAAGACCGCGCGACCGCATGGCTTCAACAGTCGCGATGGTTGGGTGCCCGGCAAAGGGAATCTCTCGGCTGGCCAGAAAATAGCGAACCCGGATGTCGGCCACATCTGACGGACCCGTAAACGTACATTCGACAAGCGAAGTCTCGCGCACATAGGCCATGCAGATATCGTCCGGCAGGGTCGCGCCGCCATGAACCACAGCACATCCATTGCCGCCGAAGGCTTGGTCGCTGAAGGCGTCCACCCAGTCAAAATCGAACCAGCCCATTCCTCGCGCCTTTCCCTACGCAAACCGCTTTGAGTTCGCATATCTCACCCGGCACGAGGAAGATGTCACGGGTAAATCGTATGCAGGCTGATTCAGTGGACCGCAACCGGCGAGAAATCATGTTCCCGCGCAAGATTAAAGGCCAGCTTTCGGTCGGCCACCAATGCAAGCCGCTGCCCTTCGGAATCATGAACGGCGTACAGCAGTTCAAGATCACCGGCCTGCTCGCGGACTTCCCGAGGCAGATCAGCGACTTCGACCGTTTTGACATAAACGATCCGGTCGCCTTCGGTGTTCAGTTCGATCGGTGTATTCATTGCTCTTACCCCTTTCTTATGTTGATCGTTTGCACCACGGTTTCGGGCACCGCGCGGGTCAGGTCCACATGCAGCAGACCGTTTTCCATGATCGCCTCGCCCACTTCGACCCCGTCGGCCAGCACGAACATGCGCTGGAACTGGCGCGCCGCGATGCCGCGATGCAGGAAGATGCGTCCTTCGCTATCGTCGCGTTGACGGCCCCGGATCACCAGTTGGCGATCCTCGATGGTGATCGACAAATCCTCTTCCGCGAACCCGGCCACCGCCAGAGTTATGCGATACGAAAAGTCCGAGGTCTGTTCGATGTTATAGGGCGGGTATCCTTCGTTTCCGGCCTTTGCAGACCGTTCCAGAAGGCGTTCCAATTGCTCGAACCCCAGAAGATGCGGGTATGAGCCAAGAGTAAGTTTTGACACGTATTTTCGTCCTTTATTGTCAAAGCGACGTGTTTTGCGGCCCCTCTCTGGCAACCGCATGCTATAGAATATGGGAAGAAACCAGGATGTCCACAAGGTCTGGCGGGATAACGCCTGACACACTATCTTGTGTGATAAGCACCACAATAACCACCGAGTCGCCCATGAACGCGCCCACCGATCTTTCAATGAAAACAGATGAGGTTTTACGGGTAGAGCTGGAGGTTTTTCGCCGCCAGCACCGTGATCTGGACGAGGCGATCGAAGCGTTGCAGGCCAAGGGCACGTCCGATCAACTGACGATCAAACGGCTGAAAAAACAAAAACTGCGCCTGAAAGATATCATCCGCCTGATCGAAGACCGATTGACCCCAGATATCATCGCCTGAACGCGCTGTACAGCATTGCCACAAAAGCGGATTTGGCTATAGTGCGCGCTCTTTCCAAAGGCAGAGGCAAAAGCGGATGAGCGACGTGAAAGTGGGGATCATCATGGGCAGTCAATCGGACTGGTCCACGATGAAAGAAGCCGCAGACATTCTTGATGAATTGGGCGTTGCGTATGAAAAGCGTATTGTCTCAGCGCACCGTACCCCTGACCGCCTCTGGGATTATGGAAAAACCGCCGTGTCGCGTGGCCTGCAAGTGATTATTGCCGGTGCGGGCGGAGCAGCGCACCTGCCGGGAATGATGGCCTCGAAAACGCGGGTGCCGGTGATTGGGGTGCCTGTTCAGACGCGGGCTTTGTCCGGGGTCGATTCGCTTTATTCCATCGTGCAGATGCCCAAAGGGTTTCCCGTGGCGACCATGGCCATCGGATCGGCGGGTGGTGCCAATGCCGGGCTTATGGCCGCTGGCATACTGGCCTTGCAGGACGATGCGCTGGCAGAACGGCTGGATGCGTGGCGCGATGCGCTGTCGGCCTCGATCCCGCAGGAGCCTGTCGATGACTGAGATGCTGCAGCCCGGCGCAACGATCGGTATTCTTGGCGGTGGTCAGTTGGGACGGATGCTGTCCGTTGCAGCGGCCCGTCTGGGATTCGTCACTCATATCTATGAGCCCGGCGCAAACCCTCCTGCCGGTCAGGTGGCCGACCGGGTGACAACGGCAGCCTATGACGACGCCGACGCTTTGAAAGCCTTTGCCGAGTCGGTTGATGTCATCACTTATGAGTTTGAAAACATCCCGACCGAGGCGTTGGACATTCTGGAATCTCACCGCCCCATTCGCCCCGGACGCGAGGCGTTGCGCGTCAGTCAGGATCGCCTGACCGAAAAGACTTTTCTGCAAGGGTTGGGCCTGCAAACCGCGCCGTTTGCCGACATCACAGATTTGGACAGCCTGAAGGCCGCAATCGAACAAATCGGAACGCCTGCGATCCTGAAAACCCGTCGTTTCGGCTATGACGGCAAGGGGCAGGCCCGACTACGCACCCCCGAGGACGCCGAGACCGCTCTGGCGGACATGGCCGGTGCGCCCGCAATCCTCGAAGGTTTTGTCGATTTCAGTCACGAGGTCTCGATCATTGCGGCCCGCGGGTTGGATGGTCAGGTGGCCTGTTTCGACCCCGGCGAAAACGTGCATCGCGACGGCATCCTGCATACGACAACCGTCCCGGCACGTCTGCGCCCGGCGCAGCGAACGGATGCGATTTTGCTGGCCGCCAATATCCTGAACGCCTTGGACTATGTGGGCGTGATGGGGGTTGAGCTGTTTGTCACGCCCGGCGGCCTGATCGTGAACGAGATCGCTCCGCGCGTACATAACTCGGGCCATTGGACACAGAACGGCTGTGCTGTGGATCAGTTCGAGCAGCATATTCGCGCCGTAGCCGGATGGCCCCTGGGCGACGGGCAGCGTCACGCGGACGTGGTGATGGAGAACCTGATCGGCGACGACATGAGCCGCGTGCCGGAATTGGCACAGGAACGGGACGTGGCGCTGCATCTATACGGCAAGGCTGAGGTTAAAGCCGGTCGAAAGATGGGCCATTTCAACCGTATCGTCCGCTGAGAAATCGCGCTGACGCGCGATGCCTCCGGCGGGGATATTTGTAGCCAGATGAAGCCTGCGGATCAGGCTAGGAACCGGGCCGCGATATCTCCGGCCATGTAGCTGATCCGGCCCGCTGCCATTGTGGTGGCAACCCGGTGTGTCTTAGCGTCCAAAATGACCAGATCGGCACGTTGGCCGGGTGCCAGCGTGCCACGGTCCTGCAGTCCCAGAACCTGCGCCGGGCCGGAGGATACAAGGCTCCAGGCACCGGCAAAATCCAGCAGGCCGCTTTTGGCCAACATCAATGCGGCGCGACGTGGGCTGGGGTAATGGTAGTCCGAAGCCAGAGCGTCGCACAGCCCCATAGCAATCAAGTCCAGCGCACTGGCATTGCCTTTATGCGATCCGCCACGCACCACATTCGGGGACCCTAGAATAACGTGATCTCCAGCAGAACGGGCGGCCTCGGCTGCCTCAAGCGTTTCGGGAAACTCGGAAATGCGCGCGCCCCGGTTTCGCCAGTCGGCCCGGGTTGTCGAGGTCGCGTCATCGTGGCTGCCCATGCGCACCCCCTGCCCCGTCAGCGCAGCGCAGAGATCATCAAGTGCGTGAGGCACCTCAGCCCTGCGCGCGTGCATGGACAGCAACATTTCAAAGTGTTTGTCCGGGTTACGCCCTGCCTTCAGCGCTTGCCCAGTCAGGCGCGGCGGTTTGCGCCCTTCCGACAGGCGGTCATGTGGCAGGTGATCGTTGAAAACGACATAGGGCACTTGCCATTGCTTGATCCGTTCCGGCAGGCCGGCGTAGTCGTCCAGCATGTGCGTCTCAAACCGCAGTTGAGGCATCAGATCGGTAACGACGCGACCTTTTACCGAAGCAATCGCATCAAACACCTGCCCCGCAAATTCAGGACCGCGCACGCCGCCTTCCCAACTGTAGAACTGCGCCAAAACAGCGGTTGTGATTCCGTTGGCGGCCAGCTCGGACTCGACCGACAGAATACCCTCATCCATCTGTTTCATCGCCCCTCGGCGCGGCGCGATATGGCGCTCGAACCCGTCGCCGTGCAGGTCAATGATGCCAGGTAGTACAAGGTACCCTGACAAGTCGATGGCCTGTCCGGTACGGTCAGACCGAATGATCCCCTCGGCCAATGACAGGTCGGCAGAGGCCAGGCCACAGTCGGGCAACAGAACCTCCGCCCCGGTCAGTGTCAGGTTGAGCGGGGTCATTGCGAGGGCTCCGAAGCAGGTTCCGAGCAATCCTGCCCGATACAGATTTCATCAATGATATCCTGCACCCCGTCCAGCCACGTGATTTCCGGATCGAACTGGCCAAACTCGATAAAATGCAGCGCCTGAGCCATGACGCGCGGGTTGTTCATCATGAACGTATGGGTCACAGGCAAGACGATATGGTCCTTCATGCCGTCGACTTTGGTGGTTTCGACAGAGACCTTGCCGTCATCTTTGCCGTCGATCATTGAAGAAAACAAAGGGTTCAGAGAATTCTCACCCGCGATTACCCCCAACTCAAAATCAACCGGCGGCAACCGGGCCGGAATCCCTTCCGGGCCAGTTCCTAGCGCCAGACCTGCAGGTCCGTGGAGCATTCCGAACACCTCATAAGCGCCCAATTCATCGACCAGTTGGCTGCCCTGATTAGGCGGTCCAAGCATGACCACGCGACCCAGGTTCTCGGGCTGATTGTCCTGCAACCAGTACCGCAGGAGGATGCCCCCCATCGAATGGGCCACGACATTGACCGCATCGTCACCGCAGGCCGCAAATGCTTTGGGCAGAGTTTGGTTGGCCAGTTCAGGAATCGGCAGATCCGTCGACGGGTAGCCGGGCCGCACGACCATATAGTCATGCGCCTTGAACAACTGCTCCATCACGGTAAAGGACGCTTCGGTACGGGCAAGCCCATGCAACAGCACAACGCATTTTGCCTGTACCACCGCAGGAATTAGAAACAGAACAAGGGCAAGCAGGTATCTCATAGCGGCCAGATAAGCCCAAACAGAGGGTAATAAAACCCCTAGCGCGGCTGCAACCTAAGGACCGCCAGCGCAATGCCACCCAACACAAGTGTCGCGCCAAGGACAAGGCGCAGAGAAGCGATCTCACCCAACAAGACAATACCGCCAGCAATCGCGATGATCGGAACGCTCAACTGGACCACCGCCGCCGTGGTCGGAGCCAGCTGCGGCAGAACACGGTACCAAAGCGCATAGCCCATTCCAGACGTGACACCTCCAGAAAGGGCAGCCAGCAGGTACCCGTTCGCAGTCATGTGCCAGTCGGTGCCGCCGAACAACAGCACCAACCCCGTGACCGGCAGCGCAACAACAAAGTTGGCTGCCGTGCCGGCCAATGCGTCCGGCTCGGACCGGCCAACCAATGAATAGATAGCCCAGCCCACGCCAGCAGCAGTCATCAGGGCTGCGCCAACCGGGTCCACGCGCACTTCGCCAGAGGGCCATAAAACCCAAGCAAGCCCGGCAAGTGCAATCGCGGCCCCGGCGATCTGGCGGGCCCCCGGAGTAGTTCCGGTCACCGACGTCACCGCAATCATGGTGATCTGGACGACACCGAACAGGATCAACGCGCCCAATCCCGCGTCCAGCGTCAGGTAAGCAATCGAAAAGCCGATCATGTACAATGAAAGTGACCCGGCCCCGACGATCCGGCGTGTGTTTCCCAACGGCAGGCGCCCACCTCTGAGAAAAACCAGCGCCGCCAGAACCGCAGCCCCGGCCAGAACGCGCACAACGGCAAACCCAGCGGGATCAGCAGCGCCGCTGTCGATGGCCAGCCGGTTCAGAATCGAATTCGCCGCAAAAGCGCACATGGTCAGGGCAGTGAGCAAAAACAGTCGCATACCCACCGCATAGCGGGTTCCACGCCGTTTGCACACTCACTTTCCCGCAAACGAAACCCCGACCTTCTTCTGTTCAAAAATACTTCCGCCGGAGGCATGACCGCGCAGCGGGCATTCCAAACGAAACGGGGCCGCCCGAAGGCGACCCCATCCATAAGCACTAAGGCTTAGGCAGCTTACATCATGCCGCCCATGCCGCCCATGTCGGGCATGCCGCCTGCAGGTGCCGCGCCTTCTTTGG
Source organism: Ruegeria sp. BC7 (assembly GCF_056539165.1). NCBI lineage: Bacteria > Pseudomonadati > Pseudomonadota > Alphaproteobacteria > Rhodobacterales > Roseobacteraceae > Ruegeria > Ruegeria sp. BC7. Next base: position 308,620 of record NZ_JBQFUL010000001.1, on the reverse strand, counting down.
CCGGACGATCAGCAACCATCGCTTCGGTGGTGACCAGCAGACCAGCAACCGATGCCGCGTCTTCCAGAGCGGTACGGACAACTTTGGCCGGGTCGATCACGCCGAACGAGAACATGTCGCCATATTCTTCGGTTTGGGCGTTAAAGCCGAAGGCTGCCTCCGAAGATTCACGGATCTTGCCAGCGACAACCGCACCGTCAACACCTGCGTTTTCGGCGATCTGGCGCAGCGGCGCTTCGATTGCCTTCCGAACGATGTTGATGCCTGCGTTCTGGTCAGCGTTTGCGCCTTCCAGAGTTTCCAGTGCTTTACCGGCCTGAACCAGAGCAACACCGCCGCCCACAACAACGCCTTCCTGCACAGCAGCGCGGGTCGCGTTCAGAGCATCGTCCACACGGTCCTTACGCTCTTTCACTTCAACTTCGGTCATGCCACCGACGCGGATCACAGCAACACCGCCTGCCAGTTTGGCAACGCGCTCTTGCAGCTTTTCACGGTCGTAGTCCGACGAAGTTTCTTCGATCTGAGTGCGGATCTGCGCAACACGTGCTTCGATCTCGGCTTTCTCGCCAGCACCGTCGACGATGGTGGTTTCGTCTTTGGTGATCTCGATCTTCTTGGCGGTGCCCAGCATGTCCATGGTGACGGACTCGAGCTTCATGCCCAGGTCTTCGCTGATGACCTGACCGCCGGTCAGGATCGCGATGTCCTGCAGCATGGCTTTACGGCGATCGCCGAAGCCCGGTGCTTTGACAGCAGCAATTTTCAGGCCGCCGCGCAGTTTGTTGACAACCAGAGTCGCCAGCGCTTCGCCTTCAACGTCTTCGGCAATGATCAGCAGCGGCTTCTGCGACTGGATCACCTGCTCGAGCAGCGGAACCATCGGCTGCAGCGAGGACAGTTTCTTTTCGTGCAGCAGGATCATGCAGTCGTCGAGTTCTGCGATCATCTTGTCTGCGTTGGTGACGAAGTAAGGCGACAGGTAGCCACGGTCGAACTGCATACCTTCGACAACATCGGTCTCGGTTTCCAGACCTTTGTTTTCTTCGACGGTGATGACGCCTTCGTTGCCAACCTTCTGCATCGCGTCTGCGATCTGCTGGCCGATTTCGGCTTCGCCGTTGGCCGAGATGGTGCCAACCTGAGCAACTTCTGCCGAGTCTTTGACTTCGCGCGAAGCGGTCTTGATGCCTTCAACAACCTTGGCGGTCGCCAGGTCGATGCCGCGCTTCAGGTCCATCGGGTTCAGGCCAGCAGCAACCTGCTTGAGACCTTCGCGAACGATGGCTTGTGCCAGAACGGTTGCGGTGGTGGTGCCGTCGCCGGCTTCGTCATTGGTGCGGCTGGCGACTTCTTTCACCATCTGCGCGCCCATGTTTTCGAACTTGTCTTCCAGTTCGATTTCCTTGGCAACCGAAACACCGTCTTTGGTGATGCGCGGTGCGCCGAAGGATTTGTCCAGAACCACGTTGCGGCCTTTGGGGCCCAGGGTCACTTTAACAGCATCGGCCAGGATGTTCACACCTGCCAGCATACGGTTACGGGCATCGGTGTCGAACTTGACGTCCTTTGCAGCCATGTCGTTTCTCCTTGAGAAATAAGTTGGGAACGAAGATCAGAGTAAAGCGCGTGGGCTTACTCGATGATCCCCATGATGTCGCTTTCTTTCATCATCAGCAGCTCTTCGCCGTCGACCTGAACCTCGGTGCCCGACCATTTGCCGAACAGGATCTTGTCGCCAGCTTTTACAGCCATTGCGATCAGCTCGCCGCTGTCCTTGCGCGCGCCTTCGCCGGTTGCAACGACTTCGCCTTCGCTGGGCTTTTCTTTTGCGCTGTCAGGAATGATCAGGCCGCCTGCGGTTTTTTCTTCGCTTTCGGTACGGCGAACCAGCACACGGTCATGAAGCGGTTTCAATGCCATCTTTGCAGCTCCTTGGGCTCAAAGTTGTTAATCCTCCCCTCGCCGGATGGCGGGGCGTTAGCACTCAGGGTGTGAGAGTGATAACGACGCATAGCTAGGGAGTTCAAAACCCCGAGTCAACAAGCTGTGATAGTTTTTTTGACGTGGGGTCTTATTCCGGCTGGCCCCAACTGTAGGCCCAGTGCTTCAGCCCCTCTTGGCCAGCTTCGGTCAGGCAATAGACGCCCTTCTCTATTTTATCGAACCAGCCATAGTGATTGTCCCGCATCAGGCGGGTGGCTTCGGAAACACCGGTGGCCTTGGCAACTTCGGCCCCCTTGGTGGCACCCTGCTCGGCAAGGTAGGCGGCACATCTCAGGGCATCCTGACGGTAGGCCGTTACGATCCCATGCCGCGTGGCACCTCCGGCGTTGGGGTCACCCTCCAACCGGTCAAACTCGCGCAACAACCGAGCAGCCTTGGCCTTTTTTTTGCGCGGCGCATAGGGGCCGGGATCGCACTGCACCTCAACCGCGCCATCCGCGCGGACCGTGATCAGGCCCAACCCCAAGCGTCGGCACAGCGCAACATTGTCCTTCAAAGCGCGTCGCGCCGTGCGTCCGGTCGGTTTGCTCACCCCGATATAGACCTGATCGGTCACTTTCAGTCGGGTGATGGCCTGATGGAACAACGCCAATGAAAACCGCAGCTTCAACTCGACAATCACCGGTTCTTCATCAGCGCGAACAGCAACGATATCGGCCGCGCCAACCTCACCCTTGACGGTGTAACCCTGACGCTCCAGCAGCGTTTTGATGGGGGGATAGAGGTCCTGCTCGCGGTTCATCCTTCTATGCTAGGCGTTTTGCTGTGGAATGCCAGACACAGATCGGCCTTACCCGCCTCCAAGTCGCTTGAACCAACACCTTGAGCAAGGCAAGGTCGCGACACATATCTGTACGTGGTTAAACGGGATGGTCCTGATGCGTTTTCTCTTTGTCTTTCTCTTTTTACTTTTGCCGCTGTCCGCTTATGCGGCTTGTGAAGGGCGGGATTTGCGGTCCGACATGTCGGCCGAGATGCAGCAGGAATTGCAACAGTCCCTGACCGACTTCCCCTTTCCCGAAGGCAACCATTGGACCGCCAAGAAAGGCGACACGGTACTGCACCTGATCGGCACAGTGCATACCAACGACCCACGTATGGACGCTGTGGTCGAAAGGCTGGCCCCGACCCTCAGCCAAGCCGATGCGTTCTACTTCGAGGTGACCAAAGCCGAGATGGACGCGTTTCAGAAGGATCTGGCGCAAGACCTCAGCCCGGTTCTAATCACGTCCGGACCAACTTTGATCGACATGATGTCTGAAGAGGATTGGGCCGCACTGTCCAAGGGCTTGGAGGATCGCGGGATTCCCGGTTGGATGGGTGCGAAAATGCGCCCGTGGTTCCTGAGCATGACCCTGGGCGTCCCTCCCTGCATGATTCAAGATCCTGACGCCAACTACGGCATGGATGCGCGCCTGACAGACCTGGCCAAGGAAAACGGCATCCCGCAGCACTCGCTCGAGCAGATCGACGAACTGATGGCCATGTTCGACGAATTCCCAATGGAAAAGCAGGTACAATCCCTGGTTCGGATGGCGGATGCCTTTGAAAGCAGCGAAGATCAGCTCACCACCATGCTCAACACGTATTTGGAAGAAAAGCATGGAGAGATCATCCAGTTCGCCCGCCTGCAGGGTCTTGAGAGTTCGGGCCTGACGCAAGAAATCTTTGACGAGGAATGGGGCGGCTTTGAGAAGCAGCTTTTGGTCGAGCGCAATAACAACTGGATGCAGCACATTCTGGACATTCAAGATCAGATGGCGGTGATCGCAGTCGGTGCAGGCCACCTTGGGGGCGAACACGGCCTGCTGAAACAGCTGGAGCAAAGCGGATACACTTTGGAAAGGGCCGTTTTCTAAGCAATCTTATACCCATCGTCGCAGTTCACCGGTGGGCAGGTGACAAGCCTGCAGGACCGCCCTATAAGGCGCGCAAAATTACCATCCTCAGGACGCTGACATGACAACCCTCGTATTTGGACATAAATCCCCCGACACCGATTCCACCGGTTCTCCGATCCTGTGGTCGTGGTACCTGAACGAAGTCAAAGGCGAACAGGCCGAGCCCGTACTGCTGGGCGAACCCAACACAGAAGCGGCGTTCATGCTGCAACGCTGGGACCTGCCCAAGCCGCGCATCATTGACGACGTTGAAGCAGACGCGCCGGTTGTCATCGTAGACACCAACAACCCCGCCGAGCTGCCCGCCAGCGTCAACAGCGCCGACATCCGCGCCATCATCGACCACCACAAACTGGTCGGCGGTCTGGAAACCAAAGGCCCGATCGACATCACCGTTCGCCCGTTGGCCTGCACCGCGACGATCATGGTTGACCTGATGGGCGACGACGCAGCCAAAATGCCCGAGGCCATCAAAGGCGCGGCGCTGACCTGCATCCTGTCGGACACGCTGGAGTTCCGCTCGCCCACCACCACCGCCCATGACCGCGCCGTGGCCGAGAAACTGGCGGCTGAGCTGGGTCTGGACGTCTCGGCCTATGCTGCTGATATGTTCGCGGCAAAATCGGACGTTTCCTCGTTCTCGGATGCGGAACTGATCCGCATGGACAGCAAGGAATACGAGGTCGACGGCACCAAGTTCCGCGTCTCGGTTCTGGAAACCACCGCTCCGGGCGTTGTGCTGGACCGCAAGGGCAGCCTTGCAACTTCAATGGCGGATGTTGCCAAGGAAGACGGCGTGGATCAGGTTCTGCTGTTCGTGGTCGACATCCTGAACGAAGAGGCCACCCTGCTGGTTCCCAATGATCTGGTCAAAACCGTCGCCGAGAAAAGCTTTGGCGCAAGCGTTGATGGCGACGCGGTTGTTCTGCCCGGCATCATGAGCCGCAAGAAGCAGATCATCCCGAACCTCAAAGTCTGATCTGACTTTACTGGTGTTGAAAAGGCGTCCAGCTTGGGCGCCTTTTTTGTTTGCATCTAAAGATTTGCGAGAACCATTTCCGTTGCTACTCTGATCAAAGCAACGGCGGAAACGCGGATCTAACGAAATGCATGAGCATGCTCAACTATAGCACGACCCGGGATATCCTGCGGTTCGAGGGCAAGGACAAGGCCGCATATTGGCGGCGCTTTGCCATGCTGCTGACCCTGTCGGTGGTCATTGCCACGATGGGTATGCTGCGCGATTCCGGTGCCGTGGTTATCGCCGCCATGCTGGTCGCTCCGCTCATGTCTCCGATACTCGGAGTCGCAGCGGCGATGGTCATGGGGTGGCTGAAACGGGCGCTTTCCCTTGCCCTGACGGTTTGTGCAGCAGCATTTCTGTGTGTCTTTCTGGCATGGTTTCTCGTCTATATCGCCGATGTTCCACGCGGCATCCTGATCCCCGATCAGGTTCTTGCCCGAACAGATCCCGGAACCGAAGACCTTATTGTGGCTCTCGCCGCTGGCGTGGCAGCCGCTTATGTGCAGATCAACCGGTCCGAGGCCAGCCTTCTACCCGGAGCGGCTATCGGCGTATCGCTGGTTCCGCCTTTGTCTGCGTCAGGCGTACTATTGTATTTCGGTGAACCCGCCGACGCCTATGAAGCCGGACTGCTCTTTGCGACAAACCTTGGTGCGATCATCCTGTCTGCCTGTTCGGTATATATCGTTTATGCCGCGCGTTCCGTTGTCTTCAGCAAAGGCAAGCGCAAGCTGAACTTTACGGCCAGCGTATTCGTGACGCTGGCATTTCTGGCGGCCGTTGTCCTGCAACTGGGGAAGTCCACCTATAATCGCTATCTCGAAACCCGGACCGAGTCGCGGGTCGCGCAGACTATTCGAGATTGGGCCGACCCCGTTTCGGTCGAGATCATCCGCGTAGATGTAAACCCCAAGCGCAAACACGCGGACATATGGCTGATCGTCGATCTTCCCATCGAAGCCGCTTTCAAGGTTTCCTCGATTGCCGGATTGCTTCCTGAAAGCCTGCGCGAACAACCTTTGGTCGACGTTTTGCAAGACGAATTGGGGCCCGGCTATTTGGTCGTGGTTCGGTTTCAAAATAGGATTGGTGCGCAGGTCATACTGGGCACTGAAAACGTCCAGCAGGCACCGGGCGTGGAAGATATTTCCGAAGAAAACTGACGCGCAAAGGCCGCAGCCCCTGTTATTTGCATTGTGGGATGGTCAAAACGAACCAGCTTTGCCATAGCTGACGCAACTTCGACCTTTGACCCCGAGGGCACGCACATGACCCAGATCGTTCATTCGCTTTCTGAAATCTCTGACCGCTACAAAGCTCTGTTCGTGGACCTTTGGGGATGCGTTCACAACGGCATCACGGCCTTTCCCGAAGCCGTCGCCGCCCTTCAGGAATATCGTGCCAAAGGCGGAATTGTCGTTTTGGTCACCAACTCTCCCAAACCGCGCGCCGGTGTCGCGGAGCAGCTTGAACAGTTCAATGTTCCCGACAACGCCTACGACACGATCGCGACAAGCGGAGATTCAGCCCGGTCAGCCATGTTCCGCGGCGTCGTCGGCCAAAAGGTCTATTTCATGGGCGAATGGGAGCGCGACGCGGGATTCTTTGAACCGCTAAAGCTGCTGGATCACCCCATTCACATCGAACGCGTACCACTGGCCGAGGCCGAGGGCATCGTATGCTGCGGCCCGTTCGATCCCATGGCAGATCCAGCGGTGAACCGGGCGGATTTCCTATTCGCCAAGCAAAAGGGCATGAAACTGCTCTGCGCCAACCCGGACATCGTCGTTGATCGGGGCGAGGTTCGCGAGTGGTGCGCGGGCGCATTGGCGAAACTATACACCGAGATGGGTGGAGAAAGCCTCTATTTCGGCAAACCGCACCCTCCGATCTACGATCTGGCGCGTCGTCGGCTGCAAGAATTGGATCAGGATATCCCCGATGGCGATATTTTGGTGATCGGCGACGGGCCTCATACCGACATTCTGGGCGGCATGGGTGAGGGAATTGATTCTCTGTTCATCTCAGGCGGACTGGCAGCGGCCGAAACAAAAACGTCGCATCATCCGCACCACGAATCCCTAACCGCTTATATTGTAAGGGAAAATATAAATCCCACCTATACGATCGGACGTTTGCGCTGAACAGAAAAGGCTTGATTTTCTGCGCTTGCGAAGTAATAAAGTTGCCAAACACGGGCATCTAAAGTTTTTTTGTTGCCCGCAGGCTTTGAGTGAGGGCGACATGTTGGACAATCTTCCGCGCGGCACGATCTGCATTGAAGACATCGAAATGGGCATGACCCGCCACCTGCGCAAAGTGGTAACGGACGAAGATATCGAAATGTTCGCGCAGGTTTCAACCGACCGGAATCCGGTTCATCTGGACGATGACTACGCCCGCGACACGATCTTTCAGGGTCGCATTGCGCATGGGATGCTGACGGCTGGGTTGATCTCAGCCGTGATCGGCGAGCAACTGCCCGGCCACGGTACGGTTTACATGGGCCAGTCCTTGAAATTCCTGGCTCCGGTGCGCCCCGGCGACATGGTTTATGCCGAGGTCAAGGTGATCGACATCGACTTTGCCAAACGCCGGGTCAAGCTGGATTGCCACTGCGCGGTTGATGGTAAAAAGGTGTTGGTGGGCGAAGCCATGGTGCTGGCCCCATCGCGCAAGTTCGACTGATGCTTCAAGCCCTTGAACAAGGGCCGCAGTCCCGTTAGGCAAGCGCTATGCGCACCATTCGGGATTTCCAATATATCGAGCCTCGGGATCGAGGCGCCAGCGTCGCGATCGGGAACTTTGACGGGGTTCACATCGGCCATCGGTCGGTCATTGAACTGGCACGCAAGGCCGCCCCCGACGCCCCGCTGGGCGTAATGACGTTCGAGCCGCATCCGCGTGAGTATTTTGCTCCGGCGGCCCCGCCTTTTCGCCTGATGCGCGGCAATGCACGCGCACACCGGCTCGAGAAACTGGGCGTCCAGAAGTTGTACGAACTGCCATTCAATGCAGCTCTTGCTGGTTTGACCCCCGAAGAATTCGCCCGCAATGTGATTTGCGATGGGCTCGGCCTGTCCCATGTTGTTGTCGGAGCGGATTTCTGTTTCGGCAAAGGGCGAAGTGGCTCCGCCGAGGACATGATCCGCTTTGGGCGCGAGATGGGGTTTGGCGTCACCATCGCCCCATTGATGGAGCGGTCTGAAAACATCGTGTCCTCCACCGCGATCCGCACTGCACTGACCGAAGGTCGCCCGCGCGATGCGGCCGCCATGCTGGGCCATTGGCACCGGATCGAAGGCGAAGTCATTGGCGGGGAACAGCGGGGGCGCGAGCTGGGCTTTCCCACCGCAAACATGTCGATCGAGGGGCTACACCCGCCAAAGTTTGGTGTCTACGCGGTGTTGGTCGATGTGCTCGACGGTCCGCATACAGGCAGCTATCACGGCGCGGCTTCGGTTGGGACGCGACCAATGTTTCAGGGCGAAGTTCCCAATATCGAGACTTTCCTGCTCGATTTCTCTGGCGATCTGTACGGCGCGACCCTGTCGGTCGGTCTGGTCGAGTATCTCCGCCCAGAGATGACCTTTGACGGGCTGGATGGGTTAATTTCCCAGATGAACTCTGATTGCGAAAAGGCCCGCACCCTGCTGGCGGCACTATGACGACCGATCCGATTGACCGCGATGGCCTGGCCCCCCGATTTTGGGAACGTAAACCGCTGACCAAAATGAACCAGCGCGAATGGGAAGCGCTGTGCGACGGGTGCGGCAAGTGCTGTCTGAACAAGCTGGAGGACGAAGACTCGGGCGAGGTCGCCCTGACTTGTGTCGCCTGCCGTCTTTTAGACGACGAAACCTGCCGCTGCACTCAATACGATATCCGCCATCAGTTCGTGCCGGAATGTATCGTGATGACGCCGGACAATATCGACAGCCACGCCTATTGGTTGCCCCAAACCTGCGCTTATCGGTTGCTGTGGGAAAGGAAACCACTTTACGACTGGCACCCTTTGATATCTGGTACGCCCGATAGCGTGCATGCTGCCGGAATATCCGTGCAGGGCCGCACGGTGTCCGAGTTTGAAACCCCCATGGAAGAGTGGGAAGACTATATCATCGAGGAGCCTAGCTGATGTATTTCGCCTCTGACAATTCCGGGCCGGTTCACCCGCAGGTCATGGCAGCCTTGAACGCGGCCAACGAAGGCTATCAGATGGCCTACGGCGCCGACTCGTTGATGAACGAGGTACGGGATCGGATTCGCGGGGTCTTTGAAGCTCCGGGGGCGGCGGTGTATCTGGTGGCCACAGGGACGGCGGCGAATTCGCTGGCTTTGGCGACCCTCGCGCAGCCGTGGGAAACAGTGTTTTGCTCACCCGTCGCCCATATCCACGAAGATGAATGCAACGCGCCCGAGTTCTACAGCGGAGCCAAGCTGACGCTGGTGCCGGGCAGCGACAAGATGAACCCCGAGTCACTTCGCGGTGCGATTCTGGCCGAAGAAACGCGCGGCGTGCATGGCCCTCAGCGCGGTCCGGTCTCGATCACTCAGGTGACCGAACGTGGGTCGGTGTATTCGTTGAGCGAGTTGCAGGCGCTGTGTGGCGTGGCCAAGGAATACGGCCTGCCCGTTCACCTTGACGGTGCGCGCTTCACCAACGCTCTGGTTGCGCTGAACTGTTCCCCTGCCGAGATGACGTGGAAATCGGGCGTGGATGTGGTCAGCTTTGGTGGCACCAAAAACGGCCTGATGGGTGTTGAGGCCGTTGTTTTCTTTGACGAGACGAAGGCTTGGGAATTTGAGCTGCGGCGCAAACGCGGGGCGCACCTGTTCTCCAAGCACCGCTATCTGTCGGCGCAAATGGCGGCATACCTGCAAAACGACCTGTGGCTGACTATGGCGCGTCAGGCCAACGCCAACTGCGCTCGGCTTGCGGACGGGCTGCGCGCGAAAGGAGCCTCGTTCCTGCATGAGCCACAAGCCAACATGATCTTTGCCGAGTTCTCGCGGGCGCGCCACAAGCAGTTGCACCAAGCTGGCGCGGTCTATCACCTGTGGGGCGCGGAACTTGAAGGCGCAGACGAGGAAGAACCCCTCGCCTGTCGACTTGTTTGCGACTGGTCGATCAGTACAGATGACATCGACCGTTTTCTGGCCTTGCTATAGGCCGCCGGCAAGGCGGCCAATCTTATGCAGGTGTCTTAGCAGTGTCCCAGAACCGCTGCACAAGCTGCGCTGTGGCCTTTGGATGAGAAATCGGCAGCATGTGCCCCGCCCCTTCGACGACATCGAAGGACGCGTTGGGCAGGCGGCGCTGCAACCCCTGACCAATCACAGGCATGACGGGGTTCGTTTTTGAACCGCTCAGAACCAAGATGGGCATGGTTGCTCGGTCCAGAACACCGGGTTTCAAAAAGCCCTTTTGGTCGTTAAACACCGCTTCTTTCACGGCCGGCACGACAGGCACACCGCGTATCATCGCAGTGCGGGTTTTCTCCTGCATTTCTGTCCACCGCGGACTGATATCCGTGCTCCACATTCTGTTGAACAACCGAGCCGCCAGTTGCATATCCCCAGCGGCCAAGGCATCGGCATAGGGCTGTGCCTCTTGATCATGACGGGCAAGGATGTCGGGCGCATCCTGCGCGGCCACGGCAAAGAAAACCGGTTCTATCAACACGGCGCTGCGGACGCGGTCCGGGTATTCCAGCGCAAGGTGCAACGCGACCATTGCGCCGAAAGAATGGCCAATCACGTCCATCGGCTCGGTCAACAAATTGGACGAAAACCCGGTCGTAAGATCAAAGAAATCCCCCTGCCCGTCCCAATCCGGGCTGCGCCCATGTGAAAGCATATCCGGCGCTATCAAAGTAGCCTGATCATCCAGCGCAGAGGTCAGACCGGCCCAAACACCGGAATGCGCGATAGTGCAATGCAGGGCGAGCACCTTGCGCGCACCCTGCCCAAGCGTCCTGACAAAAACCGGTGATGAGGTCATTCCGTCCTTCATCCTTTCATCTCCGCCAGGTGCCGATCCAGATCATCCAGCCTATCCTGCCCCCAGAATCGCTGATCATCTTCGGTAATATAAAAAGGGGCGCCAAAAACGCCGCGATCAACGGCTTCTTCCAGGTTGGAGGAATAGGTTTCGGCACCAACCAGCAACCCGCTATCGGCCAAGCTTGGGTCATAGCCCGCCTTGGACAGACAATCCCGGATGACATCATCCTGCGCGATGTCTTTTTCTTCAGCCCAGCACGCGCGAACGAAGGAATGAACCAGCTTTCCAATATCCCCCGATCCGTCCTTTAGCGCAGCAATTACGGCATAGGACGACGGTGCGGCATTTGTCGGCCAGTGTGCCGGTTGTAGATTGAACTCCATACCCAGCTTTTTCGCTTGTCTTTGCAGCTCCTGCGCCCGGTACTCAATGCGCGAGATATGCCGATCCTTGGGCGGCGTTCCCCCCGTGCGACCGAACAGGGCGATGATATCCAGCGGTTTATAGTTGATCGTGGCCCCGTGTTTGGCCGCTATCTCCTCCAGTCGAGTACCCGCCAGGTAAGTGTAGGGCGAGAGTGTCGCAAAATAGTAGTCAATGGTGGCCATGTGCACTTTCTCCGCTGCGTAATCTTTGCGAGACGGTAAGGCCATGATAAGCGGTGTCAACATCACGAATCTGTCACATTGCCATTGCTGCCCGGGGAAAAACAGCCGATGCCGACACTCAACGAACCCAAGCTCATCGCTGGGAACGCCAACCTTCCTCTTGCCGAAACCATCGCGCGTCGAATGAGCCTGTATCGCGGAGTCGATCAGGGATTGGTCGATGCTCGCGTCGAGCGGTTCAATGACGGCGAGATTTTCGTCGAAGTTTTCGAGAATGTGCGGGGCGAGGACATGTTTATCGTTCAGCCGACCTCGAACCCTGCAAACGACAACCTGATGGAGCTGCTGATTATCGCCGACGCGCTGCGCCGCTCGTCCGCCCAGCGGATCACCGCCGTGATCCCCTATTTCGGTTATGCCCGTCAGGACCGCCGCACTAAGGCACGCACGCCGATTTCCGCCAAGCTGGTCGCCAATATGTTGACCGGCGCAGGGATCGAGCGGGTCTTGACCATGGACCTGCACGCAGCCCAGATTCAGGGGTTCTTTGATATTCCGGTGGACAACCTCTATGCTTCGCCGATCTTTGCGCTGGATGTAAAAAACCAGTTCAAGGACAATATGGACGAGATCATGGTGGTTTCACCCGACGTGGGCGGCGTAGCCCGCGCACGAGAGCTGGCCAAGCGTATCAATGCCCCTCTGTCGATCGTGGACAAGCGCCGCGAGAAAGCAGGTGAAGTGGCTGAGATGACCGTGATCGGCGACGTAAAAGACAAGATTTGCCTGATCGTGGATGACATGTGCGACACGGCCGGCACATTGTGCAAGGCGGCGCAGGTGCTGCTGGATAACGGCGCGAAAGAGGTTCATTCCTACATCACCCACGGCGTCATGAGCGGCCCGGCGGTCGAGCGCGTGACCAACTCGGTGATGAAATCACTGGTGCTGACGGACACGATCCAACCCACCAAAGAAGTCGCCAAGGCCAAGAACATCCGCATCGTGCCGACCGCGCCGATCTTTACGCAGGCGATCCTGAATATCTGGAACGGAACCAGCGTGTCGTCCTTGTTCGAGGACAAGACCCTGACCCCGATTTACGAATCCATGTACCAGACGGATTGAGGCAGTGGGGCGAACACTTCCAGTCGCCCTACCCTGACCGCGCTATCTTCCACGGCTTTCTATGGGAACCCCAATGACCACCACCAAACGGATCGTACTTTCCAGCGACCACGCAGCCATTGACCTACGCAATACAGTCGCAAAGCATATCGCAGCCAAAGGCTGGGAAGTTGTCGATATCGGACCGACAACACCCGAGAGCACGCATTACCCGATTCACGGAAAAGCAGCAGCGCAAGCCGTTGCATCGGGTGACTGCCAATTGGGGATCATCCTGTGCGGCACGGGACAAGGCATCATGATGGCAGCCAACAAGGTTCCCGGAATACGCTGTGGGGTCTGCGCCGACGCATTCTCGGCGCGTATGATCCGCCAGCACAATAATGCCAACATGCTTTCAATCGGCGCCCGCGTCGTCGGGGAAGGTCAGGCGTTGGATATTGTCGACGCTTTCCTGACAGCCGAGTTTGAAGGCGGTCGCCATGCCACGCGTGTCGATATGATCGAAGCGCAAGACGGCTAAAAAACCTACCTAAACATTGTGATGTGGCTCAGGAGATGTCCCAATCATCCTCGTGAGCCACTTCACCTATCGCGGTCCACTTCACTCGAATCCGTGCAATGCGCGTGTCTGACCAGGTGCGGAAGACAGCCCAAAAGCCTGTCTCCGTCACGTCTTCTGCCACCACCTCTGCGCGCAGTGCCGAAGACGTATCCACATCCCATAGCGAAATACTGATCTGGATCACCGGTGCGGACCGAAACGGCTGACTGAACGTAACAGCCGAGCGCCTTTCCCGTGCGCCCTCACCTGTCCACATTTCTCCGCCGTTCGAGAAATCAGAAAACAAGACGGTTTCGCCTTGATCGATACCAATGGGATGAGTTTGAAAAACCTTCATTTATGTCTTCGGTTATTTCTACTTTGCCAACTATTCCGGCAGCTTATTCCGCGGCCTTGGCAAAATCACGACAAAAAAACGGCCCCGCACTGGCGGAGCCGTTTTGATTTCTGGGTATGATGTGAACCTTACAGGCTCATATGCGTCCCAAGCGCTTCCATGTCGGCCAGCAGCTTGGCTGCATCGTCAACGATGGTCTGATCGTCACCCGCTTTCGCGGCTTCATGCGAGGCGCGCGCCTCGGCGATCAGGTCGTCCAGATGCGACCGGGTCACTTCGGCAACCGGAATGGCCTTTTCAGCCAGAACCGACATGCTGTCGCCGTTGATCTGGGCAAACCCGCCGGTGACCAGGTATTCGCTGGCTCCTTGGGGTGCCTCAACCTTCAGCAGACCGGGGCGCAGCGTGGTGATGGTGGGGGCATGATCGGGCATCGCCGTCATGTCCCCGTCCGCGCCGGGAATCTGGACCGCGGTGGCCTCAAGCGAAGCAAGGCTCCGCTCGGGGCTGACGAGGTCGAATTGCATCGTGTTTGCCATCAGGGATACTCCTTAGGCGGCTTCTGCGGCCATCTTTTCCGCTTTGGCGATCACTTCTTCGATGCCGCCAACCATCAGGAAGGCTGCTTCGGGCAGGTGATCGTATTCGCCAGCGACAACCGCTTTGAACGACGCGATGGTCACGTCCAGAGGAACCTGAACGCCCGGCGAACCGGTGAAGACTTCGGCAACGTCGAACGGCTGCGACAGGAAGCGTTCGATCTTACGGGCACGGGCCACGGTCAGTTTGTCTTCTTCCGACAGTTCGTCCATGCCGAGGATGGCGATGATGTCCTGCAGCGACTTGTAGCGCTGGAGGATCTGCTGAACGTCGGTCGCAACGCCGTAGTGCTCTTCACCCACAATTGCGGGGTCCAGCAGACGCGAGGACGAGTCGAGCGGGTCAACAGCCGGGTAGATACCCTTTTCCGAGATCGCACGGTTCAGAACGGTGGTCGCATCCAAGTGAGCGAACGAGGTTGCCGGCGCGGGGTCGGTCAGGTCGTCCGCAGGCACGTAGATCGCCTGCACCGAGGTGATCGAGCCCGACTTGGTCGAGGTGATCCGCTCCTGCAGCGCGCCCATGTCGGTGGCCAGTGTCGGCTGGTAACCCACAGCCGAAGGAATACGACCCAGCAGAGCCGAAACCTCGGAACCCGCCTGCGTAAAGCGGAAGATGTTGTCGACGAAGAACAGAACGTCGGTACCGGACTGGTCGCGGAACTGCTCGGCCAGGGTCAGACCGGTCAGAGCAACACGCGCACGCGCTCCGGGAGGTTCGTTCATCTGACCGTAAACCAGCGCAACCTGCGATTCCGACAGGTTGTCGGGCTTGATCACGTTCGATTCGATCATCTCGTGGTACAGGTCGTTCCCCTCACGGGTCCGTTCACCAACACCCGCGAACACGGAAAAGCCCGAGTGCACTTTTGCGATGTTGTTGATCAGTTCCATGATCAGAACGGTTTTACCAACGCCGGCACCACCGAACAGGCCGATCTTACCGCCTTTGGCGTAAGGGGCCAGCAGGTCCACAACCTTAATGCCGGTCACCAGAATTTCCGACTCGGTCGACTGTTCCGCGAATTCAGGTGCGGGCTGGTGGATTGCGCGGGTTTCCGACGCGACAACCTCGCCCTTTTCGTCGATCGGCTCGCCGACCACGTTCAGGATGCGGCCCAGGGTGGCGTTACCGACCGGAACCGAGATCGGTGCGCCGGTGTCGGTTACGACCTCGCCACGGACCAGACCTTCGGTCGCGTCCATCGCGATGGTACGGACGGTGTTTTCACCCAGGTGCTGAGCAACTTCCAACACCAGGCGCTTGCCGTTGTTGGTGGTTTCCAGCGCGTTCAGAATTTCAGGCAGTGCGTCATCGAACTGCACGTCAACGACGGCCCCGATGATCTGTGTGACTTTGCCTTTTGCATTCGCCATGTTTCGTCTCCGGTTTTCTTACAGCGCTTCGGCGCCGGAAATAATTTCAATCAGCTCGTTGGTGATCACGGCCTGACGCGAGCGGTTGAACTGGATCGTCAGCTTGTCGATCATCTCACCCGCGTTGCGTGTCGCGTTGTCCATCGCGGACATCCGTGCACCCTGTTCAGACGCTCCGTTCTCGAGCAGGGCCGAGAAGATCGCAGTTGCAACCCCCTTGGGCAGCAAGTCGGCCAAGATGGCCTCTTCGCTGGGCTCGTAGTCGAAAATGGCACCGCTGTCGTCACTCGCCGCTTCGTCCTCGAACGAGGCGGGAATAACTTGCTGGGCCGTCGGGATCTGGGTCACGACGTTGACGAACTTCGAGTAGAAGATCGTGGCAACATCGAACTCACCCCCGTCAAAGCGAGACAGGATGTCCTTCGCGATGTCCTGCGCGTTGGTGTAGCCAATGCGTTTGACTTCGCTCAGGTCGATATGTCCAACGAACAGATCGCCAAAATCACGCTTGAGCGCGTCGCGGCCTTTCTTGCCGACGGTCAGAACCTTGACCGTCTTGCCTTTGGCACGCAGCTCTTCCGCCTTTTGGCGGGCGAGCTTGGCAATGTTCGAGTTGAAGCCACCGCAAAGGCCGCGTTCAGCTGTCATCACAACCAGCAGATGCACATCATCACTGCCCGTACCTCGGAGCAGCTTGGGGGCGCTGTCGCTGCCCCCGACCGACGCCGCCAGCCCCGCCATCACGGCATTGAACCGCTCGGCATAAGGGCGGGAGGCTTCGGCAGATTCCTGGGCGCGGCGCAGTTTTGCGGCCGCGACCATCTGCATGGCCTTGGTGATCTTGCGGGTCGATTTGACCGACTCGATCCTGTTTTTAAGGTCCTTCAGACTAGGCATCGGAACCCCCTATCAAGCGAAGGTCGCGGCGTATTCGTCGATCGCTGCCTTGATCTTGTCGGACGCGTCACCCTTGATCTTCGGATCTTCGTCGGTGAGCCACTTAAGCAGGTCGGCGTGCTTGCCGCGCAGGTGCGCCAGCAGACCAGCTTCATAGCGGCCAACATCCGAGACGTCGATCTTGTCGAGGTAACCGTTGGTACCTGCGAAGATGACACAGACGATTTCCGCGTTGGTCAGCGGCGAATACTGCGGCTGTTTCATCAGCTCGGTCAGACGCGCACCACGGTTCAGCAGCTGCTGGGTCGCGGCGTCAAGGTCGGAACCAAACTGCGCAAAGGCGGCCATTTCACGGTACTGAGCCAGTTCCAATTTAACCGGACCAGCGACCGATTTCATCGCGTTGGTCTGGGCGGACGAGCCCACACGCGAAACCGACAGACCGGTGTTCACAGCAGGACGGATGCCCTGATAGAACAGTTCGGTTTCCAGGAAGATCTGGCCGTCGGTGATCGAGATCACGTTGGTCGGAATAAAGGCCGAAACGTCACCACCCTGAGTTTCGATAACCGGCAGAGCGGTCAGCGAGCCAGCGCCAAAGTCTTCGTTCAGCTTCGCCGAACGTTCCAGCAGACGCGAGTGGAGATAGAAAACGTCACCAGGATAGGCTTCACGTCCGGGCGGGCGGCGCAGCAGCAGCGACATCTGACGATAGGACACAGCCTGTTTCGACAGGTCATCATAGATGATCAGCGCGTGGCGGCCATTGTCACGAAAGTATTCTGCCATCGCGGTCGCGGCGTAAGGTGCCAGGAACTGCATCGGTGCCGGGTCGGACGCGGTCGCGGCCACAACGATCGAGTATTCAATCGCGCCGGACTCTTCCAGCTTCTTCACCAGCTGCGCAACGGTCGAACGTTTCTGACCAACCGCAACGTAAACGCAGTACAGTTTCTTCGACTCGTCGTCGCCTGCCGCGTCGTTATAGACTTTCTGGTTCAGGATGGTGTCCAGAGCCACGGCGGTTTTACCCGTCTGACGGTCACCAATGATCAGCTCTCGCTGGCCACGACCGATCGGGATCATCGCGTCAACCGACTTCAGGCCGGTTGCCATCGGCTCGTGCACCGATTTACGCGGGATAATGCCGGGGGCTTTAACGTCTGCAACGCCACGCTTGGAGGCATTGATCGGGCCTTTGCCGTCCAGCGGGTTGCCCAGACCGTCAACAACGCGGCCCAGCAGCTCATCACCGATCGGAACGTCCACGATCGAGTTGGTGCGCTTAACGGTGTCACCTTCTTTGATGTCACGGTCAGAACCGAAGATAACGACACCTACGTTGTCGCTTTCCAGGTTCAGCGCCATACCCATGATGCCGCCGGGGAATTCGACCATCTCACCGGCTTGCACATTGTCCAGGCCGTATACGCGGGCGATA
This sequence comes from Ruegeria sp. BC7, assembly GCF_056539165.1. Lineage (NCBI taxonomy): Bacteria > Pseudomonadati > Pseudomonadota > Alphaproteobacteria > Rhodobacterales > Roseobacteraceae > Ruegeria > Ruegeria sp. BC7. The sequence goes on along the minus strand of NZ_JBQFUL010000001.1, from coordinate 290,729 downwards.
CCGTCACCGACGCTCAGCACGCGGCCGATTTCGGCTACTTCGGCTTCCTGACCAAAATTCTTGATCTGGTCCTTCAGGATTGCAGAAATCTCTGCAGCTTGGATTCCCATTTATCCGACCTCTTTCATTGCATTCTGTAGGGAGTTGAGCTTGGAGCGGATCGAGCTATCGATCATCTTCGAGCCCACTTTAACGACAAGACCGCCGATGAGGCTTTCATCAACGGTCGCATTGATTGTTACGGTCTTGCCCACACGCTCGGACAGCGTCTTGGACAGTTTTTCCAGTTGCGTCTTGGTCAGCGCCTTGGCCGAGGCGACATCGGCGGTCACTTCGCCACGCTCATCTGCCAGCATGGTACGCAGAACCTGAACCAGCTGCGGCACGACGAACAGGCGGCGTTTCTGCGCCATCAGTCCCAGCGTGTTACGCAGGATGGGGTTCAGACCCATCTTGTCAGCGATTGCGGTAATCGCGCCTTCCTGTTCGGCGCGCGAAACCAGAGGCGATGCGATCAGGTCGCGCAGTTCGGCGCTGTCGCCCAAAGCTGCTGCCAGATCGTTGATTCCGGTTTCCAGACCTGCAAGGTCATTATTCTCTTTGGCAATCTCAAAGATTGCGGTGGCATAGCGCTCGGCAATGCCAGTGGAAATCGAAGCTGGTTCGGACACGTCCACCCTTCCGATATTTGAGGCCCCGAATTCGCGTTGCGGCAGCTACCCCGGGGGCGTGAAGAAACCCCGCCCATGCGGTCGGGGATCAAAATCACCGGGGATGTAGCAGAGCCGAACCAACCTAGCAATACGTTATAATCCCCGCCGCGTTATCCACAAAATGTTCTATTTCAATCACTTACGTAAGGTGCGACCCTTTTATCCGGCTGAGGAGCGCGAAAAATGTTACCAAAGTGTAGGTTTTTGCGATTCCTGCGGCCTTTTTGCCGCAATTTCTGCGTCTGACGTCGCGTTAAATGCTTGGCGCGGCTTAGGCCGGTTTTAGCAGACCATCAAGCGCCTTGATTGGACGTCGTTCAGTGTCTTTTGTGACACTGCCGCTGGGTGGCCGGATATGCTTGGTCACCTCAACCATTAGCACTCCACCCGCCATGATCGTCGGCAGGCGTTGCCCGGTTTTCTCGATCAAGCTCCCGGATTTCAGCCAGAACCGGCGGAATGACGGCGGCAAATACAAAGCCGAGCAGTGGTTTTCCGGGATGAAGTGATGGGACTTAAGCTGGCTCTCAAGCTGCGACGCAGAATAAGGGCGGCCGAATCCAAAGGGGGTGCGGTCGGTCCGTGACCACAACCCGGCCCGGTTGGGCACGATAAAGAAGGCCCGTCCTCCGGGCCCCAATACGCGCCAGCATTCATCCAGCAATTCGCTGGGCCGCTGTGATGTCTCAAGCCCGTGCATGACAACCAGCTTGTCGACATGGCCCGTTTCGATCGGCCACAGCGTCTCTTCCGTCAAGACTGACACGTTGGGCATACCCGCAGGCCAGGGCATCACTCCCTGCGGCCCCGGCATCAATCCGATCACGCGGCGCGCCTCGGCCAAATAGGGCCGCAGCAACGGAACGGCAAAGCCGAATCCGACCACGGTTTGCCCTTTTGCTTCGGGCCATAAATCCGTCAAACGCCCACGTATCGCAGCCTGCGCCGCACGACCCAAAGTGCTGCGGTAGTAAAAATTCCTCAGATCCTGCACATCAAGATGCATTGCGGACACCCGGTCAATCGGCTTAGCTGTGCGCAGTCTAGCAACGAAAGGGCAAAAGGCCATGCCTCTTGAGATCGCCACCATCCCATGTCTCAGCGATAACTACGCTTTTTTGGCCCATGACGCAGAGGGCGGCAATACCGCATTGATCGACGCGCCAGAAGCCGGGCCCATTCTGGCCGAGCTTGAAAAACGCGGATGGGCGCTTAGCCACGTATTGTTGACCCACCATCATTTCGACCATGTGGACGGCCTGCCCGCCATTCTCGAAAAACACCCGGCCAAGGTGATCGGAGCTGCCGCAGACGCGCATCGCCTGCCTCCGCTGGATCAGCAGGTGAGCGAGGGCGACGTGTTTGAAATTGGTGGAGAGCCCGTGCAGGTCATGGATGTCTCGGGCCATACGGTCGGTCATATCGCCTTTTACATGCCGCAGAGTTCCGTCGTTTTCACCGCAGATAGTCTGATGGCCCTTGGATGCGGCCGTCTGTTTGAGGGCACCGCGCCGCAAATGTGGGCCTCGCTGTCGAAACTGGCCGCCCTGCCCGACGACACGCTGGTTTGTTCAGGGCACGAATACACACAGTCCAACGGGAAATTTGCGGTAACTGTCGATCCTGACAACGCGGCATTGCAGGACCGTGTCTCAGATATCGCACGCGCACGCGCTGCTGGAAAGCCGACTGTGCCGTCCTCTTTGGCGCTGGAAAAGGCCACAAATCCGTTCCTTCGCGCCACAGATCCGGCGATTCAGGCGCATCTTGGGATGGAAAATGCCGATCCTGTCGCAGTTTTTGCGGAAATCCGGGCTAGAAAAGACCGCTTCTAGTGCTTATTTCGCGCTCTTCACGGCCACGGTCACAATAAATGTGACTGTCAAGTGAAAGAAAACCCTTGAAGCCGGGCCGCGATCAACCAAACTCTAATAGTATGAGGACATGGTTGGGATGGGGATCCGGCCTAAAGCCCGCGCCCCTTCCGACCCAAGACAGAGGAGCACCCGCGTGCCTTCATTCTCGAGCACATTAGAACAAGCCATTCACGCGGCCTTGGCTGCTGCGAACGAACGGCGACATGAATTTGCAACGCTGGAGCATTTGTTGCTGGCGCTGCTGGAAGAACCTGATGCTATCCGCGTCATGAAAGCCTGCAGCGTCGATCTGGATGAGCTGCGAAGCACTCTGGTCGAATTCATTGACGAAGACCTGTCGAACCTTGTCACGGATATCGACGGGTCCGAAGCCGTTCCGACGGCCGCCTTCCAGCGCGTGATACAACGCGCAGCGATCCACGTCCAAAGCTCGGGCCGGACCGAAGTAACCGGTGCCAACGTGTTGGTTGCAATTTTCGCTGAACGCGAAAGCAATGCAGCTTACTTCCTGCAAGAACAGGACATGACCCGCTATGACGCGGTGAATTTCATCGCGCACGGCGTCGCCAAAGACCCCGCCTATGGCGAGAATCGGTCGGTTTCCGGCGCAGATCAGGTCGAAGAAGAAGTTCAGTCAAACGCCGGAGAGGGCGAACAGAAAGAAAGCGCGCTTGGGAAATACTGCATTGATCTGAACGCAAAATCGCGCGCAGGCGATGTTGACCCGCTGATCGGCCGCGCCGATGAGGTTGAGCGTTGCATTCAGGTTCTGTGCCGCCGGCGCAAGAACAACCCACTGCTGGTGGGGGATCCAGGCGTAGGCAAAACCGCCATTGCCGAAGGGCTGGCCCACAAAATCGTCGCGGGCGAAGCGCCGGACGTGCTGTCCGAAACCACGATCTATTCTCTGGACATGGGCGCGCTGCTGGCGGGCACTCGCTATCGCGGCGATTTCGAGGAACGTCTGAAAGCTGTCGTGACCGAGCTGGAAGATCACCCTGACGCGGTGCTGTTCATTGACGAAATCCATACTGTGATCGGTGCCGGTGCCACTTCGGGTGGCGCGATGGATGCGTCCAACCTGCTGAAACCTGCGTTGCAGGGCGGTAAGCTGCGCACGATGGGCTCGACCACGTATAAGGAATTCCGCCAGCACTTTGAAAAGGACCGCGCGCTGAGCCGCCGGTTCCAGAAGATCGACGTGAATGAGCCTTCGGTCGAAGACAGCGTGAAAATCCTGCGCGGCCTGAAACCCTATTTCGAGAAGCATCACGAGATCAAATACACCGCCGACGCGATCAAGACCGCTGTCGAGCTTTCGGCGCGGTATATCAACGACCGCAAACTGCCCGACAAGGCCATCGACGTGATTGATGAGGCCGGAGCGGCACAGCATCTGGTCGCGGAAAGCAAGCGCCGCAAGACCATCGGCGTCAAGGAAATCGAGGCTGTCGTGGCCAAGATCGCCCGTATTCCGCCCAAGAACGTCACCAAGGACGATGCCGAGGTTCTGAAGGACCTTGAGGCCTCGCTGAAGCGCGTGGTGTTCGGACAGGATGACGCCATCGTCGCACTATCCAGCGCGATCAAACTGGCCCGCGCCGGTCTGCGTGAGCCTGAGAAACCCATCGGCAACTACCTGTTCGCCGGTCCGACCGGTGTGGGTAAAACCGAAGTGGCGAAACAGCTCGCGGATACGCTGGGTGTGGAACTGCTGCGCTTTGACATGTCGGAATACATGGAAAAACACGCGGTGTCCCGTCTGATCGGAGCGCCTCCGGGCTATGTCGGGTTTGACCAAGGTGGCTTGCTGACGGACGGCGTCGACCAGCACCCGCACTGCGTGCTGCTGCTGGATGAGATCGAGAAAGCCCACCCCGACGTGTTCAACATCCTGTTGCAGGTGATGGACCACGGTGAGCTGACAGATCACAACGGCCGCACGGTGAATTTCCGCAACGTGGTTCTGATCATGACCTCAAACGCCGGTGCGCAGGAACAGGCCAAGGCCGCCATCGGCTTTGGACGGGACCGCCGCGAAGGTGAAGATACGGCAGCGATCGAACGGACCTTTACGCCGGAGTTCCGCAACCGTCTGGACGCTGTGATCTCGTTCGCGCCCCTGCCGAAAGAGGTCATTCTACAGGTTGTCGAAAAGTTCGTCCTGCAGCTTGAGGCCCAATTGCTGGATCGCAACGTGACCATCGACCTGACGCCCAAAGCCGCCGAATGGCTGGCTGACAAGGGTTATGACGACAAGATGGGCGCCCGCCCGCTGGGTCGTGTCATTCAAGAGCACATCAAGAAACCTCTGGCCGAGGAACTGCTGTTCGGCAAGCTGGCCAAGGGCGGTGTGGTCCGTGTCTCGGTCAAGAAGGGTGATCTGAACCTGGAAATTCTTGGCCCCGATCAGCCGCGTATTCCGGGCGACAAGCCGCCGTTGCTGACAGCGGACTGAGAAAACCGCATACCCTGATACAAAGCCCGCCATCATCTGATTGGCGGGCTTTTTTACTCTTCATCATCTCTACTTGAGCTCTGCCAAGGTCTTTCTTACCCGTCACCGAAGCGATGGATACGTTTGATCAATACTGAACTAAAACCAGTTCCCTTCCACCGGCATAACCCCAGTATCGTCGTGTGTTCGCCCCACGCATCACGTCGACCTTGGGATCAATCAAAACCTGTGAATGTGTCTGGGATCGGGCGACGCGTCCCTCAGTCGGCCCCACTACCGCTCGGTCAGCTTCAACTCGATCCGGCGGTTCTGAGCACGGGCCTCAGGCGTATCGGCAGGATTGACGGGTTGGAACTCACCAAACCCGTTCGCGGCCAGTCGGTTTGGTGGAATACCCAGCGCCTCGACCATGTAGCGCACGACCGACAACGCCCGTCCCTGGCTCAACTCCCAGTTATCGCGGTAACGCCCCGTCCCGGCCAGAGGTACGTTATCCGTGTGGCCGTCGACCCGAATAACCCAGTTCAAGCCCTCTGGGATCTCAGCCGCCACAGTTCGCAGAATATTCGCGACTTTAGCGACTTCCAACTGCCCTTCCCCGGACAGCACGGCCGAGCCTGTGTCGAACAGAACTTCGGACGAAAACACGAACCGATCACCTTCGATCCGCACACCTTCCTGATCGCCCAACACATCCCGCAGCCGGCCAAAGAACTCCGAGCGATAGCGCTGTAGGTCTTCGGCCTGGGCTACAAGTTCTTCATTCTGACCTGACAACACCTCTGCTTCGGCTTCCAGACGGGCGCGTTCGGCTTCCTCCAACAGTCGGCGGCGGCGTTCCTCGGACGCGGCACGGGCAAGAGCCGCGTTGAGGTCCTGCCCAAGCGTCTGGATTTGAATGTCCGCTGCCGCATTGCGTTCCTCGTAGTCGTCCAGCAAAGCCTGCAACCCACCCAGCTGCTCTCGCAGAGCGGCCATCTGCTGATTCAACAAGGCCGCTTCACGCTGGGCTTTTTCGGAAATAGTCTGCTCAACCGATAGGGTTTCACGCGCGACCGCAAGCAGGGCTGCGCGTTCTTCAGCCAGAGTCCTCTGCGCCTGCGCCTCGGCCTGCGCTTCGGTCTGTGCGGCCAACGCCGCCTCAAGCCGGACTTGCAGGTCCTGCGAACTCAACTCTCCGAACTGCCGTTCCAATTCAGCCTTTGCCGCCTGCGCCGCGGCCAGAAGGGTCAGAGTGTCTTCAGCCTCTTTGCGCTGCGCCTCAAGCGCTAGTGTCATGGCGGTCAGTTCCGCGTCAGCGTCTTGCAACCTGTTGCGCAGGTTTTCGGCGGCGGCGGCTTCGGCCAGTCTTGCGGCTTCTTCGGCGCTCAGTTGATCTTCAAGTTCCGTGATCAGTGCCGATTGCGCTGCTTCGCTTTGCTCAAGATCGGCGATCAACGCTTCAAGCGCCTCGCGCCGGGCCGCGGCCAGCCGCGCGGCCTCGGTCTGTTCGTCAATCTCGGCGCGGCTTTGGGCAAGCGCGAGATTCAGCGCATCCTGTTCATTCAGCAGTTCGTCCCGCTCGGCTTCCAGACCTGCGATGGCTCCTTTTGCCCGTTCCTGCTCTGCCAACAGCGCAGTGACCTGATCTTCAAAACTCGTGATCCGAATTTGGGCCTGCACAAGTTCTGATTCGACCTGCGACAGTGTCGAGTTCAACGCCCCGAGCCTTGCCTGAAGGCGGCTGTTTTCCCGCTCCTCCAGGCCGAGAGCACCGGCCAGGGCCGCAATTTCGTCAGACAGGGCGGTCAGTTCGTCCTCTTGCCCGGAAATGGTTTCCCGCAAGACGTATTGCACGACCATGAAGATGGTCAGCACAAAAGTCAGCACCATCAACAGCCCCGTGATCGCGTCCACGAAACCGGGCCAGACCGACCCCTGGAACCGCTGACCTGTGCGACGGGACAGCGCCATGGCTTACTCTCCTTCCGGAGCAGAACGCACGGCGCCTCGGGGGAGAGTAAGCGCTTTGACCAGCAATTCGATGTCCTTGCGCAGCTCGCTCATGCTTTCTTGACGGCCCGCCGAGATTTCTTCGAGAATGCGCAGCAGTTGCACATCCATCGAGCGCAGGCGCATACGGCTTTCGGCATCGATTCCGTCGCCAGCGCCTTGTTCCCGCATGTGATCAAGCAGGGCGTCCTGTCCCAGCGCAACACGTTCCAGCGCGGCGGTTACTCCTTCGTTGTCGGACTGCCGTTGGTTCATGTCACCGATCGCATCAACAAGTTGACCGAGTTTCGTCGACAACTCGACCCGATCGCGTTCCTGTGCCGAGAACAGATCCTGCAGGGCATCCATTTGTTCGGACATCGAATCCAAAACGGGCGTCAGAACGGCCAGCTCTGCACTACTGCCTTCGTCACCAGCAGCGAAACCGACGCGGGTGATCGAGGACAGCCATTCCTCAAGCTCTCGATAAAAGCGGTTCTGACCGTGGCCTGCGAACAGCTCGAGCAGCCCGACGATCAGAGAACCGGCCAGCCCCAAAAGCGAGGATCCGAACGCCACGCCCATGCCCTGCAACTGAGATTCAAGGCCAACCATCAAACGGTTGAAAACCGCCAAACCTTCTTCGCCTTCCTGCGGATTGAGGCTGCGAATTGTATCGACAATGGCGGGAACCGTCGTGGCCAATCCGAAAAACGTCCCCAAAAGACCAAGATAGATCAGAACGTTGGTGATATATCGCGTGATCTCTCTTTCTTCTTCGACGCGCTCGGCCACCGAATCCAGAATGGACCGCGTCGAAGATGAACTGATCTGTGACCGAGCGCCTCTTTCGCGCAACAAAGAGGCCAGCGGCGCAAGCAGTTGCGGCGTGCGCGCATCTTCGCGAACAACGCCGCCGACGAATGCTTCGATCCAACGAACCGAACCGATCAACTGGGCGACCTGATAGAAACAGGCAAAAACGCCAACCACGAAGACCAGTATGATAAATCCGTTCAGATACGGGTTGGCGTAAAAGACCGGCAAAACGTAAGGCAGCGCCATAAACACGCCCAGCCCCGCCAAACCAATTGCGACCAGCATCGTAACGATCTGACGAATGGGTTGCGAGAAATGAGGTCCCGCGTCCTGATGTGCCTGCGCCATGCGCGTGGCTCCCGGTATTTTGCTGCTCTAAAGTGAATCTAGCGAAAATACACCGGTGACGCCAAGGGTTTATGCGGTAATGCTGCGCACCCGTTGCGCCAACCACTCAAGATCAGGATCGTGCAGACCAATCTCGGTCAGGTGTTCGGCGGTATTATAAAGGTATTCCGTATTCGGACCGCGCCCCCCGACCGCATGTGCGATGATCTGGGCCTGCTCCTCCAGCGGCATCCCACCGCAATATTGCACATGATCTTCGTCGATCACATAAGTCACGGCCGTAACGACCTGTCCGTCATGCAGATGCACATCCAGCATCTTTTCAACATAGGCCGACGAAATCAGCTCTCGGTCGCGCAATTCTTGCAGTGTGCGGTCCTCGTGCCCCGCTTCAACCGCAAGAGCCAGGCCCGTGCATTTCGCTTCGGTCTGTTCGTCCAATGCAAGCACAAGACCGGGGTTTTCCTCGGTCCCGCGATGGTGAATCGAACTCATGCAGAATGAGCGCGCATACCCGTGCAAAGTCGCGTGCTCGCTACGGGCCACCGGAAAGCCGGGATTCCACAACAGCGACCCATATCCGAAAACCCACATCGTCATAGCTCTGGTCCTTGCCCGTTTGCGCCTATAAACATCAATTCAAAGGTGGGAAAAAGGGTCAACTGCAATGCGCGGTTTGATAAGAGCAGTCATTTTCGTCGGCGTGATCTGGAGCGCCTACTGGCTCATAGCCGGAATTGGCCTGCGCAATGCGATCACCACGTGGTTTAACCAGCAGCAAGAGCTGGGCTGGCAGGCGGACTTCTCGGATGTGGCGACCGCGGGTTACGCTACTCACCACGTCACACGGCTGGCAAACCCGGCGCTGGCGGATCCCGTCAATGGGACAGCCTGGAGCGCCGATTGGATCGAATTTCAAAGTCCCGCAATCTGGCCGGGACGACAGTTGCTGCGGTTCGCCGACACACCTCAACGCTTGTCTTACTACGATCAAACCGCCACGATTCAGGCCAAGAACCTTCAGGCTGAGTTGCATTTGCAACCCGGCGTGGCGCTGGTGCTTGAGAAGATGTCTCTGACAGCGGACCCCTGGTCAATCACCGAGGACGCCGATGCGCTGGCGGGCGGCGAAACGCTTGGGCTGATCATGGAGCAAACCGAGATTCCCGAAGCCTACAACATCAGCGCGCGAATTGACGGCTTTGCCCCCGGCGACGACTTGCGTGATCTTATGCGGTCTGCCACCACGTTGCCCCAGTCATTCGAGACGCTGGAACTGGATATGACGACCACGTTCGACAGGGCTTGGGATCGCTCGGCCCTCGAGCAGAGCAGACCTCAGCCGGTGCAGATCGACCTGCATCTGGCCGAAATGGAATGGGGTGCGCTGCGCCTGTTCGCCGCCGGAGAGCTTGTGGTGGATGCCCAGGGCATTCCAACTGGCGAAATCGCAATCAAAGCCGAGAACTGGCGCGACATGATCGCAATGGCAAATGCAGCGGGCGCCCTGCCCGATCAGGCCGTCAATCCGGTGACACGCGCATTGAATTTCATGGCCGGACTTGGGGGCAATCCCAACGCGCTGGACATGCAGTTGAATTTCCGAGACGGGTTTGTCGCCTTGGGCCCATTGCCGCTTGGCCCGGCGCCGCGCCTAATCCTGCGTTAACGGCAGAACGCCCCACGGCGATGGCGCGCCGTGTCCAAGTGGAAATGATCGCGGTGATACCGGTCAGAATTTGGCCCCAGCACCGTGCCAAACGGTCCACATGCGCCGCGCCAGACCTTGATCAACTGTTTTTGCGATGGGTTCTTGCGCCAACCGTTCAGCACGGTCACGACTTCTCCGTCCGCCATCTTGAAGCCCGAGATATCTATTGCGCGCCCCTTTCCGTGTTCGGAGATACGCGCACCCTTTTGGTTGTTTCGGGTTCGGCAGGCATAGTGGGCCGCGACCTGCAGTTCGACCACCGGACCGCGTCGCTTGAAGGTCGGAATGACCGTCTTGTCCACCCACTCATTCAAAGCGATCGCCGTGCCACAATCCATTGTCGATGGGCGGCTTAGCGCAACGCCCGAGATCGAAGTGACCTGAACCGCATCCTTGATCCCGCAAGCTTTGATCTTGCCGGGAACCTTGCCAACGGCCTTGCCCTGAATCTGAATATCACCGCAAACTGATCCTTTGCGAAGCTTGCGCTTTTTGAACAAAGCCTCCTGTTCCAACGCTTTTGGGCGCAGATAGGGCATCAGGGACGTATCTGGCCCAAAGGTCGGCACATCCACAGTGCGCGCCGCGACCGCCAGAACCTGCGCTGACACAGGGCGCAACTCGGGGCGCATCTTGGACGGGGTTGGGCTTGCAAAGGCCAAGACCGGGGCCGCAGAGGGTCGCTCTGGGGGGATCAGCGAATACTCCAAAGGGGCCGCGTTTGAAAACGTGGCACTAAGCGCCACAACTCCAATCGCAAGAACCCTTTGGAAACGTATCATGGACCTGCTTTCCCCCGTCCGAAGTCAGGGGCATCCGTATCCTGCCCCGCATCAATGATCCCACGGCGGATCGCGCGGGTGCGAGTAAAATAATCAAACAACTGATCACCATCACCGGTGCGAATAGCCCGCTGCAAGGCGAAAAGCTCCTCGGTAAAGCGGCCAAGAATTTCCAGCGTCGCATCCTTGTTGGTCAGGAACACGTCGCGCCACATGGTCGGGTCCGAGGCTGCAATCCGCGTGAAATCCCGAAAACCGGCTGCCGAATACTTGATGACTTCGCTGTCGGTCACCCGGCGCAAGTCATCTGCCACACCGACCATCGTGTAGGCGATCAGGTGCGGCGCGTGCGAAGTCACTGCCAGAACCAGATCGTGGTGATCTGCATCCATCTCATCGACGTTGGAGCCCATACCCTCCCACAACGCACGCAATTGCGCGACAGCGTCAGGGTCGGTGCCTTCGACCGGCACCAAAAGGCACCAGCGGTTGTCAAACAACTCAGCAAAACCAGCTTCGGGGCCGGAATGTTCGGTTCCCGCCAGCGGATGAGCCGGGATGAAATGCACACCCTCGGGGATGTGCGGCGACACCGCCTGAATGACATGGCGCTTGACCGAGCCTACATCCGAAACGGTCGCGCCCGGTTTCAGCACCGGAGCGATATCCTTTGCGACGGCACCCATAGCGCCCACAGGAACGCACAGCACAACCAGATCGGCCCCTTCAACGGCCTCCTGAGCTGTTTCGCAAACCCGGTCACACAAGCCAATCTTGCGCGCAGTGTTGCGGGTTGCCTCTGAACGGGCATATCCCGTCACCTCACCCGCCAGACCAGCGCGTTTGATCGCCCAGAACATCGAGGATGCAATCAGGCCCAGCCCGATCAGCGCAACACGGTCGTAAACTTGGGTCATGCGGCGCCCTCTTTGAATTCAGTGATCGCCGCAACAACACGGCGGCAGGCTTCTTCGTCGCCCACGGTGATCCGCAAGGCGTTCGGCAGGTTGTAACCCGCGACACGGCGCACGATCAAACCCTGCGTTTTCAGATAATCGTCGCACGCCTCGGCTTCGGCCTGATCTGTGAACCGCGCGAGTATGAAGTTGGTGCTGGACGCGTCCGACGCGACACCGATCTTGGACAGTTCATCACCCAGCCAAACGCGCAAACGCGCATTCTCGGTGTGGCAGAACGTCAGATAGTCCTCATCCTTGATCGCGGCTTCCGCCGCAGCCAGCGCAGTCAGTGACAGGTTGAAGGGCTGGCGTACTCGGTTCAGCACGTCGATGATCGACTGCGCGGCATAGCCCCAGCCGACGCGCATCCCACCCAGCCCGTAAATCTTGGAGAACGTCCGGGTCATGATCACATTCTCGAACCGGTCCACCACTCCGGCGCCACCGTCGAAACCAGCAACGAATTCGGCGTAGGCTCCGTCGATGACCATCAGGCAGGACGTTGGCAAGGCGTCGGCCAGCCTCTCCAACTCGGCCTCTGGGATCATGGTCGAGGTCGGGTTGCCCGGATTGGTCACGAACACGATCCGCGTTTGCCCAGTAACGGCCGCCAGAATTTTATCGACATCCACGCGACGGTCCGTCTCGGGCACCATGACCGGCGTCGCCCCGGCCATCCGCGCGATGATCGGGTACATGGAAAAGCCGTGCTCGGTATAGATGACCTCATCCCCCGGACCTGCATAGGCTTGCGCCACGAATTGCAGCACCTCGTCACTGCCCACACCGCAGATGATCCGTGACGGGTCCAGCCTGTGACGCGCACCGATTGCGTCACGCAAAGACGCATGGTCGGTGCTGGGATAACGATGCAGAGTGGCGGCACTGTCGCGCACGGCCTCAATCGCCTTGGGGCTGGGACCAAACGGGTTTTCGTTGGAACTCAGCTTGATCACATGCTTGACCCCGGCCACATGCGACTGACCGCCCTGATAGAGCGCGATGTCCATAATGCCGGGTTGCGGGGTGATCTTTATCATAAGAGGCTCCGTTTATTGGAGCCTCTCTTACCTGTCTCAACGCGTTGAGAAAAGCGGCAATTCCGTCACGCCGCTTTGAAGCGGGCCGTTGCCGGATCAGCATTGTAATAGGGCGCGAATTCCTCGGTCCGGCGGGACAGGTCGTTGACGCTGTCGATAATGAACTGAACCGTCTCATCACTCATCAGGTATGAAAAGTTCAGACGCACCCAGCCCGGTTTCTTCATCTCTTCCCCAGCCGACAACGCGGCGTGCAACCCCTCGGACGCCGCTTGGTCGATATCCAGCAACCGATGCGCATAGGGTCCGGCGCAGGCGCAACCCCCGCGCGCCTGAATACCGTAGATGTCGCTGAGCATCCGGGTGAATAGCTGCTGATGAACCGGATGGCCCGCGTTGTCGCGCACAAGGAACGAATAGATGGGCAACCGATGCGGATGATCCGCACCCAGCAGGGTCAGGTTCGGGTTGTCGCCCCACCCGTTCAGGGCCATTCGGTTATAGCGTTCCTCCCGTCTGGCAATCTCATCCGTACCGACCACATCCTTTACGATAAAGGCTAGCGCAGCCCGGATGTCCCCGATCACGTTCGGGGTTCCAGCTTCCTCGCGCGTGGCAAGGTCTTCGCTATAGTCGTGCCGCCACGGAGAGACAAAGCTGACCGTACCACCGCCCGGCCAGCTCGGGCAGGTGCGATTGACCGCAGCTTTATTGACGATCAAAACGCCCGATGCACCCGGCCCGCCCGGAAACTTGTGAGGTGACACTACGATGGCGTCCTTGCGCGCATCCTCTGGCCCCATGTCCATTGGCAGATAGGGACCGCCCCCCGCATAATCCCAAACGGACAACGCCCCATGAGATTTGAGAAGCCACGTCACCGGATCCGGGTCGGTAACGATACCAGTCACGTTTGAGGCCGCCGAAAACGAACCGATGATCAAATCCGACGCGGCATGATCTATCAGCATCCGCTCCAATACCTCAAGGTCAACGCCACCCTCCGGCGCTTCTGGAATCTCGATCACACGTGCCTTGCTTTCGCGCCAGGGCAGAATGTTAGAGTGGTGTTCGTATGGCCCAATAAATACAACCGGCCGGTCAGCCGCCTCCACACCAAGCAGGCTGACCAACCGATTGAGGCCCGCAGTGGCGCCGGCCCCGGTGAAGATCACCGCGTCCTCTTCCTTGGCACCAACAATGCGGGCGATTTCTGCGCGTGCCTCACGACGCAGACGGGTCATGTAGGACCCGCAATAGGAAGCCTCGGTATGGCTGTTTGCATAGAAGGGCAGCACCTGTTCAGCGACAAAGTCTTCGACCTGTCGCAGCGCCCGACCCGAGGCGACGTAATCCGCGTAAACCAGCGGAACATCCCCATGCAGACCCGGAATCAGAACATTCTCTCCGATCAATCCATCGCGCAGGCTTGAGATAGGAGTGGTGGCTTCTAATGCTGTGCGAAATTTGGACAAGGTCATTTGATGGCTCCGTATTGCACCGTCAAATATGATTGAAATCACCTAAACAAACTTCACCATTCTTTCGATAGTTTTATCAGATTTTGTGTCATATGATTAGATATGGCGAAAAAAATAGATCAAATCGACAATCGGATGCTGCGCGAGCTTCAGAAGGACGCGACTCTGTCTCAGCGGGAATTGGCGGATCGTGTCGGGCTGTCGCAAAACGCGTGTTGGCGTCGGTTGAAGGCGTTGAACGAGGATGGGGTAATCACCGGCTCGTCAGCCCAAATCTCGCGCGAGAAGCTGGGGCTGAACCTGGTTGTCTTCGTCATGCTGCGAACACGGCACCATTCTGCGGAATGGCTGCAGTCTTTCCGAAGCCATGTTCTGACCATCCCCGAAGTGGTGGATTTTCACAGGATCGGTGGGGATTATGACTATCAGTTGAAAGTCGTGACCGAGGACATGGCGGCCTATGACAAGGTCTATCAGCGTTTAATCGAAAAGGTCGAACTGGACAGTGTGACCTCGTATTTCGCGATGGAAGCTATTGCCGAAGGGCGGCCGCTGCCGATCTGATCCGCCTCTTCATCTGGCCAGAAATATCCCGGGGGAGTCGCGCAGCGACGGGGGCAGAGCCCCCACAAACAAAAAAGACCGCGCTGAAAGCGCGGCCCTTTGAATCATGTGTATCGGCGAAGATTAGTTCTTCGCGTAGAATTCGACGACCAGGTTCGGTTCCATCATGACCGGGTAAGGCACATCGCTCAGGCCCGGTGCGCGAACGAAGGTCGCGGTCATTTTCGAGTGATCGGCGTCGATGTAGTCAGGCACATCACGCTCGGCCAGTGCGACGGCCTCCAGAACAACAGCCAGTTGCTTGGACTTGTCACGCACTTCGATCACGTCGCCTTCTTTAACGCGGTAGCTGGGGATGTTCACCCGCTTGCCGTTCACTTTGACGTGGCCGTGGTTCACGAACTGACGTGCAGCAAACACGGTCGGCACGAACTTGGCGCGGTAGACAACAGCGTCCAGGCGGCGCTCCAGCAGACCGATCAGGTTTTCACCGGTGTCGCCTTTAACACGCTCGGCTTCGGCGTAGATGCGGCGGAACTGCTTCTCGGTCAGGTCGCCATAGTAGCCTTTCAGCTTCTGCTTGGCGCGCAGCTGCAGACCGAAGTCCGACAGTTTACCCTTACGGCGCTGACCGTGCTGGCCGGGGCCGTATTCACGACGGTTGATCGGGGATTTCGGACGACCCCAGATGTTTTCGCCCATCCGGCGGTCGATTTTGTACTTGGCAGACGTGCGTTTGGTCACGGCTGATCTCCTTCTTAAGTGACATTGCAGCTTGATCCGAAAACCGGCTCCCACTTTTCGGGCTGCAATCGCGTCTCCGCTCAACCCGATGCGAGATGTCTTTCGGCCGCACCGCAACAATGAAGGGCGTTGTCCTCTTGAGGTTTCCCCCATGACAGGCATCCCCTTGCGGGGTCCACCAACACCAATGAAGCCGCGCTTATATCCGCAGAACAGACAGAGTCAACACATCGCAAGATGGCGTATTGTATTTTTTGTCAGGGGCGGCCCTAGTCCCGCATCGGACCGGCGTTCACCGCCGGACGGCGCACGGGAGCCTGACCGTCTGTAGAAGAGTTCAGTCTATTCGGGAAAACGACCACAGTGTCGTCTACAGGTGCGGCTTCGCCGCTGGACTGTCTCATCTGGATAAACTCGGTGACCCAGAATTCCTGCTCGCGCGCAGGGTAGCCATTCTCGAAAACAAGGATTGGTGCTGACTCGCCGGATATCAAGCACAGGTCCGCCGAAAACTCCTGCGCACCATTGGTCAGGACAACGATGCCCTGCACGCTGCTTTCCAGACCGTGAAAGGATCGAAAATGGTTCGGTGAAACGATGGTTTGAGTAGAATCCTGATCAGTCGGATCAACAAGAAACATGACCTGTCCGCGCCACGACCACGCAGCACCAACATCCAAAAAGGACAAAGGCGCCGCCTCTAACCCATCTAGTTCTGTCTGTTTCCATTGAATGGCTATTCGACCGTTTAGTCCGGTTCTCATTTTACCGCCCGCACCTTCAACTCACTCACTGTTTAATGCGATATCCCTATCAGCGAAACCCTCGGCAGGAAAGTCTTGTTAATGTACAGTTAACAAAAATGTTGCCAAAGAGATTCAGCCGCTGTGATCTGACAAGAAACCCTCCCGCCAGATCACAATCTTTGCCTCAAATCCAGGCGTCGGACGTCACCCGCACTTGGAGTGGCCGCAACTGCGGCATGTCATGCAGCCCTCGATCATCACCATATCGAACTGCCCGCAGGACGGACACGCCTTACCGCGTGGGCCATCCATGTTGACGACCTGCGCCTGAGGGTCGGACTTCAGCCCCATTCCCTCACCTTCAAGGAACCCGATGTTGATAAGGTGCTGCTCAATGACGCCACCAATCGCCGCGAGGATCGACGGGATGTACTTGCCCTTGACCCAAGCCCCGCCACGCGGGTCGAATACGGCCTTAAGCTCCTCGACCACAAAGGACACATCCCCGCCCCGGCGGAACACGGCCGAGATCATACGGGTCAGCGCCAACGTCCAGGCGTAGTGCTCCATGTTCTTCGAGTTGATGAACACCTCGAACGGACGACGGCGTCCACCGATGACGATGTCGTTGATGGTCAGATAGATCGCGTGCTCGCTGTCAGGCCACTTCAGCTTGTAGGTCGAACCTTCCAGCGATTGCGGACGGTCCAGCGGTTCGGACATGTAAATCACGTCGCCGCCATCAACCTCGTGCGGCGCATCTGCACTTTCGCCCGGCGCTTTGTCTTCGCTTTCCGAGACGGTCAGGACCGATCCGGTCACATCATTCGGACGATAGGTGGTGCAACCTTTGCAGCCCTGATCCCAAGCTTGCATGTAGACGTCCTTGAAGGCGTCAAAGCTGATATCCTCGGGGCAGTTGATCGTCTTCGAGATCGAACTATCGATCCATTTCTGCGCCGCCGCCTGCATCTTGACGTGATCGGACGGGGACAGCGTCTGCGCGTTCACGAAATAGTCGGGCAAGGCGGTATCCCTGAACTTGTCGCGCCACATCTGCACGGCATAGTCCACGACCTCTTCTTCGGTACGCGAGCCATCCTTCTGCAGCACCTTGCGTGTATAGGCATAGGCAAACACAGGCTCGATCCCCGAGGACACGTTACCCGCATAAAGCGAGATCGTCCCCGTCGGCGCGATCGAGGTCAGCAAGGCGTTGCGGATACCGTGTTCGCGGATCGCGTCGCGCACGTCTTCGTCCATCTGCTGCATGGTGCCGCTGGCCAGATATTTCTCGGCATCGAACAGAGGGAACGCCCCTTTCTCCTTCGCCAAGTCCACCGACGCCAGATACGCGGCGCGGGCGATCGCGTGCAGCCAGCGCTCGGTCTGACGCGCCGCTTCGTCCGAGCCATAGCGCAGGCCCAGCATCAGCAGCGCATCCGCAAGCCCGGTCACGCCCAGCCCGATGCGGCGCTTGTCCTGCGCCTCGGCCTCTTGCTCGATCAGCGGGAATTTCGACGCATCCACCACGTTGTCCATCATGCGGACCGCTGTGGCGACCAGTTCCTGCAATGCAGCCTCATCCAAATGAGCGGCGTCCTCGAAGGGTTCCGCCACCAGCCGCGCAAGGTTGATCGAGCCCAGCAGACACGCGCCATATGGCGGCAGGGGCTGCTCACCACAGGGGTTCGTCGCCGCGATGGTTTCCACATAGCTGAGG
This sequence comes from Ruegeria sp. BC7, assembly GCF_056539165.1. NCBI lineage: Bacteria > Pseudomonadati > Pseudomonadota > Alphaproteobacteria > Rhodobacterales > Roseobacteraceae > Ruegeria > Ruegeria sp. BC7. The sequence continues at coordinate 272,793 of NZ_JBQFUL010000001.1, read as the reverse complement.
TTGTTGGCCTGATTGATGCGGTCGATGAAGATTACGCCCGGCTCGGCGTAGTCATAGGTGGCCTGCATAATCTTGTTCCACAGGTCACGCGCCTGAACCGTGTGATAGACCTTGTCGCCAAAGACCAGCTCCCACGGGCCATCGGCTTTGACGGCCTCCATGAACGGGTCCGTCACCAGCACCGACATGTTGAACATGCGCAGGCGGGCGGGGTCGGATTTGGCGGTGATGAATTGCTCGATGTCCGGGTGATCGCAGCGCATCGTCGCCATCATCGCACCACGGCGCGAACCGGCAGACATGATGGTACGGCACATGGCGTCCCACACATCCATGAACGAAAGCGGCCCCGATGCATCGGCCGCAACCCCATGCACATCCGCGCCGCGCGGCCGGATGGTCGAGAAATCGTAACCGATGCCCCCACCCTGCTGCATGGTCAACGCGGCCTCTTTCAGCATATCGAAAATGCCGCCCATGCTGTCGGGAATGGTGCCCATGACAAAGCAGTTGAACAGCGTTACCTGACGCGCGGTCCCCGCGCCTGCAGTAATGCGTCCGGCTGGCAGGTATCTGAAATCCTCCAGCGCCTCAAAGAACTTTTCTTCCCAATGGGCCGGGTCTTTTTCCACACGCGCCAAATCGCGGGCGATGCGCCGCCAGCTATCCTCGACGGTCTGGTCGATAGGTGTGCCATCCGCCTGCTTAAAGCGGTATTTCATGTCCCATATCTGCTCGGCGATGGGGGCGGCAAAGCGGCTCATTTGTGATTCCCTGTCTTGAAAGAGGTATCCAGACTACCCTATTTCACCGGCTCACCACAACACCTTGATGAATGCTCGATCAGAGCTACAATATAGAGATCAAGCTTGGGACGACTCTGTGGGAAAGCTGTGGATAACTACGTAAACCTCATCAAACTTTCGGTCGGATCGGACAGCGTCGATACGCTGATCGCATGGCAGGACGGCCGTAAACCGCAGTATGAGGACGGCTGCCCGCGCCATGTCACCCGTATGTGGCCCAAGCGCGAGGCCGAGATTCTGAACGGCGGGTCAATCTATTGGGTGATCAAGGGCGTGATCCAATGCCGTCAGCGCATCCTGCGATTGGATGAGGTGCGGGGCGAGGACGGCATCCGCCGCTGCACCATCGTGCTGGACCCCGAAGTGCACCGCACCCAGAACGCCCTGAAGCGCCCCTTTCAGGGGTGGCGCTATCTCAAACCCGAGGATACCCCAGCCGACCTGCCCAAGGGTCGCGCGCAGGACGATGCCCTGCCTGACGATCTGAACCGCGCGCTGGCGGATATCGGGGTGCTTTAACTCAGACGGTCCAAAAGTTCGGACAGAACGGTTTTGTCCTCGGCCTCATACTTGGCCACTCGACTACGCCACAGCGTCGCCTGTGATTGCAGGATCAACCCGTCGGTCAGGATCTTCAGGTGGTTCGCCCTCAGCGTTTCCCCGGTCGAGGTGATGTCGGCAATCGCTTCGGCGGTTTCGTTCATCACGGTGCCTTCGGTCGCGCCCTGACTATCGACCAGAGTGTAATCGGCCACGCCTGCATCCGTCAGGAATTCCCGCACAAGCCGATGATATTTGGTCGCAATCCGCAGCCGGTGACCGTGCGTTTTGCGGAAGGCTGCCGCCGCCGCGTCCAGATCGTCCAGCGTGTCCACGTCCACCCAACAGGCGGGGGTCGCGATAATCAGGTCCGCCTTGCCAAAACCAAGCTGCGAGACCTCCTCGACCTGCTGTTCCCAGCGCGGCAGCTTCTCATGCACCAGATCAATGCCGGTCACGCCCAGATGAATGCGCCCGGCGGCCAGTTCACGGGGGATTTCTCCTGCGGACAGCAGGATCAGCGAAACACCGTCGATCCCATCCACTTTACCCGCATATTCCCGATCCGATCCGCTGCGTGACAAGGTGATGCCGCGCTTTTCAAACCACGAGAAGGTCTTTTCCATCAACCGGCCCTTCGAGGGCACGCCCAGTTTCAGGCTCATTGCGCGGCCTCCTCGATCTCCAACATCAGGTCGGGACGAATGACACCCCCAACGGCCGGAATTTCAGCACCGTTCCCCAACTGCCGGGTCAGCGCGTCATAGCGCCCCCCAGTCGCGATCGGAGGCAGGTCAGGGCGGCCCTCGGCGTAGAAACCAAAGACAAAGCCGTCATAATATTCCATCGACGTCCGACCATATGAGGCTTCAAAGTCCAGCCGTTCCACCTCTACGCCTCGCGCTTGCAACGCGGCGATCCGCGATTCAAGCCTGTCCAACGCAGGGGTGATTTGCGGCAGGTCCACCGCCACATCTCGCAACCGTTCAAGCGCGAAGGGCATAGTTTCTCGAACGTTCAGCAAAGTCTCCAGACCCGCCAGTTCATTGTCCGAAATCGGCGGCGTATCGCGATCTTCGCGCAGCGCGGCGATCCGCGCCTCGATCTCGGCCGCACGGCGCTTGCCGATCATAGGCGCGTCAGTGGCAAGAGGGTCTTTGGCATCCAAAAGCGTATCGCGTCCTTCCGGGCCGGGCTTGCGCCCAGCGAAGCGATCCAAAAGAACGCGGAACCGGCGAGGCCGCCACAAGTGCCGCATCAGCGCAGCTTTGCGCCGGTCGGTGGTTTTCAGACCAGCCACAGCCGCAGTCAGAATCCCGATATCCCCAGTCGCAGCGCGCAGCGGCAAGCCACGCAGTTGCAGCGCAAACAGCGAGAACACTTCGGCATCCGCGCCTGCGGGGTCGTTGCGGTCGAACACCTCATAGCCGACCTGAATATATTCATTCGCGCGGTCCGGGTCATGCTCCTGACGCCGGAAAACCTCGCCAGAATAGGTATAGCGCGCGGGCTCGGCCCCTTCGCGCATATGCATCTGCACCACGGGCAGCGTGAAATCGGGCCGCAGCATCTGCTCACCCCGCAGCGCGTCCGAGGTCACATAGGCGCGTGCGCGGATATCCTCGCCATAAAGGTCCAACAACGTGTCCGCCGGTTGCAAAAGCGGAGGGTCAACGACCTGCGCGCCTGCGGCCTCGAACCTGACGCGCATCGTCTCGGCGCGAGCCTTTATCTGGGAACGCTTGGCCATGGTTCAGTCCTGAATGTCCAGAATTTCGCGCACCTTGGCGACCAGATCACCGCGCGGCACTTCAAACTGACTAGGGCGTTCTTTCCATTCCTCAAGCGTGGCGCTTTCGGCGATCTTGGCGCCAAGGATCAGGTCCTTGATCTGCACGATGCCGTTTTCCTTTTCATCCCCGCCCTCGATCACCGCAATGGGCGAGTTCCGCTTGTCCGCATATTTCAACTGGTTGCCAAAGTTCTTGGGGTTACCCAGATACACCTCGGCCCGGATACCAGCGTTGCGCAGCTCGGCCACCATCGCCTGATAATCGGCCATACGGTCGCGGTCCATCACGGTCACAACCACAGGGCCAGTGGCCTGCGCCGCGATCCGGCCCTTTTCACGCAGGGCGGCCAATAGGCGGTCAACACCGATGGACACACCGGTCGCAGGAACCGCCTGCCCGGTGAAGCGTTTGACCAGATCGTCATAACGACCGCCCCCAGCAACCGAGCCGAACTGCCGCTTGCGACCTTTTTCGTCGAAAATCTCGAAGGTCAGCTCGGCCTCGTAGACCGGCCCAGTGTAATAGCCGAGGCCGCGCACGACCGAGGGGTCAATCTCAATCCGGTCCGCACCGTAACCGCCCGCATCCAGCAGCGCGCCGATCTGTTCCAGCTCGGCAATCCCGTCCGCGCCGATTTTGCTGTCGCCCACGGCGGCGCGCAGGTTGGCCAGTGTCCCGGCGGTATCGGCGGCCTTCGAGGTCAGGAAAGCAATCACCGGCTCGGCCTGATCGTCGCTGAGACCCACACCGTCGATAAACGCACCCGAGGCGTCCAGACGACCTTTGGTCAGCAGCTCGCGCACACCAGCTTCACCCACCTTGTCGAACTTGTCGATGGTGCGCAGCACGTTGTCACGGGCAGCGGCGTCCTCGCCCAGCCCCATCGCCTCAAGCACACCATTCAGAACCTTGCGGTTATTCACCCGCACCAAATAGTCGCCGCGAGGGATACCCACGGTCTCCAACGTGTCCGACAGCATCGCGCAAATCTCGGCATCCGCGGCCATCGAGGCCGTGCCCACCGTATCCGCATCGCATTGATAAAACTGACGATACCGTCCCGGTCCCGGCTTTTCGTTCCGCCAGACCGGACCCATCGCATAGCGGCGATAGGGCGTCGGCAGGTCGTTGCGGTGCTGCGCATAGACACGGGCCAAAGGCGCGGTCAGGTCATAGCGCAAGGCCATCCAGTCGCCGTTTCCGCCCTCGTCAAATTCCTGCCACGCAAACACGCCTTCGTTCGGGCGATCCACGTCGGGCAGGAACTTGCCCAGCGCCTCGACCGTTTCAACCGCGCTGCTCTCCAGCGCGTCAAACCCATAGCGATGATAGACGTCCGCAATCGTCTGCAGCATCTGCGTGCGCTGCGAGACTTCCTGGCCGAAATAGTCGCGGAACCCTTTCGGCGTTACGGCCTTGGGGCGGGGCTGTTTCTTGGGCTTGGCCATGTGGGGCGTCCTTGGGCGTTTAGTGTTCCGCGCGCGGTCTATCCCATGCCCCGCATCGGGGCAAGGCGCGCTTTCGCTGGCCTTGACGCCACTGGGTCGCTATGACCGCACCCAAGGAGACCCAAATGCAACATCTGGAAGAACAGATTGCCCATCTGACCCGCACGGTCGAAGAGCTGAACACCGTCGTCACACGCCAGCAAAGCGAGATCGACCGCCTGACCCGCCGGGTCGAGATGCTTTTGCAGCGCGAGGCTGAACGGGCGCAGGAAGGCTCGGGCGGTGTTGTCTTTGGCGACGAACGCCCGCCGCATTACTGACGGCTTATAATCCCAAGGTCTTTTTCACCGCAGCATCGACGACTCCGCCCAGCAGCGCGTCCTCGTCACCGTCACATCCTTCGGTCAGCGCAGCCAGAAAGGTTTCGCGCAGTTTGGCCTTGTCTTCGTCTGACGCCGCGTATGCCTCGATGTCGATCTGTCGATTATAGAGCGACAAGGCCGTCATCTTGCCGACGACATCCAAGACGTATTCGTCATTCCCATCTGCCTCTTCAATGACCGAGGCACAGGTGTGATACATCAACGGCAAAGCGTCCTGCTTCATCTGATCCGCTTCATCGTCGGCCATAGCTGTCACAGGCACAGCCAAAAACGCTGCGGCTGAAACCAGCTTGAATACGTGAAAACGCATATCAAATCCTTTCAAAATTAGCTTTTGCACTCAGCGCAACGGACTTGATCAGTTCTTGTTGGCACCGATAATGGCACCGACAACCGCGCCGGCTGCCGCGCCTTTGCCGTCACCGACCAAAGCTCCGACCCCTGCGCCGATCAAAGCGCCCTTGATCGCGTCTTCTTCCTTTTTCTTGTCTGCCAATGCCTGTGTCGCCGGCACCAGAACCAGCGAGGCCGCAACAACGATCGCCCATGTCTTTAAATGCAGTCTGGAATTTCCCATTTGGCGTCCTCCCGCGACTTAACCCAAATGAATTTCAACAGAATTCCAGCCTAACCTGACAGACGCCTTCTGGCAATGAACCGTGGGGGATCAGATTTCTTCGACCGACATGACGCCGTCCAGAGATTTGATCGCCCCTTTGATCTGCGGGTTGATCGGAAAATCCTGCCCAAGCTCCATTTCGACATCTCCGGGCAGGCCGGGATCAAGAAGGCACATGTGGATCGGTCCTTTGGACGCGCTCTTGGCCGCACCTGCTGCATCTTGCAGAACCTTGGCCACCGTCGGCAGAACCTGCGGCTGGTCCACGAAGATGCGCAACCCTGTCGCGCCTGCTTCGGCCACAACGGAATCCACCGGCCCAACCGAGCGGCCGAGCAGCTTGAGCTGATCGGATTCCATCGTCGCCTCGGCCGTCAGTACAACCTGCGCACCGGTCTCCAGAAACTCGCGCGATTTCTCCAGCGTTTCAGAGAACAACGTCACCTCATACGCGCCCGTCGGGTCCGAGAGCTGAGCAAAAGCGAACCGGTTGCCCTTGGCGGATTTTCTCTCCTGTCGCCCTGCGACCACGCCTGCCATCTTTGCAATAAACGGGCCGGAGCGCGCCTTTTCCGTCACCTCGTCCAGCGTCATCACCCGCTTGCGCTTTAGCGCGGGCATGTAGTCGTCCAGCGGGTGCCCCGAAAGATAAAACCCGATGGCCTTGAATTCTTCGCTCAGCCGCTCGGCTGGCAACCAGTCCGGCGTCGTGGATAGGCGCGGTTCAGGCAGATCATCCCCGGCCTCGCCGAACAGAGACACCTGGTTTGAATTCTTCTGTTCATGGATCGCGGCCGAGTACTGCACCAATTGTTCAAGGCTTTCAAATACACGGCGGCGGTTCTTGTCGAGCTGATCGAACGCCCCTGCCCGCGCCATCATCTCAAGCGGGCGTTTACCGACCTTTTTCAGGTCAACCCGGCGGGCAAAGTCGAACAGGTTCACGAAAGGCTTGTCAGCCCGCCCCTCAACCACAAGGTTCATTGCCTCAACGCCCACGTTTTTCAACGCGCCCAGCGCATAGACCAACTCTCCATTCACCACGTCGAACGTCGCCAAGGATCGGTTCACGCAGGGCGGCACATAGGGCAGCTCCAGCCCCTTACGGACCTCCTCGAAATAGACGGCCAGCTTGTCGGTCAGGTGGATATCGCAGTTCATGACACCGGCCATGAACTCGACCGGGTGGTTCGCCTTCAGCCAGCCAGTCTGATAGCTGACCACCGCATAGGCCGCGGCGTGGGATTTGTTGAAGCCATAGTTGGCGAATTTTTCCAGCAGGTCGAAAACCTCAGAGGCTTTCTTAGCATCCACACCGTTTTCACCCGCGCCTTTTTCAAACTTGGGGCGCTCGGCGTCCATCGCCTCTTTGATCTTTTTACCCATCGCACGACGCAGCAGGTCGGCACCGCCGAGGGAATACCCGGCCATGACCTGCGCGATCTGCATCACCTGTTCCTGATAAACGATGATGCCCTGCGTTTCCTCAAGGATGTGGTCAATCAAGGGATGAACGGATTCGATTTTCCGCTGCCCATTCTTGACCTCGCAATAGGTCGGGATGTTTTCCATCGGACCGGGACGATACAGCGCCACAAGCGCCACGATATCCTCGATACAGGTGGGCTTCATCCGCTTGAGCGCGTCCATCATGCCCGAGGATTCCACCTGGAACACCGCGACCGTCTTGGCAGCGGAATAGAGCTTATACGTCGCCTCATCATCCAGCGGGATGGCGTTGATCTGGTTCTCGGCCCCCTCAGCCGGCTCATAGAGTTCCGTGCCATCGGCCGCGATGTGCAGGGGTCGCCCGGACTTGAAGATGATGTCCATCGCGTTCTGGATTACGGTCAACGTCTTCAGACCCAGAAAGTCGAATTTCACCAATCCGGCCTGCTCAACCCATTTCATGTTGAACTGGGTTGCGGGCATGTCCGATCGCGGATCCTGATAAAGAGGCACCAGCGCGTCCAGAGGACGATCCCCGATCACCACCCCCGCCGCATGGGTGGACGCATTGCGCAGCAGTCCTTCGACCTGCTGGCCATAGGTCAACAGCCGGTCCACGACCTCCTCATTCCGCGCTTCTTCACGCAGGCGCGGCTCGTCTTTCAACGCCTTTTCGATGGAAACGGGTTTGACACCTTCGACCGGGATCATCTTGGACAGGCGGTCCACCTGACCGTAAGGCATCTGCAACACGCGCCCAATATCCCGCACCGCAGCTTTGGACAGCAAAGCACCAAAGGTGATGATCTGCCCCACCTTATCGCGCCCGTATTTCTGCTGCACATAGCGGATCACTTCTTCGCGGCGATCCATGCAGAAGTCGATATCGAAGTCGGGCATCGAGACCCGCTCGGGGTTCAAAAACCGCTCGAAAAGCAAGCTATATCGCAGCGGATCAAGGTCGGTGATCGTCAGCGCATAAGCCACCAGCGACCCCGCGCCCGAACCCCGCCCTGGTCCCACCGGGATGTCATGATCTTTTGCCCATTGGATAAAGTCCGCAACGATCAGAAAATACCCGGGAAAGCCCATGCCTTCGATAATGCCCAGCTCAAAATCCAGCCGCTCCTGATATTCCTCGAGCGTCACCGCATGCGGGATCACGGCCAGCCGTTTTTGCAACCCTTCATTGGCGATACGACGCAGTTCGGCCACCTCGTCATCTGCAAATTTCGGCAGGATGGGATCGCGGCGATAGGCCATGAACGCGCAGCGCTGCGCAATTTCAACCGTGTTTTCGATCGCCTCTGGCAGGTCCGCGAACAAAGTCGCCATTTCCTGCTGCGACTTGAAATAATGCTGGGCTGTCAGACGACGGCGGCCCTCCTGCTGGTCAACATACGCACCCTCAGAGATACAGATAAGCGCATCATGCGCCTCATACATATCCGATGTGGGGAAATAGACATCGTTGGTCGCCACCAGGGGCAAGTTCTTGGCATAGGCCATCTCGACATGGCCGCGCTCGGTCAGGCGTTCAGCCTCGGGCTGCCCACCTTCCCCCGGATGGCGCTGCAATTCGATGTACAGACGATCCGGGAACATACGGGCCAGCCGATCCACCAAAGCATCGGCCGCCGGGCGTTGCCCCTGTTGCAGCAGCATACCAACTGGCCCGTCCGGTCCACCGGACAAACAGATCAGGCCATCCGACCGTTCTGCCAATTCGTCTAAAGTGACCTGCGGCAACTGCCCACCCTTGTCCACGTATAGACACGAGCTGAGCTTCATCAGGTTTTCATAACCGACCTCGGACTGCGCAAGCAGCACCAGCGGCGCGGGCGCCTTAGGCTTTTCTCCGGGCTGCGCCTGAACGTAAGTCAGATCAACCTGGCATCCCATGATCGGCTGCACACCCGCACCGCTGGCCGTCACAGAAAACTCCAAAGCCGAGAACATACTGTTGGTATCGGTGACAGCAACAGCCGGCATCTCCATCTTCTCACACAGACCCGGCAGCTTTTTCAGCCGCACGGCGCCTTCCAACAGGGAATATTCGGTGTGAACGCGGAGGTGAATGAATCGAGGGGTACTGCTCATGACCGCTACGCTATCCCAGCCTGCAGCCCGGCAAAAGCGGGAACCGCACCCATTCGATGCCTAAAAAATCAGCGCTCATTATTCGGTTTTTCCAGAAGGTGCTTCGGGAACCGAAACGCCGGAACTTTAGAAAATAGTTTAATAACAAATGACTAATTGCTATGCAAAACAAACAAATTCGCGTTGGGTGCGCGTAATGGTGCATAATATAGGCAGTTTTTCTTGCCAGATAAGGCGCGCTGTTTCTAACATCTGACGGCAAGCTATCCGCCCGCCACTCTTTCTACGTCGCATCGAAGGAGGGCACCCAAGGGCGCAACCGGGTAAGGCGACGGGTTTCTCGAATGGATATCACGTTTCTTCTGAACGGAGAGACAGTGGAGCTGTCGGATGTTGATCCGACGGCCACCCTGCTGGACTGGCTGCGCGACAATCGCGGTCTGACTGGCACCAAAGAAGGCTGCAACGAAGGCGACTGCGGAGCCTGCACCGTCATGGTAACAGACGAGGGCAGCGCCAAGGCGCTGAACTCCTGCATTTTGTTTCTCCCGCAATTGCATGGCAAAGCGGTGCGCACCGTCGAAGGTGCCAGCAGCCCGAACGGTGAGGCTCATCCGGTGCAACAGGCCATGGTTGACCTGCACGGCTCGCAATGCGGCTTCTGCACACCCGGCTTCGTGATGTCGATGGTCGCAAGCCACGCAAATGGCGCAACCGACCACGATACGCAGCTCGCAGGCAATCTCTGCCGCTGCACCGGCTATGCCCCGATTATTCGTGCCGCCAAAGCCGCCGAACCGCACCCCGTCCCGAAATGGATCACCGACGACCAGTCCTTCTCTTGTTCAGAAATACTTCGGGGGGAGGCCGCAGGCCGGGGGGCAGAGCCCCCCTACCTCCCCGGCTCCGCCGACGAACTGGCAGCTCTCTACACGCAACACCCGGATGCGACACTGGTTGCCGGGGCCACGGATGTGGGCCTTTGGGTCACCAAACAATTGCGCAATCTGGACCCGGTGATTTTCCTCAGCCGCTGCGAAGACTTGAAAGAGATCACGATCACCGACGAAGAAATCCGTTTTGGTGCCATGGTCGATATGAACCGTATGGGTGCGGCTCTGACCGACCTCCACCCCTCCTACGCCGAGATGATCCGCCGCTATGCCAGCGTTCAGGTCCGCCATGCGGCCACGGTGGGGGGCAACATCGCCAACGGATCGCCCATCGGGGACAACCCGCCCGCTTTAATTGCCCTTGGTGCTACCTTGCATCTGCGCAAGGGTGATGAGCGGCGGTCGATGCCGCTGGAAGATTTCTTCATCGACTACGGCAAACAAGACCGCGCACCCGGAGAATTCGTCGAAGCTGTCAGCTTCCCGCGTCAGGCGGACCGCCTGAAGGCGTACAAACTCAGCAAACGGTTCGATCAGGATATCTCGGCTGTCTGCGGGTGTTTCAACGTCACCGTCACTGACGGCACCGTGACTCAGGCCCGGATCGCGTTTGGCGGCATGGCAGGCACTCCGAAACGGGCAACTCATGTCGAGGACGCACTGACTGGCAAACCGTGGACCGCTGCGACCATTCAGGCCGCTCTGCCCGCTTTTGCCGAAGACTATGCGCCACTCACGGACATGCGCGCCTCGGCCACCTATCGTCTGGAAACCGCCAAAGCGATGCTCGAGCGCTATTTCCTCGAAGATCAGGGTGAAATCACCAACGTGCTGGAGGTGTCGGCATGAGCGTGACCAAACCCCTCCCCCATGATGCAGCACCGCTGCATGTCTCAGGCTCGGCACGGTACGTGGATGATATCCCCACGCCCAAGGGCAGCCTGCATCTGGCCTTTGGCCTCAGCCCGATTGCCAAAGGCAAAATCTCGGGCATGGACCTGTCGGCAGTGAAAGCCGCTGACGGGGTTGTCATGGTTATGACGGCCGATGACCTGCCCTTTGCCAACGATGTCTCGCCTTCGATCCATGATGAACCGCTGCTGTCGGACGGCACTGTTCACTATATCGGCCAACCGGTGTTTCTGGTCGTCGCCACCAGCCATCTGGCCGCGCGAAAGGCGGCGCGTTTGGGCAAGATCGACTATGCTGAGGAAACTCCGATCCTGACGGTCGAGGACGCGCTGGCCGCCGACAGCCGGTTCGAGGACGGCCCGCGCATCTATGCCAAGGGTGACGCTGATGCGGCCATTGCGGGTGCGGCTCATGTGATCGAAGGGTCTTTTGAACTCGGCGGGCAGGAGCATTTCTATCTGGAGGGTCAGGCCGCACTTGCCGTGCCGAACGAGGGTGCGGACATGCTGGTGCACAGCTCGACCCAGCACCCGACCGAGATTCAGCACAAGGTGGCAGACGCTCTGGGCGTTCCCATGCATGCCGTTCGTGTGGAAACCCGCCGAATGGGTGGCGGTTTTGGCGGCAAGGAAAGTCAGGGCAACGCTCTGGCGGTTGCCTGCGCCATAGCTGCGCGGGCAACGGGCAAAGCCTGCAAGATGCGTTATGATCGCGACGATGACATGATCATCACCGGCAAACGCCATGCCTTCCGTATTTCCTACACAGCCGGGTTCGATGAGAACGGTCATATTCAGGGCGTATCGTTCCTGCACCACGCCATCTGCGGCTGGGCACAGGACCTGTCCCTGCCCGTGGCGGACCGCGCGATGCTGCATTCGGATAACGCCTATCTGCTACCCAACGCACGGATTGAAAGCCACCGGCTGAAAACCAACACCCAGTCCGCCACCGCCTATCGCGGGTTCGGCGGCCCTCAGGGGATGGTCGGGATCGAGCGGGTGATGGACCACGCGGCGCATGAGTTGGCAATGGACCCGGTCGAACTGCGCCGCCGGAACTACTATGAACCCGCGCACAAGGTGGCCGAAGCTGAACCAGCCGACAAACCACTCGGCCACCCGGACCCGCACGAAGACCTGACCAGCCGTGGCGCGGTTGAAACCGGCGATGCGCCCGTGCGCCCGCTACCCGCTGGCGGCAACACCACGCCTTACGGCATGGAGGTCAGCGACTTTGAGCTGCACGGCATGACCGAGGCATTGCTGAAATCCAGTGACTATGCCGCGCGTAAGGCCGCCATCCAGAAATGGAACGCCGAAAACAACGTGATTAAGAAGGGCATCGCCTTTTCTCCGGTCAAGTTCGGGATTTCCTTCACGCTGACCCACCTGAATCAGGCGGGCGCGCTGGTGCATGTGTACCAAGACGGCTCGGTCCACCTGAACCATGGCGGGACCGAGATGGGACAAGGCCTGTTCCAGAAGGTCGCGCAAGTGGCTGCGTCTCGGTTCGGAATTCCGCTGGACATGGTCAAGATCACCGCGACCGATACCGCCAAGGTGCCGAACACATCGGCCACTGCGGCGTCTTCGGGCAGTGACCTGAACGGCATGGCCGTCAAAGCCGCCTGTGACACGATCCGTGATCGGATGGCTGACTATCTGGCCGAAAGGCATCAGGCCGATCCGTCGACAGTCACCTTCACGGATGGCCACGTTTCGGTGGGTGAAGAACGCTATACCTTTGCCGAGGCCGCAGCGCTGGCCTATCAGGGCCGGATCAGCCTGTCCGCCACGGGATTCTACAAGACCCCCAAGATCGAATGGGACAGGATCGGGGGACGGGGACGTCCGTTCTTCTATTTCGCTTACGGAGCCTCGATCACCGAGGTCGCGGTGGACACTTTGACCGGCGAAAACCGTATCCTGCGCACCGATATCCTGCATGACGCAGGCGCGTCCCTGAACCCGGCGCTGGACATCGGGCAGGTCGAAGGCGGCTATGTGCAAGGCGCGGGCTGGTTGACGACCGAGGAACTGGTCTGGGACGGCAAGGGCAATCTGCGCACCCACGCGCCCTCGACCTACAAGATCCCGGCATGCTCGGACCGGCCCGATATTTTCAACGTCGCGCTTTGGGATGGCGAGAACCGCGAGGACACCATCTATCGCTCGAAAGCGGTGGGTGAGCCGCCCTTCATGCTGGGTATCTCGGCTTGGCTGGCGCTGTCGAACGCGGTCGCTGCGTGCGGAGACAGCTATCCCGCGCTGGATGCCCCTGCCACGGCGGAACAGGTCTGGCATGGCATTCAACGGATGAAGGGAGACATCTGATGGGATTTGACTTGGAGGCTTTGAGGGAGGCGGTCAAAACCCACGGGAAAGTCACCCGGGTCGTCATCGCTGCGATCAAGGGGTCATCCCCGCGCGAAGTCGGCGCCGCCATGCTGGTCTGGCAGGGCGGGCAATCCGGCACGATCGGCGGCGGCACGCTGGAATATCAGGCGGCAGAAGCAGCGCGCTCGCAGACTGTGCCGTCTCGGCTGACGCAACACGCGCTTGGTCCCGATCTGGGGCAATGCTGCGGTGGCGCTGTCTCTTTGCTGACCGAGGTCTATGACCTTGATGCACTGAACGCGCTGGACGACACGATCATCGCACGTTCAGCGTCCAGCACCGAAATGCCCTTGTCGGTCAAACGGCTGATGGCGCAGGCGCGCGGGCAAGGAACAGTCCCACAGCCCCAGCTTCTGGACGGATGGATGGTCGAGCCCGTTCACAAACCGACCCGCAAGCTATGGATTTGGGGCGCTGGCCATGTAGGTCGCGCATTGGTCGACGTTCTTTCACCACTGCCCGAGCTGGCAATCACATGGGTCGATACCGGCCCGGAACGGTTTCCCAACCACGTCCCGGCCTCCGTCACGGCTGTGCCCGTTGCAAAACCCGCCGAACTTGTCCGTCATGCCCCGCGTGATGCCGAGCATCTGGTTCTGACCTATTCCCACAATCTGGATTTGGAACTTTGCAACCGTTTGTTGACGCACGGTTTTGGCTTTGCCGGGCTGATCGGCTCGGCTACGAAATGGGCGCGATTCCGGTCGCGGTTGGCGGCCCTCGGGCACGCGCCCGAGCGGATTGGCCGGATCACCTGCCCCATCGGTGACCCCGGTCTGGGCAAACACCCGCAGATGATCGCCGTTGGCGTTGCAGCCCAATTGCTGCGCCCCGCCCGGCAGAACGAGTTGAAGAAGGACCTGAGCGCGTGACCACTCCACTCCTAAGCTTACAAGGGCTGACCAAAGCCTATCCCGGCGTCGTGGCCAATGATCAGGTGTCCTTTGACATCGGCGAAGGCGAAGTTCACGCCCTGTTGGGCGAGAATGGCGCGGGCAAGTCCACGCTGGTGAAAATGATCTATGGGCTGGTGAAGCCAGACAGTGGCACGATGCTGCTGCGCGGCCAGCCCTTTGCCCCTCCCGAACCCCGCGCGGCGAGGGCTGACGGGATCGCGATGGTGTTCCAGCATTTTTCGTTGTTTGACGCGCTGAACGTGGCCGAAAACATCGCGCTGGGGATGGAGAACCCGCCGCCAATGGGCGATCTGGCCTCGCGTATCCGCGAAGTGTCCGAGACCTATGGCCTGCCCCTGGACCCATATCGCACCGTCGGCGATCTGTCGGCAGGTGAACGGCAGCGGGTTGAGATCATCCGCTGTCTGTTGCAGGACCCCAAGCTGCTGATCATGGACGAGCCGACCTCGGTTCTGACCCCGCAAGAGGTTGATATCCTGTTTGAAACGCTGAACAAACTGCGGTCCGAGGGCACCTCGATCCTGTATATTTCGCACAAGTTGGAAGAGATCCGCACGCTCTGCGACCACGCCACAATCCTGCGGCTGGGCAAGAACGTGGGCGAATGTGTTCCGGCGGAAACCTCGGCCCGTGACATGGCTGAGATGATGGTGGGCTCGACCCTGCAGACCCCAGAACGCGGTGGCCGAGAATTTGGCGACGTCGCGCTGGATGTCAGCGGATTGTCGGTGCCCTCGCCTTCGGAATTCGGCACGGCGCTGCGCAATGTGCACATGACTGTCCGCAAGGGTGAGGTTCTGGGCATTGGTGGCGTCGCCGGGAACGGTCAGGACGAACTGCTGGGCGTTTTGTCGGGTGAAATTCTCACGACAGCCGATGCAATCAAGTTCAACGGTCAGAAGATCGGAAAGCTCGGCCCCACCGCTCGGCGCAAGCTGGGCGTGTTGACCGCGCCCGAGGAACGTCTGGGCCATGCGGCCGCACCGGATATGAGCCTGACGGAAAACGCCCTGCTGACGGGTTCGGTCCGCGAAGGTTTGGAAAACAACGGGTTCCTAAAATGGACCGATACCAAGAACTTTGCTGAGAAGATCATTAAGGCGTTCGACGTGCGCACGCCGGGGCCAGAGAACGCCGCACGCTCACTGTCGGGCGGGAACCTGCAGAAATTCGTGATCGGTCGCGAGGTTCTGCAAAACCCGGATGTGCTGGTCGTGAACCAACCCACTTGGGGTGTGGACGCGGCGGCTGCGGCCTCGATCCGGCAGGCCATTCTGGACTTGGCGGCCAAGGGCACAGCGGTCATCTGCATCAGCCAGGATCTGGATGAGCTGATGGAAATCTCGGACAGTTTCGCGGCCTTGAACGAAGGACGACTAAGCGCACCTCGCCCGACCACCGGGCTGACGGTTGACGAAATCGGCCTGATGATGGGCGGCGCACACGGCATGGAGGTAGCCCATGTCTAAAGCATTACAGAAAAAGATGAAAACGGGGGTGTGAGTAGATGATTGTGTTGGAGAAACGGCCTCAGCCGTCCAAGGCGTGGTCTTATGCCACCCCTCTGGTCGCGGTGCTGGCGACCATGCTTTTCGGCGGCATTCTGTTCGCCATTCTGGGCAAGAACCCGGTCGAAGCTATTGGCACCATTTTCTGGGAACCCCTGTTTGGTGAGTTCGCCTTTTACTACCGCCCGCAACTTCTGGTGAAAGGTGCGCCTCTGGTGCTGATCGCCATTGGCCTGTCGCTGGGCTTTCGCGCCGGTATCTGGAATATCGGGGCCGAGGGTCAGTACATCATGGGTGCCATCTTTGGCGCAGGTGCAGGTCTGGCCTTCTATCCGCTGGACGCGTTCTACATCTTTCCGATCATGGTGATTGCCGGTGCGTTCGGTGGCTGGCTCTGGGCGATGATCCCTGCCTTTCTGAAGGTCCGCTTTGGCACCAACGAAATCCTCGTGTCGCTGATGCTGGTCTATGTGGCCGAACAGATGCTGGCCTCGGTCTCGCTGGGCCTGTTGAAAAACCCCGAAGGGTTCGGCTTTCCCGGCTCACGCAACCTGCAAGCCTATGACAGTGCGCATAACGCGGAACTGATTGCCGGGTCCGGGATGCACTGGGGCGTGGTGACAGCGCTGATCGCCGTGATCTTTGCCTATGTCCTGCTCAATCGTCACATGCTGGGTTTCCACATCCGCCTGACCGGAGAGGCACCGCGTGCCGCCAAGTTCGCAGGTGTCAATCCGGCCCGTCTGATCCTGTTCTGCCTCGGCATGTCAGGAGCACTGGCAGGACTGGCCGGAATGTTCGAGGTTTCGGGACCTTCGGGTGTGGTCAGCATCGACTTCAACGTCGGCTATGGCTTTACCGCGATCATCGTGGCCTTTCTCGGTCGTCTGCACCCGGTGGGCATCCTGCTGGCCGGTGGCCTGATGGCGCTGACCTATATCGGTGGCGAAATCGCGCAGTCTCAGCTTGGCCTGCCTGCCGCCGCCATTCAAGTGTTCCAGGGGATGCTTCTATTCTTCCTGCTGGCTTTCGATCTTCTGACAAACTACCGCATCCGTGCGGCCCGTAGCGAGGTAGCGTAATGGACCTTGGTGAAATCAACCCCGTCCTCTTGGTCGCCTCTCTGATGGTGGCCGCAACCCCCCTGCTTTTGGCCGCGATCGGAGAGCTGGTCGTCGAAAAAGCAGGTGTTCTGAACCTCGGCGTCGAGGGCATGATGATCGTCGGCGCAATCAGCGGCTTTGCGATCTCGGTCGAGACCGGATCGCCCTGGTTGGGCTTTATCGCTGCGGCCATCGGCGGCGCGGTGCTGTCCCTGCTGTTCGTGTTGCTGACGCAGGTTGCGCTTGCCAACCAGGTCGCCAGTGGACTTGCACTAACCTTGTTTGGTTTGGGTTTCAGCGCCCTTTTGGGTCAAAGCTATGTGGGGATCAAACCGCCCAGCATGGGGGATATTCATATCCCACTGATCAGCGACATCCCGGTTATCGGCCCGATCCTGTTTCAGCATGACCCGATCCTTTATGTCGGGATCGCCCTGACCGCGGCAGTCTGGGCCACGCTGAAATACACCCGCGTCGGTCTGATCCTGCGCGCGGTCGGGGAAAACCACGACGCGGCCCACGCGCTTGGCTACAAGGTCATCAAGATCCGCATCATGGCGATCCTGTTCGGCGGAGCCTGCGCAGGTCTGGGCGGCGCTTACATCAGCCTTATCCGCGTCCCGCAATGGACCGAGGGCATGACCGCCGGTGTCGGCTGGATCGCCCTTGCACTGGTGGTCTTCGCCAGTTGGAAACCGTGGCGTGCATTGTTGGGTGCCTATTTGTTTGGCGGCATCACCGTGTTGCAGCTTAATTTGCAGGCAGCAGGCGTTGCCATTCCTGTCGAGTATCTGGCAATGTCGCCCTACATCATCACGATCCTTGTGCTTGTGATCCTTTCGGCCGACAAGAGCAGCGCACCTGCCTCACTGGGCCGGACCTTCCATGCCTCGCACTAGAGGCCAACTGAACCAACTTGGGAGTAACTTCATGAAATTCACTTCACTTCTGACAAGCGCGGCAATGGCGCTGGGTCTGGCGACGGGCGCCATGGCCGAAGACAAAACCAAAGTCGGCTTTGTCTATGTCGGCCCCGTAGGTGACGGCGGCTGGACCTATGAACACAACAAGGGCCGTCTGGCCGTTGAAGAAGAATTCGGCGACAAGGTTGAAACCGTTTTCGTTGAATCCGTCCCCGAAGGCCCGGATGCAGAACGCGTGATGACCCAGATGGCGCTGGAAGGCGCGGATCTGATCTTTACCACTTCGTTCGGCTACATGGACCCGACGATCAACGTCGCCAAGAAATTCCCGGACGTGAAGTTCGAGCACGCGACCGGTTACAAAACCGCGCCGAACGTCTCGGTCTATTCGGCCCGCTTCTACGAAGGCCGCGCCGTTCAGGGCCACATCGCTGGCAAGATGACCAAGTCGAACATCATCGGCTATATCGGCTCGTACCCGATCCCCGAAGTGATCCGTGGCATCAACTCGGCCTATCTCCACGCCAAAAAGGTGAACCCGGATGTCGAGTTCAAGATCGTCTGGGCCTACACCTGGTTTGATCCGGCGAAAGAGGCTGACGCGGCCACCGTTCTGATCGAACAAGGCGCGGACGTGATCCTGCAGCACACCGACTCGACCGCGCCGCAGGCCGCTGCGCAAGAGGCGGGCGATGTTGTCACCTTCGGTCAGGCCTCGGACATGAGCGAATACGCCCCCTTCCCGCGCGTCTCGTCGATCATTGATGACTGGGCCCCCTACTACATCGCACGGACACAGGCCGTAATGGACGGAACCTGGGAAAGCGCCAACACATGGGACGGCATCCGTGAAGGCATGGTCGCAATCGGCGAGATTTCCGACGCGGTGCCTGCTGATGTCAAAGAAGAAGCGCTGGCTTTGAAAGCAGCCATGGCCGCAGGTGAATACCACCCCTTCACCGGCCCGATCAAAAAGCAGGACGGCAGCGACTGGCTGGCCGAGGGCGAAGTGGCCGATGACGGCACGCTGGCCGGCATGAACTTCTACATCGAAGGGCTGGAAGGCGAAATTCCGCAGTAAGCTGCGAAGTGCAGAAAACAACAAAGGCCCGCCTAGTTGGCGGGCCTTTTTCTTGGGCGCCTATACAGGCAAGCGCTGTGCTGGACGTCCCTGTACGGGCAGCGAGGCCAAGCCGTCATCTAGGTGCCAAACCCATCAATGCCCGGTCAGCACCAGCGTATTCACCGGCATCAGGATCAGGCGCAGACGCAAGCCCGCTGCGTGAACCACGCCGATGGTGTCGACCACGTGAAGGAACGCCGCGTGCCAGAAGCCCAGGTCCTCATGCTCCAGCCGTTCGTGGTTGTCAGTATAGACGTTTGCCAAACAGTTGCTGCCCGGCGGAATGTCGTCCGCAGCCCCTTTGTACAGAGGTTCCATGTAGACCAGAACGGACCCGGGATTGGTATTTGTCTGAACGTCACGTAGCTCGTCCGAGGGGCGAATCTGGCCCGAGGGGATGACGTCCTGCACTTGGACCACGACCATGGGGATCACGGTAAAGGGCTTGGTCATGCAGCCCAACTCTCCGATCATGCCGGGCTTGATGACCTGCGCTGACATCTGGTTGAACGCCGCCTGAAAACGGTCGTGGCCCGAGTGCGAGGGAACAAGGATACCCGCAGGCCGCAGCAGTGGACTGACATAGTCACCGACCTGCAGGCCGAACTGCTCGATCCGGCCCGTCACCCCAGCGCTGATTACGGTCTTGTCCAACTCGGTCAGGGCCGCGTCCAGTTTGGCATTGGCCGCAACCAGTTGAGCGGGGATCAACTCCTCGATCTGCTGAACAACGGCCGCGCGCCGGGCTTGGGCTGCAACCAGTTGCGCCTCGCGTTCTGCGACCAGATTTTCCAGCCGGTCAATCTCGGCCAGACGCACGGCGCTTGAGCCTTCATCCCGAAGGGTCGTGTTGCGTTCCAGATCCTCAAGCGACTGATCCAGCGCAGCTTTGGCACCGGCTATCCCGGCGGTGGCCTCGGCCAGATCGGTTTCCGCCACTTTCAAAGACGCCTGAACCTGCGCGATCTGGGCATGAGCCGCCTGAACCTGAGCGGTCTGGGTAAAATCCTCGATCCGGAAGATCGGCTGGCCTGCAACCACCTGCTGGTTATTTGTTACATACACTTCGGACACCCGACCGCCAAGTTGAGGCAGAATGGTGACTGTCCGAAAATAGGACGCCGCCGTCTTACTGGCCGGGTGGAAATATAACAGCGTGGTGATCACGGTCAGCGCCAGAATTGCACAGGTCGTCAGCCCCCAGCGCAGTTCGTACCACATGGTAAACAACGTAATCTCATGCCCGATCCGTTTGCCCTGTACAAAGCGTCGATACAAATAGTCGGGCAGCACCGTAACCAGCGCGCACATCAGTGTTTCAAGCATGGCTTACTGCTCCTGCGGCGCCGGTTGGGGGTCAGGTTCTTCGGCTGCGGCCTGTTGGTGTTGTGACCCCAGTGACCGGATCGCGTCAGCTATGGCGCGCAAAGGCGCTGCGACGTCTGGAAACTGAAACCCGGCCACCAAAATCGCAGCCACCCAAAACAACCCATTGTGTGTAAACAGCGCCAGCAAAGCCAGAATACCAACAAGCTGAAACTGCGGGTGATTGGATTCATGGGCTATCTTTTCAGGGATGGAATGCAGCGTGAAATAGCCGACACCGATCAAGACAATGACCAAAACCGTGAAAATGAACATGAACGTCAAAAGAAAATCACTGCCGTCCGCCTGGGCCACATAGGACGGAATATGTCCCGTGGCCATGGGGTGTAAGTCTGCGGTACTCACCCTGCCCTCCTGTTATTGCTTGATCCTTGTTTGGATGGGTTGATGCGTAAATTCAACCCTGCTTAAAGTTCGCAGACGCTTTCACCGACGAAATGCAAAATCGCAGCAAATAGGGACTAAATGATTGATTTCCTGATCATCGGCGGCGGGGTTGCGGGCCTCAGCGCAGGGGCACGTCTATCCCGACATGGGAAAGTGACTGTGCTCGAGGCTGAAGACGTTCTCGGGTATCACGCTTCGGGCCGCTCGGCCGCGTTGTTTGAAGAAAGTTATGGTCCAGCCTCGGTTGTCGCGTTGAACAAGGCAAGCGCCGCGTTCCTGACGACAGAAAATGGTGGATACCTCACACCGCGGGGCCTGATGCTGATCGGTGGCAGAGACCAGCGAGACATTTTCGCGCGCGATGTGGTTGATCTGAACATGCAGGAGTCGCCAGTCGCAGAGGCTCGCGACCGCGTACCGATCCTGAACCCGGATGCCGTGGGCTTTGCCGCGATCAGCGATGCCGCATTTGATATCGATACCGACAGGCTTTTGCAGGATTTTGCCCGAACAATCCGAAGCAATGGCGGAAATGTCCTGACCAAAAACAAGGTCACTGCCATACGCAAGGACAAGCACTGGATTATCAGTGCAGAAAAGACCTACGAAGCCCGGAATATCGTGAATGCAGCCGGACCGTGGGTGGACGAGATTGCAGCCATGGCAGGCATTGCACCAATCGGAATCTCACCCCGCCGCCGGTCGATGGCGCGGTTGCCGGCACCGGGCGGGCACGACCTGCGCGCTTGGCCGATGCTTCTGGGTGCAGGAGAGGCATGGTACGCAAAACCAGATGCAGGGAAACTGATCGTCTCACCTTCCGAGGCTGACCCGGTTCCTCCACACGATGCCTTTGCTGACGACATGGTTCTGGCCGAAGGTCTGGCCAGATACGAAGAGATGGTCACGGAACCCGTCACTCGGGTCGAGACGAACTGGGCCGGTTTGCGCAGTTTTGCCCCTGATGGCACACTGGTGCTTGGCCCTGATCCCGTTGATACGACATTTGTCTGGTCCGCTGGTCAGGGCGGGTATGGTTTCCAGACTGCCCCCGCCGCATCGAAACTGGTGGCCGATCTTGCAACCGGCCACACGCCCGAGATAGATGACGCCAGCGTTGCGGCGCTGAAACCGGAAAGGCTGCGCCGATGATCAAGCGAACCCTGCCCTCTAGCGCAAGCGTCGCGACCGAAGAAGAAGGAGGGCGGCTGGTTGCCCCCGCCGCGTCTCGCAATTCGGACGTACTGTGCGATCTGTTGGCGCAGTGGGCCCCGACCGGCGGGAGGGCGTTGGAAATCGCCAGCGGCACCGGACAACACGTCAGCGCCTTTGCGAAACGACTTCCTCAGCTTCACTGGCAACCAACCGAAGTCGACCCGGACCGGCGTGCCAGCATTGACGCCTATTCCCACGACCAGCCCAATATCTCGGCCGCCGTTGCACTGGACGCAACTTCCGATGCTTGGCACCAGCGTTTTTCCGGGCAGGACCTGATCGTGTTGATCAACCTCACTCACCTGATCAGCTGGCAAGAAACCCAAACGCTGATCTCTGAGGCCGCGCTTGCCCTGGCTTCGGGTGGGCGCTTTGTCCTTTACGGGCCGTTCATGCGATCAGGGAAGCTCACCAGCGACGGGGATCAACGGTTCCATGACGCTCTGGTGCAGCAAGACAGTGAAATCGGCTACAAGAATGACGAGGACATCATGGCGGAAATGCGTGCGCACGGCCTGGATGTCATCGGGATGATCGACATGCCAGCGAACAATCTCGCCTTCATCGCCGAAAAACCTCGAACCTGATCAAGATCAAAGTTCGCAAGAGTTTTCTCGATCACATTCCGCATATCGCATGTGAATGAGGATCGACATGACTTGGCAGAAAAAGCTGACCGATACCCGCAACGGGCTACGCAATCTCAACGGTGCAATCCCCGAAACCGCACGCGCCTTTGGCGCCTTGGGTAAATCAGTCAAAGAAGGCGGAATGCTGGATTACAAAACCAAGGAGTTCATCGCACTTGGCATATCAATCGCCATCCGGTGCGAGCCTTGCATCACATTGCACACCGAAGCATTGGCCAAATCAGGCACATCCCGAGACGAGTTTTCGGATGTTCTCGCAATGGCCATCCAAATGGGCGGAGGACCGTCGATGATGTATGCGGCCAAAGCTTTGGAATGTTTCGACGAACTGACGGCCTGAACACCTTTAAGCGCAAAAAGCCTGCATCCGCAGGCTTGCCTCCGGCGGAAGTGTTTTTGAACAGAAGAAGAAACGGTTTCTTAACCTATTGAGGTCAAAAATGGCCTTGCGGTGCAGGCGGAAGCGCCGATGGCCGTAACAGGAGAAGGCCCCCCTCGCCAAAAGCAGGGGGGCTGGATCGTTTTCCAACCCCCGGCTTCTTCTGTTTAAAAATACTTCCGCCGGAGGCATGTGCCGCTGCAGGCGGCACATTTCTTGCACGCCGCCAACAGCAAGGACCCGGATCAGCCGTCCTTACGGATGGTTTCGTTTTTCGGGTCGTAAGGGCTGTCGCAGGTGACGACGGCATCCCACAGCTTATCCTGAATTTTGACCTTCAGCTTGGTGCCCTCGACGGCCAGTTCGGGCTTTACATAGCCCATGCCGATGGATTTCTCGAATGCCACCGAGTATCCGCCCGAGGTCAGACGACCGACGCGCTCACCCTCTGCAGTGTAAAGCGCCTCGCGGCCCCATGGGTCAGCGTCGTCCGGTCCGTCGATCAACAGAGTGCAGCATTTCACGCGCACGCCGGTCTCTTCCAGCTTGGCCTTGCCGTAGAAGTCTTTCGACAGGTCGACAAAGCGCGGCAGGTCAGCCTCGAGCGGGGTCGCATCGCGACCAAGTTCAGTGCCAAATGCGCGATAGGATTTCTCCTGACGCAGCCAGTTCTGGGCGCGGGCACCGACCAGTTTCATACTGTGCTTCTCACCGGCATTTTCCAACAGGTCGAACAAGTAGTTCTGCATCTCGATCGGATGGTGCAGTTCCCAGCCCAGCTCTCCGGTATAGGCCACGCGGATCGCGTTAACCGGGCACATGCCCAGTTCGATCTGGCGGGCCGACAGCCACGGGAAGCGCTTGTTGGTCAGCGCGGTTTCCGGATCGGCGTCCTTGATGATCTCTTTCAGAACGTCACGCGACTTGGGTCCGGCGATCGCAAAGACGCCCCATTGGGTGGTTACGTCCTGGATCTCGATATAGCCGAACTCCTCCACCTTGTCCTCGGCCGCTTTGCGCAGATAGTCCGCGTCATACTCGGTCCAGGCACCGGCGGAGACGATGTAGTAGCTGTTCTCGCCATTGCGGACGATGGTGTATTCGGTGCGGGTGGTGCCGTGCGAGGTCAACGCATAGGTCAGGTTGATACGACCGACCTTGGGCAGCTTGTTGCAGGTGAACCAATCCAGGAACTGAGTCGCACCGGGGCCTTTGACGACGTGCTTTGTGAAGGCTGACGCGTCGATCAGACCAACGCCTTCGCGGATCGCTTTGGCTTCTTCGACGGCGTATTGCCACCAACCGCCACGACGGAAGCTGCGGCTTTCCTTGTCGAAGTTGTCAGGTGGATCAACAGGGCCAAAGTAGTTGGGACGTTCCCAGCCATTGACCCAGCCGAACTGCGCGCCACGCGCTTTTTGGCGGTCATAGGCAGGAACGGTGCGCAGAGGACGGCAGGCTTCCCGCTCTTCATCCGGGTGGTGCAGGATGTAGACGTGCTCATAGCACTCTTCGTTCTTGCGGGCCGCGAACTCGGTAGTCATCCAGTTGCTGCTATAGCGTTTGGGGTCCAGCGAAGCCATGTCGATCTCGGCTTCGCCATCGACCATCATTTGCGCCAGATAATAACCGGTGCCACCCGCAGCGGTGATCCCAAAGCTGAACCCCTCGGCCAGCCACATGTTGCGCAGGCCCGGAGCGGGGCCGACCAGCGGGTTGCCATCAGGCGTATAGCAGATCGGGCCGTTGAAATCGTCCTTCAGGCCGGATTCGGCGCATGAGGGCACACGTTCGGCCATCGCCATATACTGTTCGGCGATCCGGTCCAGATCCAGCGGGAACAGGTCGGCGCGGAAGCTGTCCGGTACACCGTATTCAAACTGCGCAGGCGCACCATGTTCGTAGATACCCAGAATCCAACCGCCGCGTTCTTCGCGCGCATAGGATTCATTGTCAGCGTCGCGGACAACGGGGTGCTCGGGGTTGCCGGCTTCGCGCCATTTGACCAGCTCGGGATCTTTGTCCATGACGATGAAGGTGTGTTCAACCGGGATGGCAGGCATCTTGATGCCCAGCATCTTGGCGGTGCGCTGCGCGTGGTTGCCCGACGCGGTCACAACGTGTTCTGCGGTGATCACGACCTGCTCGTCCGACGGCACAAGGTTGCCGCCCTTTTCGACCATCTTGGTGCAAGTAACTTCCCAGTGCGAGCCGTTCCAATGGAAGGCGTCGGCCTGCATCTTGCGCACGATATCCACGCCGCGCTGACGGGCACCCTTGGCCATGGCCTGCGTCACGTCGGCAGGGTTAATATAGCCGTCTTCGGTATGATAGATCGCACCTTTCAGATCGCCGGTTTCGATCAGCGGCCAGCGTTCCTTGATCTGCTCGGGCGTCAGCCATTCATAGGCCACGTCGCAGGTTTCGGCGGTTGAGGCATAGAGCATGTATTCGTCCATACGCTCTTGCGTCTGCGCCATGCGCAGGTTGCCGACCACGGCGAAGCCTGCGTTCAGGCCGGTTTCTTCTTCAAGCTGTTTGTAAAAGTCGACCGAGTATTTGTGGATGTGGGTCGTTGCATAGGACATGTTGAACAGCGGCAGCAGGCCAGCGGCGTGCCAGGTCGAGCCCGATGTCAGCTCGTCCCGTTCAATCAACATCACATCATCCCAGCCTGCTTTGGCCAGGTGATAGGCAATCGAGGTCCCAACGGCGCCACCGCCTACGACCAGTGCTTTGACTTGGGTTTTCATAACCGGGCGTCTCCCCTTGGATTCAGTTGACACCATATGGCGCAATTGCCGGGCCCAGCGCGACATTCATCCGACCAGTGATATAAAAAAAACGACCCCCGGATTGCCGGGGGTCGCTTTTCAGCATCTCGAGTCGGCCTGTTAGCCGTCTGTCAGAGTGCATGTCTTGTAGGCGTCCTTGGTCGCGCACTTGCTTACCAGACCGGCGCCCCCCTTGTTCACGCGGACTTCGGGTGCCTGCGCCGTTTCGCTTTTTTGGAACATGGACATTAGCCCATCCATAAAACCACCGCCTTTGTTGCTTGCCTCCTTCTGCTCGTCGTTCGCCTTGAACGAGGCGAATAGACGACCGAACATGTTTCCGCTTTGCGCATCGGCTTTTTGAACCTCACCTTCCAGAAGAATGTTGAGGCCAGTGCGATAACCTACCTGATTCAACTCATCCGCAGATTCGATTTTGTTTGCCGTCAAATCGAATGTGTCGCTGGGCAATCCGTACTGCGAGGCCAGCGAGTTGGCCACAAGCGAAAGCCCGTTGATGTTGTCCAGTCGAAGCCGCGCCAGCTCGGCCCGCAGCTTCATGAACTCACCCCGAAGGCCGGCCATTTCGATGGCCAGTTCAATCTCGGTTTCGGGGTTCGTGGTCCTATCGTTGCTGACGCCGGGCACCGGCTTGCGAAGCAGTGCATTCATCCCGTCATAGTCCAGCTTCGCCAGAAACTTTCGGACCTCATGCGGGGGCGCGTCGGAATACATTTGCATCCGAACTTCCTGACCAAGACCAAGGGCACCTTTGTAGATGTCAAACTCGACCGGAGCATCCAAATCCGTAATACCCGCCGTCACCATCGACCAGAAGGATCGGTCATTCACGGTGATGACGCTGTATTTGTTTTGCTTGAATTGAAAATAGGCCACACCGCCGACAATCGCGAAAGGGGCATAGTCGGCACCGCTTTTGCCCAGCGTATCAACAGATCGCACGATATTGCCGGTCAGAGTATTGGACCGCGCGTCCTCTTTCAAAGAAACCTGAAGCCAGATTGTGTGCGTGCCGTTTTCATAAACCCAACTGGTGCGATCCAGCTTTTCAGCCAGCACCTGCACTTTCTGGACCGCGACCTGCTTGGCCAGCGGGCGGGCCGCCTCGCTGATACCATCCTGCAGGACACCTTCGCGGGCGTCGCGGGTATAGTCACGATCCACAATGGCGCGACGCACCCAGTCTTCGCCCGATTTCGGGGCATAAGGCTCGCCTCCGGCGCGCCATCTCTGCTGGCGTTCGCGTTCCTGCTGCTCGGCATCAAGCTCCTTGTCATACTGCGCCAAACGCTCTTTGATCGTGTCGACATAACCGCTGGCAGACAGCGTGCCCGTACTTTTCTTGTCCTGTTGGTAGTAGTCGAGCCCGGCAAGGACCAACACAACAACCAACGCAAATCCGATAATTCGCACTACGCCCATTTGAATACCTGAAATCAATTACTGCTCGTTTTGGCGATTGATACAGACGAATTTGGGCAACCTTGTGACTTAGGCGCGAAGTTTCCGTAGCGTTATCAATAATTTGAGGATGGCAAAATCTTTCCCGGATTCATGATATTGTCGGGATCCAACGCCTTTTTGATCGCCCCCATATAGGCAACGGCTGGCCCCAGCTCTTTAAGCAGATACGGCCGCTTGCCCTGCCCGATCCCGTGTTCGCCAGTACAAGTCCCCTCCATCGAGATCGCAAGGTCGTTCAGCCAGCCGACAAACCCTTCGGCATTGGCAACCTCGTCCGGGTTGTCCATGTCAATCAGTAGCAGTGTGTGGAAATTCCCATCGCCCACATGCCCAACCATAGGGGCCATCAGGCCCAGCTTGTTCGCGCGATTCTGCGTTGCCGTCACACACTCTGCCAGGCGCGAGATCGGGACGCAGACATCGGTCGAAATTCCGCGCGCGCCGGGGCGCAATTGCAGACACGCCCAGTACATGTCGTGCCGAGCCTGCCACAGCTTGTTCCGCTGTTCCGTCATCGACGTCGCCGCGAAATCTGTACCCCCGAATTCCTCGGCGATCTGCCCGAAGGTCTCGGCCTGCTCAACCGCTCCGCTTTCTGATCCGTGAAATTCAAGCAGCAGCAAGGGCGTTTCCGGCAAGGTCAGGTTGGAATAGGCATTCGCGGCCTTCACCGACATTTCGTCCAGCAACTCGATCCGGGCAACCGGTACTCCGTACTGAATCGTCATCATCACAGCTTGGCAGGCCGCATCGACCGTAGGAAAGGAACACCGTGCCGAGGTGATCGCCTCGGGGATGCCCTGAAGACGCAACGTGATCTCGGTAATGATTCCCAGCGTTCCCTCGGCACCGATCAGCAACCGCGTCAGGTCGTACCCGGCAGAGGACTTCTTGGCCCTGTGTCCGGTACGAATAATCTGGCCGTCGGGCATCACGGCTTCGAGGCTGAGGATGTTGTCCTTCATGGTGCCATAGCGCACCGCGTTGGTTCCCGACGCCCGCGTTGCGGCCATGCCCCCCAATGAGGCATTCGCACCGGGGTCGATGGGAAAGAACAAACCCTGATCGCGAAGGTGTGTGTTCAGGTCTTCGCGCGTCACGCCGGGCTGAACGACACAATCCAGATCACTGGCATTAACCTGCAACACCTTGTTCATCTGGGTCAGATCAACCGATATCCCACCAGCGGGCGCGTTCACGTGCCCCTCCAGCGACGTCCCCGTGCCAAAGGCGATAACGGGAACCTTGTGTTCGGCGCACACTTTGACGATCTCAGATACTTCTTCGGTCGAGTGCGGGAACACCACCGCGTCCGGAGACTGATTTTCGATCCAAGTCGTGGTGTGCCCGTGTTGTTCGCGGATCGCCTGCCCTGTCTGCAGGCGATCCCCGAAGGACTGCTTCAGAAGACCAACGACTGTCTGAATGCCCGCGTCGTTTCGCGGCAACGCAACTGCTTGCGCCATGCTGTTCCTCCCTAAAACGCCGGGCTATTCGCCCAGCGCAATCCCTTCGCGGCGTGGATCAGCCCCGCCTGTCAAGACATCCCCGATCTCGATCGCATGAAGCCCCGAGGTCAGGTCGCGCGGATTGACCTCATAGCCAAGTTCCGTCAGGGCATCCACAAAGCCTTCTGCTGACGTGCCTTGTTCGACATCGAAAGTACCGAAACGGTTCACCAGATGGGGCATCGACAACGCCTGCTGCACATCCATGTCCCAATCCGCCCAAGCAATGATCGACTTGGCGACATAGCCGATAATCCGGCTTCCACCGGGCGAACCGATGGCCAAAACCGGTTTGTCGTCCTGCATTACAATTGTCGGGCTCATCGACGAACGGGGGCGTTTGCCCGGCTCCAGTCGGTTTGCGATCGGGACACCGTTGCTGTGGGTCTTGAACGAGAAATCCGTCAGTTCATTGTTCAGCAAAAACCCGTTGGTCATCAATCGCGATCCGAACCCGTTTTCAATCGTCGTGGTCATCGACAAGACGTTTCCATACTGATCAACAATCGAGATATGAGAGGTCGACGGCAATTCCAGAGACACGTCATCCGCCCAATTCGACGAATGCTCGAATTCGGGGTTTCCGGGTGCTGCGTCGATCAGTGCCGCATCTCCGCTCATCAACGCGCCACGTTCCGATAGGTAGGCCGGATCAACCAGCCCCTTTGTCGGCATCGGGACAAAATCGTGATCGGCCATGTACCGCCCGCGATCCGCGAAAGCCAGACGCGAGGCATCACCGATTAGCCGCCATGTATTGATGTCCTCGGGCCCCATCGCGGCCAGGTCGTAGCCATCCAGCATGCCCAGAATCTGACCCACAGTCAGCGCGCCGGACGACGGCGGCCCCATTCCGCACACCTCATAAACACGGTACGCCGCACAAACAGGCTCACGTTCGATCACCTGATACAGCGCCAAATCAATTCCCGACAGAATCCCCGGATTCCCCGGAGCATTGCGCACGGTGCTGACGATACCCGCAGCGATCTCACCGCCGTAGAAACCGGCAGATCCCTCACTGGCAAGAACGCGCAGAGTTTCTGCATAGTCGGGGTTCATCAGGCGCTGGCCCTGCGCCAAGGGTGTCCCATCAGGCAGGAAATACGCAGCGGTCGCAGGGAAGCGCGACAGGCGTTCGGCATCCTTTTCGACAAGGCTGGCCAGACGCGGAGATACAAGAAACCCTTCGTCAGCCAGCGTTATCCCATCGGCAAACAGGCTGGGCCACGGGCTGCGCCCCCAGCGCCGGTGCGCTTCTTCCAGCAAGGCGGGCGTACCCGGGGTCCCCACCGACAAACCACCCACGACGGCGTCGAAGAACTTCAGCGGTTCGCCATTTTCATCTTGGAACAGCCGGTGATTTGCCTCCAACGGTGCGGTTTCACGCCCGTCCAGTGTCGTCAATTCGCCAGTGGCGGCATCGTACCAGACAAGAAACGCCCCACCGCCCAAACCGGATGACTGCGGCTCGACCAGGCCAAGCACAACCTGAACGGCCACCATCGCATCCGCCGCTGATCCACCGGCCCGCAAGACCTTGGCTCCGGCTTCAACGGCCAGAGGGTTCGCAGCCGCAACCATCCAATTCTGCGAGGAAACCGGCGCACCTGCCAGTTTCGCCTCGAGCGAGGCTATTACTTCTTCGGTCAATCCCTGCACTTGCCCATCCGAGGCACCTTCGGGGGCAACAGCATCGGCTGTCTCTTGTGCGACCGAGGGGCCAGAAATTGCCATTGCGGTTGCAAACAACCCGGAAATCAAACTTCTTTTCATAGTATCCTCCTGAAAATCATGTAATTTTACGGGCTGCCGCAATATCCTAAAGCATGGCAGGAACCACCTGATCCGGCGGACGGTGGCCGTCTTCAAATGTCTTGATGTTGATGATGACTTTCTCACCCATCTCGATCCGACCTTCCAGAGTGGCCGACCCCATGTGCGGCAGCAGAACAACATTGGGCAACTGCCGCAGGCGCGGGTTCACATCCGTCCCGTGTTCGTAAACGTCCAGCCCTGCCCCCGCGATATCGCCGGATCGGATCAGGCGGGTCAGCGCGTTTTCGTCCAGCACTTCACCGCGCGAGGTGTTCACGATCACTGCCGAGGGTTTCATCAGCTTCAGCCGCCGCGCGTTCATCAGGTGGAACGTGGACGGCGTGGATGGACAGTTGATCGAGATGACGTCCATCCGCGCAACCATCTGGTCAAGACTTTCCCAATAGGTCGCTTCCAGCTCTTGTTCCGTTTCCGGGCGAAGCCTGCGGCGATTGTGATAATGAACCTGCATGCCAAAGGCGCTGGCCCGGCGCGCCACAGCCTGACCAATGCGTCCCATGCCCAGAATACCAAGACGACGGCCACCAATGCGGCCACCCAACAGCGCGTTCGGGGCCCAGCCCTCCCACTCGCCTTTTTGCATCACTGACAACCCCTCGGGGATACGTCGCGTGACAGCCAGTATCAGCGCCATGGTCATGTCGGCGGTATCGTCAGTCAGAACCCCCGGAGTGTTGGAGACAAGAATTCCCCGCTGCCGGGCGGT
Source organism: Ruegeria sp. BC7 (assembly GCF_056539165.1). Classification (NCBI taxonomy): domain Bacteria; kingdom Pseudomonadati; phylum Pseudomonadota; class Alphaproteobacteria; order Rhodobacterales; family Roseobacteraceae; genus Ruegeria; species Ruegeria sp. BC7. The sequence goes on along the minus strand of NZ_JBQFUL010000001.1, from coordinate 241,548 downwards.
CGCAACGTCAATATTGTCGACCCCTGCCCCGTAGTTGGCGATCAGGCGCAGCTTTTCGCCCGCCTGCCCCAGCAATCCGCCGTCAATTGTATCCGTGACCGTCGGCACAAGGACATCCGCGCTCTGGACTGCGGCGACCAGTTCTTCGCGTGACATAGGAGCGTCCTCGGTCCGCAACTGCACGTCGAATAACTCGCTCAACCGGGTTTCTACCGCCTCGGGCAACCGTCGCGTTACGACAACACTCAGACGTTCTCTTGGCACCTGTGCACTCCCACTGCTTTGCAAACCTTCGCGCGCCATGGCATCGTGGCGCAGGATAAGGCGGGGCACAAGAACCCCCGAGGCATTGAGTCGACCTTTTTTGAAACAATATCAACAGGCACAAGAGCAGACAGTCCGTGAGTGGTTTTCTACCCGTAAAGCACCGTTTGGCGGCGGTTTTATCCGTGTTTTTAATCGTCACTGGCACATTGGCAGCCAGCGCGCAGGGCGAACGTGGCCCGGTGACCAATCTGCCCTTGCCCCGATATGTTTCGATGAAAGCCGCTGAAGGCAATGTGCGTCGCGGCCCATCCCTGACTCATCGAATCGACTGGGTCTTCAAACGCCGCGGGATGCCCCTGCAAATCACGGCCGAGTATGGAAACTGGCGCAAGGTTCAGGACCGCGACGGTGCTGGTGGCTGGGTTCACTACGCATTGCTGTCCGGCGTTCGCACAGTCCTGATCGAATCTGACATGCTGCCTGTTTATGCAAACCCGGACCCGAACTCGCAGGTCAGCGCACAGTTTGAATCCGGCGTGGTCGCACGGCTTGGAACCTGCACCGTTGATTGGTGCCGAGTTTCAGCTGGCGGCTATCGGGGCTGGACCCTCAAGTCGAACCTTTGGGGGGTCGATCCCTCGGAAATCCGGGAATAATCCAGCAATTCTCAGGACGTGCGCGCGATAAAGTCGCAAGTTAGGTCAACCAGTTCGGGGCCGACGTCCTCTTGCAAAAAGTGACCCGCGTTGGGCAAGATCGTATGAGGTTGCCCTGCGGCACCCGGACAAAGACGCTGAAACACCGCATCTATCCCGGCCATCACTTTGTCATCGGCCCCAAACGCCGTCAGGACAGGCGTTTGCAGGCCGCGCAGCACACCCCAGGCTTGCCGGTTCGCATCCGACTCGGGATCATCGGACGAAGACGGCACCAGCATCGGGAATTGCCGCGCCCCCGCCTTGTAGCTTTCGTCGGGAAACGGCGCGTCATAGGCCGCAATGGTCGCGTCCGATAGCGGCTTGGCGGTTCCCCCCTTTAAAATCCCACCGGCTGGAAAAACGGGTACTTCCTGACTGAACTTGCGCCAGTTCTCAAAAGCCTCGCCCATCGGCTGATCGCCGGTCGGCAACGCGGTGTTGGCGACTACAACCCGCGCAAACCTGTCAGGCATTTCAGCCCAAAGACGCAACCCAATCAAACCGCCCCAATCCTGACAGAACAGAGTGATATTGCGCAGGTCCACCTGTCGCAGCCAATCCCCCATCCACGCGACATGGCGTGCATAAGTGTAGTCGCTGCGTTCCGTTGGCTTGTCTGATCGACCAAACCCAACCAGATCCGGCGCCACAGCGCGATGCGCCTGCTTCACAAACCCGGGAATCATATGGCGATACAAATACGACCAGCTCGGCTCTCCGTGCATCATCAACACCGGATCGGCATCGGCAGGACCCTCATCGACATGATGGATTCGCAACTCTCCCCCTTCAGTGTCGTCCACCAAAGAGTATTGCGGTTCAAAACCATAGTCGGCCAGTGCTTCAAACCGAGAGTCCGGCGTGCGTAGGAATTTCATGTTTCACCTATTCTTTCGATACCGAGCTTGTCCCGTGACAGTCAGGATACGACACAGAATGTCACCCGCGCCCCCGTGAGCATTTGAATTATATAGAGAATAGCAGAGTGGGTGTTTTCAGAAAACACTCTGAAGCTGATCAAACAACCCGAATTTCATACGTAGAGCACCCCAGCCGAAAGAGCCAGAAAAACCCAACCCCGAGCTCCGATCCCGGCTTTGAAAATTTTTTCCGAACCTTGCTCATTTTTTGCGGGAAAGGTCTTGAACCCTCCAAACAACAATCGTAGATAGCGCCTCACCGTTGGGGTGTAGCCAAGTGGTAAGGCAGCGGTTTTTGGTACCGTGTATCGTAGGTTCGAATCCTACCACCCCAGCCAGTTCATCAGAACTGCGAATTACCCATAAGCGTGCAAATTTCACTCGGTTCGTGCAAATCGAAGTCAATAAGTTTGTCTACTCACACTGTGTCGAATATCTACCACCATCTGTGCATTTCTATTGAAAGCGCAGAACGCTAGTTTTCCTCAGATAATTGCTGCTGGCTTTTTGTATCGAGCCTCGGGTGATTGAGGCAAAGGCCGCTTCCAGGGTTCGCTCCAGATTTGTTGGTTCCGGTCCCAGATCTTCTCGCCAATCAGGCAGTCATAGTCTGAGAGCGAGGTGTATTGCGCCTTCATAACCTCTCCTGTTGCTGGCGCTGACCCAATTTCCAGTACCAATTTTCGACGTACGGCTTCGGCAAAGCCTTGCCAGTCAAGCACCGGGATTACGAACGAACCAAGTCCGCCCGTCACACAGTTCTCGTAGTAGACATCAAGATCGTCGAGGTGCCACTGACTCCCCATACCTTCACGGGTCATCAGCGGTAACCCATTTATGGTGATCGACTTCGACAATACTGCCTCACGGGCTTGCAAAACCGGGCGACCCTGATTGTTGGGCCCGTCGCCAGAAACGTCGATAACTTTACGCAGACCTTCGAATTCGTTCCCTTCGATCATTGTTGCCCGAAGATCAGGGCCTCAGAGATTGAAGTGCGGCGCAACGCGGGATCGAAACGCGTGGTCAGAACACCCGCAAACTCATTCAGATCAGCGCGCGTTTCTAGCAGCATCCAGTCAACAATGACGTCTTGTGTTGGAGTACGATCATGCGTCATATCGAGCTATTTCGGATATTACCAAAAGCGACCATAGCCTTTGTGGCTTCAGTATCGATGGCCTGGGGATGCACTGGCATCATGTTGACAGGGCAGGATGGAAGCATCGTTCGCGCAAGGACCGCCGAATGGGGGCCGTTCGATCTTGAGACAAAGATCAACATTATTCCGCGAGGTTTCACTTATACCGCAGGCGAAATGCCAGATGAGCGAGACGGAGCAAACTGGACCGGCCGATTTGGAATGGTCGGTATCAGCATGTTGGATCATGGGGCTCCCGCAGATGGCATCAACGAAGCTGGGTTGACCGCCGGGTTGTTTTATCTGCCCGGCTTCACCGAGTATCAGGAGTACGACCCTGACCTTTCCGGCAACACGATTCCCGGCGATTTGCTAGCCAGCTATGTCCTTTCCCAATTTGAGACAGTTGAAGAGGCTGCCACCGGGTTGGCGAATGTCCGTGTTGTCGGGGTCGTAGATGAGACTCTCGGATTTCCCTTCCCATTTCATATGTTGGTTGCTGACCGGTTCGGCGGAAGGATCGTTGTCGAGTACATTGACGGTGAACTGACGATTTTCGATGCTCCGCTTGGCGTGATCACCAATTCGCCAAACTACGATTGGCACATGACGAACCTTAACAACTACGTAAACCTGTCGGCCCTTGGGCTTCCGGAAGTTGAGGCAAGTGGCGTTACTTTCGCGCCCCTTGGCGCTGGGAGTGGAATGATAGGGCTGCCAGGCGACTTCACACCCCCATCCCGGTTCGTCCGCGCAGTCGCCTTTTCTCAGACGGCGCGGGAGACGCAAGGTGGCTATGACACCGTGCGCGAGGCGTTTCGCATTCTGGATAATTTCAACATTCCGGCCGATGCAGCGGAGGGCGCTCAAGACGATGTGCAGTCGGACGACCTGCTTTACAGCGCAACTCAGATCACGACCGCTGCGGACTCCCTCAACCTCGTCTACTACTATCACACGATGTACGACAGAACGGTGCATATGGTCGATATGAAGCAGATTGACTTCGGAGCTATGGGAGACGAGATGATCGTCTTTGAAACCAGCGGTGATCGCGAACCAACGTTAGTCGATGTGACCCCAACGAACTGACGTTTTACCACGTGGGCCGTGGCGGCATCACCGCTGGCTGCGGCCCAATAAAACTTCGGAATGGAGGGTTTACCGCTCCAGCGAATTACCGGCGCTAGGCTCGAAGCCGCGTTCACCACTGTTCGCACTAGTGACTGGAGGCAGCCCGAAGCGGACCTTCGCAACCAAGCTTTGCTAACTCCGAAATACACAACGAAACGGCCAGTTGCAGAGGTTGTATCGGCGGTGGCAACCAACCATTCATGTCGTCGACTAACCTGTTCAACGTCGCACTACAACTTCTCCGAACTGATCCCACGAGGACCTAATCTTCGAAGCGTTCATTTGGCTCGACCACATTTACTTGCTTCGGAACTTGGTCGGTGTCATTCCGGTCTGACCTCGGAAAAAGCGAGTGAAATGGGACTTGTCAGAATAGCCGAGCATCAGTCCGATCTCTGCAATTGTCATCTGGTTTTGTTTGAGGTGCTCCTTGGCGACATCGATACGCAGCCGTTTGATTTCGCGCGGTAGCGTTGTGCCTTGTTTTTGAAGCGCTTTCAGAAACCGTTCCGGTTGTATTCCCAGCATTCCAGCCACCATCTCTGGTCCCAAATCGGTTTCATCCAGTTTGTCGCGTAAGACAGATCGCAAAGCTGCCACCACGGTTACTTCTTCATCTTGTCGAAGTGATGCTATGGGCTTGGCAGAACCCTCAGAGACGTGGTGCAAAAACAACCATTCCACAGGAAAACTAATTTGCATTCCGGGATCAGTCCCAAGGCCAACCTCGATCCCTTTGTAGTCGATAGGCAGCCCATTGATGTATCTGCTTTCCCATCGCACACGGGAAGAGTCCCAGGAATCTCCGACGACGGTCTGCAATAGGCGTACATAGATTGCGGCACCAAAACCGGTCACCTGAATGGGTGGGACGGTTGGTTCCTGTTGCCTCTCGATACGATAAGTCGCTTTGTCTGCTTCAATGACAAGGCTGTGCCGCACAGAATTGGACTCCTGCGGCACGAGCTCAACAAAGCGGGTAAAAAACTCGAACAGCGTTTTTGTAGATTGCAAGGCTTGAGCGAAGGGCGGCCATCCTTGTAGGTCAAACGCTCCCCCTACATTCAGTCCTAGGTATCGATCCCCTGATACTTCTGAGAAAGCATTTACCAAGCCGTAAACCAACTCGGAGTGAACGTACACGGATGGGTTAGTCATCAGTTCAGCTTTCAAGCCGACCTGATCCAATGCTGGTTGCGGATTGATCTTACGTTCGGTGAGATATTGCAGAAAGGGAGCGGCTAAAGAGAGGCGAACAAAGCCCTCGCTATGCTCTCGGGAGGTGGAGTTGAAAGGCAAGCTCATAACCCTTGTTGGATTAGCTTTAAGAAGTGGCCATTTTTGCAGTCACATTCGTACATCCTAATTCAAAAGGGGCAACCGAGCCAATGAATTCCAGACTATAGTTGGCAAAACATGAATATGAAGGGAGTACTTATGTCCGGCTTACGAATGTCTCTTTGCTCGACGGCAATTGTCGCGGCAGTTCTTTCTTTTTCGGCGACCGCGCAGGCTCAGGATCAAGAAGAACCCCAAACGCTGTTTACCAACGTGCATGTCTTCGACGGTGTGAATGAGCAACGCATTGAAAATGCCAGTGTTCTGGTCGAGGGCAATCTGATCAAGTCCGTCTCAACCGATGCCATTGATGCGCCGAGCGCGACGGTTATCGACGGCGGTGGGCGCACTCTGACACCGGGCTTTATAGAGAATCACGCGCACCTGATGCTCATGGGGCCATCGATTGCCGAGATGGAAACCAACTCGACCTGGGAGGATTTCGCCATCCACGGGACCCGGATGGCCGAAATGTACCTGATGCAGGGCTTCACGACCGTTCGCGATGCCGGGGGCGCTGGCGGCGGGCTGCGGCGCGCAATTGACGCCGGCCAGATCGTCGGCCCCCGCTTTTATCCTTCCGGGGCATTTCTCGGAACACGTGGTGGTCACGCCGATTTCGCATCCTTCACATCTCCGCCGGGTGGGGTGACCAACTTTGGGACTCTGAATATGGCCCAACAGGTCAACGGTGTTGACGAAATTTACATGTATGGCCGCAACAACCTGCGCATGGGTGCCACGCAATTGAAGTTCATGCAATCAGGTGGGGTGATTTCGGCATTCGATCCATGGCAGTTGCTCGCCGGTTCGAAAGAAGAGATCGAGGCCGCTGTTCAGGTTGCCAACGAGTACGGCACCTATGTCATGGCACATTCCTACCGCAAAGAAGCGATCATCAATGCCCTGAATGCAGGGGTCAGAACCATTGAACACGGATTTCACTTTGACTGCGAGATTTCTGCTTTGATGAAAGAAAAAGGAGCGTACATCACGACGAACATCACAGCATTTGATCCAGGCCTACTTGATGTTCCTTCCGTGAAAAACAACCCCAACAGTTTGAGGAAGGCCAAATCGGCCTCGGCGACCTTCGAAGCCTACATTCCAAGTATGAAGGAATGCCCGGCGCCGCGCGGTTTCCAAACCGATTGCGTCGGCTCGGTCGAAGCGTGCAACATCCAGATCGCCTACGAGAAACATCTGAATAACCATTTCTTCGGCCCCTATGCGTCGATGGTAACCCTAACTTCGGTAGGTGGCGAGATCGCGGCACTTAGCGGTGATTTCATGAACCCCTATCCGGAAGGCAAACTGGGTGTGATCGAAGAAGGCGCCTATGCCGACATCCTGCTGATAGACGGCAACCCCCTCGAAGACTTCTCTGTCGTTGGAACAGGCGATCAGTGGTTCGGTGCGGACCCGAGGCCGGACAGCCCGGAAACAATCCGCCTGATCATGAAGGACGGTGTGATCTACAAAAACACACTGGATTGACCAGATAAAGCAGCCGGAGAGCATTCATGCGAAATTGGTTTTGCTCCGCAGTATTCGCAGGGTTGGTTTTGTGCGGTTATGATGCTGCGGCGACGCCTGGAACCGCGTTGGACTGGGCAGATCTGCCAGATCCGTCTGCGCAGGTCTTTGATGACCCCTATCGTGAACTCAGCCCCGAACAGTTCGACGATGTTCTTTTCGTTGTGCGTATACGCGGCAGGTTGCAGCAGGAGGTTGGCAGCGCCGAAGAACGGCAGAAATGGCAATTGCTTTTAGCAGAGACCGAAGACGCCTTGGTGTCAGACGGAATTGACGTCGACTGGTTACTCGATCAGCGCGAGGTTGTGACTGAACGTCGAAGAAAGGCTGGAACGAGCGGAAACCCGCAATTCGACGGCAGAACAATCACACTCGCGGGCTTTGCCATTCCTGCTCCAAGCGATCCGGACGGCCGGCCTGTGGCGTATTTGGTGCCAGAAAGAGGGATGTGCAGCCACATGCCTCCACCTCCGCCTAACCAGATGATCCGTGTGCGGTTGAACGGGGACTGGGCGCCTAGCTATTTCCACGAACCCGTTCGGCTGACAGGCACGCTGACTATCGATCCTTCCGTTCATAATATGATGGTTGTGGATGGCCTCATGCCTATGAATGCGACTTTCCAGCTAGAGGCGGAACGTGTCGAAACTCTGGAAACCGAGGCAGACAGGTTGGAATGGAAGCAGCGTGCTGCTGATCTCATCCGCGCGGCAGGAAATCGCAAGACCGGTGGGGCACAGGCGTCAAAATGATAAGACTTCTGGTTGCCGCATTGAGCATTGCATTTGCTGGCGCAGCGTCGGCTCAGGGACTATCCGGGCCATCTTCAGTCGAAGCCGATCTTGCGCCCGGAGACGGGCTCACCGATCCGCAATATCGTTCCGATTTTCCACGCAACATCGCACCGGGTTGGTTTCAGTGGAAAGACCGACTGGCTGAGGGTGGTTTTCGGTTCAACATTGACTACCTGGCATTGGGCCAAACCACGGATGCTGATCTGGGAACCGGCGAAGCAGCCAGCGGAATTGCGCGGTTCTACGGCAGTTGGCAGGCAACTGAACGGGGGTCTCTGACATTCAAGATCGAAGACAGGCACAGTTATACTGACGTTGCTCCGCAATTTCTCGGGCTGGATGGCGGAGCCCTTTCAATCACGGGAACAGCCTTCAATGACAACGGTTTGCTTCTGACCAATTTGTTCTGGACCCAAAGGGCTGAGAATGGGTCGTGGGCGCTGCAAGTCGGCCAGATTGATGTAACGGACTTTGTGGATATCTACGGGTTGGTAAGCCCCTACAGTGGTTTTCAAAACCTGTCTTTCAATACCAACCCGACAATCAACACGCCCAACCAAGGCCTTGGTATTGCCGGTGGGGTAAAGCTGAGCGAGAACCTCTACGCCGTTGCCAGCGTATCAGACGCAAACGCCGACCCGTCCGATCCAAACTTTGATGTGTTTAGCGACGGCAATCTCTTCAAGTCGCTCGAACTTGGGTACACGTCCGGCTTTGATCGCATCTACTTCGACAATATCCATCTGACCCTCTGGCATGCGGATGCGGCTGACGATGGCAGTCGAGCAGAAGATTACGGCGCAGCGTTTTCCGCCGCATGGTTTGTTGACAATAAATGGATGCCGTTCTTCCGTGCAGGGGCCTCGAAGGGAACCGCAGCGCTTTATGAACGGTCGATTTCTGCCGGTCTCGGTTACTATGGTCGCAACACCGATTTGGCCGGTCTGGGCCTAAACTGGGCCGAAGCAAGAGGCATAGATGGCGATCAGTTCACGCTTGAAGCTTTCTACCGCTTTTCAATCTCACCCGGACTGCAGATCACGCCATCGGTACAATTCATTTCCGACCCGCTTCTAAATCCCGATCAGGACCGGATTACCCTGTTCGGTCTAAGAACCCGGATCGTTTTCTAATGCGGGGTGAAGGCAGTCACTAAGGGGTGTGCCAAAGGGCAACTAAGAGAGATCAAGCGCGTGCCGGAATTTTCAACGCCGGTCGAATGAAGTTGGGAAGCAAAGGAACAATCTATGAAGATTGCATACGGAATTCTTGCAGCCTTAGCAGTTGTGTTTTTCATCCTTGGAGGCAGCGATGCCCATGCCAAAGACAACAAGGGTAAAAAGCCGAACAAGGGGGGCAAGAACGGTGATGTCAGCATTCAGATAGAAGACAAACCCGGCAAAGGCCCAAAAGCTGTACCACCTGGACAGATCAAGCGCTACACGCGCGGTGCCAAGCTCCCATCTGACCTGGAGTTCGAGGATATTGGGGACCTTTCCAAATGGAAGCTGGGGGAGCCCGGCAAAGGAAACCGCTACATTCAGGTCGATGGCGAAGTCCTCGAAGTTACGAATGATCTGTCTACTGTTGTCGATGCCGTCGGCATCGTCGGTGATCTTCTCAACTAGACGAAAGTACGATGTTTCAGGGCAAGAACTACCTCGTTTGCCCTGACGCTGGCCGGGGCGATCATTTGTGAACCCCGGCCCAAGTTCAAAACCCGGATCCGAGGCGCTACGATGATAAAGGCCCTTCTTGTTCTTTTTGCGCTTGCTACCTTTTCGTCAGCACGCGCCCTACTCGCTCAGGAAAACGGTGCAACTGAAGTCCCGCAAACAATACGCTTTGAGGGCTATGTATAGCCCAGTCGCGAAGCAGAACTGTCGCCTTTGGTGGACAATGTGGTCAACCGGACTTTGCAAAGTCTGCTTTCTGCGCATCGCTGACATTGGTGCTCTAAGCAGCATCGGTAAATTTTGGCTCGTAGTCGACCTTCGCTACCTCACGTGTCTACGACTGGAGGCAGCCCAAAGCTGACCTTCACAACAGCCAATGCGGAATTGGGCAAACCTTAAAAGCGAGGATCAAATCTCTAATGCGTTTCTGAATCTCCGCTCGAAGAAGTTACCACAGTCAATATGTTCGCGTGTTTAAGTTTCTGTCGCAGACTCTGCTCCAGTTCATCCGAAAGAGTGTCTATTTCAATTGCGGACACTGGTCGCTGAGGATCAAACAAGACAACGATAGAGTGACTTCTCCCTGCTTTTACAATCAGTAGTTCAACCAATTTGCCTCCAAATGACGCTATCGGCTCTTTGACGACACCCAACACCATTTCATAACTGGCCTTTGGCGCTGCGACCCCTGCCAACTCGGCCAATCCCGCTCGAAAGTCTGCAAAATAACGAATTGCAGCCATCGAGCATAAGACTAGAACAATCAGAGAGTCTCCGATGGGGGCGACAACCGCCAACGGTCCATCGTCTATCGAAGCGACCAAAAACAAACCAACACCCGCGGCCGCGGTCACAGCGCCGTCAAAGGCAGCCGCATTGGCCTCCAGCTTTAAGATATCACTGCGCTTTCCGCCCTTCCTCCAGGCTCTCTGGTGAAACAACCAAAGAACCAGGCAAGTCATCAAGATGGCAGCGAGATAAACTGCGATAGGCTCGAACAGCAAAGGTGGCGGCAGCTGACCGTTCGCGTATGAGCCGATGCTACGAAGCGCATTGATGATTGCGAAGAGCACCACACCAAGCAACGAGAGAGCCCTGAATGTTGTGAAAATTGACTCTTCCGACCCGTAGCCAAAAGGGCGAATCTGGTCTGGCGCCTTTTGGACCCTTCCAATTACCCTTCGTGCAAAAAGTGCTGCTGCAAAGCCGACAAATGAAAACAACCCATCTAGGAGAATAGCTTGGGAGTTTGATAGAATGGCTGCGCCGATACCCGCGAGTCCCATCAAGAGCGTGCCAATCATACTAATGGTTAGAGCACGTTGTTCAGATGCATGTTCATTCTGCATGAGTGCCTCACAAAACCCTTGAGTGGACCGCAAAAGATACAGTGCTTGAAAGGATCTAGCTGTCAAACGCCACGGCGTGGAATGCGATCTGGGATGAACTGACGCAAATATGAGATTGAGGCGGAAAGCCCATCGTCAGTCATCTCGGGGGTCAGAGACCCATGCCTCTGAAATGATAGACTGAGGAACAGATCAAATATCTCGATTGCATGGAAGAAACGTAATTCGCGTTGGTCAATGCCGGGCAACACAAAGTAGCCGTCCATGAGTTCCGCGAATTGAACGCCAAGCTCAAAGTCGTTTTGCCTATCGGTAGCCTTGATCGCAGGTGCCGTTGTACTCCCCAAGATAAGTCGGCAATAGCCTGGCTTCCTTTGATTCAAAGCGACGCCTCGGCGTGCTGCGTGTTCGAACAAGCTACGCCAATCCTCCAAGGCAGCGCCTGAGTAGGGCGCGATTATCTCTTCGATCAACTGCTCACCAAAACGACCGGCCGCAGCTGCAAAAACCTCGTTGACCCCCTTGAAAAAGTGGTAAGCAGAACCTGACGGGATACCGGCTTCTGCCGCGATCCTATACATGGTGATATCTGGAAGGTCTTCATTTTCCAGAAGTGTTTCGGCAGCGAGGATCAACTTCAGTCGTCGTTCCTCACCTTTAGCGTAGCGTTTCATTCACAGTCTTGACCAATGGTATATGACAAGTCCGTACCAACAACAGGACCCACGCGTCAAATTTCAGCAGCCCTACATCTTTGCTGTTTCATCTAGAATCGCTGGAACAACCTGTAGGAAAATCATGGAATTCATGCGTTCTGTTTCCGTCTGCGGGTAGCCACCGTTCATTGCAATGACGGTTTCACTTTCTGGCTCAACCACCAAAACCTGACCGTGTATTCCGACAAACGCCGCGAATTTGTGGTCACCAATTTCCAAGATCCGGATTTGATCTTTATACCACCCATTTGGCGCGAGCACGGCCTCTTTTCCGTTGCTCCAAGCACCGCGGACCCTGTCGTTTCCCATCCACAGGGCGTCCAGGAAAGCGGCAGGGATGACTTGATCTCCAGCGTAGTTCTTACCTCCGGCGAGCATCATACGTCCGACGCGCGCGAGGTCACGCGTTCTCATGTTCAATCCCCCGGAGGCAACTGTTGCACCCGACGGGTCAGCCATCCAATATGCCTCGCCCTCAGCTCCTAGCTTTGACCACAACTTGTCTTGCAAGTACTCGGCCAATCCAACACCGGTCGCCGCTTCGACAGCAAGACCCAGAACTTCTGTGTTGGGGTCCTGGTACTGATAGTGTGTGCCTGGTTCATATTTTCTTTGCGCGATTGTAACCAGGTAATCTTCGATGCCGTTCAAACCGCTATCATTGGGTCCGTTCCATTCCTGAGACTCGGTGAATTTTGGGTCCCAAGAAAGAAAGGGCGGTGTGGGAATGTCGAGGCCTGAATTCATGTCGGCCACGTCTTGCAGCGAAACGCCTTCAAACGCTGTCCCTTTGAACCTTGGCAGATAAGATTCCACCGGTGCCGTCATGTCCAATTTACCCTCGGCCGCAGCAATTCCAGCAAGAATGGCAGTGAAGGACTTTGTTACTGACATGTCCAAGTGGGTAGATGTTTCATCCATCCCGTTCCAAAAATGCTGGTGCAGCAGGTCGTCGCCCTTCAGAATTACCATTGAATGGTTCTTGAGCCTGTCCCGCAACAAAGTCTCGATATCCAGTGGACCATCAGCGTCTTCAGCAGTCAGTTCGGACAAGTCGAGACTAATGGACTCCGTCCAGCTCTCGGGCTCAATGTCACCGCTCGGTTCAACAACGTAGTGACGCGTGAACTTGTAGGCATTGGGAAAGGTTACGGCTGCGTTTTCGCCGCTATCCCAGTTTTCTTGGGTGACACCAAAGCCTTCGACTTGATCGAGGAACGCCTGATCTGGAGGCAGTATTGACTGAGCATATGCTGCTGATGACAGGAGAAAGCTAACTGCTACTATACAATTGATTTTGTTCATCTGTTTTCCTTGATGTCGTTGAGCTTATTTCTAATGACTGCGCTGCATGTCTTATGAAATCGAAGCGCAGTCAGATCTGAGAAGTGTGCTTTGCGCCATGGGCTGAGCGCGGAATTTGTTATTCGAGTCCAGCTTCACCGATAGGCGCAAACAGGATTGCCCGTCGCTTGGTTTGTGCTCATCACGAAACCCCAAAATTTAGCCAATGAAAAACAATCTTTCGCCGTATTCACCCCTGATAGATTGCACTTCAGAAAATCAGTGGTAGTGTTGCCCATGCCGCGAAACATTCAAGCCAAGGAATGGATAAGAATGAAAAACGCTGCAATAATTGGAATAACTGGCATGATCCTCTTTGCATCGACAGCAATGCCAGCATTTGCCTATATCGACCCGGTTACCGGCAGTATCGTTATTCAGACTATAGTTGGTGGCTTGGCAGCAGCCGCGGTGGCCATGCGCAGAGTGCGCAAAAAAATCATTGGGCTATTCAGTGCCAAGCCAAAAGACGACGCTTCAGATGCGTGAAAAAGCTTCGGCGCCAACGCGGGATGCTGGCTCTTTTCGTGATCCGACTGGTTATGTTTTCAAGCAAGGCGAGCGCATCATTAGAGCTATTATGCCAGCGAAGCATGCACAATTCGCAGAAATTTATAACAGCGGCATACTCCAGCGATTAGCAGACAAGGGACTATTGATCGCCTGCCAACAAATTGAGGAAGATGATCTAAAACCTTCAAATTTCAAGGGAGCGCGCGGTGAAACAGCAGCTGCGCTATATGAACACCCTGAAGTGCCTATGCTGAGCTATCCTTACGAGTGGACATTCACGCAACTTAAAGACGCAGCCATCGCCCATCTGGAGCTTCAAGTGGAGGCGTTGAACCAAGGGTACGTTCTCTCGGACGCCTCTGCTTACAATATGCAGTTTGTGGACGGAAAGCCGATTCACATCGATGTGTTGTCAATACAGCTCTACGAAGAGGGGCAACCTTGGAACGGCTATAATCAATTTTGCCGTCAGTTCTTGCTGCCGCTTCTTGTTGAAGCCTGGGGCGGTGTATCCTATCAAGCGATGTATCGTGGCTCTATTGACGGCATCTCATTTGAAGACGCGCTCGCGATCCTACCAAAGCGTAAACTATTCACCAGCTTGACGGGTTTTTCCCATGTGTACCTTCACGGGAAATCTGTAATTGCAACATCTTCCGCGAATTTTCAAAGCTCCCCCCGAAAGACGGTACACCTCGGTAAAGGTAGCTACCTTGCAATCCTGAAACAAATTCAGGAGTTTATTAAGGGCCTTGAAAGCCCACATCGCAACGCCTCTTACTGGAATAGCTACGCGACTAAAAACAGCTATTCAGACGAAATGCGCGACACAAAGTTGGGTTTCATTAGGGCTTGGGCTGAACGGGAACAACCGGAGCTCGTTTTGGATATCGGCGGCAATACGGGCGATTTTTCGCAAGCAGCGCTTGAAGGAGGTGCACACCGTGCTGTTGTGATCGATAATGATAGGGATTCGCTGGAATTTTTGTACAATACCCGCACCAAATCCGGCGCTGCTATCCTGCCTCTAAAAATGAACCTGTCAGACCCCTCCGCCGATATTGGCTGGAATCAGGCCGAGCGTAAAGGCTTAGTGACGCGAGCAAATGCCGACGGAGTGCTGGCTTTGGCGTTGATCCACCACCTTGTTATTGGCTGCAACCTGCCCCTAAAAGAAGTCGTAGAATGGCTCTTAAATATGGCACCCACAGGGGTAATAGAGTTTGTCCCTAGGCAAGACCCGATGGTTCAACAGCTCTTAGATCTGCGTAGCGATATCTTCTCTGACTATACAGAGGAGCATTTTCGTGAACTTGTCTCGCGTCGCAAATCAATTTCGAGTGAGCACAAGTTCGACAGCAATGGTCGTCTCTTAGTTAGCTACCGGGAATGTTGAAACGATGCGTAGCTCGATTATCAGCGTCGGCCTAATTCTAGGCGCCTTGCCTATCACACACCTGCTGGATCTGGGTTATTCCTTCCTGTCTTTTGAAGTTTGGGCAACATCTTTTCTGTTCTTGTGTATAGGGACGCTTCTCGCCGCCCTATGCGCGCGTTTGGGTTTGCTTTTCGTGCTTGCAACTTTGACCCTCTACGCTTTTGTCAGTGTGTATCTTGTGAACACTTCTGATTTTTCTCCGCTCATTCTGACTTCAATTCTTGTGCTGTCAGCCATGGTTATGCGCAGAACGGAATCTTCCACGCTGCCCGTAATTGCCACTTTCGCAGTAATTTTCAGCCTGTCCAATGTCGTTGTTCCCAAAAATACCGGGGTATCGCACTCCACCGATCTGAATAAACAAGCTGTTCAGAATGGCGGGCCAAAAAACGCCATTTTGCACATTATTTTGGATGAGCAAGCGCATTTGGCTAAAGAAGCGAAGTCGACCTATTCACAAAAAGTAGCCGCAGGAATTTTGCACGCAATTCAAAACCGTGGGTTTCAAGTTCACCCGAAAGTGCGTGCTGTGCACCATGATACATATAGCTCCCTGTCCAACTTGATGTCACTGAGCGGCGATGAAAACAACTATTTGGTCAACGATCCCGGGGAAACTCACATTATATCTGTCAGAAATAATATGCTTTTCGCCAGATTACGCGATGAAGGCTATCGCCTGCGGGTTTATCAAAGCGACTACATGGATTTTTGTGCCAACAACCAAAGCATCGCATGCAGCACATATCCGACCCGAGATATGAGCGTGTTCGAGGCATCTGGGCTCTCATATACGGACCGGGTTCATATCGCGTTGCTGGCTATTTCGCGCGACTACATGAACCGCGAAAGTGGCCGTTTTATAGGTGCATATCGCGCTGTAGCATATTGGATTGCGCCACCAAAAAAATCCTACCGCTACTTGTCGTGGCCGGGAAAATCCCTGGAAATCATGGAGCTTTTGCGCGCTGATTTGGAAACGCTTGCCCCCGGAGACGCCTATTTTGCACACCTATTGGTGCCTCATTTTCCATTTATTTACGAGCCAGACTGCCGACTAAAAAGACCGGAGGATTGGGCTTACCCCATTCGCCAAGGAAATCAGCAATCCTACGCTTCCGTCAAGCGAGCCTATTGGGATCAAACGGACTGCACACACAGTAAAATAATGCAGATTTTGGATCTAGTAATTGACAAACCCTACGTCACAATCATTATCCACGGCGACCACGGCGCACGTCTTTTATTTGATACGGATCGCGAGAACGAATCCGATAACCTCGACACATATTTTGCGGTACGAAATTCAGAATATAACCCTGCGGCGGCACCCTCAAATTCAGTACTTCAGAAAGTCTTCAACAACGCTATCCATTCTTTCATCGCGCGCGATCAAGGCGTCTCTATCACGGTAAAGCATAGATAGAGGCCATAACCTTACAGCAACTATTCAGCCAGGAAAAATGAGTCTTCAGCCCCCGAAACGACTCGCCAGCGGACTTGTCATCGCCAGTGGGCGGTTGTTTGGCGGTCTAGTCAGCACCCGTTAACGAGCTCTCTAGCGGTTATACTGCCCCGTGAAGTACCTGTCTGCCCTCGGCGTTCTCGTCGGGGGTTTTCTTTTGCACCCACCGCCCAAGGCTGTCCTGACGACAATGCTCTGGGTGGTTTCGCGGTCTCACCCCGCTGTCTCGGCGCTGGTGCTGCTGGCGGTTCTCTGGACGTGGAGGTCCGACGATCGCTGAGCTGAAACCGAACCCCGGCGACGTTGTGGTCGTCCGCGCCTTCGATGACGTCCCTGAACATCACTTCCGCGTGGAAAAGGTGTTCGAAGACTGCGTGACCGGCTGTGCCCTCACCGGTCCTCTGGTTGGGTCCTACGGCGAACCGGCTCTCGAGATGATCCTGCGGGTCGTCCCTCACGACTAACACCCCAAAAGATCAAAACAGAAAAGGAGGAGACCCATGTCTGCTCACATTCTCTATGCCTACCTGAAGGGCCATACGTGGCTGTTCAGACGTAATTATCCCGTTGACGTGGCTCTCGCGCTGGGCGCTCAGGCGCTGAAGCAGAGCCTCAAGACCAGTGACCCCGGTACTGCCCGCGTCCGAGCCGCTGAGGTCAATGCACAGTTCGAGACGCTGGTGGACCAGGTTCGGTCGCAAGCTGAAGAAGCCCTGTCTGCCCCCGAGAGCACCGCTGAAGCTCCTGTTTGGTTGACCAGCCAGAGTCGTCTCTCGTCCGTCTCCGGGCCACTCTGGAGGACTCTGGGTGCAATCTGGAGCGGGCACCGGCGCGCCGCGCGCGCTGATCGTTATCGGGGCGGGTCAGCTGGATTGCCAGAAACTGGTGTTCGAATTCGACTGACAACACTAGGCTCACTTCGGTGGACGACCTAAGGGAAAAATAGGAAATTCCTGCTCGTTCTCGGTACCAAACGACACAGGCCATGTCTCTGGGCCAACTATTTTCTGTCTGGACATCCATGCAGCGGCGATGAACACCAAAACTCCGGCGATAACATCTGCAACATAGTGCGCGCCTTGCCCAAGAATTGCGGGCAACATCGGAATGTTGACCACTACGACGGGCCAGCGTACAGGGGTGTCCCATGCATAAACCAAGACCAAAAGAAACATCACTGTATGGTAGGATGGGAACGCAATAAGACCGAGTTTTGGTGTCGGCGGCACGGTGCCAGCACCATCGGTGACTAGATGCCACACTTCTGATTTAAAACGTGAATTGTTGACCAATTGAAATTTCGCTTCGGCTTCGGGGGGGAGTGTGTAAAAGATAGCGGGTCCAAAACTGGGTGCGATAATCCATATGGCGACAGTTGCAAAAAGTGCCACAAACGCAGTTAGCAGCATCCGATACAAGGTGCGATCCCGTCCGGTCAGCGAAAGCACCGCAGCCATAAAAACAATCTGAAACAATGATGAAATATAGATGAAGCCCAATATGTTGGCGATCTTGGGGTTTTCCGAAAGCCAAACCACAAAAGTCAGCCAGTCGTACCCAATCGCACTATCCGCAGCATCCAAAATCGGATCAAGCCATAGCGTGTCCACCGGAAACCGCAGGTAAATTAGGTTCATAGCTCCTGAAAGCAGGGCGATCAGAAAACCCATCGCAATGAAAAGTTTTGCCGATGCCTCAAGCTTCAGGCGAACCCTGAGATAAACGCCAAAGCAAACAGTTCCAAACATAAGTAGAAATTCAAATGTGGCCAGGTAACAATCAATTTCGATACCGCGCACCATCGCGATCAGCAGCCAAAGCACGTTCAGTGCAACAACCATTAGGCCGAGCGCGCATTCCACCGAGTTAATAAATTTGGAGATACTTATCTTGGCTTCAAACATAGCTCCGCTTTGAATTGCTTCATAACAGTTGAAGATTGGACGAAGTTTACCTGTCGTGAATTCTAGGAATCTTAGGATCGGGCAAGCGGTTTTATCCGACATTCCGTTTTACTCCACGTTGCCACTAACATGTTCACAGAGCAAGCTTCTCGGTGGCGCGTGGCCCTTTGCGTCTTGTTCCTATCAGCTGATAAAGCCTCCGTTCAAACAACTTGGAATTGTCGAATCCGCTCAGGGCCGCTTAACTACCGCCAACTTCCGACTAGGTATGGGCAGTTACTCCGGTCCTCTGGCTCGGGGGAACAGAACGACAAGGATAAACGGGGGCATTTCTCGGAGAGTTTAGCCCCAAGTGCCTGCTGTCTATCCATGTTCTGATGAACTGGCTGGGGTGGTAGGAATCCTTGCCAACCGATGATTGTTATGGGCTTTTTGGCGAAGCAGAAGAAACTGGGGCGATTTAGGGGGCATTCCTACCACCCCAGCCAGTTCATCAGGATGCCTAACTGGCACAACAGTCCATGTAGTGATCCATTGCATGTGCGCTGGGTCAGCAAAAATACGATGTTTTTCCGCAGAATTTGGATAGACATGTTCAATGAAGAGGTTCGCCTCTGGTTTTCTTTCAGCCAACGCCACTTGATGTCAGACCGTGACTAACCTTCGGGATGCCATGGCTATCTTTGCAACACTAAGACGGGTATTTGCTCGAGCACGGATGTGCATTGGCACAAGAAACTGGGCGCGTCTGAACGCGCCCAGTTTCGTCAGGTCGCGACGTGAGATATCTCTTTGTCCGGCGAGTATATGTCCAAGATGTTCCAATGTCCGGTCGTTGGTGTTGGGTTGTTGATCATTGGCACATCGAGCACGGTTGGCTTGCCACTGGCGATTGCCGCTTCCAATGCGGGCAACAATTCGTCGGCAGCGCTGAGTTTGTGCCCTTCCGCACCGTAGGCTCGCGCTATGTCGGCATAGCCCGGTCCGTTTGCAGGTGCAGCGGCTGATCCGGGGAATGTGGTTCCGTAGGTCAAACCGTAATGCGCTTTTTGAAGGCCGGCGATCGTTCCGAAGGCGTTGTTGTTCATAACCAACCAGATGATACCCAGATCAAGCTCGACGGCCGTTGCGAGCATCGACGGGTTTTGACCGAATCCACCATCGCCAACCAAACTTAGTACGACTCGATCAGGTGCTGCCAGTTTTGCACCGATCGCTCCTGGCGGGCCAAAACCCATCGTCGCGAACCCGCCCGGAGTCAGGATCGAACCGGGGGTCAGAATATCGAATTGCTGTCCGACACCGTTCTTGTTCCACCCAACGTCCGTGGTGATGATGGCATCCTCAGGCAGCGCCTTGCGGGTATCCGCCAGAATACGCTCGGGCATCATCGGAAAGGCTGCTGAGGTCGCCATTTCCAAGTTGTGCGCTTTGAAATCCGTTCGGAAGTCGGCGATCTTCTGTTCCAGAGCGGGGCGTTTGAAACCCTCCGGATACATCTCGCGGGCAACGCGGGTCAGAACGCGCAAGGCGGCCTTGGCGTCAGCAACGACTCCGATCTCGGTGGGATAGTTCCGACCAATCTCCTGCGGTTCGATGTCGATGTGAATGACCTTCGATCCGGGAATGTTGAACGTGTAGCCAGGGTACCAACTTGAACAATCAGCCTCTTTGAACCGAGTGCCTACGGCAAAGATGTAGTCCGCATTCAAGCAGGACTGGTTGACCAATTCGGTGCCCCAAAACCCAGTCATCCCCAGCACAAGCGGATGGTCGTCCCGCAACGCGCCTTTCCCCATCAGGGAATGCGCGACTGGAAGGCCCATATGTTCAACAAATTCTCGCAACTCCTCGCTGGCTTGCGCCAGGAGAATACCACCTCCGACATAAGCGACTGGGTTTTCGGCTTTTGCCAGCGCTTCGACAATCTCTCGCGCAGTCTCGTCGTCAATCGACGGTTTCTTGAGCGCGCGCGTGTTGTCGCGGATACGGTCGAAACTGTCCGAGGGGATCACCTCGGAAAAGATGTCCATGGGGACATTGACCAGTACCGGCCCGGGCTGGCCGCTTTCAGCGAGATGAAACGCCTTTTCCAGAATCTCGGCCATCAGGTCTGCCCGATCTACGCGCCATGCACGTTTGACAAAGGGGCGATAAATCTCCCATTGGGCAGCGTCCGCGTGCAGGTTCACCTCCTGATGCGGGTGTTTACCGTAGTAATGGGTCGGAATATCGCCCGCGATCACCACCATAGGGATACAGTCCAGTGCGGCGTTAGCGACCCCGGTGGCGCAATTGGTCAGTCCCGGGGAGAGGTGGGACAGCACCACCGAGGCCCTGCCCGTCACGCGCGCATAAGCGTCCGCCGCGTGGCTGGCGATTTGTTCGTGTCGTACTGTGACGAAATCAATTGGACTTTCGGCCAAAGCAGCCAGAACCGCGATGTTCGTGTGGCCGCACAGGCCGAACACATGTTTGACCTCACGGCGTTCGAGGAAGTCGACGATGTGTTCGGCGACGGTTTTACCGTCCAGTTTGCTTGCGTCCATCACGCGACCTCCTGTCCGTAAAACTCACCAAACAGGTCCGGCTCCGAGGGGCGATCCTCGGGTATCGGACGGCTGACCCAAGTGTAGTTCATCATGTGCTTCATGGTGACGTTTTCGTTGGTGATGTTGCCGCCCCAGATGCCGCAGCCCAGGCTGCTGGTCATAGGCATGCCATTGGTCCAGGCACCCGCATTGGCCTTGGACTGAGGCTGTCGCACCATCATACGGCTGACCGGAGCCAGACGCGCCAACCGGTCGATGTGATCGTCATTGTGGCTGTAGATGCCGCAGGAATGGCCTTTGCCCCCGGTGTTGTAGATCTGGCTGACCGTTTCCAGCGCATCATCGAACGTGTCGAAGTGATAAAGCGCCATCAGAGTGGTCAGTTTTTCCTTGGAGAACTTATGCTGCGGCCCGATTTGCCCCTGATTTTCAACCATCAGAAACCTGCGATCTTCGGGGATGCCAAAACCGGCGACTTTGGCCGTTTGCTGCGGCGGACAGGCGATGGTCGGGAACGTGCGGTTTCCCTTTTCGTCCCACATAGCCGCTTCGAGCATGGCCTTCTCTTCATCCGAACACAGGTAGCCGCCCTCGGCTTGAAGCGCCTTCACCATATCGTCGTAAACCGAGCGCTGGATGATGATGTTGCCGTCGGCCGAGCAGCCGGACCCAAAGTCAGACGTCTTTGAAATACGTGTGTTCTGCGCGGCGATTTCCAGATCGGCGGTTTCATCGATGACGATGGAAGAATTGCCCGCGCCGACGCCATAGGCCGGGCGCCCAGAACTGTAGGCCGCTTTGACCATCGGCTTGCCACCTGTTGCCAGAGTCAGGTCACAAATCTCCATGAGGTGCTGCGTCAATGGGATCGACGGTTTGCGAATGGACTGAAACAAGTCCTCGGGGGCACCGGCAGCCCGACAAGCTGCGCGCATGACCTCAACCATCTCAAAGGTGGTATGGGCGGTTCGCGGGTGCGGACTGAAGATGACCGCATTCCGGGCGTTTGCGGCGGAAACACCGGTCACCGGTGGCGTCATTGCCGGGTTGGTCATCGGGATCAGGGAGGCGATCACACCGGCAGGTTTGGCATATTTCACCAGACCTTTTTCCTCATCAACCTCGACGATACCGGTCGACGGAGTGCGCAAAACATCTCGCAGCACCATGTGAATCTTAAATCGCTTCGCAGGACGCCCTTCGCGATCTCCGATACCGCTCTCGTCCACGCCTTGCTGGGCCAGACGGGTGAAGGTTTTCTCATTCCCTGCGTACCATGCAATGGCCTGAGACAGGCGGTCCAGCCTGTCCTGATCCCAATCCTCGATCTCGGCCATGGCAGCGCGGGCGCGTGCCAGCATATCGGCCGCGAGTTGTCGGTCGTTTTCAGTGAGCTCTTTGCCCATGATGATCCTCTTGGTGTTTTGGAATTGCTGCATCGGGCATGCGACGCTGAGATCGCGCCGCGCCGAATGTTCGCTTGGCGTGGCTGAGACAGCGACGCGCGTGTTCTTCATATCCCAACTCGGCAACGCGGCTTTGGTTGGGCAGTTCGATGGAATAATCGACGGGCGGCATCCGTTCGATAATGCCGGTGAAATCGATCCATCCCTCACCGGGATATAGCCGCGCATCACGCGCCAGTTGGATCATGCCCTCACGCGTATCGGCGATACCGGGCAGGCAATCAGAGATATGCAGGAAGTGAAACAACTCCGAGGGGACGTGTAGCAACTCTCCCAAATCCACGCGGCTGAGGTGCAAATAAAGCGTATCGACCAGAATTCCGCCATTCGGCTGATCAGAGGCGCGGACAATGTCCAGTGCCTCATCCAGAGTACGAAGGCGGGAAAAACTTGGGAACTCCAGGTCCACTGTTAGCCCGTAGGGCGCCGCCAGTTCGCAAGTCTCGGAATAGACGTCGATCAGGAAGTCACGATCATCGCGGGTATTGGTCCACGCGCTCATGATCATACGCTTGGCGCCAAGTTCCCCGCCGATCTCCAGCGACGGCTCAAAACTGCGCGGATCGACATCTTCTGTGATGCGCGCAAGTTCGACATCGAGGACTTTCAGACCGGTTGTTGAAAGCGCAGTTTTGGTAGCCTGCACCTGAGCCTTGTCGATCGGGGACTGGGTGAACTCTCCAGGCACATGCATCGGAATGAATCGAGGGCTGACGGCATCGTAACCGGCCCGCGCGGCGATATAGACCAGCTCGGGCGGCGTACAGCCAATCAGCGTCAGATGCGCCAAGGAATAGAGAGAGGGGCTTGCGCCAGCCTCTTCGGGTTTCACCATGAACGACAGCTCCACATGTCCGCGAATCTCAATTTCATCACACGTAGTAAAAAATATCTGATATTTTTAAAAATATCAACTTTTAATGCTGGACAGGAAATGAAAGCGCCCGGGCAACTGCCCGGGCATGTTTTACATTCGTGTTGGCAGAGACTTAGAGAGTGACCCAGTCGCCTCCGGACTGGTGAGAGCGCACGGAGGCGTCAATGAATCGGACACCGCCTGCGCCTTGATTGACACTGGGATAGGCAAGCCAATCGGCCGGAACGGTAACGCCATCCCGACGCGCGGCTACGGCCATGGCAAATTCCGTATAGAGGTTGGCCCAGGCTTCAATAATCCCTTCGGGGAAGCCGCGCGCGGTACGGATCAGACGTTCTGCGCCGGGGCCGATGCCATGCCCGTGACCTCGGCTAATGATACGATCCGGCTCACCAAACCGATTGAATTTCAGCTGCTCAGAGTTCTCCAGGTCCCACTCGAGACCTCCTTCGCTCCCGAAAATGCGCAACCGCAACCCACCCCGATTTCCCGGGGCAAGGCGTGTCGCCATTAGGGTTCCCGGAACCTCGTTTTGATATCGGGTGAACATGAAAGCTGTGTCTTCCAAAGGCTTTGGCGCGCCGCAGACATGAAACTCGGCCCGTAGATCGGTCAAGGGCAGGCCCGAGACAAAACTGGCGAGATGCGCGGCATGGGTGCCAATATCGCCGACACAGCTGGCCGGACCAGAAATCTTTGGGTCCAGCCGCCATTTGACGTGGGGCGCATCAGCCACATCTTCGGGCGTCATCCAGTCTTGCATGAACTCGACGTGGATTTGGTTGATTTTACCGACACCGCCTTCCGCCACGATTTGTTTGGCCTGACGGATGACCGGAAAACACGACATCGCATAGCCGACAGCAAAGACCTGTCCCGTGCGCGCGACGATCTCCTCAAGCCCCTCGGCTTCGGAAACTTCGTTGGTCAGGGGCTTGTCGCACAGCACGTCAATGCCTGCGTCCAGAAAAGCTTTGGCCGCGTCGAAATGAACGTGGTTCGGGGTGGTGATCATCACCGCATCTACGCCATCCGGGCGCGCCGCCTCTGCCTGCGCCATCTCGTCGAATGACGCATAGCACCTGTCTGCTGGCAGATACCACTCGCCCCCACGCGCCTTGCTGCGCGCAGCATCAGAACTGAGCGCGCCTGCGGTGACCTCCCACCGGTCGGTCATCCGCGCAGCCGTTGCCTGCGTGACAGAGATCCGTCCACCGCCAACAACGCCCAGCCGCAAACGGCGAGACAACCGGGGGAAAGGTCCGTCAAAGTTCAGGTCTTCGGGTAAAAGTCTCTCAGCCATTCTGAACCTCCATTTCCGAGACCCGTAAGCCCTCGGGCAGCATTTCAACCGCCATGAAAATGCTGGGGGTAATCGTCTCGTATTGATGCCAGGGATAGTTGCCTTCGGCGTCATACATTGGTTTGTGCGTCGCGCCAGGGGCCATGAATTCTTCGAGGTAAAGGGTTTCAACGTCCCGTTCGCGGCATTGCTGCATTTTGCCAAAGCCTACGATTTGCGTATGCACTTCGCGAAATCCCGGCACCGGGCAGAAGGGATGATCTTTGTGCAATCCGACATTCAGCGGAACTGAACCGGAATGGTACATGGTCAGTCCAACATTACCCACAAAGACCTTTGGGGACATGTAGTGGCTGACACCGCGCAGACGCTCCTCTTGGCGGACATCAAAAGCAGATGGCCATGTATCTTTCACCCATGCGAACAGCTCGTTCTCATCGGCATGGGCGTCGAAACCGTGGACAATGACTGCGCGTTCCACGCCGCTAAGCGTGCTGTCTTGCACGATCACGGAAGAAAGCGGTGCAATGGTCTGATCCTCGACAGAGAGTCCCCTTCCCCCAAGGTTAAGGACGATGGCGCGACCCTCGACAGATATTCTGTCTTCATCACTGATGTGCTGGACGCGAAAGAATGGCTGAGCAAAGTCGAGCGTCTCAATCGGCATGGTCCAGCTCCTTCCTCTCATCGTTAAGGAAATCGACCGGCAAAAGCTCCGGGGCCGCGCAACGGCTTTCTATCGTCTGATAGGCGCCAAATTTCGGTGCCCGCTCGATTGCGTCCATGACCTCGAAAACGTGGTAGGCAAGCGCTCCACTCGCTCGGGGTTGGCGCCCATCTTGTGCCGCCAGCGCGAGGTCCAACAGGCCGAGCCCGCGGCTGTCTTCATTAAACCCATGTTTGTTTTCGACCACCTGCCAGTCTTCGCGACCGGTTGGACGAGGCTGATGAGACCAGCGCGAGGTCTCCCGCGTTTTCAGCCAGACATCCCCTTGAAAGATATTGGCACCATGAACCGGGTCAGGATCAGGAATGCTGATAGTGCCGTTTTCACCGTAGATCTCGAACCGCGGAGTTTCGCTGTCCCAGACGTCGAAGCTCATGGTCATCGACCCTATAGCTCCGGATGAGAACTGCAGCAGGCTTAAGGAGTGCGTGTCGACCTCGACATTCATCCATTCACCGTTGCGCGGACCGTTTTCAATCATTCGTTTGTCGAATGTGCGCCGAGCCATTCCCGCGACCCGGTCAACCGGACCAAGGCAGCAAACCATGGCGGTCAGGTAGTACGGCCCAAGGTCCAGCAATGGCCCACCACCCGCCTTATAGTAGAAATCCGGGTTGGGATGGTGGCGTTCCGTCCCGTGGGTGCCGACATGGGCAAAAACCCCTGTCGGTTTGCCAATGGCACCCTCGTCGATCAAGCGCCGAACGGTCTGCCAGCGACCGCCCAGAAATGTGTCGGGCGCGCAACCGACCAGTAACCCCTTTTCAGGCGCCATGTGCAGGATCGCCTTACCATCCGTTCGATTCATAACCAGCGGCTTCTCGGAATAGACGTGCTTGCCCGCCTCCAACGCGCGCAGGCTGATTTCGGCATGCGCCGCCGGAATTGTCAGGTTCAGAACGCAGTCAATCGTCGGATCGTCAAACACTTCATCTGGCGTGCAGGCCTTGGCGATTCCGTATTGATCCGCCTTGGCGCGGCTTTCAGAAGGATCAAGGCTTGCACAGGCCGCGACCTCGACGTTTGAGAATTTGGATAGCGTTTTTAGATAGATATCGCTGATACGACCACAGCCGATAAGGCCGACCCGGAAGGATTTCGATGTCTCACGTGTCATCATTCCTGTCTTCGTAGAGAGGTAAGTAATTCGGGGGCATCGGCCCTTTGTTCCGACCGCCCTGCCCCATCTGCTCCCAAGCGTGGGCGAGTATTCCGACCGAGCGGGACAGGCAGAACAGCCCTCGCGACAAGGGCGCAGGAAAGCCAAGTTCGCAGAAGATCACAGCTGTCGCGCCATCGATATTCATGGCAATTGGCCGACCGCCGCGTTGACGACCGAGTTCGGCTTGAACCTCTTCTCCGATATCGGCAAACCGGCCAGAAACTGTGCCTTCTGCCGCCGCATCACGAACAAGTTGCATCAATCGTGGTGCGCGTGGATCGACGGGTTTGTGGAACCTGTGACCAAAGCCCGAGACAATCTTGCCATAGGTCTCGCGCCAACTGTCCAAGCCATCCCGAACAGCGTCATTCAGCGAAGCTCCCGCATCCATGCGAGCCGCGATATCATAGTACAGCTCTGCGCACTGCTCCCCTGCGCCACCATGCACATCGCCCAGCATGTTCACCGCAGTCGCCATCGCATTATTGAGACCTACCCCGCAGGTCGCGGCCATTCGCGCAGCCGCAATCGAGGGGGCCTGCGGGCCGTGATCCACGCCTGCGACCAAAGCAGACTCGAACAGGCGCGCTTGCGCATCGCTGGGCAGATCACCCCGCACCATCAGCCAGATCATCTGCGGGAATGATACGTTCCCGATCAGGTCCTCAATAGGATGGCCGCGAAAAGCGATCTTTCCGGGTTTCATGTCGATGATAGAGGTACGCCACCATTGGCGAACGGCCCGCTCATCGCTTGTCATCTGTGCGGTCATTGAGTCTCCACCTCTTTCACCGCTTGTGTTTTGCTTTGTGCGGCGAGGCGAATGGGCGCGTTGCGCGCGCCATACCCGGCATAGCCCATGCGGCGTTCAACAATTTCAAAGAAGAAGCCATTAAAGATGGGGCGGCTGTATATCTGAAAATACTCGGCACCCGCTGCCCGGTCGTAAAGGATGTTGCCCCGGCGCATCCGGGCGACCAATTCGTCATCCAACCCGAAAGTCGCTTGCAAATCAGCATAGTAGTTTTCCGGAATCGTCAGGCTGGGAAACCCGGACTTCCGCAGCTGATCCGACGTTTCAAAAATATCATCCGACTGGAAGGCGATGTGCTGAACACCGGCCCCAAAGCCATCTTCAAGGAATGACGCCGCCAGTGTTCGGCGCCCAACGGCCCCGTTCAGGTTCAGGCGCACTTCGCCCTCGGGGCTTTCAATGGCCTGGCTTTGCACGACGCCGGACGGGTCGGCGACGTTCACGATAGGAGACTTTGCCATCTCAAAAGTCGAAATGTAGTAGAGCAGCCAGCTTTGCATCTCATCATGGCGCATCGTCTGCGCCAGATGGTCGATACGGCGCAGACCGGCGGGCTGGATCGCTTTGGTCTTGGCGACTGGCTCGAACTCGATATCCCATACCCGATGCAGATCGGATTTCTCATCTATGAAATGAACGACGTTGCCACCAACACCTCGGATGGCCGGGATATCCAGTTCCCCGGTCCCTACCGGCTGCGAGAAATTCGGCGCGCCCAACGCGGTCGCTCGCTGAACCGTCTGATCCGCATCTTTGACACGCAACCCCATGTCACAAACGGAGGGGCCGTGGCCCAGGAAAGCCGAATGGGCAAAACCTTCCTTTTCGGTGTTCACGACGATGTTTATCGCGCCCTGCCGCCACAGCTCGACGGACTTGGTGACGTGTTTTCGCTCCATTCGAAAACACATTGCTGACAGCATGTCTGCCAGTTGCGCGCCGCTTGTTTCGTCGGCTGAAAATTCGACGAACTCAAAGCCTGACGCATAGACGCGTTCCGGTAAGTCCGGGATGCCGAAATCGATTCCCGGCTCGGTCCGTGATACCTCATCTAACAGGTTCACCAGCGACCTGTAGCTATCTCGGGCCAGTGTTCGGCCACCGGGTTGAGGAGCTGCTTCGTTGACGCGCGCAATGGACCAAGGCCCCTTGTACCCGGCGCGGGCAAGCACGCGCACAAAGCCCGCAAGGTTCAGCGATCCAAGCCCCGGCAGAAGCCCAAAGTGCCGTTTGAGCCGACGTATATCCATCTCAAGCCGGGGTGCATCGGACAGTTGCACATGGAACAGCCGCTCGCCGGGAATGTCCCGAAGGCGGGCTGGTTTGGACCCGTCGGCAAGCGAGAAGAAGGAATTCAAGGCCAGCCCCAGATGAGGGCTGTCGATTGCTTCAACGACGCGTAGCGCCTGCTCATCCGAGGGGATGAGGTTGGACCACGGCAAGCCCATATAGGCCAGACGCAAACCCATCTCCTTCGCGATCTGGGCCGCCTCGCCAAGATCTGCGATGACCTGTTCTTCGGTCGCGGCGACATCTACCTCGAAAGCGGACCCGATGAGCAGCAGGTCCGTGCCCAGATCATTCATCAGGTCGAGTTTGCGTCTCAGTCGATCAAAGGTGCTCTCCCGTCCGCTGCCAGACTGGCCTTCAAGGTTATGGAAAGGTTGCAGCAAGCAAATCTTCAGGCCGAGTTCTGAAGCAATGTTCCGAACTTGTGACGGCGGCCCGTCAAAAGCGGTCAAATCCGGTTCGTGTAATTCGACACCCCCGAATCCCGCGTCAGCGATAGCTCTCAGCTTTTCGGCCAGATCACCGGGGATCGACGTTGTCGAAACCGAGAGGCACATTATCCCTGATATCCAAACATACGCGGCAACCACAGGACCAGATCAGGCATCAGCATCATGATCACCAAGGCGAAGATGAGAACTGCGAGGAAGGCCCAGATTTCCGAGATGATTTCACGCAGCGGAATGTCCGTCACGGCGTTGATCACAAAGAGTAGAATGCCATAGGGCGGCGTGATCAGGCCAATCATCGAGTTCACGACGACCAGCACTCCGAAATGCACCAGATCAATCCCAAGCGCTTCGCAGGTTGGAATGAACAGCGGCACGATCACCAGAATGATCGTCGTCGCATCCAACACGCAACCCAGCGCGAGGATCAGCAGGTTTACGAGGATCAGGAACACAATCGGGCTGACATCAGAACCCTCCAGCAGCGCCGAGATAGACTGCGGGATCTGCTCCTGAATAACGATGAAGTTCAGAATGAACGCGCCCCCAATGACCACCCCGACCGCTGCGGAAGAGCGCG
This sequence comes from Ruegeria sp. BC7, assembly GCF_056539165.1. Taxonomy (NCBI): domain Bacteria; kingdom Pseudomonadati; phylum Pseudomonadota; class Alphaproteobacteria; order Rhodobacterales; family Roseobacteraceae; genus Ruegeria; species Ruegeria sp. BC7. The sequence goes on along the minus strand of NZ_JBQFUL010000001.1, from coordinate 212,095 downwards.
CGCTGTCGACGAACACTTGATAAAGGCCACGGAAGGTCAGCGCGCGGTAGAATAACGCTGCCAATAGCAGAGCGTAGAATGCAGCCACGGCTGCAGCCTCGGTCGGAGTGGTGACGCCGCCATATATGCCGTAGAGCAGGATTGCGGGCATCAGCAGTGCCGGGAACGCGTTGGCGGTTTTAGCCGGCAATTCACGCAACGGAACTGGTTCTTCCAATGCAAAGTTCCGCTTTCCGGCCAGATAGTAGTTCATCGCCATGAGGACGACGCCCATGATCAGGCCCGGAAGAATCCCCGCCAAGAACAGAGAGCCGATAGAGGCCTTGGAAACGAGCGCGTACAAAACCATCGGGATCGAGGGCGGAATGATTGGGCCAATCGTCGCCGACGCCGCTGTGATTGCGGCTGCGTAACCTCGGCTGTAGCGGCCATCCTTGGTCATCATCTCAATGATGATCTTGCCGATCCCTGCGGCATCCGCGACAGCCGAGCCGGACATACCGGAAAAGATCAGGGACGCTACCACGTTGACGTGCCCGAGGCCGCCCTTGAACCGACCAACAGCGGCTACGCAGAAGTTCAGCAGACGGTCCGTGATCGAACCAGCATTCATGATATTCGCGGCGACGATGAACAACGGCACGGCAAGCAGGATCGTGCTTTTGTAGAAGCCTTGCAGGATCTTCTCACCTGCGAGGGCGACGTCCAATCCGGCCGTGCCCAGATACACTAACGAGGCCAAAAGGATGGAATAGCCGATAGGTGTCCCGATGCCTGCCAGAAGAAAGAGAGCGAGCAGGCAGGAAAGAAGTTCAAAACTCATTTCTTAACTTCCTCGTCCTCTTCGACGTCGACACGGGGATGGTCGTCAACAACGTTGTACCCAACGACCAGTTCCAGCTCTGTTTTTGGTGGGCCATTGCGCATGACGTCGAAGAATAGCCACCCATACCGCGCTGCGACGACCAGCATGAATGCCGCATAGATCGAAAACACGGTGCGCAGTGGAATCTTCTCGCCCGAGAACGGGTTGCGGACAGTCGATGTCTTGCGGATTTTCATCCAATCGATGTAGTCCCACGTCGGCAGGAAGCTGTAGAGCATCCCAACCACGATTGCTGCGGCCGCCAGCATCGCAAAGACCTGCCGCACGCGCATCGGCACCGAAAGGTAGATGATGTCGAACTTCACGTGATCCCGTTCGCGCACGATGAAGGCACAACTAAAGAAGATCACCCAGACCCAGAGGATGCCAATCAGTTCAAGCGTCCATCCGGCGGGGGTAAAGAAGTACCGCAGAAGAATTTGTAGAAGGAAGATCAGGAAGATTGCCGCCAGCATCCCGCCGGCAATCGCTTCGGTCAGTCGGGAGAACCCCTTGATAAAGGCTTTCATTATGGTTCTCCCTCCCTTGTCTTGCTGGGCTCAGTTGCCCAGAGCGTTGATCTGATCCAGAACGCCTTCGGGCCATGAGCCTGCGAACTCGCTGTCCAGATACATAGACTGTACCTGATCGCGGAACGCAGCGAGATCGGGTTCGTAGATCTCCATGCCTTGCTCTTTCAGGAAGCTGACAAGATCTTCTTCTTTCTGAAGCTGCTTCTGGCGACCGGATTCAGCCGCTGCATCCGCAGCTTCCTGAACCTTGGCTTGCTGTTCTGGTGTCAGCCCGTCCCAAACTTCTTTGCCGATGGCGATATAGTTCAAGTCGACCAAGTGGGATGTCAGGATGATCTGATTGGTCACTTCGTAAAACTTGGCATCAACCACGGTCGGCAATGGGTTGTCCTGACCGTCAACGGCACCTGTCGACAGAGCTGTGTAAACCTCTGAGAACGCCATTGGTGTCGGGGCGGCACCCAGCGCTTTGCCAAGGAACTGCCACGCATCTGTGCCCGGCATCCGCAGATTCACACCCTCCAAATCAGCCGGAGTGCTGACGGTCAGTTCATCCTTGGGTTGGCGCAGGTTCACCTGACGACGGCCCAGATACATGACCGACAGCAGCTTGACGCCCAGCTCTTCTTCGGCCTTTTGCTTGAAGGCATCCATCAAGGGATCGTTGAAGACAGCCACCTGATGCGCGGCGTCCTGGTGGACATAGCCTGCGGTAAAGATCGAAAACTCGGGGAAGAACTGTGCCAGTTCCTGCGCCGAGGTGATCGACATTTCCAGGTTACCCCGGCTGATGGCGTCCAATTCGGTGCCTTGGGCGAAGATGGTTCCGTTATAGCTGGGCTCGTAGCTTGCGAAATCAGCGACCATGGGTGCGAAAACCTCGGCCATGGCGACCGAGCGCTGATCGGTCTCCGATCCTGATGTTGCGAGGCGAAGTTGCACTTTGCCTTCCGCCAGCACACCACTTGTTGCGCTAAACAGAACACCGGTTGCGACCAGGGCTGATACAGCAGCCCGGCGGGTAAGTTTGGTAATCACTTTGCTCCTCCCTGAGACATCATGATGCATTTTTCCGATTCTGAGTTTTGACCTATTTTGGACATTTTGCAAGATTTTTTACAAAATATCTGATATTTTATACTGCGGTAATGTTTACCTTTGGTGCCTTTTGCAAGTTTTTGATCCTGACCGTCTCACCTGTTCTGCAGGAATTCTGAATAGCTTCAATAACTTGAAGCGTTCTGAAACCTTCCCATCCAGACACAATCGGCTCTGCTTTGTGCCGAGCTACTTCAACAAAGTGCCTAAGCTGATTGACCAGGGGGTCAGACGCACCCTTCTTCAGCGCGGTCGATGAGATTGGCGCCCACCAGTCTCTTTGCTCGCTCTGGTAACTCCACAATCGAAGATCGGGAACGGACAGCGAACCATGAGAGCCACCTATCATATAGCTGCTCTCGGTTGTTGAAGGATAGATTGGGTATTCCTGAGACGTCATCTCCCAGCTCCACGGAGCGACGATGCTGTCGGACACACTTATGGTCCCTATCGCCCCGCTTTCAAACGTCAACAGAGCACCGGCAACATCCTCGTTGTCGTAACCCCGCTGCGATGCAGCCGACTGAGCCTGCACGGTCACAACTTCTCCGGCCAAATACCGCAAAAGATCGACGTCGTGGACCAGATTGACCGAGATGGGCCCTGCACCGGGTTTCTTTCTCCAGGGCGCAGCGTCAAAGTACTCGTCTGGCTTATAGAACCAGCAATTCGCATGGACAGCGCGCACATCTCCAATCTTTCCATCGACAATGGCTTCCTTAGCCGACCGGATTAGAGGATTGTGCCGACGATGATGCCCGACCATCAGTGGCACATTGGCCTTCTCCGCTGCTTGAACAAGCTCAAGTGCAGCGGTGGCTTCTACGGCGATCGGTTTTTCGACAAGAACGGGACAACCCTGTCGAACACACGTGAGGCCTTGTTCGACATGAAGCGTAGTTGGGGTCGCAAGAACAGCTCCGTCCGGCGTCTGATTTGCAAACATTTCGTCGAGGGTCTCGTAACATGCGACCCCGTGCTCAACGGCGTAAGCACGACCTTCATCGCTGGGGTCGACTACCGCAACCAGATCAACATGGCGCAACGCTCGGATAGCGTCTGCGTGGCGGCGTCCAACAAGACCAACGCCGACAATGGCAATGCGAAAGTTCTTAGACACTTTGCTTCCTTCCGGAGGGTCCGGAAAATCCCGAAACCGATGATTGCGATCGGGCTGCTTTGCCCAACTTGGCCACGACCGTATTGGGGTTTTCGCGATTCCGCAATAATGTATGATATTTTTATTTTTACCATACATCAGTTTGGATTGCTGATGTCTCTGAAAAATGCTAATCAAACGAGGAAACTAATAATATCGGGTGAAACGCATGGCGAAACAGCCGTCTACGATAGGTGCAAGCACCTATCAGCGCATCAAGCGGGACATCATCTTCGGGGAGCTGCAGCCCGGCTCCAAACTGAAGCTGGACGCCTTGAAGGAACGCTACTCGGCAAGCCTTTCGACACTTCGTGAAACGCTAAACAGGCTCGCCAGCGACGGATTTGTCGAAGCTCCCGAGCAACGGGGTTTCCTGGTCACGCCCGTTTCACGAGAAGACCTGACCGAGATTTCAGAGCTGCGCGTTCTGTTGGAATGCCACGCGTTGGAGTTGTCCATTGCGAATGGCGACACGGACTGGGAAGGCAACCTTGTTGCCGCACACCACAAGCTGCACCTGATGGAACAGCAGCTTCTCAAGGGCGACGAGTCCGAGAAAGAAACCTGGAAACGATATGATTGGGAGTTTCACCAGGCGATGATCGCGGCCTGCAACTCCAAGAACCTTCTGTCTCTGCACTCGATCATCTACGACAAATACCTGCGGTATCAGATGCTCGTGCTGACCTATCGCGGCGAAGAGGCCGTCAAGGAGCACAAGGGCATGTTCGATGCCGCACTGGCCAGAGACGCCGACACGGCCAAGAAACTGTTGGAAGATCACATCCGAAACGGCCTCACCCACACGTTGGAGGCTATGTAGGGTGGCATGCTGATTGCGTGCTTCGACGTCTTCAGGTCGATTTGGCAGGGAATATCTCAAAATTCTACATTTAATCCGAGACGTTTGGGAGCGGCCCAAAGCGGCCATTTGCGCCAGCCGCATCGAAGGTCTGGTTCGAACCCAAAGCAGTCACTTCAAAAGGGCACAAATTACTCCCGCGCCGCCGCAACGTACTGCCGACGATATTCCTTCGGAGAAGCGCCAAAGCACCAATCGAAAGACCCTCGAAACGCGACGCTTGCTTCACCGCAAATCCGCCACGTCATCACAACAACAAGATGAGCCAGATCCTCTGTTAGCTCAGACGGCCATCTGTCCCAAAATCCCTGACGACGAACACGAGAGCGAAATCTACTTCAAGGCGAATTCACTGACTGCCGACAAATAGTGAATTCGCTGCGATTAATTCAGCGAGTATGCAGTCTGGTCATCGCTAGATCGTTTTCGTCATCGGCAAACTCCTTCCAATGTCGCGAGAGATGTGCCCCAAATTCCTCGCTCAATTTGGCCCAGTTTCAAAAGCCAAAACCAATAAACACCAAATCTCTGCCACAGAAACTGAAGGCTAGACAGTGTCAGGGGCATTTCGATTTGTTAAGCAGATTTAAAGACTTGCCTGAGACGGCACCCCGTGGGACGTACAACTTCCTGTTGTGGGACACCCAGCAGGCCAAACATAGACGCGAATATCCAGATCGATCAACTGATTTTTGACCTTCTGCATTTCAAGCGCGAGGGTTGCATTGCCGATGGAGTGCTGCGCGCGGACTTGCGAGGCTTCCGCCCACGCATTGCGGGCATCGCGAAGCCGGTTTGCTTCCTCTTTGTTGCCGTCAGCTTCCGCAGTCACAATGCGCTGATCAAGGTTCTTGATCTTCTGCAGCATTTCGGTTTCCGCTCGGACATCCTCTGGCACATGCGCGCGAATTCCCACGCGCACCAGATCAAACTGTTGCACGAGCTGGCTGCCGCCGAACCGCGGGTCCAGAACCTCTTTAAGCTGCGCTTGATAGCCACGATCGTTTTCAATCTCAAACGCTTCTGAGATGTCCTGTGCCTCCTGCACAATGACGTCCTCAATCGCAGACTTAACGGTGATCTCTGAGGTCAAAAACTCCGGAATGCGATCATTCTTCAACCGGAAAGTCACATCAAATTTGACGGTGAAATACATCTCCCCCGTGGATGAGCGCGCCTTGCAGGAAAACGATGTACTTTGCTCGCGCAAATCAATTTGGTGAAAGCTCTTATACTTTCTCAGAAGGCGTTCACCGGGACTCAAACGAGGATAGGGGAGCAATCGGATGGAAAGAATAGGCTCGGCACCTGCAGAACCTTACTCTCTGCGTTTAGTCTTCATGATTTTAACGCTGGGAGCCTTGGCTTTTGTGTTGTGGGCGGATGACGCACAAGCCCAAAGCTCACAGGCCTGCGTAGAACTAGGTTCTCCCCGGATAGAGTACGCTTCTGGATCTGAAAGCACTCGCGTTAATCAAACAATCTCAACGACGGAACGCACGTGCCTCCCGATCCCAAACGGGCCAATTACAGGACTTACAATTGGCAACTCCTCAATCACGTCCTCAGGTGAAATTGAGTTGTATGTTCCCGGCCAAAACACTGTTCCAAGTAATGCTTCAGTTTTGACGCTTCTGAATGTTGATGTCGCAGCAGGTAGCGGAGACTTTGTTTCGCGAGAAGCCTTGGCAAAAAACATCAACGGGAAGCTTCGAGTGAACCTCATCGGAACGTCGATTGGTTCCGGCCGATCCATGACGTTTGCGCCATTCAACGGCGCGAATATCGACCCCACTGAAGTTTACTTCCAGTCAGACCGCCCGCTAACCTATGACAACCTGACCGTTATGGGAGCCACCGAAGTAGTCTTCGGGGCATATAATATTCAGACCCGGGTTGCTGAGGCCTCTGATTTCAAGCTGACGAATAGTTCGATTTCTTCGACCAGCGATATGGCGATAGCCGCCGGTACAACCGTTCGGCTTGATGCGGCAAGCAGTTTGAACACCGTAAACTTTGAGAATTTTGGCACGCTGGCCGGAACGGGTACTGTGAACGCATTCAACTTTACAGTTAAGAACGGAGGGGTGCTTTCGCCGGGCTTTTCAATTGGTACACTCAACAATAGCGGCGGCATTGCCTTTGAAACGGGATCAAGGCTCTTAGCTGAAGTCGATCCGACGGCTGGGCAGAAAGCTGACTTGGTGTCATCCAGCGGGCCGGTGACGGGAATTGACCGCGCGACTATACAAGTCGAAGCTGCTCGCCCCGGCCTGACAGCGCAGGACTATGCAACCGGCAACAACTACACGGTATTTCAAGCCGCGAGTTTTGATGGGGACTCACCGACGCTCGTTGCAGGAGGATCTCTTCCAGCGTTGTCCAATCTGACGATAGCCAACACGCCGACCACAGATGGTCAGATTGATATTGCATTCACCGCTCAACCGGTCACAAGCTTGCCCCAGAACCCAGTAGTCACCAAGTCGCCAAATGCCAGCAATCTCGCTGGCGCGGTGGCCAACACCACAAACATGTCACCTGGAACCGGTCTGACCAATGGCTCAACCTTGGGCAATGCCGTTAACACGCTTACCAATTCAGGCTTGGCTGGGTTTAACCGTGTGCACGCCGAACCCTATTCCTCGAACCTGACCGTTGGGCTGGAGCAATTAGACCTGATAACCAACACAGTGCTAAGTCACGCTGACTGCCGCAAGTATCAAGCGGTCGGCTTCGGTAATGACGATCAACCCGTTGCATCAGGCGACATCGACTCGGCCCAGAGACCGAGTGGCGCAATAGATTGCTCTGATCGGCGCTGGTGGATCGACACGGCCTATGTGAGCGGGGACGTTGATGGAAGTAACGGCCTTGGGACATTCGACTATTCGCTCGGGACCATTTTGGTCGGAGCGGATGTCGCAAGTACGGATCGAGGTGTGGTCGGCGTATATGCAGGCTTCGGGACATCCTCCATGGATGAGCACGATCAAGTCGATCAGGACTTTTCGACCGACAGCTATCACGTGGGCGTCTATGGGCGTACGACAACCGGAACATGGGAGTTTTCCGGGCTGATCGGTTACATGTTCGGTGAAACCGACGCCAAGCGGCGAAACCCTTCTGTTGATGGCTTTACGGGCGGCGAAGCAAAGTCAGATTTGGACCAAGAGGGAATCCACGCCGGCATCCAGGCACGGAAGCTGTTTAGCCTGGACAGTGGTGCTAGGGTTTCTACGGTTTTTGGATTGAACTACGGGCGTATCCAACAAAGCTCAGGCACGGAAACCGGCGGTGGCGATTTCAACTATTCCATTGATAAAGCGAACGCAGAGTCTCTGGTCGCGTCCATTGGAGTTGACTATCAACAGGACGTCTTGACAGAGAATGGTTTGCTAACCCCAATTGCCTTTGCCCGGTATGAATATGACTTCTTTGCCAACAAGGACAGTGAGCACGAAATCACTGTAACGAGCCCGATATTTGGGACATTCACGCAAGTCGGACAAAACCGAGGGGCAAATGGCTTCGTTCTTGGTCTGGGACTGGGCTATCAAATATCTGAGCTGGCCAGACTAACCGCAGGATATGGCTATTCAGTTCGTTCCAACGGCCAAGAACATGGCCTCGGTGCAAACTTAAGCGTTCGGTTCTGATTAGGCAGTACAGTTGTTTTTCCTTTAGGCATGAAGCTGGTCGACCACCATTGTCAGGACATTTTTCAATTGGCCTCGTGGACGCCGGTTTTGCCTGCAACCCGGTCATTCCCGCAGCTAATCTGAAAGTCCGCCCCAGAAACCGAGAGAACCCCTGCATCTAAATAATGAAGCAACTGCAGGCGTTTGATCCATGAAGTACCTGTCTGCCCTCGGCGTTCTCGTCAGGGGTTTGGTCATAGACTTGGGTTCGGTGTCGGCGTGTCGCTCGGATATGCAACCGTAGGAATGGTCGGGTACGAAGATCGATCAGATCTACACCGCCTCGGGCACTGCGATCAACTTGGCGGCACGTCTCTGCGATAAGGCCGAGGACGGCGAGATACTGCTCAGCGCCCGCGCGGCGATCGCCGTGGAAGACGAATTCCCGTTGGTTTCCGCAGGAGAGGTCACGCTCAAGGGTATCCGCGAACCGTTCGAAGTTTTTCGAATGACCTAGGACAGTGGCGGGTAGGTCAACAAGCATTGGCAAGAGCTGCTTTGGACTCGGTGCGGTTATGCGATGATATTTCGTAAGCGTCTTCTATGCGCTCGAAACTATCACCCGACAGATTTGACTGAACAGCTGCCAGCCTATTTTAGAGAAAAAGGGGAATTTCGTATGAACAGATGGATTTATTTTGGGTTCGCGTTGCTGGTTTCAGCGTGCAGCCCTCCTACCCAGGCCCCATTGGTCACTGACGCGAACGGTCAGACCGCCATCCAAATCAACTCAAGCGGGCTGACATGCTACGAGTCGACCTGTCTGGAGATCACAAGGGGCAGCGTTCGCGCGATCGGACATAAAAGAGCGCGGATTCCAAAAGGTATCGAAGTCAGCAGCGGAACCGTCACCCCAGACGAGTTCAAGCGGATGCGCCAATCAGCAATGCTGGCGGGCGGACCCGGTTCTGGCAATCGATAAACGAAGGAGAGGTCGCGATATGTTCAACGATGACGTCCAGGCACGATGCCCGGAATGCGGCTCGCCGGATACGTTGATTTCGGGCGAGAAAGCTGCCTGCAATGCATGTGGGTACGAGGAGCCTTACCTGCTAGATGAGGAGATGCGCGACGGAGCACATGAGGTTGTGGCCAACGCGCAGAAAATGGCACGGGCGAGAGACGTTCTGCAGCGCTGGGATTTTGCTGGGTAAATGGGCGGCTAAGGGGGCTGAAATCCAGAAGAGTGAAAACGCGCTGTGCGGGCCTATCAGGGACGAAACGATGGCCGCACCTGCGCGATAGGAAAATCCGCCCCCCTTTGAATGGGCTTAGAAGGGGTTAATCTGCTGCAACTTGCCCGGCAGGGCTCATGCGCTTCATTCTGCGCGGGCTGCGCTGTAATCCTCGTCTGAGACATGCTCCATCCAATCCGCAGTCTTGCCCTCGACAGAGGTCTGCACAGCCAGATGGGTCATCGCACAGTCCGGCGACGCGCCGTGCCAATGCCGCTCTCCTGGCGCGAACCACACTGTATCGCCAGGGCGCAACACCTGTACTGGCTGCCCCTCAGAACCAGCCAAGCCTAAGCCTGACAAAACATGCAGCGTTTGACCGGCAGGGTGCGTGTGCCACGCTGTCCGTGCGCCGGGCTCAAAGGTCACCGTAAGGATCTTGACCGGCGAGGGATCACTCCCCGTCACAACGGGATCAAAGCGGACCGTGCCGGTGAAATACTCATTGCCGGGAAATTGAGAGGGCCGGTCCCCGGCGCGGTGAATCTCCATGATGTGCTCCTTCATTGCGCTGCTTATTGGGACTTAACAGAATTCCAATTTCAAACCCAGAAGCGCGCCGGGTCGACGTGGCCGTCTGAGCACCATTGTCGAATGCCCAGAAAGCGACTGGAACCGGACATCGGTTTAGACAGGATTTACCTCCGAGTTGCGGACTTTGCTGCCTTTTGCATTGATTTTCCAGATGTCCGCTTGCCAAATGGTATTTATCGCACTAATTCCCGGCTACGCGCTGCACCGACGCAGAGCGATGGAGATTTTATGTCTACGATTGCGGCCCGCCGCTAAGGTCCACCTGATTGGACCAACCTGAACCAAAAGACTTCCGCGCGAGATGCCGGATGCCTTTTCGGCTGACATAAGACCAAGAGACAATCTATTGAATATCTCAAAACACGAACAGCGTGTTTTGCACGTTCTGGCACAAGGTGGAGCCATCCACTTTGAGCGCATGACGAACGGCAAAGTGCGCGCAGTTTCCTGCTTTACACGCGACGGCCATGTTTTGGCTGATTGCTCGTTGAAGCTTTTCAACCGTCTGAAGAAACGGCGGTTCATCAAATCTGAAAACGGACGACCCTATCGCGCCACTAGGCTCGGCATTCGTTCCGTGAACCCTCAGTACGACAACCGATAGGGACATACAAAAAATGACAAACCCAATCATCAAAGCAACTTCGACCGATGACATTGCGGGGCTTCGGGCCGTGCTGGATGGGACAGAGCTTTTTCCAAGCGAGATGCTTGCGGATATGCTGACCTCTTACTTGGCGGGAGAATCCGAAGCCTTTTGGCTGACTTGCCACATCAACGGAGAAGCTGCCGGCCTGTGCTACACGGCTCCAGAAGACCTTGCCGATGGCACTTGGAACATGCTCGCCCTCGCGGTGCGCCCAGACTTGCAAGGCAAAGGGTTGGGGGCGGCGTTGGTTCGCGCAGCCGAGCAGCGCCTAATAGACAAGGGCCAACGCATCTTGATCGTAGAAACGTCTGGTACAGATGACTTCGCATTGACGCGCAAGTTCCACGCTCAGAATGGCTATGAAGAAGAAGCACGTATCCGCGACTTCTGGGCTGAAGGTGATGACAAAGTGATCTTCCGAAAAGCCCTCTAGACAGCACAGACCTCCGCCATCCTTGTGGCGGGGGGCGCCCCACTGCCTACGTTCGCTACGATGCAACAACTTGGTAGGTTTGGGCTCAGAACGGTCGTTCGCGGCAGTTTGCCAGAACGTCCGCGCCACCCCAGCCAGTCCTTCAGAACATGGAATGACAACAGGTATTTGGGTCAGTGAAACCAAAATAATGAACCGGCGATTTCAAGGTTATTGCGGGTGAATGGTGTTGAGGCTCCAAACGGGCCAAAGGCGGGTATCGCGCGCCTCTCGTCCAAGCCCAACTTTAAAAAACTCTGTAAACTGTATATAATCTGCCGAATTACACTGATCTATGGTCTCGTTCACGGGGCGTGTCATGGGGGGCGAAAAACCAAAAACTGCCCAACGGAATGGCGGCAAGTGGCATGCCTCCATGTCGGTCGCCTTGGCGCTTGGGCTGGGTTTTTTTGTTCTGACCTCGGTCGCAGGTGTCTTGGGCGTAGGGCTGGTCGTCGGCTACCGAAATACCTCGGAACTACTGACGCAGAAAGCGCAACTCATAATTGGCGCACAACGCCAACAGGTTGAGCGTTATCTGACTGCAGCTTCAGACCAGATCGACTTCATCGCCAGCAGGATTTCATCTGGAGAAGTGGAGCCGGACGGGTCTGAAGAATTTGTTAGCCTGCTGCTTGGTGCCGTTTCAGCGACCCCCCAGATTCTTCGGATACAGTTTATCGACACAGAGCAAATCCTGACAGGCGTTGAGCGTGACGAAGACGAGACACTTCCCATTTTCATGAAGCTCGGCGACGACGTCGACCTGCGCCAGCTTATCGACGAGACAATTGAAACTGGAAAAGCCCATTGGGGCAATATTCTCTGGCGCGAAGAATACGGCCAGTCCGTGCTGACATACCAAAGGCCGGTCATTCAGAAAGGTCGGATAACCGGCGTTCTTTCAGCTTGGATTTCGGTGGTAAAACTGTCTGAATTCCTAGCCGATCAGGAAATGGAGTTCGGCGCAAACGTCTTCATGTTGCACGGAAGAAATGCGGTGCTGGCCCACCCCCTCATGGCGTTTGGTTACGCTGGCCTGAACCGCGCGGCACCGCTTCCGCAGCAAGACCGTTTCTCTGACCCTATTGTTTCGGCAATGTGGCTGCCCAATGACCAGTTCAGCGTCGCAAAGTACTTTCTAACCGGTGAAAACACCCGCTTTGTTGCATATGCCGACTGGGAGTATGTTGTATTCTTTGAGGAGTTATCCGCCTATGGCGTTCAACCGCTCACGGTTGCTACTTACTTTGAAGCCCACGACATTATTGCAGAAGCGGCTCGACTGAGGTGGGCGATAATATTCTGCCTAATCATGGCGGTCGTTTCGGCTGGTGTGGCGGCCTTGATCGGTCAGAAGATCGCCAAACCGGTGCGACGCCTGTCTGAAAGTGCGAAACGCGTTCACGATCTGGATATCTCGAACATTGCTGAAATCGAAGGCTCCTTTTTCCGGGAACTGGACGAAGCGGCGCGTTCATACAATTTCATGCTGGAAGGTCTGAGGTGGTTTGAACTCTACGTCCCCAAACGATTGGTCCGCCAATTGATGCGCCGCAATGCAGGAAAACGGATCGACTCGTCCCACAGAGATGTCGTCATAATGTTTACGGATATCGTCGAGTTCACGACGCTGTCGGAACACCTTACCGCCCCGCAAACGGCGTTGTTTCTCAACGACCACTTTGCGGGGCTGGCTGATTGCATCCAGAAAAGCGGCGGCACAATCGACAAATTCATCGGCGACTCGGTTATGGCCATATGGGGGGCTCTGGAGCATCAGGATGATGCGGCTGACCTCGCGTGTAACGCCGCAATCGAGATCGGAAAGTGGATTTCGGAGTATAACCAACATGAGCGGGTAGAAGCAGGCCTGGCCTATTCAGTCAGGCTGCGTATCGGCATCCACATAGGCCGAGTGGTCGTTGGAAATATCGGCAGCGAAGGGCGGCTCAGCTATACCGTGGTCGGAGACGCAGTGAATGTCGCGCAACGGCTGGAGGAAGCTGGTAGAGTTTTGGGCAACACTCAGGGTGAGGTGAATATCCTTGTCTCCAGCTCTGTTCGCAGCGCGTTGGTCCAGCCAATAGAATTTGAGCGTATCGGCGCACACAAACTTCGCGGCAGAGAGGAGCTGGTCGAAATCTATTCGCTAACAACAAACTAGCCACGAAGCCTGTTTCAACAGCTCACCAATCTGATGACGAGACCATAGACAATAAATGGACAAATACTGAGGCAGATACCGGCTGGTTCAAAATCTATGTCGGTACCGTTTCATTGACAGATGTGAATAAGTATCCTCCACTATTCCCACCCACGACCTGAACTTTTCAAAGTTGCGAAGGGAAATTTTCAATGACCAGATTCAGCGTATTTTCATTGGTTGGCGTAGCTACTCTTGCACTTACCGCTTGCGATGATGCCAGCAGCACAAGTGGCTCTGCCGAAACAACGCCTGCGCAACAAGCCTGCTTGCGCGATGTGGCCGCTGCCACGAACAATACACAGGTTGTCGTCCTTGCCTCTGCCTTCAGCGAGGCCGGAACACAAGTGCAAGTCGGCGTGGGCCCGGATCAGGCGCCTTGGAACTGCATAGCTTACAGCGATGGCACAACGGCGGGCATAGAATCTCTCAGCAATGAGGGGACGCTTTAGGCGCTGAATAGCTGCCGCCATTTCTCAAGTCCCGTCGTCGGGTCCCAAGTTCATGCCCATAGAGCGACCCGATCAATCGAAAGGACAACGTGATGCTTAAGAGATACTTTTGGGCACTTGCCATTCTACCCATGCCCGCTCTTTCAGACATATCCGACGAGGCAAACGCTTGTATTGATGAATTGGTCTCGCGCTTCGGGAACATTGGCGGCGAAGTCCTGGAGCAAGAATTCAGCGAAGCCGCGACTATGGTCCGACTTCGCGACGGAAATGGGGTCGAGTACGAATGTATCGTTTGGTCCGGTCCCGAAGTCGCTGAATTGCAGGCCGTCGGGGAAAACGCGGACGCGGCTGATGACGGAGGCGGCGCAATGGACGGCGCTTCTGCGCCGATAGTTTCAGGGGATCAAGTCGTAAAGTTCGATGCCGGAACAAGCGGCACAGCCATGAGCGCAACCCTCAAGCCCGGCACGTCGGTGCGATACATCCTAGGTGCAAGTGACGGCCAGTTTCTGAACGTCGATGTCGGATCACGGGGCGGAGCTTTGGACTACAAAATAGTCAATCCAGACGGCTCTTTTCTGTTGGACTTGATCGCTTCTGACACTCCGTACCGAGGTCAGCTTTGGCAGTCTGGCGACCACGTTGTCGAGGTTGTCAACGCGGGTGCCCAACCGGTGACGTTTGACATCGGCATTGGCATTGACTGATCCGTGGAAAGTCGCAGTAACCCGGTTTGAAGATAGAGGACCTACCTCTTTCGCTTTACGGAAATGATGCACCCCGAATGTTTCGGATGTCGCGCAGGAACATCCCGTGCCATCGCATCAACGTTGCCGAGGTGTCGTAGCGCCCCACTGCTCAGCAACACTCCCCGTCCGGCGTCATACCGTCGCTGGCCAAAGCCGCTTGCGACGCAATCCCAGTGCTCTCCGGTCTCGACCTTCCGAAAGCGCGGTAGATCATGCGAGTCGTGACGCCCCGTTGTCGTAGCAATATGATCGAACTTCTTTGAGGCCGTCTGGTGGGTCTGGTGATGGGTCACCTGGGTTTTTCCGGGTTGTGCCACCGCTCCCTTAGTCGGTCGGGGCTTTGGGCGCGTGATTGTCACGACAACATGAGGTTTGGGGTGACCGGGAACAGCGACATGTGTGGCAATTGGACGAGCAGCCAAAGGCGGCACCTGGCCGGGCACTGCAATCGGAACCTGGTTTGGTGTCGCAGTCGGCACCTGTGGAGGTATCGCAATGGGTTGCGGGACTTGCCCCGGGACAGCCACAGGAATCTGGTTCGGCGTTGCAGTCGGCACTTGTGGTGGTATCGCAATGGGTTGAGGGACTTGACCCGGGACAGCCACGGGAACCTGGTTCGGCGTCGCAGTCGGCACCTGAGACGGAACGGCGACTTGCGGTGGAACTTGAGGGGGCACCGCAGTGGGAACCTGGTTCGGTGTAGGTGTGGGAACCAAAGGCGGAATTGCGTTTGGAGCAACGATCGGGGATGGAACCTGTCCGGGAACGGCGATCGGTGTTGCTACGGGAACTTGTCCCGGTATGGGGTTGGGAATGGCGTTAGGGGCCAGAACAGGAACTACAACCGAAGACGGCGTTTGCTGTGTCCCTTTGGGTGGTAACTGGTTTGCAGTTGGTTGGGTCGGACCCGAAACTTGGTTGCTGGGCCTTTGACCTCCGGCTTGTCCGCATCCTTGACTGGATTGATGCGGGTTTCCGACCCCTCGACACCAACCGTAGTGGTTTCCTCTTGCAAGTGTTGGCACTGCCGCTGTTTCAACGACCAGGAAAGCCGCAAAAAAGATCAATGTGGTGTTCAGTTTCATAACGTCCTCACCAACTTGTTGTTAAGGCCAGATACCCGCCCGGATCGCCAGAGTCTGTCAAAGGTCCGTCCCGCAAAGGAACGCCAACATATCCGGAAAGGAAGAAATTCCGTTTGAAGTCTACATCCAAACCGATGCCGGCAGAAGCCAGTGTCGCGTCCTTGACCTCAAAACTGGCAGGGTCGTTGTTCGAGACATACCCCACATCGAAAAATGCAAAAGGCGTCAGACGATCAACGCTTTGCGAGTTGGGGAAATAGGAATGCGACACCTCAAAAAGGGCGGATATCCCGGAATCCCCGTCGACCTCATCGAACCGATACCCGCGAAGGGCATATCGATCCCCAAGAAAAAACTCCTCAACCGATGGCAAGCGATTCGGCGTGTATTGACCCCAGATTTCCGTGCGCCATGCAGTATTGGGCGACAATCCCGTCAGTGGACTTTCGTACCCGACCCCTCCACGAAGATGCCAGAACGAAGGGTCACCGTCGTCAAAATTTGCGTCGGCTGTTTCGTTTTCGTTGTTCCCAAATGACAGGGTTACCCCTGCTTCAAGCGCACGACCGTCGGTGTAATTCTTGCCGAAAAGGTAGGTCAGTCCAAGTACGCTTGCGTCGCTAGATAGCGGCTCGCCGCCACTGACTGAATCCGCCTTGGACAATCGATAATCCAGCAGAACATAGCCGTATCTTGCGACATCACGGATCACAGGGTAACCCAACGCGACAGTCAGGTTTTCGCCGTCGATATCGGTGCGCGCAAAGTCACCGGAAAGGTCTCGGCGAGCATTTATGTTCCCGTAGTATATCTCGCCATATAAACCTTCACTATTCAGCGGCGTTCGGTACGTCAAAGCCCCCCAGAGCGAACGCTCGTCTTCTACATCCCAGTTATAAGCGCCCGATCCTTCAAACCTCAGCAGGTCGCCGACGGCCAGCGTGGAATAGAACTCCTGCACGACATAAAAGCTCAACGCTTCGCCAAGTTCACGAGGAGGGTTATCAAGTGTTGCGCTGCCTGCCTGCTTGCGAAGTGGGTCTCCTAAAACACGAAGCCTTCCACCGGGACCATTCGGAAAATCAATCTCGGTCGATACTTCAAGGTCGGGGATATCTTCGGCGAGCATTACTGCACGTTCAAAGCGCTTCAGCGTCAAAGGTGCTTCGGTTGTCAGCGGGGCAAAAATCCCTTCAAGTGTTTTGAAAGTCCTGCCGTCTACGCCCTCGATGTTGATGGTCTCAATATTTCCTTCATCAACTATGATGTTTCGCCCGTCGGGTGCGGGCCATGCCTCGGCAAGGAAATAACCATCTTCGCGATATATCTGGGTTATGATTTCGGCAACGTCACCCGCCGTGATACGCCCAGAACGATCATACGCCAGTTGCCCTGCAAAAGTTAAAAGCTCGTCACCGTCATATACCGTGACACCTTGAACCGAATGTCGGGCCTCAATATCCCAAATTTGGGCGCGCAGAGAGTTTGGTTTAATTGCACCGGCACACAGAACAAGGGTTACAAATAACAATTTAACTATGCGCATCTCCGTAAACCTCTTTTGGGTTCTGAAAACTGGAGTTTTGAATAGCATGGCGTGGTCAATGCGGACGCGTGAAATAATAAAAATATGGAAATCTGTGGCAAATTCGGTCCACACTTGAAGGGGAAATCCGCTGGTCTGGAACGGCGCCACCATCCAAGCCCTGCACCTGAGGAAACCGCGTCTCGGAACAAGATCACACCTAGATTTTTAGGATCTTGTTAAATCAAAGCTGGGCCGCCCGACGAACCAAAGCGCCACCCGGAAGGGGCAACGACCGCATCGGTATAGTCAAGGAACCTGAAACAAACGCGCGTTCATGTCCCAGCGCCAAAGACACTTGGAGGACAATTTTCTAAAGATAGGGTAGCCTGCGAACTCAACGACGATTGAAGATCACCCGTCGCCAAGTCTCACAAAATTCGATGTGACGTACTCAATGATCAAGGCGCTCGGCTTGGGTATGCCTCAATGGTAGCGGTTCACCTGCCGCTGCATCTGGGAACAGCGACGCAATAACCGGACCAAAGGTTGCACGATTGCAGAAGGATACGAGGGGTCAACGTGTGTTGCGATTGAAGTCGAACGGGACATGGTGGCCTCCTAACATTGACGCTACGTTAACCTAGGCCAATGGAAAGGTCTGTGAACCAGAGCACACAAGGCGGCAATCTTTAAGCAATCTTAGACTTGGCAGTGCCAAGATTACTCATCTGGATCACATCAGGAAGGACACATAACTGTCTACAGACGCTTTCTGGAGGCAATACAACAACAAAATCGCGAAGACCGAAATCGGAGCCGCGACCTCCATTACCACTTTGAAAGGTACTAGGGAGCCGTTTCCGAGGCGGATCGAAACAGCGATCTTCCGGGCGAGCGGGAACAGCTCCCTTGTGCTTGATTTAAACATATTGAACTCGTTACTGAACATGTCGAAAAAATTACCATCGGCCATTTGAACTGAATATTAACGGCGCTGTTTTGCGGCTTTTTTCTAAAAACTGCGGGAAAAATGGGGGACAGTAACGGGAAAAACCGCCTCACTGTTCACTCATCCAGAACGTTTAGCGAGAAAATCAGCACTCAATCGGCGCAAATTTTGCCTAGCGGCACACAAAAGCTGACCAAGACCCAAGGCTCTGTGGCCTTCGGGCCATTCAACATGCCTGCAAAGCCCGGCCGAGATAAGCCAAGCGCGATTTGGCCCTGAACGTGGACGACCGTCGATCGAGCGTTAACAGACGGCCCAACCGAGGTAAGTCTCTCTAGTGAAACACCGTTGCGCCGGCATCAATGGACACCGTAGTTCCTTTTTCGCCGCGAACGGCTGCCGGGACATCAGCAAGGGCACAAATGATCGCGCGACCACCTGTTGTTCTGGCAAAGTCTTGCGCCGCTTGCACTTTCGGGCCCATCGACCCGGCGGGAAACTCATATTCGTCCAAAGCGTCAGGGGTGATAGACCGTATTCCCCTTTGATCGGCTGTTCCCCAATCGAGGAAAACCGCATCGGCATCGGTCGCGATCACAAAGAAATCCGCGCCCAGGTTCTGGGCCAACAGGCACGAGGCAAAATCCTTGTCGATAACGGCTTCAACGCCCACCAGTTTCCGGTCGGCCCCTTTTTCATACATCGTGGGAATCCCACCGCCGCCAGCCGCAATGACAGTTGCGCCCCTTTCAAGGATCCAACGTATGGGCTCGACCTGGAAAATGCGTTTGGGTCGGGGTGACGGAACGACACGGCGCCAATAATCCCCGTCGGGCTTTACGGTCCAGCCTTTCTCGGCCGCTTCCTTTTTCGCCTCTGCTTCTGAATAGACCTGGCCGATGAATTTGGTTGGGTCACGAAAGGCGGGATCGTCCGGGTCGACCTCGATCATCGTCAGCAAGGTGGCGATGTGGTGTTCAAAGGGCAGGATGTTTCCAAGCTCTTGCTCGATCATATAGCCGATCATGCCCATCGTCTCGCCGACCAAAACGTCCAATGGGTATTCCTCGACATCGGTGTACATGATTTCCTGCAAGGCCAGCATCCCGACCTGAGGACCATTGCCGTGGGTGATCACGGTCTCATGCGCTTCGCACAGAGGGGCAAGGGCATTTGCGGCAATCTTTGCGTTCCTGCGCTGATTGTCGGCCGTCATCGCCTCACCCCGTTTGAGAAGCGCGTTGCCGCCCAGTGCTACAACAACGCGTCCCATTGCTCAGGCTCCCAGTGTGGCGACGAGGATCGCCTTGATGGTGTGCATCCGGTTTTCGGCTTGTTCAAACGCGATGTTCATATCGCTCTCGAACACGTCTTCGGTGACCTCCATTTCGGAAATGCCGAACTGTTCGTGGATGTCTTTGCCAACCTTGGTTTCCAAATTGTGGAATGCGGGCAGGCAATGCATGAACTTTACGTTTGGATTGCCGGACTTTTTCATCAGGTCCATGTTCACCTGATACGGCGATAACAACTTGATCCGCTCGGCCCAAACTTCTTTGGGCTCTCCCATCGACACCCAAACATCGGTGTGAATGAAATCGACCCCTTCCACAGCCGAGGTATCATCGGTGATGGTGACACGCGCGCCCGACTTTTCGGCCCGTGCCATGGCCAACTCGCGCACATCGTCATGGGGCTGCGTTTCCTTGGGTGAAATCATACGCACATCGCACCCCATCAATGCGCCCAGCATCAGCAGCGAATTCCCCATGTTCGATCGACAGTCACCGGAATAGGCATAGACGATGTCCTTGCGCGGTTTGTCTGCGTGCTCGATCATCGTCAGCATGTCCGCCAGCATTTGCGTGGGGTGCCAATCGTCCGTCAGGCCGTTATAGACCGGGACGCCGGAATACTCTGACAGTTCCTCAACCATGTCCTGACCGGCACCGCGGAACTCGATCCCATCAAACATACGCCCCAGAACTCGGGCAGTATCCTTCATGGATTCCTTGTGGCCAATCTGCGACCCCGACGGATCGAGATAGGTGATGTTGGCCCCTTGATCATAGGCGGCGACCTCAAAGGCGCACCGTGTGCGGGTCGAGGTTTTCTCGAAAATCAAACAAATGTTCTTGCCGGTCAGCGACGGCTGTTCGGCCCGAGCGTATTTTGCTCGCTTCAGGTCACGGGCCAGGTCCAGCAGGTAAAGCATTTCGCGCTGGCTGAAATCTGCGATCTTGAGGTAGCTGCGACCCTTTAGATTAAATGCCATTGTGTCTCTCCCTTAAAAATGAGTTTGCGCAATCCGGTGCGCCCTTTGCGAGTTTAATAAGCTGGGTCGCGGTCGATCGGACATGTCATGCAGTGACCACCGCCCCGCCCCCGGCCAAGCTCTTGTCCGGATATCTCGATGACTTCGACGCCTGCTGCGCGCATCTTTCCATTTGTGAATGTGTTACGCGCATAGCCGACGACAACACCGGGCGAGAGGGCAACGACGTTGTTCCCATCGTCCCATTGCTCACGCTCGGCCTGGAATTCGTTTCCTCCGGTCGAAATGACCTCAAGCGAGTTCAACCCCAATGCCTCTTTGTAGACATCAAACAGGTGGCCTTTTTCGACGTGGATGTCCAAGTCCCCTCGGTCGCCGGGGCGGATCGAAATGCAGGTGATCTGGTCCGCAACTTCCGAGAACGCCGTCACCTTGTCGTAGTCGAGGCAGGTAAAGACCGTATCCAGATGCATGGCCGCACGACTTTTCGGCATTGCGCAGGCGACAACACGTTCAGCGCCGCCTTTTCTGAACAACGCCTCGGAAACCTGCGCGACCGCCTGCCGCGTCGTGCGTTCCCCCATTCCGATGAAAACAGTACCCTTGCCAACCGGTTGCACATCGCCGCCTTCGACCGACGCTAGACCAAAGTCATCGTCGCTGTCGCCCCACCAGAACTCGAACTCGGCATCCTTGAACATCTGGTGATATCGATAGACGGTTCGCATGATCAGAGTTTCGGGCTTGCGGGCGGGCCAGAACATCGGGTTCGTGGTGACGCCGTTGAAAATCCAGCAGGATGGGTCCCGTTGAAACTGCGCATTCGGAATGGCAGGCAGGATGAAATCACCCAGCGAAACAAGATCACCGAACTGCTCATCAATCATGCCTTTGGGCAGGTCGGCAAAGATTATTCCACCCAGCATGTGACGAGCCAGCGTTTTGGCGTCCATTTCGTCCAACCAGGCTCGCATCTCGACCGAGAACCCAAGACCAACCATGTTGGGCGTTATCAGGCGGTCCAGCATGAAGGCGCGCGCTGCCGGGTCCGCGTCAATCGCTTGGGCCAATAGATCCTGAATGTCATACACCTCGACCCCGCGTTCGCGCATGAGCGAGCAGAACTCGGCGTGGTCTTTTCGCGCCTGTTCAACCCAGATCACATCATCGAACAGAAGCTCTTCGCAGTTTCGGGGTGTCAGGCGGTCATGCGCAAGGGATGGGCGCGACACGATCACCTTATTGAGCTTTCCGATCTCGGAATGGACACCAAGCTTCATGGCAACTCTCCTTTCGAGGCAGCGGTTTTCTGATTAACTTCAATGTCTTTGGCCTGACTCCAACGCACCCAGACGTGAATTGGCACTCCGGCCAGCAGCAAGACCGAACCGATAAGAACGGTCTCGGCACCGGACCCGATGAAAGCCCAAACAGAATAGACAAAGCCCAAAGCCCCCAGGACGACAACTTTGGCAAGTTCGGGGCCGTGCAGGACCTCGCCGCCCTTGAGCCGGATCATGATCTCGGCGACCGAACAGATCGCATATGGAAGCAGACTGGCGACGACGGCCAGCAAAATGACGAAATTGAATGCCGCAACCAAACCTTGGGCAAAATTCAGAATGATCAGAACAGAGGCCAGCACATTGGACAGGATCAGCGCATTTGCTGGCGTGCCGAATTTGGATTTCTGTCCCAGCGCAGCGGGAAAAACACGATCCAGAGCCGCCCCATAAGGAACCTGCCCGCTGAGCAGCGTAAAGCCGTTGAGGGTGCCAAAGGTAGAAATGACAGCTCCGCACGCCACGAGAATACCGCCGTAGGTGCCGAACATGACCTCTCCGACTGCGGCCAGCGGAGCGGCGGACACCGCCAGAGTTTCCGGCGGAATAACCCCCATCGAAACGGCCGTTACCGAGATATAGACGCAGGCCGCGATAATAACCCCGATCACCGTGGCCCGCGGGATTGTCTTTTCAGGCTCGACCACATCACCGGAGGGCACCGTCGCGGATTCCAGCCCGAGATAGGCCCAAAGCGTCAACGCAGCCGCCGCCGAAATCGCCGAAATCGCAGTCGTGCCACTGTGATTTACGGGGATGTAGTTCTCATGTTCGATCCAGAATATGCCGAGTGTACCGATCAGGATAAGCGGGGCCAGCTTGAGGACGGTGGTGACAATCTGGACCACTCCAGCCCCTTCAACGCCGCGTATATTGATCAGCGTCAACGACCAGATCGCGACCAAAGCCGTTGCCAGCCCATACATGGGAACATCGACAATCACCGGGAACAGAAAGCCCAGATACCCCACAAGCGCGACCGCTACCGCGGCGTTCCCGGTCCACAGGGCGATCCAATATCCCCACGCAATGATGAAACCCGCGAAATCTCCGAACGCTTCTTGGGAATAAGCGTAGGGGCCACCCGGCTTGGATACGACCCGAGACAGCCTTCCGAAGATGATCGCCAGCACTAGCGCGCCCGCAGATGTGAGTATCCATCCGCCGATTGCAATCGGTCCAAACGGGGCGAGGGAAGCAGGAAGCAGGAAAACGCCGGAGCCGATCATGTTCCCCACGACCAGCGCGATACAGGCCGTCAACCCAAGAGCCCCCGTAGTCGTTTTTGTCGAGGAAATATCGGTCATCCTGGCGGCTCAGTCAGACGTGGGTTCTGTTGTCTCGGCCGCTGGTGTGTCTATACCCGGGTCCACCATCGCCCCGACCGTAAGCGCCGCACAAATGATGACCGCCAACACGACAAGCAACGGAAAGACAAAGCGCAACCATCGATCATAGGACACCCGTCCGATCGCCAGACCGCCCATAACGACGGCAAAGGTTGGGTTGAACAGGTTCACCCACCCGTTTGCCGATTGATACGCTGTTACGACAAGGTCCCGCCCCACTCCGGCAAAGTCGGCCAAGGGTGCCATGATCGGCATTGAAAGCGTCGCCAATCCTGACGAGGACGGAACAAGGAAGGACATCAGGATTTGAATGCCGAACATGGCATTGATAAATGCAAACTCGCTCAGACCGGACACGAAACCTTCGGCGCTGGCGAGGATCGTATCTGTGATCTTGCCGGCATCCATGATGACGACGACGCCGCGTGCAACGCCGATAATCAGTGCGACACCAAGCAGATCCCGCGCACCATCAACGAAGGTTTCGACAAAGGTCGCTTCGTCCATCCGCGACCCCTCGTCGAGCTTTCCAACCCACCAGACGATGATCGACATGACAAGAAACAGGCCCGACATCTCGGCCATCCACCAGCCCAGCGCAACCACGCCGTAAATCATGACCGCAAATGTCAGCCCGAACAGGCTGAGGATGATCGAACGGGTCCGGGTCATTTCGGGGAATGCGTCATCGCTTTCAGAACCCTTCAGGAAATGCGCCCTGTTTTCTTCGGTCTGATCCGCGACCACGGACGCGGAAGGGTCTGCCTTGACCCGCTTGGCATACCTCATGACAAAGACAATCCCCGCGGCAAGGCACAGCCCGAGGATTACAAACCTGAGCACGATCCCATTGGTGAATGGAATTCCCGCCCCCTGTGAGGCAACCACTGTCGCAAACGCGTTGAACGTCGAACCGAGCGTTCCGATGCCCGCCCCCAGCATGATCACGGCAACGCCGGTTAGCGAGTCGTATCCGGCGCGAATGAACACCGGTATGATCAGCGCATAGAACGCCAGCGACTCTTCCGCCATTCCATAGCTGGTTCCTCCAAACGCAAAGGCCGTCATCAGGATCGGGATCATCAGGATTTCCCGCCCCTCCAACCGGTGCAGCAGCCACCCAATACCCGCGTCGATCGCCCCGGTTCTGGTCACAACCATCAGGAAACCACCGATGATCAGAACAAAGAACGCGACATCAATTGCGGCGCTGGAGGAACTTCCCAGCAGGCCCGGATCATACATGCCTGCGATCGGAGCCAATATCACTGCGGTCAAACCCTGTGGGTTCGCTTCGACCTCGTGATAGGTGCCGGGAACCGGGGCTTCGCTGCCCAGAGCTTCATTCATCTGTCGCTCGTATTCTCCTGCCGGGATAACCCAGGTCAGGGCCGCGACAACGGCGATCAAAATGAAAAGGATCGTAAAAGCGGTCGGAAACTTGAACTTGGACATGAATAACTCGCGCTAGATTGGACTGGGCGGGTAGTTCTTCAATTAATTGAACGTCGTAGTCTCAAAGCAATAGTTAGAAGCCTCACTTGCCGCGAGTCAAGAAAAGTCGAGAAGTGAAAGCCCGATCGATGTGGCCAACTGATCGGGCGTCCAATGATACATTGCGCGTCACACAAACCGGTTTACGTAGTTTTCCAATCGCTCCTGACGCCCGGAACGCGGTTGCGGGTTAATTCCTTGCGACAGGACGCGCGCCGAAATTTCATCAAGCCCAGCGCCCAGCATGGCCTGTGCTTCTGGCGTATCCCAGCCGGAATACCGTTCAGACAACGCCTTGTCCAAGCCACCATCTTCGATCATCGCTGCGGCTGCTTTCAATCCTCTTGCGCAGATGTCCATGCCGCCGATATGGGCCGCAATCAGGTCTTCGGCGTCTATCGACTGGCGGCGGATTTTGGCGTCAAAGTTTGTACCGCCGGTCACGAACCCCCCAGACATTAGAATGTAGTAATAGGCCAACGCGACTTCGGGGGTGTTGTTCGGGAACTGGTCCGTATCCCAGCCCGACTGATAATCGTTCCGGTTCATGTCAATCGAACCCAGCATCCCCTCGGCCGTGGCAACGGCTATTTCATGTTCAAAACTATGGCCCGCAAGAATAGCGTGGCCTTGTTCCAGGTTCAGCTTCACCTCATTCTCCAGCCCGTATTTCCGCAGGAAACCAATGCAGGTTGCCGCGTCGTAGTCGTACTGGTGCTTGGAAGGTTCCTGCGGCTTGGGTTCGACCAGAATGGTGCCCTTGAACCCAATCTTGTGCTTGTACTCGACAACCATATTCAGGAACCGCCCCATATGATCGAGTTCCCGTTTCATGTCGGTATTCAAAAGGGTTTCATACCCTTCCCTTCCTCCCCAGAGCACATAGTTCTCACCCCCGAGCTTGTGCGTCGCATCCATACAGGACTTCAAAGTCGCCGCCGCAAACGCGAAGACATCCGGGTCCGGGTTCGTACTGGCCCCCGCCATCCAGCGGCGGTGGCTGAACATGTTTGCCGTCCCCCACAAAAGCTTGGTTCCGACGGAAGTCATCTTGTTACCGATGTAATCCGTGATTTCCTCAAGCGTTCGGAGGTTATCAGCGAAGTTACCCTGTTCGGGACGGATATCCGCGTCGTGCCAGCAGAAATAGGGTTGTCCGAGGATTTCAAACATCTCGAACGCGATATCCGCTTTCATGCGCGCCCGGCCTATCTCGTCCTGAGGGTGCCAGGGCCGTTCCAGCGTCGGACCTCCGAAAGGGTCTCCTCCCTCCCATGCAAATGAGTGCCACCAGGCCACGGCAAAACGCAGGTGGTCCTCCATACGTTTACCCATGACGATCTCATCAGGGTTATAGTGACGAAAGCAGAGCGGATTGCTGCTGTTCGCACCTTCATACCGGATCTTTTCGATCCCCTTGAAAAAGCCGCTTGTCATGCCTGCCCCCTACTCTGTTGTTTGTCCCGGCTGCTTGCCGAGAATGATCATCGACAGCAGGTCGTCATCGCTCACATCGGCGATCTCAACAGTGCCGACGAGTTTGCCGTTTTTCATCACGGATGCCCGATCGCACAGCTCCATCACGGCGTGAACGTCATGATCGATCAGGAAGATGCCAATCCCCTGAGCCTTGAGTTGATGGATCAGGTCCGCGACCATCTGGGTTTCGTGCGGGCCAAGCGCGGCCGTTGGCTCATCCATGATGAGGATCCGAGCGTTGAAATAGACCGCCCTTGCGATCGCCACGGATTGCCTCTGACCACCCGAGAGCGCCGAAACTGGGTCACTGAATTTCTGAAAATTCGGGTTCAGTTGCCCCATGATCTTGCGGCATTCGGCCTCCATCGCGGCGTCATTGACCAAACCGAAAGGCGTTGTCATCTCGCGCCCAAGAAAAAGGTTCGACGTTGCATCCAGATTGTCGGCCAGCGCCAGCGTCTGATAGATCGTCTCGATATTATTCGCGCGCGCGTCCCGAGGGTTGTTGATCTCAACCGGGTTGCCGTCGATCAGAATCTCGCCGTGATCCATCTGATAAGCACCGGACAGGACCTTGATCAGCGTGGACTTTCCGGCGCCGTTGTGGCCCAGCAAGCCGACAACTTCGCCGGGGTAGAGATCGACCGAGACGTGGTCCACCGCCTTGATCCCCCCAAACGAAATCGAGATATCTCGCATTTCGACAAGGGGCGGCGCACCGGAACCGCGACCAGAGCCTAAGGGCGATTTCTGCGTGTCCTGAACCTGCATCATTTTGCCCCCAATCGCTTGCGATAGACGATGTCGATATAGACGGCCAAAACCAGCACGCTGCCGACGACGATATTCTGGAACGGCGCATCGACACCCACCATTGCCATCCCAGACTGAAGGGCTTGCATAATCAAAGCTCCAAGTATCGCGCCGTAAATCGTGCCGATGCCGCCGGACAAAGCCGTTCCGCCGATCACCGCAGCCGCGATCACGCGCAGCTCATCCAACGTACCGATGTCATTCGAGTGGTTCGCCAAACGGGCCGAGGCGACAACGGCTGAAACAGCACACAAGAACCCCATCAAGGCAAATATCTTGACGGTCAGAAGTCGCGTGTTGATCCCGGAAAGTTCGGCTGCATCCGGGTTTCCGCCGGTGGCAAAGATATACCTGCCAAACCTCGTTTTCCGCGCCACGACCGTCAGGGTCACGGCGACGATGATCAGGATGAGGACGGAAATCGGGATGCCGTAGCCAACGACCAAGCCTTCTGGCATTGTTTCGCCACGCGCCTCGAACATCCGCTGCAGTCTTCGCGTGGGGATGGCATAGCTATTCACGACATAGACATATCCCAAAATCGCAAATGCGATTATCCCAGCCAGCGTTGCTTCGGCCCAGACAGGTTTCACCGGAAAGCCGTGAGACGCCTTGGCGCGCCTGCCACTCCACAAAGCCCATATCGCAACAGCCGCGGCAAACAGACCGAACATCCAGCTTGCCGTTGTACCCAGCGTTCCATTCGTGCCGCCGAATTTCAGGAAATTGCTGTCCAAGGGGCCGATGGTCTGACCGCTGGTCAGATACCAGGCCACATTCCGCCAGACCAGAAAACCACCCAAGGTGACAATGAACGCAGGGATCGTCAGATAACCGACCATCCACCCGTGAAATGCTCCGATCAAGGTACCGACTACAAGACCGACCACTAGTGTGATCGCCCATGTCACCGGATTATCCAGCCCCAACCCCAGCACATTCGGCAACAGCTCGGTCTGGGTCATTGCCATGACTGCGGAACTGGTCGCCAAAAGAGCACCCACGGACAGGTCAATGTGGCGTGTCACGATGATAAAGACCATGCCGCACGCCATGATCGCCACAGAGACCGTCTGAATTGACAGGTTGAACAGGTTCCGAGGGGTCAGAAAGCGCCCGTCGGTGACGATGTTGAACCCTATACACAGGATGACAAACGCGCCGATCATTCCCAAAAGCCGCATATCCAGTTCCAATTGCTGAAACAGGCTGGGCTTAGTTTTTTGAGGTATCGGCTGAGACGAAGTTTCGGTCATTTCCGATCTTTCATATTCAGCAATGGCCCCCGGACCAGATCAAATGGTCCGGGGATTGTGCGATTTAGTTACACGGTGCGGGGCCGTTCTCGACGCCCTGACACAGGTCTTCCAGCGGAATCCACCCGGCGTCCACAACCACAGACAGGTTGTCCTTTGTGATTGGAACAGGTGCCAGGAAGACCGAGTTCATTTCGGTCCCGCCCGGCGAGGTCCAGCTAATAGCGCCGTCAATGTCTGCAGGGCTTGCTCCTCCGCTCAAGGCAACGGCGATTTCACCAGCCGCCTTTCCGAGCTCGCGCGCGTCCTTCCAAACCGAAACAGTTTGCGTCCCCAAAGCGACACGGTTCAACGCCGCATGATCGCCATCCTGACCGGAAACCGGTATCCCCTCCATGCCCTGCGCCGTCAGCGCAGCAACGACACCACCGGCGGTGCCATCGTTCGATGCAACAACAGCATCCACGTTGTTTTCATTCGCAGTCAGAATCTGCTCCATGTTCCGCTGGGCGTTGGCTGGCAGCCACCCATCGGTGTAGGCTTCGCCCACAATGACAATGTCGCCGCTGTCTACTGCGGATTGGATGATCTCTTGCTGACCACCACGCAGGAAATCCGCGTTGGGGTCCGTGGGCGACCCTTTAATCATGACATAGTTACCCTTGGGCATCGCCGCGAACACTGCGCGGGCCTGCATCCGCCCGACTTCAACATTGTCGAAGGTCAGGTAAAAGGCGCGGTCGTCTTCAATCAGACGGTCATATGCAATGACGGGAATACCCTCATCCGCAGCAGCCTGAACCGCTGGGCCGATAGCCTGGGAATCTTGCGCAAGAATGATCAGGGCATCCACACCCTGAGCGATCAGACTTTCGATGTCCGACAACTGTTTCGCAGAAGATGACTGTGCATCTGACGAGATATACTCGGCCCCGCCTGCCTCAAGCGCGGACTTGATCGCGGCTTCGTCTGTTTTCCAGCGTTCTTCCTGAAAATTGGACCAGCTTACGCCAACCACCGGTTCGGCAAATGCAGCCGACCCCAACAAGGCAACCGCAGCCGAAAAGCTGAGAATACGTTTCATGATTTCCTCCCGTTTATTGAGCCGCGTTCTTTCGATTCGTGGCCCTCACGATCTTGAGTATCATATTTAATTCAGTCAGTAAAATATTTACTCTGTTAGATTAGTGGATTTCCAACTAGATTGGGGCAGCAACAAGATTCGCGAGATCAAGATGCTGAAAAGCAAGGTTTCTCCAAGCTCTGTGGACCAAAGAAATGCGACCCGCCTCAGGGTGCTGGAACATATCAGAACGCGAGGCTCGGTCTCGCGGATCGACATCGCGTCTGCGCTGCAAACAAGCCCGGCGACGGTCACCGCTGCGACCGCCGACCTCATTTCGGCTGGGCTGATAAAAGAGATTGAGAGCGCCCCACCGTCCAAATCCGCCAAAAGAGGACGACCACGCGTTCTGCTACAGCTGGACGGGGGATCTTATCTGGTCGCCGGTCTGAAAGTTGCGCGGCAATTCATTTCAGTCATCCTCGTCGACTTTGAAGGTAACGAGGTCGCCTCGCACAAATACGCTTTGGACAACGCGCGAATGTCACCCGGTGACTTCGTTCAGGAGGTATGTCGCGCACTGGAAGAAACCTGCGCGGGGATTGATGGCGCAATCCAGAACCTGTCCGGCGTTTCAATCGGAATTGCGGGGCTGGTCGACGCCGAAAGGAATTTTGTCCACTGGTCCTCTTCGATTACAGATCGCAATGTTGATTTCAATCGGCGGCTGGCGGATGCGTTGCACTGTCCTGCCTTCATAGAAAACGACGCCAACCTTGTCGCCAAGGCCGAACAACTATTTGGCCTCGGAAAGGGTCTAAAAAACTTCCTGGTCGTTACAACAGAGCATGGCGTTGGGCTTGGCATCGTGCTTGGCGGTAAACTCTACCGCGGAGAACGGGGCTGCGGCGCTGAATTTGGTCACGTCAAAGTTCAGCTTGATGGTGCGTTATGCCAATGCGGTCAGCGTGGCTGCCTTGAGGCATATGTCGGGGACTATGCGCTTATTCGCGAAATGACCGTTGCCGGACATGACAGGCAGATGAACACTATTTCAGACATCCACGACCTTGCCAACGCGGGGAACGAAAGGGCAAGCTCGGTGCTCGCGCGGGCGGGGCAGATGTTCGGTCTTGGCGTCTCTAATCTGATCAACCTGTTTGACCCTGAATGCATTATTGTGTCCGGCCCTCATACGAGTTTCGGGCATCTGTGTTCCGAGGACGTCATGGCACGTATCCAAAGTGGCGTCGTCAAGGTGGATGCCCCCCTGCCCGAGATTAAGGTACATCATTGGGGCGACCTGATGTGGGCAAAGGGTGCCGCAGCCTACGGGATCGAACAGGTTTCGATCCTCAAGGTAAAGGAGCTTGCGGCGCATGCGTCCTGAGCTGATTGCCTTGGTCACATTGGCCACCGCAGCAACGGCCGAGGTCCAAGCACCGCTTTTCAGCCGGGTGGAGTTGCCTTCTCATGTCTATGACGGTGGATGGGAACACTTCGTCGGTGGCGGTGTCGCGGTTTTTGACTGCAACGAAGACTCATTGCCGGAACTCTTTGTGGCGGGTGGAGCCAACCCTTCGCAACTGTTTCTGAACACCTCGGGACCAGAAGTCTCTTTCCAAACCGGCACACCTGATCACTTGGCACTTACCGGCGTGACGGGCGCCTATCCCATTGATATCGACAGCGACGGCATGACGGACCTTGCCATTCTGCGTGTCGGTCAGGACGTGCTTTTGCGGGGGCAGCCCGATTGCGCGTTCACCCCCTTCACCACCCTGGGCTTCCAATCGGAAGATCATTGGACGACAGGGTTTTCCGCCACTTGGGAACGGGACCAGGCCTTGCCGACGCTGGCCTTTGGCACCTACGTGGATCGGTTCGACCCCAACGGTCCCTTTGAAACCTGCGGTCCGACCGTTCTGTATCGGCCTGACGGGAACACATATCGAAAGCCTCAGCATCTGGAGCCGGGATATTGCTCACTGTCCATCCTGTTTTCAGACTGGGCGAGACAGGGGCGCGCGGACCTGCGTGTCAGCAACGACCGCCACTACTATGTACGCAACGGGCACGAGCAGCTTTGGGCGATGGAGACAGAGCCGCGTCTTTTCACGCAGAACGACGGCTGGATACCCTATTCGATCTGGGGCATGGGCATCGCATCGCGCGACTTGACCGGAGACGGATTCCCAGAGGTTTACCTGACATCCATGGGCGACCAGAAGTTTCAGGTGTTTGACCCAGATGCCAATGGTCCTGCGTGGCGCGATGCAACCTTTGAGAAAGGAACCACGGCGCACAGGCCCCACACCGGCGGCGATGGCAGACCCTCGACCGGATGGCACGCGCAGTTTGCCGATGTGAACAACGATGGGCTCGACGACATTTTCGTGGCCAAGGGTAACGTTGAGCAAATGCCAGACGCCGCGTTGAACGATCCGAACAATTTGCTGATCCAGAAACCGGACGGTCAGTTTGTCGAGGCGGCCACCCAAGCGGGTATCGCGTCGATGTCCAAGTCCCGAGGCGCAGCCGTCGCCGATCTGAACAATGACGGCTGGCTTGATCTGGTGGTCGTCAATCGCGGTACTGATTTGGAGGTCAGTCAAAACCAGCGCACAGAGGGGAATTGGCTGTTGGCTGACATCTCTCAAAACCGGCCAAATCGTCAAGCAGTCGGAGGATTTATCGAACTCAAGACGTCGGGCGACATCCAAACCCGAGAGATTACGATCGGCGGGGGTCACGCCGGAGGCATTGCAGGGTTTCATCATTTTGGGTTGGGAGGCGACGACACCGTGCGCCTGCGCGTCATCTGGCCAGATGGGACTGCAACAAAGTGGCAGGAACACCCATCAAACCAGATCGTTCAAATTCACCGGTGATCAACGATCAATCGCAAGCCCACTCGGAACCTGGCTTGGAACACCCAACCGTTCCGCAGGGTCTTCAAGACTGGTCAGAAAGCTAAGAATTGCGCGGACTTCCTGATCAGACAGGCTGACCGGCGACAGATCGCTGGACATTGCTATCTTATCAATGTGATCCGCATCCTCTAAAGCCAAATGATCTTGCGCCTGCGGCCAGTCTGGAAGCGTCGCGTCATCCACAGCGTAGCGATGCAAGGATGTGACCGGGTCAAGGTGGTGGCGGACCATATCTTCGAGACGGCTAAACGCTCCGTTATGGCCGTATGGTGCGGTCAAGGTCACGTTGCGCAGAGATGGAGTTCTGAACGCAAATGCGTCCTCAGGGTCACCGGTAACGCGCAGACGTCCGTCATCCCTGACATGGCTTTCAAACCTCGCCGCCTTTCCCGGCCCGATTTGAGGCAGCGCGATCGAATGAAACTTGTGATCCGTCTGCAACCAACCCGAGTGACACGCGCTGCACCCGGCCTTGCCGTAAAACAACGTCATCCCCTGCCGCGCCTCATCAGGCAGGTCTTCCTCGCCCCTCATGGCCCGGTCAAACGGGCTGTTATCGGCGCGCCATTCAAACGCAATGAAGTCGGCGATCACGTTGGCAATAGCGGTGAACGAGATAGCCTCGCCCGGTACGACTTCTTCAAACCGGCGCTGGTACTCTGGAATTTCCGCGACCCGCGCCGCAATCAGGTCCCAAGCGCCGCCTTCCTGCGTCAAAAGCCCAAGACGCACTGATTTGCTCACCTCATTCTCGGAATAATGCCCCGCCATTTCGTCGGGTGACAAAACAGGGAACATGGCCTGAGCCGCCAATGCGGATTTAAACCCCGGCCTCATATGCGTCCCCAGCGGGGTTCTGATCCCGTTGGGCTGGCTTGGGTCCGTCTCCAGCCGCCCATCGTGAAAGAACGTCGTGAATTGAGTTGCTCCGAGGTTCCAAAGGCCAGGAGAATTCCGCGGTATCCGCTGTTCGGGCAAATTTGCAGGGTCAAGCCGGCGATCGGTTCCTAACCCGACACCGCCCTCGCCTATTCCAAGTGACACGCCATCCGACGTGCCAAGCTTGGGGTGGTGGCAGGTTGCACAACTGATGTTTCGGTTTCCTGACAGGATCGGATCGTAGAATAGCAGTCGCCCCAACTGGGCGCTTGCCAGATCCGGCTCTACGAACGTGGGCGCGGGTCCAAGCGGCTGTGCACCAGCACTGGCGGCGTGAACACTGAACACGAGAGCCGCTATGACAATGGCCTGTAAGCTCATGCCAACCCCTCGGACACTTCTAGGGCAAGCACCTGTCGATACGGTTTTTCAGGGCTGCACAAGATAGAGGGAAACGTCGCAATATTGACTGCGTTCGGATAGCCGGACGGCTCAATGCAAAGCCCTGCCCGACTGAAAAACGGATGTGCCATCTTCGCCCCGGAATATATCTGCGCCCCAGGCTGGTCGGACATGACAGACAGTCGCAAACCGGACGGGGACGTAAAATCTGCGATCGGCGCATCAAGGGCTCGGTCGGGATCAAAACAATAGTAGTGATCCAAGTCATCAGGCGCGCTTTGGACAGTTTTGGCTTGCGTGAAATCCAAATGCCCAGCGCACGCCTCGATCGTTGCGCCCGTCGCGCATCCAGAAGCGTCTGTTTCCAGAATCCTCTGAGACGCAAGTCTCAACCTATGCGCCGAGATACCCTCAGCGCTCCCAAGCGAATAATAGTTGTGCTGCGCAATGCTGACCGGGGTGGGCCGGTCCGGGAAGGCTTGGATTGTGTAAACCAGACGCGGGCAGTCCAACTTGATGTTGACTTCAAACCTGACAGTTCCCGGGAAACCATCCTCTCCGTCTTTGGAAATCAGGCTCAGGGCTGCCTCTGTCTGCGAAACATGCTCTAACGCCCAGTTGCGATGAGACAAACCAACCGCTCCACCGTGCAAGGTGTTCCCGTGTTCGTTCGCCGTCAGCTCGAAAGTTTTGTTGCCAAGATCGAATTGAGCCCCTGAAATCCGATTGGCAACCCGGCCAACGATTGCCCCCATATAGTTTGTATCGGACACATACGCCTGCGGATCATCGTACCCAAGGATCAGGGGCGTGCCCTTGTGCCACCAGCCCTGAGTTATGGCGCCATAGCTCAGCAGGCAAACCCGCATATCGCCATCCGTCAGCACGGCCTGTTCAATGTGGGGTTGGTTTTGGGTATCCCCGTTCATCATTTAGCCAAGGGTGCCAGCGCCTTATAATACTGCCTATAGCGCTGATATTCACTTTCATAGACATCCACGAACTCATCGCGCGGATCTATGGTTTCGTCGATGGCAGGCGGAGTCATTACGTCTGCCGGGCTTGAGTTCGTGACGGCACAAATAGCCAGACGAGCGGCGCCTATTGCCGCGCCAAATTCGCTGCCCGCTGGCAGAGAAAGAGGTGTCTTCAAAACCGTGGCCAGTGTTTCCAACCAGAACCGTGACTTTGCGCCGCCG
Source organism: Ruegeria sp. BC7 (assembly GCF_056539165.1). Lineage (NCBI taxonomy): Bacteria > Pseudomonadati > Pseudomonadota > Alphaproteobacteria > Rhodobacterales > Roseobacteraceae > Ruegeria > Ruegeria sp. BC7. Next base: position 177,530 of record NZ_JBQFUL010000001.1, on the reverse strand, counting down.
CCAACCGCCAGCAATCGACCCGGTTCGGTCCCCGTGCTTTTCAAAGCCTCAAGACAATCACGCATCGCGAAAGCAACTCCCTCCATCACGGATCGTGTCAGGTCCAACGGGTTCGACGCGATGTCCACACCCAGAAAAGCAGCCCGTATGTTGCTGTCATTATGCGGCGTTCTTTCACCCGATAGATAGGGCAAGAAGGTAGTTGGCGATGGACCGTCCACAGAGTCGGGCAGTTCGCCCGCCAAGTCCTCGACCGGACGGCCCAGATTTTGCGACAGCCAGTTCATGCTGTTTGTTGCCGAAAGAATGACACCCATCTGAATCCAACGCTCAGGCACGGCGTGGCAAAAGCAGTGGACTGCGGTATCCGGCGCAGGCGCGTACTGCTCGGTCGCGACAAGCAATACGCCCGAGGTGCCAAGCGACAGAAATCCCGTTCCATCCTTTACGCTGCCGATACCGCAGGCTGCGGCGGCGTTGTCACCGGCACCCCCGGCAACGATCACCTTCCCGGATAGCCCCCATTCCTGCACCAGCTCGGTGCGCAGCTCGCCCCCCGGTTCACTTCCCTCGACCAAACGGGGCATCTGATCCAGCCGCATGTGGCTGAGGCTCAGCGCCCTTTCCGACCAGCGCCGAGCACCGACATCCACCCACGAAGTACCGGCGCTGTCGGACAGGTCGCTGACATACTCGCCGGTCAACCAGAACCGAAGGTAGTCTTTCGGCAATAAAACCTTTGCAGTTTCCGAAAACACCTCGGGTTCATGTGACCTCACCCATTCCAGCTTGGGCGCTGTGAACCCCGGGAAAACAATGTTCCCCGAAATGGCACGCATCTCGGGGTTCTGATCCAATACCCTTGCCTGTTCAGACGACCGGGTGTCGTTCCAAAGAATACATGGCCTTAGAACCCTCCCGTCCGAGTTCAGCAAGGTCGCCCCGTGCATGTGCCCGCTCAGCCCGATTCCGCGCAAGGCGGCAAAAGCCTGTTCGTTTTCAGACCGAAGCGTTGCAACAACCTTCTTGCAAGCATCAACCCAGTCTTGCGGAGATTGCTCGGACCAACCCGGGTGCGGTGCCGAGGTTGAAATGCTGGCTTCCGCGTCGCACACAACACTGCCAGCTTCGTCTACGAGAATTCCCCGCAGACCTGACGTCCCCAAGTCTAATCCAAGATACAATTTGACAGTCCACCATATTTTTTACCAAGTAAAATAAATAATGTCAGGATCAAGTCAATGCTGCAATGCCTATCACTCGTTTCACCTGTGTCGGCACTTCCCATGACCAAATGCGGGACGGCTCAACAGTCTCGAGACTTGTCAGACTTACATTGTAATGTTTCTATGTGATCAGCACGTTATTCAGAAAACAGGACTTTCAATCTCACCTTTGGGAGGAACAGAATGAAATTGCATTGCTTGGCCGCTTTTTTCGGCGGGCCTGATTTGTGTGCAGGCCCATGCACAGAAAGGGCCAACCCAGCATGATGCAGAGTTCTATGTTCTTCAGACCCGACACGCCCAGCAATGGGACCGGGATGATACAGCGGTCGAGGCATTCCTCACCAAGCAAAGTTCGTCACAACAATAGCCTGAAACCTTTCGCCTAGCATCGGCGGCGGTCGCACTTTTAGAACATCAGGGATCACTTATGGCAGCAAACATAATATTCGCACTCAGCTTGATCGTATCGCTTGGCATCGGGTTCATCTACTTCCGTGATCTGGGCGACGTTTCGCAGATGCTATTAAAAGTAAAGCGCAAAAACATGGTGCGCTTCATTCGCCACGAATACCGGCTGATTGCTGTCGGGTTGGGCGGTTTTGCAGTGGCGACGCTTGTTCACTTTATCTTTGGCAGTGGACCTTTGTGGCTTTGGGTCATCTCGGCGCTACTCGTGATTTTCCTTTATGGTTTTCCCTATGTCTGGGTGCATCTGGGGCTGCGAAACCAACTCAACGACGCCGCGTTCTTTCCCATTTCCGAAGCTCGAAAATACGTCGGCCCGTCAGCGCCTGTTATCGTGATTGAAAACAACGGGCATGCGCGTGCGCACCCGGACGCACAGATCATGCGGCCTCATCTAGCTGGCGACGTGAATGGATTGGGTGGTGAGGACATCGTGATGACCTACTGCGCGATGGCAAATCTCGGGCAGGGCTACGCTCCTCGGATCGAGGGCAAACGACTGGATCTGGAGGTTCTGGCACAACATGGGAACAACCTGATCCTGCGCGACAATGAAACCGGCGAGCCGATACAGCATATCTATGGATTTCGCGAGGCAGACCTTGACCCAAATGCGGACGGGCTGGCATGCCCCCTTCGGCCTGAAGCGCAGATGACCCCCTGGCCGACCTACCGCATGACCTTCCGTGGCTTTCAGAAAGCCTTTCCCGAAGGCGAAGTCTTTCTGAACAAGCCCTCACCAAATCCCGTTCTGCGCCTACTGGACATGGTGACCGAGATCACCTTTGGCTGGGGGATCAGTCGCCAGCATCAAGAAGACGCCCCGGTCATGGATAATATGGAACGGTCTGACAACCGTCTGCCCAACAAGACCTACGTTTGGGGGATCACGATTGGCAACGACGCCGCCTGCTGGACGGACGACTTCGTCGTCGAGAATAACTGGGTCGTCAACGCAAGTGTCGGTGGACGCGATGTTGTCGTCAGCCTGGACCCCAAATACGAAAGCCTTGGCGTGTGGTACAATGACAGCGGCAAGCCTGTGACTCGCTGCGACTTTTGGGGCATGTCGGATCAGGGCAAGCTGAAACGGGTCGAAACGCTGCGCGCTGGTGTTTTCTGGCACGTCTGGTCCGAGTTCTTTCCAGACACCGACATCAACCGCTCGGCACTTGGATCGAATAACAGTGAGGCGGCCGCCTAACCTTACAGTACAACGCTTTGCGATCTTGGGAGGGACCAATGAGAACAACCGAAAGGCTAAGAAAAACAGCATTGAAACTGGCGTTAGCCGTGGCGCTGCCAACCTCTGTTTCCGCGCAGCAGTCTGACTGGTCTTATCAGGCAACGATTTACCTGTTTACTCCTGAAACCAAAGTCTCGCAGGAAACACCCAATGGCAAGGTAGAGGGAACGCTGTCCTTCGCAGACGCGCTTGAAAACCTTGACCTTGCCTTTATGGGGACGTTTGCCGCGACAAACGGGCGGTGGTCGTTACTGGCGGATTACAACTATACCGACCTCTCGTTGAGCAACACCACCCCCGGCCCGGCCAGCTCTGGCGTGGAAACATCTCTTACCACTCAATTTCTAAGCGGATTTGTGGGCTACCGGGTCCTGACCACGGACACGTCAACGGTTGATGTCGCCGGAGGGTTCAGATGGTTCCGCACTCAGACAGATTTTACGGTTCTGCCGGGAACTGCACCGGGCCGCATGGTCAACATCGACGAGAGCTGGACCGACCCCGTGATCGGGGTTAGAGCCCGCGTTGATTTCAACGACAGATGGTCCGGGACGGGCTTTTTCGACTATGGCGGTTTCACGAATGACAGCGAAACATGGCAAGTTCTTCTGACCGCGGACTACGCCATCAACGACAGGTGGCTGCTAAGGGGCGGATACCGTTACATCTCGTTTGACCACGAGATTAACGGAGGCGACTTCAAGTTTGAACAATCCGGCCCACTGTTTGGTGCAACCTACCGATTTTAAGTTTGGCGAGTGCGATGAGAAGCGGTCTCATGTGGTGTTCCGCCAGCGTCCGGCTGCGTTTCTCGCAAGGGATACGGCTCAGGTTAGAGGTACCTTGATGCGCTGCGGGGTGGCACCTGCGAACCATTGCTGCGGCCTTGAGACAGACATGTTCTGATGTGCCTGCTCCACCCATGTGCGCACTTGCAAAAGGACCACCGCCCCACCCACAACAACGGTGGCCCCAATCACCGGAGAGGCCGCAATCTCGTAGCTTTGCGTGCTGGAAATCCACAAGGCAAAACCCAAACGGGTCACGGCCACGGCATCCGTTACTCGGGTCAGCTTGGGAAGAAAATAGGAAGTGATCGCCGATGCACACACGACCAATCCCATGTAGACAAATCCCACAAGTACAGGAAGCGGCAGCCCCATGCGCGTGACGTCAACATGCGAATACAGCACAAAACCTGCGGAAAACGCCAAAAATGCGATTGAATAGAGCCTGCGCTTTTCCCGGTCGATATGTTTGACGATGCGGTTCACTGGGGCTCCTATGCCAACTGACTTGACCTTTCTGGAGCCCGAATTTGCATTTGATCTGACAAAATCAGGGCGGAATTTTGACTTTGTTTCCCCAACCGTTCTCGTTCAGCGCGCCTGTCATTCCGCGTTCGAGGATTCCGGTGCAATCATATCCGCATAGTTTTCGGCCAGCAGGCTGGCATCGGTGCGATTGAATTTGACCGAAGGCAGCACTTGCATGTCGATCTGCGACGCGCCGTCGAACAATTTCGATAGGTCCACGTTCAGGTGTATCGTGGTCTCAGACGAAAGCTCGGGCGGCAAAGCGATCGACACTTCCCGCGCATTTTCAGAAAAACCCACATGATATACCAGCGGGGACACGGCCTCTCCGACCCGGAGCGCACCCTCAAAGACAACAAACTTGTATCCCACCTCCCAGTTCCAGGCCATCTGGCTGTTCGGGTCCAGTTCTCCGCGTGCTTCGATCGAGCCATTGGCCTCGGGGTCTACGCCGATTAGAAACCGCACCTCCTCGACCGAGCGCAACGGAACCTTGGGCAACTCGATCGTATGGGTTGTTTCGGGATTATCAAATCTCAGCAGATGATAACTGTCCGGTTCCGCATAGGTTTTCTCGCCCTGAACCAATGTCAGATTGCTGGCGAAAAACCGGAAGTCACGCACTCGAAACACCCCTGATCCACCTGGGTTTTCGTAGATGAACTCGTCATACACCAACGGATCATCTCCCATTCGGGCATGGAAGGACAAAGTCACGTCTGTCTCTCGCTGAGCTTTGGAGGCCAGAACGAACCAAGCTCCGATTACCAGAACCAAAACAAAGGCAAGACCAGTCATGACGTTGGATCGTTCCATCAGGTGTCTCCTGCGAGCGGGTCGGAAAACAGCGGATTTTCCAGAAACGCAGTGTCGGTCAGTGTGTTCAGAAATGCGATGATCGCGTCTATCTCCTCGGGTGTCATGCGCAGCCCGACGGAGCCCAATGCCCTATCCGGCGCATTGTCGGCCTCAAGGATCAATGGGCTTAACGTATCGCTGACCACGATCCCGTCATTGTAATGAGCCATGACCTCCTCCAGCGTCGCAAATCGCCCGTCGTGCATGTAAGGAGCGGTCACAGCAATGTTTCGCAGCGTTGGAACCTTGAAAAACCCCTTGTGGGCAGAGTTGCCCGTGACTGCCATCAGTCCCGGCGCAAGCGCGTGATCCGGGTCCAGCCCGTTATTCGAGAACCCGTCGAACGCGTCACGAAAGCCCGAGGTCAAGAACTGGCTGTGACAATCGATACAGTTTCCACCCCGCAACGAGACCTTCGTGTCCGGGTGCGCCATGAAAAGTTTGCGCCCATGTTCCTCCTGAGCGGTCAAGCGTACCTCGCCACGCAAGTATTTGTCGTACTTGGAGTCGGACGAAATCAACATCCGCATGAAGCTCGACAAGGCCCGCGCGATATTGTCTGCGCTGACGTCCCCATATGCATCACGAAACATCCTGCGGTACTTGCCCGAGGCAGACAGCTCCTCAATCAGCTCTCTAATGTCCTGGCCCATCTCGTCGGGGTGCTGAATCGGCATCAACGCCTGTTCCTCCAGCGAGGCGGCGCGGCCGTCCCAAAAGAACCGTTCCTGCCCCCATAAAAGGTTCGCCAGACTCATTGAGCTAAAGTCCAGCTCGCCGCCGGAAAGGGCTGGTGATCTGGCGCGCCCATCCGTAAAGGCCAACGCCTGCACATGGCAGGACGCGCAGGACACCTCGTTATTGCCAGATAGCACGGGATCATAAAATAGATGCCTGCCAAGGGCGAACCCTTCTTCCGTCAGGGGGTTGTCCGGTGGAACGGCAAAACGCCCAAATACAAAAGGGGCCGCGAAATTCGCGATCGGCGTCGGGGACGGAGCGCGGACACGATCCCAGATCAACCACCCCGCCACCACCAGAACGGCGGTGATGGTCATGGCGAGAATTACCCGATGCATGGTGCCCTCAGGTTGCTAGTGATGATGTACGAAACCCGAACCGAACAACCCTTCGACGTTGTCCACACCCTTGTTGTAACGCTCTTTGAAGTTGACGGTTGCGATACGTTCGCCGGTTTCAAGGTCATGAACCGAGATGGTATGCGCGTTCAGGTCCGCTATGAAATCCACATCAGTCGGGTCGTCTTCGGCCCCGTTCCCCAGATTGAGCAGATTGTTCTGGATCGCGATCAGTTCCCGCCCCGAGGCCGAGGTAAAAAAGATCATATGATGCGCCCCCGGATCGGCGACGATATCCGGGCCGCTGGATACCAGTTCCGGCAAGGCGGCCAATTCGTAACGCTTTACGACCCCGGGCAGCGCATGAGAGATGAACAGCTCATCTTCGGTGCCGTAAAACTCCAGCGGGACTGCCGTATCATTTGCTACGCCGCTATAGATGACTTCGGGCGCGCCAAACGTTTTGGAGCCGGCGTCATAAGGCACTTTCCAAGTTTCAAACCCGAACATCGTGTTTGCAAGGATTGCTGGCTGGATTTCCGGGTGCATGCCGGGGCGCGCAAACAGAACCTCGACCGGCGAGGACGGAAAATCCAACGGCTTTTCTTTTTCGACCAGAATATTCTCAATGGGTTCAAGAGTGTTCAGGTCGATGATTGTCAGAACATTGCCAACACCGGTTGCCAGATCCGGGTGCACGGTTGAGGTTACGACCATGCGGTCCTCAAAGGCTGAAATCCCGTGCGGATACATGATATAAGGCTCACCCTCACCCACCTGGCTTTTGCGTGCTTCAATGATTTTGACGACTTCGTTTGTCTGCGGGTCGAACACGCCCACTGATCCACCGTCATCGCCACCAGTACCGCCCATGAACGTGACGAACATGTATTCCTGCCCGTTGGAGGTCGTCCACATGATGTCTTCCCCCACCATCTGTCCTTGGGTATCCAGACAGGTGAACCCAGAGATCACGGGTGCTCCGTTTGAATCACGTGACAACCCGATCTCGGCCAGACTGCAAGACGGATCCAGCCCGGTCGAATACAGCCTGCCATTGGGACTATAATACAAATGGTGCAGAGGGTGTTCGATGTCGGGCTGTTCCACTTCACTCAGGATTTCTCCGAAACGGTCAGACTCCGGGTCCAGTTCAACAATTGCCACGCTGTGTTTCGTGTCCAGTGTCGGCAATCCACGCAGCAGCACCATTCCCTGACTTTCCTCGCGGTTCTGCGCCTGTGTCGATGACATTCCGATCAATATCAGGCCAGAGCCAAGCAAGATGCCTTGCACTAAACGACTGAATCTCATGGTCTTTCCCCTTGTGATGCAGTTATGAAAATAGCAGCGCGAAATATGCTTTACCTTACGTCATATCACATGGTGGGATTTGCGCCAAACCAACCACCAGTGGACGTCAGACAAGATGTCAGCCGGCCCTTGGACGGCTGGCAGCAAAGTCAACAAATGTACGGACCTTGGCGGACTGTTCCGCATCGCACGGTCGTCAGGCTCGGATTTCCCAACTCGATGATACGAAAGCCAACAACCACGCGTTACTGATCCATGTCGCGACCAAAACGACGCAACGCCGCGCTTTTAATCCTCTGGAAACATTGCCTTGAGCAACCGACGGATATCTGCCGCAAAGTCTTCCTTTGTCTGCGCAACAACCATCGCGCCACGGGCCGCAGTAATCAGAAGGTAAGACAGGTCCTGCGCACGTTCAGGGGATGAAGCCAGGTCTTGACGCAGCAGGAACTCACCCACCTTGGCCAAATATGCCTCTGGCCAGTTTTCCGGCTGCGCGGCGGCCACGTCCAGCGCATTCTCCAGCAGTTCGGCCCCGTGGTGTGTTCTGGACAATTCCAGCGAGTCACCCACGACGTACAGCAGAACCTTTTCCAGAACCTCTAGCGGTGCTCCATCCGCCTTTTCCAAATCCGAGAAGACATCGCGGTACAAATTCTCCATGTAGGTCTTCAGCGCCCAAGTATAGCACGCCTCTTTGGACCCGAACTTCTTGTAGATAGACTGGCGCGACAACCCGACAGCCCGCGCAATTTCTTCCATAGACGTTTTACGAAAACCGTATTGAGCGACGACATTCATGATATCGCGCGGGTCAACACCCGAGATTGTAGAAGAAACTATCATCATTCAACTTTCCAAAATCCAGTCCCGCGATAAAACGGCAGCGGTTCCGGCTGTTGATTGTCCCCGCCCGCGATCGCGGTAGGGAAGCAACGATTTTCCCGCCCTGACTTTACCAATTGCACTCGGCTTACATAAGTTATCCACTTTGCCAACAGCTTAAAGGCGTGTCCCTGGCAATGCAAATTCGCCCAAGGGTTGGGTGCTCAAAAAAGCCGCCGCCTGCGCAATAACAAGGCGGCGGATTGAATATGCGCAGACTGCGACGGTCAGCTCAGGACTGAACCGCCTTCATGAACCGATCCCGGATGACGACGGGATCCATCGTAATCGGAGGCATTTTCGCGTTACCGCTTTCACACTTACTAACGATGATCGTCATTTGCTTGGCGTCCAGTGCCTCTTGCAACACGCGGCCGGTATCCTCTGCCTGACATTCAATCACCCGTTCACAGCCCGCCGCCTCAGCCATTTTAGCAAGCGAGGTTTTCTGCCCGGCATACGTCGGCTGATCACCGGTCGATCCGTATGATCCATTGTCGACAATCAGCAGGATGTAATTGTCAGCCTCGTTGTTTGCGATTGTGGGCAGCGTGCCAAGATTGGTCAAAACAGACCCATCGCCGTCGATGACGATTACCGGCTTAGGTTGCGCAAGCGCCAAGCCCAAACCGATGGATGAGGCCAGCCCCATCGTTCCCAGCATGTAGAAATTGGTCGGCTGATCGTCGATTGCGTGTAGCTCCTGACTGGGGATGCCAATATTGCAGACCACAAGCTGATCCCGCAGGATCGGAGCGATTTCTTTAAGGATTTCTGAACGTATCATTGGTCGCCGTAGCCTCCCCAAAAGTTGGCATCGGTCAGAATGGCGACCGGTTTGTTGCACATGAATGTGTATTTCAGGATTGCGTCCAGTTCCTCGACATCTGCCTGATGATGGAAGTGGTAGGTCGGGATGTTCAACTGGGCAAGCAGCGCCTTGGTGTGCACCGCCATTTCAACCTGACAGGCGATCGGTTCGCGCAGTTCCCCGCGGTACGAGATCAACATGGGCAAAGGCATCCGGTAATACTGAATCAACGTCGCAAGCGTGTTGATCGTCACGCCGATTGCCGTGTTCTGCATGATGATGGCCGGGCGCTTCCCGCCCATCCATGCACCAGCGCACAGGCCCATCCCCTCATCCTCTTTGTTGGAGGGGATGTGGTAGATGCCTTCGCGCTCATCAATCTCGGCAATGACGCCCGCAAGTTGCTTGCACGGGACGGTGGTGACGAACGAGATATCGTTGGCCATCAGATCATCCGTGATCTTTTTGTCTATGTTCATGTCCGGTCTGTCAGTCCTGATTGGGGCGCAAAGGCGCGATTGACGAATTACGGCCTGCGGTGCACATGCACGGCGCAGGCTGCGTGACGGACGACACGCGACGCGGTCGATCCTAAGAAATAGTCGCTGAGGCCGGGTTTGTGCGACCCTATGACGATGCATTCAACGTCGTTGTCATTGGCATAGTCGATAATGGTTCGCGCAGTGTGCCCCTTGACGATGTCGCACTTTATCCCGTCCACGCCCGACACCTTGTCGCGCAGCAGGTTGCGGGCCGCGCGAAACCCTTCGGCGACCACGTCCTTGTCCAGATATGCGCTGACCGACCCTTGCGGCATTTCATAGACATGCAGGGCTATGATCTCGCTGTCTTCGGCAGACAAGGCACGCGCGACCTGCAATGTGTGCGGTGACAACCCATGATCCAGCGCCATCGGCACGAGAATTTTCTTGTACATAAAAGCCTCCTATTCCCATGGCGCGAGGATGATCTTGGGCGCGGCTACCGCACCCTGCCGCAGATCCTGGAATGCGCGTGCCCCCTTAGACAACGCGCGCGCTTCGACCCAGTCAAGCGCACCCAGACGGCCATCAAATATGGCCTGTGCGGTTTCTCGGAAATCCTCAGCCGTATATGTATAGGTGCCGAAAAACGTGATTTCCTGCAAGGTCATACGACGCACATCCAGCCCGCCGCTATCCTCTCCCAAACCTGCATGGGCGATCACCCCGCCCGGCTGCGCCAAAGCGGAGGCCGTCGCGCGGGTCGCGGCAAACCCGACCGCGTCAATGATCAGCGGAAACATATCGGCGGTTTCAGCGACGACCTCGAATGGGATCGCATCTTGCAGATAGGCGCGTCGCAACGTGTTGGGCTCGACAATCCGCACCTCTTTGACCCCCATCGCGGACAGGGCCAGCGCAGCGGCAACCCCGATGGCACCCCCGCCCAAAACCAGCGCGCGACGCTCCATAGACGAATGTAATGCCTCAAGCCCCAGGCGCGCCGCATGCCACCCCACGGCCAGCGGTTCAGCCAATGCAGCCTGCGCGAGGCTGACATGCTGCGGCACCTCGACCAGATTTCTGTCTGGCATCGCGACGAACTGGGCAAAGGCCCCTTCGCGCGGCGGCATTGAGATGATCTGACGGTCCGGGCACAGATTTTCACGCCCCGTATTGCAAGCATCGCAGCGCCCACAGGCAACCAGTGGGTTTATGGTGACCCGCGCACCATCACGAGGGCCACCCGTGACAACACCCGCCGCCTCATGACCAAGGATCAACGGCGCGGGTCGGCGCGCATCATGGCCCAGATAGGCGTGCATGTCGGACCCGCAGATCCCTACCGCTTCGACCCGGATGAGGTGCTCGCCCGGATTGGGCTTGGCATCCGGGACATCCCGATAGGCCACGTGTTCGACACCTTCATAGACCAAAGCCTTCATTTTGCGGTGAACCCTCCGTCAACCATCAGCACCTGCCCGGTCACGTAATCCGACGCGCGTGAGCACAGAAACAGGATCGGGCCGTCGATGTCCGCCATTTCTCCATTGCGTCGAATACAGGTCTGGGCCGCATTGCGTTCCGCGCGCTCTGGATCGTCAAAGACAGCCCGCGTCAGTTCGGTCGGAAAAAACCCCGGACCGATGGCATTGGCCGTGATACCGAAAGGCGACCATGCCTCGGCCATTGCTCGGGTTAGCTGGCCGATCCCAGCCTTCGTCGCGCCATAAGCGACCCCACCCGGAAAGGCGCGTGTGGTCTGGAGCGAAGCGAAATTCACGATGCGGCCCCACCCCTTTTTCTTCATCTCGGGAACCATAGACTGGCTCAGGAAAAACGGCGCGCTAAGGTTCACGGCCAGCGTTTGATCCCACCCTTCGGGGGATACGTCATCGGCTGCCTCTCGGGTGTTCAGACCGGCCGCGTGGACAAGGATATCCGGCGCGCCAAACTTGGCCGAGACGTCCCGCGTCAACGCATCAACGCACGATCTGTCTGATATGTCCGCGACGACGGCATCGGAGTTTGCGCCGATCTCCTCAGTCAGCCCCGCCAACGCCTCGGGCCGGCGCGCAACACCCACAACGCGCGCACCAGCGGCCGCCAGAACCTTGGCCACCTGCCGCCCAAGGCCGGAGCTTGCCCCCGTCACACAGGCAACCCTGCCCGTCAGGTCAAATAGCGCGCGCGGGTCATCCATCTGCGGTCAGGTCAAACTGTTCGTCAGGGAAATACTTGGCCAGACGCACGTCTGCGGCACGCGCATGCCCCTCCATCCCTTCCAGCCGGGAAATGCGGGCTGTTGCGACGGCAATAGGCTTGGACCCTTCCCGCGTTGCGCGCTGCCACGTGACGATCTTCATGTATTTATGGACGCTCAAACCCCCAGTATAGCTGGCCGCGCCTGAGGTCGGCAGCACGTGGTTCGTGCCCGTTGCCTTATCGCCATAAGACACCGTGGTTTCTTCGCCCAGAAACAAAGAGCCATAGCAGGTCAGCCGGTCCAGCCACCAACCCAGGTCTTCAGCCTGAACGGTCAGATGCTCGGGCGCGTATGCGTCGGAACAGGCTGCCATTTCCTCACGATCCGAGCAGACGATTACTTCGGCATAGTCCCGCCACGCGGCAGAGGCGTTTTCGCGGTTCAATTCGGGCAGGTCTGCGATCAGGGTTGGAACCAGTTCCATCACCTTTTGCGCCAGTGTCCGATCATCCGTCACCAGCCAGACGGGTGAGTTGTACCCATGTTCGGCCTGACTGACTAAATCGGTAGCCACCACATGCGCGTCGGCGGATTTATCCGCAAGGATCAGGCTGTCGGTCGGGCCTGCGATCATGTCGATACCGACCTTGCCATAGAGAATACGCTTGGCCTCGGCCACGAACTGGTTGCCCGGACCCACAAGGATATTCGCGCGCGGCAGACCGAACAGGCCATAGGTCATCGCGGCCACGCCCTGTACGCCGCCCATGGCCAGAATGCTGTCGGCCCCGCAGATATGAGCCGCATACACGATGGCTGGGGCAACGCCTTCTCCGGGCTTTGGAGGAGAACAGGCGGTGATATGACGGCATCCGGCCACTTTTGCCGTGGTCACCGTCATGATCGCACTGGCGATGTGGCTATACCGTCCGCCAGGCACGTAGCAACCCGCCGCATCCACCGGGATTGCCTTTTGGCCGGCGACAACGCCGGGCACGATCTCGACCTCGACATCGGACACGGTCGCTTTCTGAGCTTCGGCAAAGCGACGCACGTTGTCATGGGCAAACCGGATATCGGCTTTCAGCTTTTCAGGCACGCGCGCGATGGCCGCATCAATCTCGGCCTGTGTCATCAGCACGTTGCCCTCAAACTTGTCGAACTTGGCCGCGTATTCCATTGCTTTGGCGTCGCCGCCCGTTTCGATATCGGCAAGGATTGTCTTCACCGTGTCATGCACCTCGGTTGCATGAGACTGAGGGGTTAGCGTCGCTTTTTTCAAATACTCGCGCGGCATGGTCAAAATACCCTATTGGTAGATTTCAGGAAGCAACGTGGTCGAAACCGCCGGGACATAGGCGATCAAAATAACCACAATCAGCATTGTCAAAACAAACGGAACGGCGCGGGCCGCGATCTTGAGGATCGACTCACCGGTAATCCCCGAAACCACGAATAGGTTCAGCCCCAGCGGAGGCGTAATGAACCCGACGCCCAGCGCAGTGATCATCATGATGCAGAACTGGATCTCGTTCATGCCGATATTGTCTGCCAAGGGTTTCAGGATCGGCGCAAGGATCACAATGTTGGGCGTCGTTTCCATGACGCAGCCTGCGGCGATCAGGATACCGATCATCAGCAGGATCAGCAGATATGGGTCATCGGTCAGAGAGGTCACGGCGGTCACGAACCCCTGCGGCACACCCATGATCGCCAGCGCCTCGGCCAAGGGCGCGGAAAAAGCGATGATCGGCAGGATCACCCCGTTCACCTTAGCGGAACTGACCAGCATTGACGGAAAGTCGGCCAGCGTCAGCGTGCGCAGGATGAAGCCCATGATGATGGTGACGACAACGGCGGTCGCACCGGCCTCGGTGGGGGTCAGGCGGCCCGAGAAGATGCCGTAGAAGATGATCCCCGGCACGATGAACGCATACCAACCGGACTTCAGCGCCTTGCCCAGATTGGCCAGCCACTCGCCCATGGTCATCATGCCGCCGCCCTCATAGGCGTAGATGCGGTTCATGATGATGTTGGTCACAAGGATCGAGATCAGAATGGCCAGTCCGGGGATCAACGCGGCCAGAAAAAGCGTGGACGCCGAAATACCCAGCACCAGACCAATGATGATATAGGCAATCGAAGGGGGGATCAGGATGCCGGTACACGCCCCGGCAGCCACCAGCGCACAGGCATAGGGGCGTGGATAGCCGCTTTCGACCAGACGGTTGATCGTCATGCGCCCCACGGCAGCAGCCCCGGCTGCATCGGACCCCGAGATCGCGGCGAACATGCCGCAGACCAGAACGGTGGCTGACCCGAACCCGCCCTTGGCGAAACAAGTCAGCGCCTCGGCCACGTCCAGAAACTTGCGCGACAGCCCGGTGCGGACCAGCACGTCGCCCGTCAGGATGAACAGCGGGACGGCTGTCAGGGCAAAGGCGTCAATGCCAGTGAACAGGCTTTCACCCACAAGGCTGAGCGGCAGGTCGCCCGACATGATCAGCATCACAATCGCCGCTGTGCCGATGGCCGCCCACACAGGCACGGCCAGCGCGATCAGGCCAACGAACAGGATAACCGGCAGGTAGAAATCCCAGCCCAGTTCAACGGTTTGATTGAGGGAACCCCAGAGCATCGCGTGTCCCCTCAGTCAAACAGCTTGTCGCCTTCAAAGACGGGCTTGCCGTCCCTCAGGCATTTCAGGTCGCGTATCAGCGACTGGATCAAGCGCCAGATCATCAGCGCAAAACCGGTGGGCACGGCCATCAGGAACCAAACCTTTGAGACCCGCAGCCCATCCGTCACCGAGCCAAACTTGGCCGAGACATGCACCGCCTCATACGACCAATAGAGCGCAATGATGGCCACGCCGAACATCACCAGATCGCCGAAGATATACAGCAGCGCCTTGGGACGCGGCCCGAGGTAGTGCATGATCACGTCGATGCGAATATGGGCGCGTTCCTTCACCGCCGCCGCCGCGCCGATCCACGCAAGGTAGATAAAGGAATAGCGGACGATCTCTTCACCCCAGATCGACGAGTACGCGAATATCTCGCGTCGAAGAACCTCGATGGCCATGGTGATGACCAGCATCACGTAGAACACCAGCAGCAGCCAGCGCTCGGCGTTGCGGTCTATGTTTTGAAGTAAGGTCATCGGTTCCCTCGGCGTGCAGGCAGTCAGGCGTGCGCCTTCTGGTCCGGGCGTTTACCGGCCTGACTGCTTGAAGGTGTGATGGTCGATCAGGCGTCGTGGACGAAGTACTTGCCCTGCGTCCCTGCAGCCTCGACCAGCTTTTCGAAGGCGTCCATCGACCCGGCGAGTTCCGTCTTGAACGGATCCCAATCGGCGTTCTGGTATCCGCCGACGCTTTCCCATTCTGCCAACTGGTCAGAGCTGAGCGAATGGAACTCTACGCCCGCCTTGTTCAGTTCAGCCATTGCATAGGCGCGGGCCGAGGGCACTTTGGCAAGGTTCTGATGGCTCGTCATTTCGGACGCCCACATAATACCCTCCTGCACGTCTGCCGGCATCGAGTTGAACCACTCAAGATTACAGGAATAGACCTGACTGTCCGGCACCGCCTGCGTAAAGGTCACATGGCTGAGGATGTCCTTAAAGCCAAAGACGAACAGCGCGCCCACGGATGGATCAAGCGCATCCGCGACGCCCTGCTTGATGGCCGAGGGGGTCTCACCCCAAGCGACAGGCGTCGGGTTTGCGCCGACCATGCGATAGTATTGCTGCAACATCTTGGACCCCGGCACACGGAACTTGATACCGCTCATGTCGCCCGGAGTGATAACGGCGTTCCCGCCCTGCCGCACAGCAACAACGCGCGGGTCGATCACAACGTAGAACAACGCCTTGAACCCGGCGGCCTCGACCTTGGGATGGACTTCGTTCTTCCAGGTGTCCGAATTCACAAGATTGGTGAATTTCTGGTTCGAGCCGCACAGATACGGCATGTTGATCAGATCAACGGTCGAGGCGAAGGGCGCAAAGTTCGACAACGAATGCTGTGCGGCCTGAATGGTGCCGCCCTGCACTTTCTGCACCAGCGATCCACCCGCACCCAACTGTCCGCCTGGGGCCAGTTTGACATAGACCTTGCCGTTCGTGGCGTTCTGGATGTTTTCCTTCAGGTCCAACTGCATGATCGGATAGCTGCGCGATGCGCCCAGCACATAGGCTGTGGCAACGGTCATCACATGCTCTGCCGCCTGCTCACGCTCGCGTTCTTCCTTGGCAGTCTGCGCTGCGGCCTCTGACGACCAAAGAACCCCACCTGCACCTGCAACCAAGGCCGCGGTAAACGCGCCGCTTGCGCTGAGTTTTAGGAAATTGCGACGCTCTTCCGACGCAAGCTCGTTTCTGTCGTTGTTCATCTATTGCCCTCCCAAGCAAAAAATTCAGCTGTCGCCTTCTGCGTTGCGGTCAGCCTCCTTTTTCAGAATTGCGACAACGAACAGGATCGACGCCGCGAACAGGACCAACATCTCACCCACGTCCCCAAGAAATGCGCTGTCTGCAAAGGCACCCAAAGCCACGTTCGCAAAGTAGATGACAAACACGATGATGGATGCGGTCAGAAACACTTTTCCGGACTCCCTTAGGATTCGGCCCAAAGCCATTTGTAAGCGCTTACATCAAAAATGCAAGCGCTTACATATCTGCTTTCCTTGAAGGTCGGTTGAGATTAGACTTATTGGCAAAAGTGAATTGCGGATTTGAGAATGTCGAAACTGGGGGCAGCACCAACGCTGGATGATGTGGCTAAGATGGCAGGCGTTTCGACGGCGACTGTCTCGCGCTGCCTCAACAACCCTGACCGTGTCGTCAAGGCGACGCGGGAACGTGTCCAATCGGCCGTTGATGCCTTGGGTTACACGCCGAACTTTGCTGCACGGGTAATGGCCGCCAAGCGCACCTTCACCATCGGCGCGATCATTCCGACAATGGAAAACGCGATTTTCGCGCGCGGGTTGCAAGCCTTCCAGGAAGAGCTGCACCAGCACGGATATACCCTTTTGGTGTCAAGCTCGGCCTACAAACCCGACATCGAAGAAGAACAGATCAGGACGCTGGCGGCACGGGGCGCGGATGGGCTTTTGCTGATTGGCCATGACCGCGACCCAAAGATTTATGAGTTTTTGGACCGTCGAAAAATCCCAACTTTGGCCGCGTGGTCTTTTGCGCCTGATGCGCCGGTCCCCTCGATCGGGTTTGACAACCGTGCGGCGATGAACGCGTTGGCAAGCCGTGTGATTGCTATGGGTCATACCCAAATCGGGGTGATTTCCGGCATCAGCGCAGGCAATGATCGCGCGCGCCTGCGGATCGAAGGCGTGAAGGACGCCGCACGGAAGAACGGATTGCACACTGAGCATCTGACAATCATCGAAACGCCTTACGAGATTGAGAACGGCGCCGCTGCGTTTTCCGAGTTGATGAGCCAAGCCACGCGCCCGACGGCGATCCTTTGCGGCAACGACGTTTTGGCGGTCGGCGCGCTGCGGCGGGCTCAGGACATCGGGCTACACGTTCCCAAAGATGTCTCGATCACTGGTTTTGACGACATCGAACTGGCCCGCATTGTAAGCCCCGCCCTGACAACCGTACATGTCCCGCACCGCGAGATGGGTCGCAAGGCCGCTCTGCAACTGGTAGAGATGGTCGAAAAACAAATCACAGGCCAGGGTGAACAACTGGCGACCAGTATCATCGACGGCCAGTCGCTTGGGCCGCCGGGCGGTATTTAAGCGGCCTCGGCTTCCATCGTCCTGAATTCGTTTTTCAGCCAGATGTGTTTTTTGCACATAGGCTCGGTGAAGTGTTGCCGTATCAGCTTTTCCATAACCTTTTGGATCAAAGCCGATGTCGTTTCGGGATAGACCTCGGTGGTGAATAACGATACGGTCCGCACAAAGTTCCGGCCGGGAAACGGCATTGCTTTGACGCTGTCGTGAAACCGCTGTGCACGGTGGAAACACGCTGCAGTGGTGATCGCCCATCCCGCGCCCTCGGCCACCAGTCCAATGATCGACTGGTTGCACTCCAACTCGAACCGGTTTGGCAGATTGTATTTGCTTCGGGTCAACTGAATTTCGATCTGTTTACCAATCATGTAGTCCCGCGAGTACCTCAACAGCGGAAGGCTCGCATCTGGCTCGAATAGTTCTTCGGGCTGACCTTCAAAACTGTTTGGCAGGATGACAATGAACGGGTCGCGCATCAGCGGGTATTCAATCAACCCCTCTGTGCGCTCTGACGGTCGTGTGGCGACGCCTGCGTCCAACTTATGTTCTTGAAGTTTGGCGATAATCTCGTGGCTGGGGCGGGTGTAGTGGCGAAAATTGCAGCGCGGCAGCGCTTGGGCCAGAAACCGAAACAGATCAGGCGCGATCTGGTTGTCGAAGTCGTCGATCAGGGCCAGCCTCAAATCAGTCGCGTGACGCCAGTTGCCCGTGCGGATTTCGGCCTCACCCCGTTTCAATACCGTCAGACCATCGCGGACATAGCGCGCGAAGACCTCTCCGGCCGGGGTCAGCCCCATCGGGCGGCGGCCATGATCTACCAGTTCGATGCCAAGCGCACGTTCAAGACTGCGCAGGTGGTTTGAGACCGTACTGATGGAAAGGCCGGTTTCCGACGCGACCTGTTGGATCGACCCTGACTTGGCGATCAGCTGAAACACTTCCAGCCAGCGCAGGCTTAGAGATTTCGACACAGCAACAGTCCGTTGTTTCGATTACATCGAAACAAGCCAAGCAGAGAAATGCGGGTTCGGCAATGGTGATGTTATTGAAACGGCCCCGACCTAAAGCCTAACCCGGTCAAGATTTGGATCGTAGGGCGAGGCCGGGACAACAGTGGCCACCACATGCTCGCCACAGCGGTCCAACACCATTTCGCAGCCGATTTCGGCCAGTTCCGGCTCAACAAAGGCATGCGCCAGATTAAGGCCGGTTCGATGCCCCCATTCGCCGGACGTGATCGTACCCACAACCCTATCCCCTTGCATAAGAGACGCTCCGGGATGAGCAGGGCCACGCGCCGTGTGCACCTGCAAGACAACCAGCTTTTTGCGCGGGCCTGCCGCTTTGCGCGCCTCCAACGCCTTGCGCCCGGTAAAGTCACCTTTGTCGAGCTTCACGAACCGGTCCAATCCGGTTTCAAACGGGTCAAACTCGGTAATCAAGTCGGACTTCCAATGCAGAAAGCTCTTTTCCATACGCATCGAGTCGACGGCGCGTGCGCCAAATAGCTTCATGCCCAAGGGTTCGCCGGCCTGACGTAAAGCCAAGTATGCAGCATAGAGCGACGCGTTAGGCACATGGATTTCATAGGCCAACTCGCCCGAGAAACTGACACCCATAACGGTGGCCGGTGCGATCCCCACAAAGCACTCACGAACGCTGAGCCACGGGAACGCCTCGGCCGACCAATCGCCGCGCGCACAGGCGGACAGGACATCGCGCGATTTTGGGCCTGCGAGAACCAGAATGGTCTGATCGTTGGTCAGGCTTCGCAGGTGGACGTCTTCGTCAGTCCGCAGATGGCTGATCAGCCAGTCCATGTCGTGAAACTCACTGGCCGCGGCCGAGCCGTACCAGATGCGTTCAGGGCCGCGGTCGCTGGCGGGTAGGTTGGCCACCGTCGCCTCGGCCTTGACCATACCGTGATGGTTCAACAGATAGCCCAGCCCCACACGCCCGTCGCGGCGGGTAACGGTGCCGCAGAACATCCGGTCTAGAAAGGTGTGACGGTCCGCGCCGGTGATCTCGATCCGATTGAAACCATTCACCTCGGCCAAGCCCACATTGGTCTGAACATTGGCAACCTCGGCGGCCACCAGATCGAAGGTTTCGTCAAAATCGAAACTGTGGGCGGGTGCGAAATCGGGCGACGGCTTGATGTAATCCATCCGTTCCCACCCATTCACCACGGTGAACTCGGCCCCCTCCGCCGCCAGAACCGGGGTCAGAGGCGTCGTCTTGGCCGGCCGTCCTGCGGGGCGATGTTCGTGCGGGAAGTGAAAGCGGAACTCATTCTGATAATCCTCGATGGCCTTCAGCGCTGTCAGTTCAACATTCGCGTGCCCCGTGAACCGTCGGGGATCGAGGCACCACGTGTCATAACACGCCTCGCCATGCACGATCTGTTGTGCCAGCAGCCAGCCGTGGCCACCACCCTCACCCAGACCCGCGCGCAGGCCGATGATGCAGAAAGCGTTGCGCTTACCCGGGATCGGCCCGACCAGAGGCGCGCCGTCAATCGTATATGTGATCGGGCCATTGACCACCGTATGCACCCCGGCCTCCATCAACGCGGGCATACGGGCGAAAGCGCCCTCCAACACATCGGTCACGCGGTCCAGATCATCGGGGCACAAGGCGTTGACAAAGTTCGGGTCGATCCCGTCCATACCCCAAGTCTTGCAGTCCTGTTCATAGAACCCCAGCAGCAACCCGTTCTTTTCCTGCCGGCAGTAGTAGTCACTGATTGGGCAGCGCAGCAGAGGCATCCTGTGGCCTGCATCCCGGATCGCGGGAATCTCTTCGGTCAGGAAATACTGATGCTCCATCGAGGCGACCGGGTGATGCACCCCCATCATCGCGCCCACCTCGTTCACACGATAGCCGCCCGCGTTGACGACGATATCGCAGTCGATATCGCCCTTTTCGGTCTGCACGGTCCATGTGTCATCGGCATGTTGCTTCAGCCCGATGACCGGCGTGTTGCGATACACCTCAGCCCCTGCTTTGCGCGCCCGCCGCGCCAGTGCCTGACACAACTGCGCGGGGTCGATGTCCCCATCCATCGGATCCCACAGCCCGCCGATCAGGTTCTCGGTCGAGATCAAAGGGTGGCGTCGCGCGCATTCCTCGGCATCGATCACCTCGAACTGCACGTCCATCCCGCGTGCCATGGATGCGAAATGGCGATAGCCCTGCATCTGCGCCTCGGTATTGGCCAGCCGGATGCCGCCGTCGCCGTGGTGGTAGTTGATCGGATAGTCCGGATCCTCGGCCAATTCCTTATACAGCCGGATCGAGTGCGATTTCAGCCCGACCATCGTCTGGTTCATCCCGAAATTCGTCACCTGCGCCGCCGAATGCCACGTGGTGCCCGAGGTCAGCTCATTCCGCTCGACCAGAACCACATCGCTCCACCCTTCCTGCGTCAGGTGATAGAGGGTGGAACAACCCGCAATCCCGCCTCCGATGACAACGACCTTGGTCCGAGATTTCATGGGCGCGGCTCCTGTATTTGTTCCGCCCAAGTCTTGCGGAACAATACCTGCGCACGACAAGCCACCCGGTGCTTGTATTGAAAAATCGAAACCGCGATTGCGGATTCTGCAAATTGCACTTGGCCTTTGCATGGGGCGCAAACCCTCGCTTAGGGTTCAGGGGAAGCGCCACGAAAGGAACCGGATGAGCACGGGCAGCAAACGAAGCGGCAGACGCGCCCGGCACGCGCAACGCGCAGCGGCACCCATGGTTGATCCTTGCCCTCCCGGTCAGATCGGTGGGGCCTTCAAGCCATTGACCGAGCCCGAGATCGCGCAGATTTATGACACCGCCCTGCGCCTGCTGGAAACCCTCGGGATGGGAGAGGTGCCGGACCGATTGGCCGGTGACCTGCGGACCGCTGGCGCAGAACCCGGCCCTGACGACCGATTGCTGTTCCCGCGCGCCATGGTCGAACAGGCCATTCAATCCGCCGCCAAACAGTTCACCTTTCACGGCCGCGATCCGGCGCGTTCGATCGAGGTGGGCGGAGACCGCGTGTTCTTTGGCACCGGCGGCGCGGCGGTTCAGACGTTGGATATCGACACCGGTCTTTATCGTCCCTCAACCCTGACCGACCTGCATGACTTCACCCGGTTGCAGGACACGCTGCCCAATGTCAGCTGGTTCACCCGGTGTTGTGTTGCAACAGACGTGCCGGACAATTTCGATCTGGACGTAAACACCGCCTATGCGCTGATCCGCAATACGACCAAGCCCATCGCCACATCCTTTACGCTGGCCGAACATGTCGCGCCCATCGTCGATATGCTGGATATCGTGGCCGGAGGGTCCGGCGCATTCGCCGCGCGCCCGTTTCTGAAGGCGCATATCAGCCCGGTCATCTCGCCCCTGCGCTATGGCGAGGATGCGGTGGACGTGGTCTATGAATGTATCGCCCATAACATCCCCATGTCCTGCATCACGGCAGCCCAAGCGGGCGCGACGGCCCCGGCGACTCTGGCCGGGTTTCTGGCGCAATCGCTGGCAGAGACGCTGGCCAGCCTTGTGATGGTCAACACGATCAAACCGGGCTTTCCCATGGTGTTTTCCAACTGGCCCTTCATCGTGGACCTGCGCACCGGGTCTTTTGCGGGCGGCAGTGGAGAGACTGCGATCCTGAACGCGGCCTCGGCGCAGATTTCCAATTGGTTGGGGCTGCCGTCGGGCGTGGCGGCCTCGATGACTGATGCCAAGGCGATTGACGCGCAATACGGGGCTGAAAAGGGCATCACCTCGCTGGCGGCGGCGCTGGCGGGTGGGAACCTGATCTATGAAAGCTCGGGCATGACCGCATCGCTGCTGGGGGCCAGTTTCGAGGGCTTTGTGCTGGACAACGAAATGCACGCCCACACCTACCGCGCCCTGCGCGGGATCGAAGTGACCGAGGAAAACCTCGGGTTCGATGCGATCTGCCAGTCGGTTCTGGGGGACGGTCACTTTCTGGGCAGCACCCATACCTATAACGCGATGGAGCGCGACTATTATTACCCCGAGCTCGCCGACCGATCCGCGCCGCGTACTTGGGCGGACGAAGGTGCCAGCGACGCCTGGACCACCGCCCGCGCCCGCGCGAAAGAGATTTTGGCCACGCACCACCCCCAATATCTGACCGCCGAACAGGATGCGGAAATCCGCGCCCGGTTTCGTATCCTTGATTGACCTTCCCCAACCGCCCGGGGGCGGCTAGGGTCGGCTTGATTGCACATGAATGAGGCCCAGATGACCGATCCTTTCTTTCAGCCCGTCTCGGCCATGGAACTGGCGCGGTTTGCAGGCGTACCGACCTTCATGCGTTTGCCGGGTATGACACTGGATCACGAAAGGATCGCCGAAGTTGATATCGGGCTGGTCGGCATCCCCTGGGACGGTGGCACCACGAACCGCCCCGGCGCGCGTCACGGGCCGCGCCAGTTGCGGGATTACTCGACCATGATCCGCGCGATGAACCCTGTGACCGGGGTTGCGCCCTTTGCGATGATGAACTGCGCCGATCTGGGCGACGTGGCCCCGAACCCGGTGGATATCGACGATACGCTGAACCGCGTGACGTCATTCTACAGCGACCTGACCACGCGCGGCATCACCCCTCTGACCGCCGGAGGGGATCACCTGACCACCCTGCCCGTTCTGCGCGCACTGGCCAAATCCGGCCCGCTGGGGCTGATCCAGTTCGACAGCCATACCGACCTGTTCGACAGCTATTTCGGCGGGCATAAATTCACCCACGGCACCCCGTTCCGCCGCGCGGTCGAGGAAGGTCTGGTCGATCCCAAACGCTTTGTTCAGGTGGGAATTCGGGGCACAGCCTATAACATCGAGGATATCGAGTGGGGCGAGGCGCAGGGCATCCGTATCATCCGCATCGAGGAACTGTTTGATCGCGGCATCAACGATGTCATGGCCGAGGTGCGCAGCATCGTGGGCGACGCACCGACCTATTGCACCTATGATATCGACTTCGTGGACCCCACATTTGCCCCCGGCACCGGCACGCCCGAGATCGGTGGCCCGAACAGTTTTCAGGCCCAGCAGGTAATCCGCCAGATGGCCGGAGTGAACCTTATAGGGGCCGATCTGGTCGAGGTCTCACCCCCCTTCGACGCTTCGGGCGGCACCGCTTGGCTGGGGATTTCGCTGATGTTCGAGCTGCTCTGCGTGTTGGCGCAGGCCGTGGCCGCGCGGCGTTAACTGACGTTTTCGGCGATCATCGAGATCATCTCGAACATCACCGCCGCCGCTGTCAGGGCGGTGATATTGTTGGGGCTGTCCTTGGTGGGCATCATGCAGACCACGTCTCCGCCGACGATATTCAGCCCGCGTGCGGCGCGCAAAATGCCCACAGCCTCGTCAATGTCGAACCCCTTCTCACCGGGCTCCAGATTGGACACCGCAGGCGCGACGGTTGGGTCAAGGCAATCCAGATCGAAGGTGATATAGACCGGACGATCGCCCAACACCTCGCGCGTCTGCGAAACCACGTCTGCAAGCCCACGCTGGCGGAACTCACGCATGGTGACGATGTTGTAGCCGTATTCATAGGAAGGTTGCAGCCAGTCCAGACTGCGCGGATGACCCCGCAGCCCGATCTGCATGGAGCGCGTTGGATCAACCTGCCCCTGATCGGCCAGATAAGCGCCCCAATGGGCGGCGGATTTCTTCGCGCCCAGAAAGTGGTCAACCTTGGTGAACACATCCGTATGCGCATCCAGATGCAGAAAGCTAACCGGCTCTCCGCCCGCCAGTTTACCGCGCCCCAGCGCCTGCACGATGCCGCCGGTGATCGAGTGATCTCCGCCCACCGACACGGGCCGCGCCCCTGCTGCGTCGATATCTTTGTAAAAGGCAGTTATCCGTTCGATGCAGTCTTCGTTGTCATTGGCGCGTGGAAAGGGCACGTCACCCACATCGGCGATTTTCGCGCTGTTCCACGGGTCGATCTCGAACACCGAATGCACCCTGCGTTGCACCGCCGAGACATGGCGCAACGCGCGCGGGCCGAGGTGTTGATCCCGTTCGGTTGTGCCGTTGCCGGTGGAATGCGGGACGCCGACCAAGGCGATGTCCTGCCCCTCGGGGCCGGTGTTGGGACAGCGAAACAGGGTCGGCACGCCCCACCAATACAGGTTATCCATCATCGACTGTTCATAGCGGTCGGTCATCTGCATCCCCCTTGAAAATACGCCCCCGGCTGGCGGGGGCGCATGTGATCAGATTTTCTCGTCTTCTCGCCGGAATGCCCCCTGCACGATCCGGTCGATGACCATGGCGCAAAACAGGATGGCAAAGCCGCCTAGCAGACCCGGACCCTTGGCCGCGTATTGCAGCGCCTCAAGGATTTCCTTGCCCAGACCGCCGCCGCCGATCAGCGAGATGATCACCACCATCGACAGGCACATCAGAATGGTCTGGTTCACCCCGGTCATGATCGAAGGCAGCGCCAGCGGGATCTCGACATCCTTCAACAACTGCCATTTCGAGGCACCAAAGGCGACCGCAGCCTCTTTGATGCTTTCGGGCACACCGCGCATCCCCAAGGCGGTCAGGCGGATCACGGGCGGCATTCCAAAGATGATCGTGGCCAGAATACCAGGCGGGTTGCCGGTGCCAAAGAAGGCGATGATCGGGATCAGGTAGACGAAGGCGGGCAGCGTCTGCATTAAATCCAGCACAGGTTCTGCCGCACGATAGGCGCGCTGGGACTTCCCGAACCAGATGCCCAGCGGGATACCGAAGATCACGCACAGGATCACGGCAGCACCAACCAGAGCCACCGTCTCCATCGCGACATCCCAGTACCCAAGAAGAGCGATATAGGCCAGCGACGCGGCGGTGAAGATCGCAACGCGTGGGCCCGCCGCACGCCATGCGGTGACGCAGATGACCAGCATGACAACGGGCCACGGGGACCCGATCAACGCAATCGTCAACGCATCCAGAACCGAGCGGACACCAGCCACAATCCCGTCAAAGACGTCCCCACCCGCCGCTGCAGCGGCATCAATCTTGGCTTCCATCCAACTGGCGAGGGCAGAAAACAGCGTTCCGTTGCCTTCGCCAAGAAATATCTCGGAAACCTCCTGTTCCGGGAAGGCATCCAGCAAGGGCAGCGACGCGTTGACCGTGAACTTGTACACAATCAAGGGACCGATCGCGGCGATGAGGACCGCACCCAGCACAGTGTTCCTTCTGGACTGTCCGCTTTCCGTGCTGTCCGGATCAATCCGCCATTTAGAGTATTGCTTTTCGTAGACCCGATCCGCGTAGAAACCCTGTACCAGTTTGAAAACCAGCAACATCAACAGACCCGTGATCAGAATCCCTGCCGCTTCGGATTGCGCGGCAGCGGCCCTTTCAAGGCTGGTATCCGCCGCTTTCTGGATGTTCTCGGCCAGCTTGGTAAAGCGGTCGATATCTGCCTTTTCCGTGGCATCCGCCGCACGTGCCATCAACTCGGCCGCTCGTTCCTGTTGGCGCGCGGCCCTTTCCGCGAAGTCAGCGCCGGGATTACCCCACGCGCCCCGGCCGATCTGAACCCATGCGATGATCTCAAGGATCAGGAAAGTCCAGAACATCCCCCAGATCGCGCGCGAGGCCGACCAGAACGGCCCCAGCACTGCAGCCCACAGGTTGAATGTATTCGGCACGGGGCTGGTCGCGTCATGGATCTTGTGAAACGCGTTGACGTAGTAGTCGCCGTTTGGTCCCGCGAATTCCTTGATCGAGCGGTCCAGCGCCTCGCGGTCGACTTCGATGTCAGAGGCGGCTGTAACTTTCAGCTCTGTTGTTGCGTCAGTCATTTTTGCCCCCCTGAATACCACGCAGCAGGCGCGGCTTGGTCACGATCCCCACATCATTGCCTGCGTCCGTTATGACCACCGGCATCTCGGTATTCACCGCAAGGTCGATCAACAGGTCCAGATCCGCGCCCTCATCCGCGCGCGGTGCGCCGTCGAGTGAGCCGGAATAGCTGCCCATCGGCTCCATGATCGAGTGCGCCTTGACGAGTTTAAGTTTGGAGATGCCCTGCACAAACTCGCGCACGTAGTCGTCGGCGGGGTTCATGACGATATCTTCGGGTGTGCCGATCTGAACAATCACACCGTCTTTCATGATCGCGATGCGATGTCCGATCCGGATCGCCTCGTCCAAGTCGTGCGTGATGAACAAGGTCGTCTTCTTGAGCTGCGCCACCAGCGCCTTGAACTGATCCTGCAACTGCAACCGGATCAGTGGGTCAAGCGCCGAGAATGGCTCGTCCATCAACAGGATTTCCGGGTCCGAGGCCAACGCGCGGGCGATGCCAACGCGCTGTTGCATCCCGCCGGAAAGCTCTTTGGGCAGGCGATCTTCGTAACCGGTCAGGTTCACGAGGCTGAGTGCATGGTCGGACACCGCCCATCGCTTGGATTTCGGCACTTTGCGGATTTCCAGAGGATACGCCACGTTGTCGCGCACCGAACGGTGCGGCATCAGCGCCATGTGCTGAAAAACCATCCCGATCTGCTGCGCCCGGATGCGGCGCAGTTCAGACTCGGAAATCTTTGAGACATCCCGCCCCAGAATTTCGATCTTGCCCGCGGTCGGCTCAATCAGGCGATTGATATGACGCACCAGCGTCGACTTGCCGGACCCCGACAGGCCCATGATGCAAAAAATCTCGCCGCGCGGTACTTCAAAGGTTGCGCCCTGCACGCCGACAACGCAGTTGAAACGCTCTAGAACTTCGGGTTTTCTAATGCCTTCGCTGCGCACGGCAGCCATGGCTTCTTCTGCCCGTGCGCCGAAGATTTTCCAGACATTTTCCAGTTTTACGACAGGTTCGTCCATTTGCCCCTCATGTGCAGGGCTTTGCCCCGGCATATAAGAAAAGGGCCGCCGCGAACTGTCGCGACGGCCCCCCGATATTGGATGTTAGTTGGTGAGCCAACCGATGACTGTGTCTTCGTTGTCCGCCACCCACTGCCGGGCAAAATCAGCCGCTTCGACATTGTCGACAGCCAGCGCCTTGCCCATCGCGCTCAGGTCATCGCCCTGCATCTGGTAGTTGCGAAACAGGGCGGCCACTTCTGGATAGTTTTCTTCCAGTTCCTTGGCGTAGTGCAGATGGAGCGTCGCACCATTCCATGCCGAAGACGCCTCGGACTTGGCCAGCCAATCCGGGTCATCGGTCGGCTGAACGATGGTCCACGTGGCCGGATCATGCGCGGGTTCTTCCAGAACCGTCAGATCCTGCGTCACAAAGATGTAGTGCGGGCTGTAGCAGAACCCGATCCACGGATCACCTGCCTTGGTCGCATTGGCGAGATTGGCGTAGGCAATCGTTTCTTCATACTCGGTCAGGTCGAAAACCTGGTCATAGCCGTAAGACTTGGCCCGAATTTTTTCGACCACGGTCGAGGCCCAGCCCGGCGCGCCAATCCAGACCTCAGGTGTGCCGTTTCCGTCCGTGTCAAAGATCGCTATCTTGTCGGGATCGCTCAGATCATCAATGGACTTAATATCGTGCTGTTCGGCGATATAGGTCGGAACACACATACCCTGTTCGGCCTGCACAGGGTTTTCATTCATAACAACCGTGCCGTTGTCCTTGACGTATGTGTCATGCAGGTTTTGCTGGTTCGGCATCCAAACCTCGGGATGGACATGCATCGACCCGCTGTCCATAGCCTCAAAAACAATTGGGTTGGTTCCGTTCTGCAATTCCACATCTAGGCCCAGGTTTTCCTCGATTACGACCTCAAGGATATGCGCGGTGGCATTTACAGATGCCCAGTTCGGCACACCGATCACGATATCCGCAGCAATGGCGGGACCGGCTGCGACAACTGTCGCGCTTCCCAATAGCGTGGCTAGTTTTTTCATCAGGTATCTCCATGTTGGGCGTTCACGGTGCTGTTTTCTGTCCGGCCCGGGCCGGCGTCGCACTTTGCAAACAGTATCAAAAAGCAGTGGCTTTCCGGTTTTTTGACCAGCGGCTCGCGGTGCCGGGTTGGTCAGAAAAGTCAAGCACGCCTGCGCGCCACCCATCAAGAATTACCTAAGCCAAAACCGCGTATGCGAAATTATCATAGATTAGTTTCGGTTTATTGCGATTTGAGGGGCTCAGGTTCAATGACAGTCTGCGGCAGAGCTTCGACCAAATGGCGCAGACATGTTAATACCCATGCCCTTGAACGCAAAATATCTGGAAATGGAGACTCTGCCGACATTTGCAGCTTTGGATGTTATGAAAAACCCTACGATCGAGTCCGATTTCTTATGGCTTAAAGACCATTTGGGCCGCTTATTCGCAGAGGTAGACCAATGTCGCAGCCTGATATTCATCTTTACACCGCCGGAACGATGAACGGATACAAACCCGTTATTTTTCTGGAAGAAGCAGGCGTTCCCTACGACGTGACGCATATCAACTTCTCAAAACAGGAACAAAAGACCCCCGAGTATCTGGCGCTGAATCCCAATGGAAAGATTCCCACGATCTTTGACCGGTCAGAAGGGCGCGCCATCTTTGAAAGCGGCGCGATCCTGTGGCACTTGGCCGAGAAATACGGAAAGTTCCTACCAGCCGATCCGGTCAAACGGTCCGAGGTCATGCAGTGGGTGTTCTTTCAGGTGGGCCATATTGGTCCGATGATGGGCCAAGCCATGTATTTTCAGCATATCGCGGCACCGAACGGCCACGTTGAGCCCTTTTCAATCCGCCGCTATGTCGATGAAAGCCGCCGATTGCTAGAGGTCATGAACTCTCGACTGGAAGGGCGCGACTGGGTCGCCGCGGATGAGTACACGATCGCCGATATGATGCTGTACCCGTGGGCGCGCGCCTATGTCTGGGCCCGGGTCGAGGTCGACGGCTTACCCCATCTGAATGCTTGGTTCGACCGGATCGACGCGCGCCCCGCTGTTCAAAAGGCGCTGACAATCCCCAAGGCCAACCCTCATTTCTGGGACGAGGCAGCGGATGCCTCGGCCTTTGCGCAAGAAAACGCCGCGCGCTTTGCCGGTGATGTGAAGTCAGACTCCGACTAGGTGCAGTGCGACAGAATAAACTCGGTTGTCGCACTGGCCAAATCAGGAAAGCGAGACCTTTCGCTGACATACAAATAGACCTGCCGCTGTTCCGGCAGGTCTTCGATCAGGCGAAATGCCGTTGCTTCGGGAATGAAATCGGCAACGGTTTGCGGCAGCACCGTCACCCACCCCCCTGTTCGGACCATCGTGATCAAGGAATGTGTGTTGTGAATGGTGATATCCGCCTGTCCGATCACCTCATGCAAACGCGGCGACTGGATCAAGTCACACAGCGCGTTCCGAATGAAAGGAACCGATAGGATATCGTCGATCACCAAAGGGTTTGCTCGCGTCATCAACGGGTGATCCACGGCAGAGACAAGGCCAAATCTGTCTTCAAACAGCGGCAGAGCCGTCACACCATTCAACGCATGATACCCCGAAGCGATGCCGATATCCGCTTTTCCTTCGGCCAGCGCGTCCAGCACTTGCGCGGTGTCCGTATCCCGCAGCTCGACCTTCACGCCCGGAGAGGTCCGAGTCATGTGCTGCAGCACTTTAGGGAACACGATTGCCGCCACCGATGGCACGGATACGATCCGCAACAATCCGTGTTCCGCATCCACAGCGGCTTCAATATCCAGAACCGTCTGATCGAACTGGCGCACTTGCTTCAGGCTCAATTCAAACACTTGCTTGCCCAGCGGGGACAGGCGGTTCTTACGCTCACCTTCAAAAAGCTTTTTACCAAGGTGATCTTCAAACTGTTTCAGCGTCATTGAAACAGCAGACTGGGTTCTGCCCAGCCGGTCGGCGGCTTCCATCAGGTTGCCGGTTTGCGCCACGGTGCAAAAGCACCGCAATGTCTCAATCTTGATCGCCATACTTCAATTTTTCTGAATTTTGTTCAATTTATTTGAGTTTGACTGATACCGCAACAACCCCGCACACTACGCGCGACCAAAATAGGACTCTGGGGCGCATTGTGACCAAATTGAATCTGATTGCCGGCGAATGGCTGGCAGGTGAATCCGAAATCGAGAACCGCAACCCTTCGGACCTGAGCGATCTGGTTGGCACCTTCGCGCAGGCCAGCGCAGATCAGTTAGAGGCCACGCTGGATCAGGCGCGTGCCGCTCAGGTCGAGTGGGCCGCCTACCTTCCCGAGCGCAAGCAGGCGGTTCTGAACGCCATCGGCACCGAACTCATGGCACGGGCCGAGGAACTGGGCACGCTACTGTCGCGCGAAGAGGGTAAACCCCTGGCAGAAGGCAAGGGCGAGGTCTACCGCGCCGGTCAGTTCTTTACCTACTACGCCGCCGAGTGCCTGCGTCAAATCGGCGAGAACGCGGATTCTGTCCGCCCCGGCGTTGAGATTGACGTGCGGCGCGAGGCCGTGGGCACAGTCGCCATCATCAGCCCGTGGAATTTCCCCACTGCGACCGCCTCGTGGAAGATTGCACCGGCGCTGTGCTACGGCAACGCGGTTGTGTGGAAGCCTGCAAACATCACCCCGGCCTCGGCCGCGGCGCTGACCGAGATCATCGCGCGACAGGACATCCCCAAGGGTCTGTTCAGCCTTGTAATGGGGTCCGGGCGCAGTATCGGCCAACGGCTGGTGGAAAGCCCCAAGGTGAACGCAATCTCTTTCACCGGGTCGGTGCCCGTGGGCAAGGGCATTGCTGCCGCTGCCATTCAGAACCTGACCAAAGTGCAGATGGAGATGGGGTCCAAGAACGCGCTGGCCGTCATGGACGACGCCGATCTGGATCTGGCGGTGACACTGGCGCTGGGTGGCGCGTTTGGCGGCACCGGGCAGAAATGCACAGCCTCGTCGCGTCTGGTGGTGCATGCGGGCATCCATGATGCCTTCGTCGAGAAGCTGGTCGTCGGGGCGCAGGCAATGAAAGTCGGCCACGCGCTGGAGGACGGCACCCAGATGGGGCCGGTCGTCAGTGAGCAGCAGTTGCAAGAGAACCTTGCCTATGTCGAGCTTGGCAAATCCGAAGGCGCGGAACTCGCCTGCGGCGGTGCGCGGCTGCAAATGCCTCATGACGGGTTCTACATGTCGCCCGGAGTGTTCCTGAACACCACCAACACCATGCGCATCAACCGCGAAGAAATGTTCGCCCCCCTGACCAGCATTATCAAAGTGGACAGCTATGATGAGGCGCTGAGCGTCGTCAATGGCACCAATTTCGGTCTGACCTCGGGCATCGTCACCCAAAGCCTTGCCCGCGCCGCCCATTTCCGTCGTAATGCGCGTACAGGCGTCGTCACCGTGAACCTACCCACGGCGGGCACTGATTATCATGTACCGTTCGGCGGGCGCGGAGACAGCTCTTATGGCCCGCGTGAACAGGGCAAGGCGGCGGCGGAATTCTACACCACGGTCAAAACCGCCTATATCAGCGCGGGGACGCCGGACTAATGCGTATCGACGGGCTGCAATACGCCAACTGGTCGGAAAAGATTTTCCGGCAACTGCGCGAAGGCGGCGTGGACGCAATCCACGTCACCATCGCCTATCATGAGAATTTCCGCGAAACGGTTCTGAACTTTGAAAAGTGGAACCGCTGGTTCGAGCAATTCCCGGACCTGATCATGAAGGGCCGTTGGGCCAGCGATATCGACACCGCGCGGAACACCGGGCGGACGGCGGTGTTTTTCGGCTTTCAGAACCCCTCGCCCATCGAAGATGATATAGGGCTGGTTGAAATCCTGCACGATCTGGGCGCGCGGTTCATGCAGCTCACGTATAACAACCAGTCCCTGCTGGCGACGGGATGTTACGAGGCCGAAGACACCGGCATCACCCGCATGGGCAAGCAGGTCATCAAAGAGATGAACCGCGTGGGCCTTGTTGTCGACATGAGCCATTCAGCCGATCGCTCGACCATCGAGGCCGCTGAATTGTCCGAGCGCCCAATCGCAATCACGCATGCCAACCCCTATGACTGGTCCCCCGCCCTGCGCAACAAGCGCGACGCGGTAATCCGGGCCGTAACAGAAAACGGTGGGATGCTGGGCTTTTCGGTCTACCCTCATCACCTGAAGGACAAATCCGCCTGCACAGTGGAAAGCTTTTGCGAGATGATCGCCCGTACTGCCGACAAATACGGCGTTCAGCATCTGGGGATTGGCACCGATCTGTGTCAGGACCAGCCCGACAGCGTCGTCGAATGGATGCGCGTGGGGCGTTGGACCAAAGAGATCGACTATGGCGAAGGCTCGGCCTCGGCCCCCGGTTTTCCACCGATGCCCGGCTGGTTTCAGGACAACCGCGATTTCGGAAATATCGAGGCCGGGCTGCGCGCGGTTGGTATGAACGAAGATGAGATTTCGGGTATCATGGGCGGGAATTGGTACCGCTTTTTCGACCAGAATTTCGGACCGCAGGGAAAATGAACGAAACCGGCCGCCATATCGCCCGCAGAGACCCCGCTCAGGTCATGCGCCTGTCGCGGTTGGGGTCCCTTCACCAATGCCGCCTCAGCTTTATGCGACAGTTGACGCGACGCATGGCGCGCGAGGAATGGACCTTTACCCGGCCTGTTTTTGACATCAACGCAAATGGGGTCGGCCACGCCGTCTACACCGCACAAGGCCCGGACCATGCCTATTCGCTGGTCGCGTTCGCACATGACCTGCCGCCCGAACAACGCTCTGACAGGGTGATTGCCGAAGCCTGGGATGCCACATTCACTCTGTTCGACGGAGTTCCGACCGCGCAGGATATCGAACGGCTCGCCCAGAATGTTCCCTTGCAAGAGGCTGGCCGCGTCAGTGAACACGAGCTATCACTGTCGCGCGCGAACCGCTCTGTGCGCTTGTGGGCGCATGTCGTGGACAGGCTGGCCGATGGGCAACAACCGGACCTCGATCAAATTTACGACGTCGGCTACCTGATGCGCACGACGGCCGTGTACGGGTCTGGCAAATTCGGCGCGGCGGACCGGGAAAAGACTGCTGACCGCCCGGAATTGAACGCCCCGTTCCAGACCGAAATGCTATCGGTCTACCTGACCCGCACATTTGTCCGCGATCTGGTTCAGCACATGGCCCGCGTC
Organism: Ruegeria sp. BC7; assembly: GCF_056539165.1. NCBI lineage: Bacteria > Pseudomonadati > Pseudomonadota > Alphaproteobacteria > Rhodobacterales > Roseobacteraceae > Ruegeria > Ruegeria sp. BC7. The sequence continues at coordinate 143,753 of NZ_JBQFUL010000001.1, read as the reverse complement.
AAAGGTGGAGAGAAAACAGCCGATCTGGACCCTGCCATCGCCCGCTGGCTGGGCATCGGCAATTCGACGGGGCTGGGTATGGCGCCGTTTATCGTGAACCATCCGATCCTGTTCAACAACTGGATCATGGTGCGCGAAGAGGCGATCTCGCGCGTGCGGTCATTGCCCAGAGCCTCAGACGCGGAAATCGCGCAATTCCAGAGCATTTTTGACCGCAGCAAATTGTCGATGTCGTGGTGGCAATCCGAGCATCCTGTCCAAATCAGAAAGCTGGCGGCCTTGGCGTCTGACCTTCAGGCAATCTCGAACCATTTGGAAGGGAATGTCCTGACGCAGGACAACCCGTGGGACCGCCTGATCTTGTGGGCGGAGGACGCGCTGAGCGAAGAAGGCCAGGAACTTCTCGCGTCGCTGATGCTCGAGCCATATGGCAATCTGGTGGACGGGTTGGCAAGTTGCATGGCTGACAGCAACCCAAATGCGCAAGTCATCGACGGTGCGATGCCGGTGTCCGAGGTGCGCGATCTGATCCTGAACAACTTTGAATGGGCACTTGATCTGGATTGGGCGGCCGAGCCGAATTGCGCCCGCGCCTGGTATGTGTCCGAGGAAAAGCTGGAACCCAGATTGGGCGAACGGTTTGAAGAGCCTATCGCCGAATACGAACAACCCTTGGCCCCCGCGCGGGACGCTGCCACCGCGTATAAGGTGCTTACTGACTGGCGCGACGATACCCCGGTCCGCGAGTTCCTGTTGCAGCACCCGGAACATCGGCACACCATACGGCGCGCACAGATCGGACGTGTCGCCCCTTACGGAGAAATCCACGACAACACGATCAGCGCCGATGTCATGCCGATAGACATGCTGCGCGCCAAGCTCTCTTTTTTTGGCGCGACACATTTCGATCCGCGTTCCGATCGCTGGGTTCGGATCTGCATGTATGCGGGCGCGCCCTACCCCGAAGAACTGTCTGAAGACACGGCGGATACTTGGGTCTACCCGGAGCCTGCAGCATGAGCTTTTCGCTAAACGAGATCGAAGCGACCGCCAAACGTGCCGCCCGTGGCGCAGGTTATACTTGGGGTCATGCGGAGGAGGCAGGAAAGGCGACGCGCTGGCTCTGCGCGCATGGGTTGGACGGCGTAGAGGCGCTTGCATCTTTGCTGCACCGGAATCTGGCACGTGCGCCTGAAAAACACGCGCCCTGTATTTCAGGCGAAACATGGACCGGAACGGATGTGCTGTGTCCGCTTGCCACAGGCTGTACGCTTTCTGACAGCGCGGAAATATTGGGGGCGGCACCCGTCACGCTAACCAATGTGACTGCTCCCACATTGCTGCTGCCATTCGCATCCAACGTGGCACGCATTTTGAACCGAGGCGTCTCGATCACGATCGACGGCGCACAGGCGCAAACAGATGGGATTGCCCTACGACTGACCGGAGCGATACCGGATCAGGCCCAATCCATTACTGTACGGTTGGCAGAGGTTACGCCCCCGCCCCAACGGCTGCAGTCACGTGCAACCCCTGATCCTGCGGCCTGGTCCGTTCTGACCCACTTTGCCCACTTCACCTATGCCCCCGCGACCGAGGAATCCCGCCTGCGCGGTGCCGGAGCGGGCCTGTCCGACAACGATTAAAGAGATTGAAATGGTTGAAACCCGCACCCTGACCCTGACCGAAATCGAAGACCTCGCCTTTCGCGCACTTGTGGCCGCCGGTACGAGCGAGGCGAACGCGCGCCCTCTGGCCATTGCCACAGCCGCAACCGAGGCGGATGGCGTCGCCAGCCACGGCCTCGCCTACATCCCGATCTATTGCGAGCATGTTCAGTGCGGCAAGGTCGATGGAGTGGCCGAGCCGGTTCTGTCGCGTCCTCGGCCTGGCGTGGTAACGGTGGATGCCGCCACCGGTTTTGCGCATCCAGCCATCGACACCGGGTTTGACGCGCTGATCCCTGCCGCGCGCGAACAGGGTATCGCAGCGCTTGCCATCCGCAACAGCTATAACTGCGGCGTTCTCGGCTATCATACATATCGCCTTGCACAGGCCGGGCTGGTCGGTTTGGGCTTTACCAATGCACCAGCATCCATCGCGCCATCGGGTGGCTCCAAGCCCGTGGTTGGAACCAACCCGTTTTCGATCGCCGCCCCAGGCGCGGATGGCCAACCTGCACTTCTGATCGACCAGAGCGCCAGCACCATCGCCAAGAGCGAAGTCATGAAACACGCCCGTGAAGGAAAACCCATTCCGGTTGGCTGGGCTCTGGACGCTGACGGAAACCCCACGACCGACCCGAATGTCGGCCTGAAAGGATCAATGGCACCTTCAGGGGGCTACAAGGGCGTCGGCGTCGCGTTACTTACGGAAATCATGGCAGCCGCTTTGACAGGGGCGACTTTGGGCCTGAACGCGTCACCCTTTTCCGGAACCGCCGGAGGGCCGCCCAGGACCGGGCAGTTCTTTATAGCAATAGACCCTTCGACCACGTCCGAGGACGCGTTTGCCTCAGGTATCGGAGAACTTGTCACGTCGATCCGCTTGCAAAGTGGGGCACATCTGCCAGGCGACGGTCGACGCGCAAAACGGATGGCTGCAGAGGAAGACGGAGTCGCCGTAAACCTTGCCACCCTCGAAAAGATCGCGGCAATTTTGGACTAACTGTCCCATTGGCGCTGACGTCGGGCAGGCGCAGAGGTGCGTATTTGGGCGGATGGAACACACGAAGAAAAGGATATATTTTACAAATCAGCGTCATAGCTGAATTTAATGGTGCCCGGGGGCGGAAGTTCTACTCCCGTTACAGGCACCCTCGTCAGGTCTCCCGTCAGCAAAACATGGGGTATCGCGACAGCCAGGCCAACGTCAACAGGCGCGTTGTGTACTACGGTTTGTACTACGGCAGCCCGAAGACCCCGTGCCGAGCGCTATGCCAGCGCTGTTACCGTGGGCGTACTCACATTGCTTCTGCTAGAGCGGTGAACATAGTTGTTTGCGGGAGGTCTGAGTTGCATCGAGGCCATGGGGGGAAGTGCGAACGCCCCAATGTATGTTGAGGCGCTCACATTTTTCTGGCTCAAACATCCGCGATGAAGCAGGGGTCTTGCACAAGGCCGATACCTCCCCACGTCATTGCGAAAGCATTACGATATCCAGTGTTACCTATGGTGACTTCCTCAATCCCCATGTCTGCCAACCCGGCCTTGAAGGTTTCGTGGTTGCGGATGCGGCGTCGGAAGTTGGATGCGTCATAGCCAAGAACGGATCGCAGTTCGGTGAACGGTAGCCTACCCTCAGGATAGCCATCGAAGAACCTCTCGATGTAGGTCAACGCTTCTTGGACCTTGCCTTTGGGCTTGCTCTTGCCGGGCCTCCATGACCTGATCGTGCAGCCGGGGAAAACCTTGAGTAGTAGCGTACGAATGCCTGACCGCTTCGGGGCGATGATATAGGCGTTGCAGGGACCACACTCGGAGCCACTGCCCAGCCTGACTGAGGATCGACACAAAGCCTGCAGGATGTGGTGCATGTGTTCTCCTGCTGCCATCTCTTCCACGAGGGTCTTGGAGACCTCCTGATCATTCGCGATGCCGCAGTAGTATCGCGCTTTCACCTCATAGTCAGTCTCAGGGTGGTTGTTCATACCTGCCAATATGACGTTCCGGACATGGCGGTACTCGTTCGTTCCCTGATGCTTACCCCAGTTGAGGAAGCTGAAACACCCCGAAGTCTGCAACCGTGTGATCAACAAGAAAGAGGGTCAGGAAGGAGTGCCTATAGGCTCTATTAAGGCTAGGAGCTGTAGCGACGGCTACCTTGAGGCCTCGCTCACATCCCATGGCCAAATACTTTACGAAACTGCTCCAATTAGGTTGGACCACGACCAAACAGCCTATGCAAACACTCGCGCAAAATAGGCGGAACGGATCTAGTTGACTACATGGACAAAAGATCAAAGAAGCTGTTGCCCGGAAACAGCAAGGGAATGTTTCTTGGCCGGATTTTGAAGAGCGGCCCTTTTTCAGTAACCCGTCCATTCTTTTTGCTGATCAGATGATCCAAAGTGATTGTTCCTTCGCAAATTAGCTCAGGCAATAGCTCTACCCTTGCGGCAGAGGAGTAGGAGGCGTGTCGATAATGGAAGTACTCGACGCCGCCAAGCGTGCTGGAACTTGCTGAGACCCAGATTGTTTCAGGGTGACTGGCAGATAGTCTCGCCTTCAGTCTTTCCATTCTCCAGGAAGCGACATGCTCTTCTCGACCTTCGACGACTGCCCACTCTTCTAGCGAGTCCTCTACTCTATTGTGCCGAAGCACCAAGCCTTGCGGGTTTGGTTGACCCGCTCGAACTGAGCAGTAAAGCTTCTTTTCTTCACTACGTAAGTAGCCATATTTGTTTAGAATTTCTGCAGATGACTTAAGAGGGCTAATGTCCCAATCCGGTACGGCGGCGAACAGATTCACCCTGTGAGGATCAAAGGATCTTGAACCTCGTCTTGCAGAAACCACAATGCCATACTTCGTGGGTTTTCTCGTTGACTGATAGTCAATTCCCATTTCCTTCAAAAGGGTCATACCAACAGAGGTCGCTCCATGCCCAACGGCCTTTATTGGTCCCTTTAGTGAGACTTGCGCTAGCTCCTCGATTAGCTTTTTAGCCTCTACGCTCAGCATAATGATACGCGCCTCTAGAATTCCTCAGCACCAGGAAATCGGAGTCGAGCCCCGCCATCCAAGTTGTCAATGTCGGCAACATCCGCCAAGTACTCATCAAAAAATGACTCCGCAGCGAGATTGTCAAAATGAATTATTCCCTCTTTGTGGTACCGGACGATTTCAGGATGTTTGTCAGAGTTAGAACGAGCTTCTTTGTTCATACTAATTCCCGCCGCGACTCGACGAATGTCCGCGACAAAATCCATTACATGAACGCTCTTTTTGCCGGGCGAAATTCGTAAACCTCGTCCCAGCTGCTGCAAGAATATGCGTCTGCTATGGGTCACGCGCATGAATGCCACAACGTTGACATCAGGAACGTCGATCCCTTCGTTTAGCATCTCAATAGAGATTAGTAGATCAACATTGCCGGTTCTGAAATTCGCCAAGTTGGTAAAGCGTTCCGGTCGAGTTAGTCCACTGTGCAAGACCGCTGCACGGATACCTCTGCTGGCGAAGAGGGGTTGAAGCTTCTCTGCATGGTCTATTGAACGGCAAAAGGCGAGTGCCCGAGGGTTCTCGATTTCTCCCATTTTGTCGCAGATCATCTCTACCATCGCGACATCACGGTCTGGCATCATCAAGTGCCGGTTTAGGTCTTTCACCGTCAAGCCTTGTTGAGAAAGTCGGCTTATTTCCTCCCAATCAATACCATCCGTTAGCATCTGGTAGTTGACCTGCGAAAGGTAGCCTTGCTGCATACCTTCGACAATGTCCATTGAGAAACAAGGCTCGCCGAACTGTTCAGTTAGACTGCGATCATCTGATCTCCAAGGTGTCGCAGTTAAACCAACCAAGAAATTAGGTTCCAATGCGTCAATCAGTTGGGAAAACGCTGTCGATGGAGCATGATGAGCCTCATCCACAATAACTAAACCAAAACGGTGACTTAGGTCGTCGCCTCCTCGAATAGCTGCTAGTAGCGATTGCCATGTCGCAAAGACCACGCCGCCTTCATACTCAGGCTTCTCGCCATCGGTCCAAAGGTGGGTAGAACACGTCTTCTCCAGCTGCGACCAAGACGAGGTTTCTAGTTGGCGAACTAAGTCGGTCATGTGGGCCAGAACGAGGATTTCTTGTCCGGAGTTTCTGTTCTGCTCATTCGCGATCAGCGTACTCGCAACCATTGATTTACCAAGCCCAGTAGCCATCACAAGTAACGCTTGTTGCCGTCCCGCACTTCTGACTTCTTCAACCGCCTCGACCGCTTCGATTTGATAAGACCTTAGCTCACGACGGTTTTTTGAGAGCAAAGGCAGCTTGTCGTAGTAGTCTAAGAGAAAATCACTGTTCCAAAGGCGCAAAGGAATTCCATCATTTTTTGCCTGAGCGTGGTGGTCGTATGCGCCCTCATAAAAAAAGGAATTCGAAATCGCTACTGCTACATCCGCTTCGTAAGCCCCCATCGCACGAATAGCGTCTTCTCCCGCTTCACGATCCATTCCGCCGCTGTTGCGATATTTTGCCTGAAAGACCCACTTTTGCCCTTTGAATGTTGCAACGACATCGGCACCTTGGTCACCGGTTCCACCGACAATGCTAACATCCTTGAACCCTGCGTGTGACACTAGTCGTGCCACCGCTCTTTCCAGCGCAGCCCAGGGGCCGAAAGTTAGACGTTCGACGGAAATGAAGCCGGGCATTTTAGGCCTGCCAATTCTCAAGTAGCCTTAGTGATGCAACCGAACGAGCGTACCTTAATCGCCAACTTAGATCTTTGTTAATTGCCGAAACGCCGTCCTCTTTTAGCCAAAGGATATCAGCGAGTGTTTCTATGAGCTCGGACACTGCCGGAGAGGTTGCGGCACTTTCCCCTTCCTCAAAAGGTGTGACAAAGAATAGCCCGTTTGTAACTAGTTGCGGCCAACCTTTGACGAGTTCGATTACAAAGCGGTTTGAGGTGTATTGAACAAAGTCCCCTGATATTATTCTCTCCTCAACCTCACTTTTCGAGGCCGACTCAGCTTGCTGGGCCGCTCTCTGTATGTGCGCGATTTGATCAACTGGGATGTCTTCGATGGCGATGGGTGAGACCTCAGGTAGGTTGGCGGCAAAGTGCCGCTTGAGCCCCTCTACTAGAGCTGAGGCATTAGCTTCTGTTTCTACGACTGAGTTGGATAACTCGGGAAAGTATTTTTCTCGAAGTTGTCGCTCTATTGTTGAAACAGGATACTCGCGGGGACTCTGTTGGGAAACGGCAAGAAAATGATGGGCCAAATCCATTAGCAAGCAATCAACCGGCTTTTCCAAGCTTTCCTCAAAAAATGAAGACTGCGAGTTGTAGTCGAACTTTAGTGAATATGCTTCCGGGCGTACGGAGTAGGGTCTCCCAAACACATCCTCGTCATGCTCATAAGCTTCAACCGTAATCGTCGGTTTTCCCGGTAGTGCTTCAAGTTCATAAGGCCCGCTAAGCCTCGTGTCCTTCAGGAATGATGGCTGATCTGAAGCGTCGCCATGAGTTGTTTCATTCTTTGAAACTGACGATCCCTCGTCGTCAGTGTCGTCTTCTTCTGGGTCATCGTCGATTGGGAAATCACCCGACGCATCATCCGCTCCTTTTGAACTACCCCCTTTCTTAGCTTTCTCGGCTTGCAGAACCAATTCGTACCATTTGCTATCATCCTGATACGCTGTTTCTCCAGCTTGAAAACGCTGAAAAAATTCTTGAATTGGACCGGAGTTTAGCCCTCTGCCGTCTGCAGTCCCAGGTACAAGGTCTTTCAGCCCAGCGGTTCCCTTTCGATAACCAGCAAATAGACGGGCCAAAGGGCTGTCATTTTCAGGCAACATCATACGCTTAGCGATCATGGGCTGAATTGGTGAGTTTCCTCTGACAAACTCGACTACGTGTTTCCACTCTGGGTCAAGCTTGTCAAAAGAGTCTTTCTGGTGAGATACTCTAACGAAGTCTATCTCAAGCTCTCCGACTATCCTCCCCCCCCAGTGGGTGGCATCAACGGGGTATTCAAATAGTCTTTCTCCGTTCTCATCCACGAAGTAAAATAGCGATTTATCGAGTTCTTCTATGACACGCCCATTTCTAATGAGGTCTATCCCATAGTTTTCCTTGTCAAAGAACCGCTGAATACCAATCCATCCGCGTAGAGTTCTTTTTCGTTCCACGACGTTTTCGGAGTGACCGCATGCGTTACAGTTTTCTTCGATATCGGAGAGCCAAACCCAGCAGGTCGAACAAAATCTCCGGCTCGGAAGCTCTTCCTTAATGGGGATAATCGCGGGCACCTTGCCAAACTTTGCAGTCTCGACACTTCGCTTTTTGTCCCAAACACAGTGTTTTTTTGGCACGACCCTGTCGCCGTCGTACGAAAGGACAATCCCCATATTCTCCATAATGCGGCCATATACTTTTCCGAGACGCGTTATGGTTTTTCGTTTTCCAGCCCCTCTTGTCAGCGCCCGTATTCTATCCCCCTCTAAGAGGGAAACTCGAATTCTCGTACCATGATCTTCATTCGCAAGCTCTGTTTCGGACTTAGGTTGCGTCTTTATTGGAGCCTCAAAAGTAGCATTTCGTTCCAACTCATCGAAATCGATAATGATACCTGTCCAATCTCCCGAGTCTTTGGTCGATGTCCAGACCTCTGTACGTCGCCCTAGTCTGGCAGTGGAGATATTAAACCCCATTCCAAAGAGACCCATTTTCTCAACCGGATCGTTTCCCGAGTAGCCAGCGCGGACAGCATCACTCATTTGGTCAAGCGTCATGCCTGTTCCATTATCCGATATCTCAATGAACCCAGTTCCGTCCTTCAGTTGAGCTTCGGTGGGCAACGCTATAGAGATCTTTGGATTGATAGGAGGAACGCCGCTGTGAAGTTGGTCGATAAAGGCGTCAATCGAATTGTCGATGAGTTCTGCGAGACATTGCCAAGGAGCGAAGTCTATTTGACCCAACATGCGTAGGACGCGCGGGGAAGGGGTTATGTCAACATGGGGAGTGCCGGTCACTTCACTGGTCTCCTAATTTCAAAGTTGCAGAATGCTGCAAATCAACCATGAGACGATTTGATCACAGCGTAACTAGCCTTAACTCTAGGCGTTGTTACTGCACAAAAAAAAGTTCTTGTTCAAGTTAGTCTAAGCAGCATGCTCCGGACGCTCACCCTGACTCGCTCCATACTTCTTCAAAGCTTGTAAGATGGCTTCACCCACGGCCCGACCGAGCCGAGGGGGAACCGCATTCCCCACCTGTGTATATTGCGGCACCTCGAAACGGCGACGCAGGCTGCCGGTCGTCTCTTTTGAACGGAACTCAAAGTGATCGGGAAACGATTGGAAACGAGCTAATTCGCGGACTGTTAGTGTTCTTGGTTGATCAGGGTGTACATAATCATCTGGAAGACTAACAACCGTAGGACTGGGCGATGACCAAGAGAGAGGCCTCTGGCTGTGTTTGCGAGTACCCAACCCCAAAATTAGTTCAACCAACTCGTTATGGGATATTGCGAGTACAGTTCCGTCTGGCGCTTTCGCTGGAATCCTCGCTTTGGCTACGGCTTCAGAAACGAGCAACTGTAGGCCTTCACGCGGTGTTTCAGCCGTTTTTGGAATCGCCAGAACCTTCGCCGGGATGCCCTGATCCCTAAAATATTGGTAGAGGCGGAAGCGTGTTTCTATTGGGCGCGAATGCTTGCGGAGGTTGTGGTTTTTCAGTTTTTTGTTTTTTTTACCTTGTTGCGACTTGGGTATCCAAGAAGTGTCTTGGCGCATTTCCCGCGCGTATTCCGCGATTTTTCTCTTTCGGCTGTAGCCTTGGGAGTCCAGATCCGAAATAGCATCATGAACGGTGAGAATCTCGTCGCCAAAGTGGGTAGCTACCGGAGCCAAACTCGGACGTTTTTCAATCTGAAGACTCCCGATCAAATCATATTCGGACTTCCAAATCTTCTCTGAAAAAAAAAGGCCGAGTTGGGAAGAAACATCTCTGCGCAGCCCCAACAGCATGACCCGCGGCCTATGCTGTGGTACGCCATAGTGCATTGCATTTAAGAGCACCGGTTGAACATCGTACCCTTTGCCAATTCCTTGAAGCGCCAAGCGCAAGTCTGAGAAGGGAGAACGCCTCCCATGTTTCCTAAAGTCTTGTGTCATCCCCGACACGTTTTCAATAACGACAGCTTTAGGCTCTACAGCTTCGACAAACTCAAGGAACTGCCACGGTAGGCTGTTGCGGACATCCTCAGGGTTTCGCCGCCCAGCTAAGGAAAACCCCTGACAGGGAGGCCCACCTGCCACTAAATCGATTTTCTTCGAACGCAACTTGTCGAGCGTTTCAGGGCATTTCAGAACAGCGGATAGCTCCTTTACGATCAGTTTTCTTGATGCTTGTTCGCCGACGCTGGTTCTCGCTGATGCGAAATCTTCCCAAGCACTTTGGTCGGTAATAGGTTCGACGAAATTGTGAAAAAACGTCTCGGCAGCCATTTCTGACTTTTCAACCGCCAGCTCTAACTCGAAGCCCGCATACTCGAGCCCAAGCGAAAACCCTCCGCATCCAGCGAACAAGTCTACATATGTAAATTGCTGCTTCATTCACCTGCCTCTCCGATTCGAGAGGAATCATAGCGGAGAACCAGTGCAATGCCAGGCTTTTTCCCCAGGAATTTTTATCAGTCAAAGGTGTTTTTCGGAGAGTATTTCCGAAAGCCTGGAAGTCAAAACCAAAGGATTCTTTGCCTCGCACTCCCAAACGGTATGAACTGACCAACCCAAGCCTTCAAGAGCTGCTATAGTTTCCTTGTCTCGTTCAACGTTTCTAGCAAGCTTGGGCTTCCAGTAGTCTTCATTGCTTGCAGGCACCCTACCGTCTTTACAGTCTTGGTGTTGGTGCCAAAAGCATCCATGCACGAGAATAATCAGTTGGTGTTTGGGAAGTACAATGTCAGGTTTACCGGGCAGGTCTTTTCTGTGTAGTCGAAAACGGTATCCCATTGCGTGAAGTGCTTTCCGAACTGCGACTTCGGGCTTGGTATCTTTCTGTTTGACACCACGCATGATCCTGCTTCGCATTTTCGATGACACAAAATCTACCATACCAAAAATTAGCATTTCCTCAGTAGAATGGCCAAGTTGCTCTTCCAATACAGGACGCAGTACTAGTTCCCCGGTCTGCTGCGGCAGCAGCTAGTGCAGCGATGCTGGAAGTGTTTAGGGAAAAGGCGGGAGCAGAGGGTCAAGTTGAGATTTGGTGCGGGGTTGAATGACCTCCATGAGGAGTACGGCAACGTCAGCTGGTTACATTAGCTTGCCAGTTAACGTGGATGACTGACGCCACGACCACCTCGTTGCTGGAAGAACTGGCTCGACGTGGAGGGGGTCCTACGCCGCAGGATGTCGCTATCCTCGACGCCTCCGGGCGCGTCCGTGCGACCTATGCGTTGTGGGAGAAGCATCTGGGGAACCTCGTGCGGCTGCCCTCAGTAGCCAAAAGCTACGGGAACCTCACTGTCCACGTAATGGACAAGGGGTCTGGGAAGAACGCGTGGTTGAAGAACGGCGAAGCTCTGGCTCAGGAGGTTGCCCAACTGATCGACGGCAAGCCCGAGGAACCGTGGCTGGTTGTGTATCACAAGGGAGTCAAGAACGGGGCCATTCCCGATCAGATCATAGTGACGCCCCGACCAGAGGCACCTTACGGTTGCTACCTGATGTCTTCAGTCGACGCCAAGGATGCTCTTGGATTACTACGTGAGGCACTGGGTCATTCAGCTCGAAATCCTCTTTGAGCAAACCCGCAAGCGCGCCGTCGCGATTTATTTTTTTGAGCCTTAGTGACCTTGGTTCAGGCCATGCGAGCGCTGCAAGCCACAGAGTATCGACGTGTAGAATTTGGTCGAAATGATGGCTCGGCTGATTGGCCAACAGGTGCGCCAGATCAAAAGATCCAAGATTGTGGCCAACTACGAATTCCGCACCCTGAATATACTTGATTAAGCTATTGGCACCTTTGCTCGCGTCTGAGCCTCGCCAATGGAATGTCTCTTCGCTGTCTGAGCGAATAGAACCAATAGCAATTATTCTCGAGGTTTCCGGACAAACCTCGAGATCAATCGCAGCTATCTGCTGCACGCAATCAGCGTCGGCTATTGGTACGTTTCTGTCCATCTGCCTGTCATACGGTCAGTTTAATTCAATGAAGTACGCTAAGTGCCACAGAATAAAGTCAATAATTTGAATACGATCAAATCGCGTGTATCTCGCGCAACACTGGCAGCTCGACGCTTCTAAAAAGGCGGATCAGTGAGATCCCAATCATCTACGTTGGATTTTGGTGATCCAGCATTTATCGACTCTGCGGGACGCTCTTGTTTGTTGGTTTGTTCCCGTTCAAGTTTGAAGAGATTGCAAGCGAAACCATCCAGCACCACCTCGGTCCTGTAGCGTTTTTCCCCTGCTTTATCTGACCAGCTTCTTGTCTGGATCTTACCTTCAACGTAGACCTTTGCCCCTTTTTGAAGTTGTTCAGCTACCCTGACTAGGTCTTCACGATACACCGCGATAGAATGCCACAGAGTACGCGATCTCGGCTCTCCGGAAGCGCGATCCTTCCAGCGTTCGCTGGTTGCAAGACTAAGATTGCAAACCTTCTTCCCAATAGAGATTTCATTGATCTGAGGATCTCTTCCGAGATTCCCCACCAAGATAACTTTATTAATACCCGCCAAAGTGAGCACCCTCTCTTAACTTGTTATAACGCTGCCATCCCAGGTAGTTTTCCGGGCTGTTTTTGCCTTTGCTCGCGCCTTGGGAGTACTTTAAGTACCGCTCTGCATCCTCAAGACCAGAGCCGCTTCGTTCGAACAGATCCATGAATGCAGCCGCACGCTCCGTTGCCAAAATGCTTCTTTGCATATCTGTCAGGTCGTGCCGAATTCGTGTTCCAACCAAACAATCTGATGCTTCTAGAGCAGCACGCGTATCAAAAGACCAACGTCGGTAATACGCGAGATGGATCAGCAAATCGGCGGGCATGTGGTCTTCGACCTGGCTTGCCCAATTCTCGACAATGCTTCGCCCAATTTTGATCGAAGCGGGCCAATGCTCCGAAAAGTTCTCTAATTTTTTTACGGCTGAGTAGAACTTATGTCTTGTCTCGCGATCAGTCCGCGAAAACTGCGTTGTCCACGCCCATCTGACCAAGCGAAGGTCATCCAGGTTTTGAATAGAAACAACTGGGAGACCATTGCCTGTAAGTTTGTTGATGATGTCTCGACGTTCGTCGGCCGGAGTCTTCGTTGTTCGGATCAGATTGTGTAAATCATGATCCCTTGGAACAATCAAAATCCAATTCGAAAGAGCCTGTCGAAGGAGTTTCCTGACAGCTCCGTTGGCGTCAGAAACTTCGAATCCTGCGTTGTCCACGCCTCGTACAACATATTCGTCTTCGTTGTCCGGATTGTACAAAAGAATGCCATCTGCTGGACAATCATCGTTGGTTGTCCAAACATGGAAAAACTCATGTAATTCAAATTCATCGTCCATACTGAACTCCGCACGCGTATCCTAATTCTACCTTGGGATCCGGCCTGCCAATAACTTGCGAAAAGCTGCCAAAAGCTTGCTAGCAAACGCCAAAACTTATAGTTTTGCCAGTATTTTCAGCTCAGGCAGAACTTGAAGCGCGAACTTGTCGCCTTCATGCGCTCCCGACCAGTTCCCCATCTGAAGCCAGGCCAACGGTAAGGCTTCACTTAACGCAGCAAGGGTTTTGTGCGGTGTTCGCTGAATAATTCTTGCCAGAGCGTGCCGTCGAATACCGACAATTGTTTGAAATTCGGTTTCCCCTGAAACCGACCAGCTCAATCTTTGTATTGTCAGACCAACTTCACCGAACTTGTCTTTCCCAGGTGCCCATTGCCGCACTTAGTTCCTCTGCGGGAGAATGCGTGTTGAGTGTTCTTGCGTGCTCAACCTCTGTTCCAACGCCTTGCGAGACGCCTAGGCTCGGGTGCAATATCCAGACCGAAAAAGCTGCAAAACCAATAGTTCGAAGAAACGAATGAATTCTCTGACAAGCCATGGCTCTAAAGTACTATCCTGCTCTACGTTTTTATCATTCAAGCGAAGTAGCGCTTTGATCTATTGGTGCCGTTCACTTTCTGTGGCGTACTGGGCTGGTCAGCAGTAAGGAGCTCTTGCCAATCGTGACTTTGCAGCAGGTGTCTCGTATTTGCGGTAGCGGCCACCACTATATCGCGCGCAGTCCAAAGCGTAACCCGCAGCTATGACGGCCGCACCGATATCCTGTCCCTCGGCGTAGCAGACGCCCACGTAACGGTCGTATGTTCGTTCGCCGGTAAGCTTGCATTCGACCGCTTTGCCGCGAAGGTAATTGACCATCCACCTCCGCGCTTCGCGCCCTGCGGCGGCGCCCAACTCAGGAGCATCAACTCCTTGCAACCGCACAGGCGTGCCATCGACAACAATTGTGTCTGCATCACGCACTTGGAGACCACCCGCAGTGGCAGTCGTGGCGAACAGCGCCGCAGCAATGGTTAGCGTCTTTAACAAGGCAAAGTCCTCGGTGTCCGGTGTTAGTCGATTATTTGGGTTGCTATGCGGGTGTCTACGAGTTCATCCTCGACTAGCGCATAGATCTCCTCTGGAGGAGTATTCAGCGAGTATAGCATGAGCGCAGGATCTACGCCCATGTCGATGAGATGCTGCATGGTTTCTCCTTGCCCTTTTTGGATACTCTCGACGGCGAAAACGACTGGTATCAGGCGGGGCTGCTCGTAGTAGTGTTGGTGCATACCCACAAAGCCGCGCAGCGAGACAATGCGATCTTCTCCACCTGCTAGGATGTAAGGGCATGAGGACACGCACATAGCGCCAGCCAGAACGGCAGAAGCCAGCTCAGCCTCTCTAACTTTCTTACCGATGGACAATGCCTCTGAAACCAGCCCTCCTGGACTGTGAAGAGCCACTAGGTCAGGCTTCTCCTGCATGTCCGACAAGTACGAAGCGAAGCGAGACGAGTCATCCACCTCTATCTGACCGCTGAGTAGAAGTACCCTCCCTAGTCCTTCGACTTCCTGAACTGAGAAGTCCAATCGGTCAGGAAATGCTTCAGGTACGGGGACGTCTAGTGGCCCGTCTTGAGGCACAAGCGATGGATCACTGCGATCAGTGCGGTACTCGCGGCGTTGATCACCGGGGGATATAGGTCCTGTTGGGAGTTCAACACGCTCTTTGAACGGGCTGGGGATTACACCAAGAACGTCCGACGCTATTAGAACGCCCGCAATCGCTAACTGCAGAATCAGAATGTAGCGCAGCCAAGAGCGCGGATCGAGACGACGAAGCAGGCCCATCACATTTCATCTTTTTGTGAAGTGGCGCGGTTGAGGATAGCTGCGTCGGCCACGCCCATTGTCGCCTCTACGTCCTTCATAGCATTCATTGCGGCTCTAAGGTCAGAAAGCGTCAGAGTATCCTCGATGCTCATGCCGTCCTTTCCACTGCGGATTGCGGCCTGTGTGATAGCCAGCACAAACACCAAAACAGCGGGTAGCAAGTCGATGGCTATTGCTCCGGCCCAGGAAGGGACGAAGTTATGGGCGTACTTGATTACCGCATCGGCACTAGAAATCGGATTGTATGCCGTCTCAATGGGCGGCTCCATGTCTAGCACCTCGTCCGCAGCGTTCTTGAGTGTCTTGCTGCGTTGGTCCAGTGCATTCAAAACTGAGTTGATTGTGGATGATTGCGCATCTCGTACGTCGGAACTGCGCCCATCAAGTTCAGGAAGTACAACCGAGGATGGCAGGTCCTCAGCGGCGCGGGCAACAAGCGGTGCTACGCTGTACTGGTTGAGACGTGAGATGACACCAGCTAGCTTGACGCTCTCCTCAGAAAACTGAACCGAGCGGCGATCTACTGGACCGGGCGCAACAGTAAGCTCGCGCATTTTTGCAAGGATTTCGTTGCCCTTCTGGAAGGCTTCATCGATAGGTTCCTGCTGCGCTGAGATCTGCTCTTCAAGATTGCTTAACTCTTCAGCCTTTTGTGTCAGAACGCGAAATACGGCACCCCGACCGGCGGTTCCTGAGAGATCGCCGGACTGCTCAAGTTTAGCAAGTTCTTCAAAACTCTGGCGAGCGCGCTCCACTTCGCGGCCCAACGCTTGGCCACTTAGGGCTATGTCATGGGCTTGCTCAAGAGCGGCTTGGTAGTCTCGGACAGTGTTTTCCAGGTGTTGTTCGACTGCTGCGGAGCCGGCGAGAGCCGCTGCATTTAGCCAGCTGGACATAGCAATTATTGCGACAGACCCTACAATTGTGGAGATCGTTAGACCAATGAATCCACTCGCCGTTCGCATTGAAGGCAGCAACCGAAGCATGTAGCTCCAAAAAACAAAGATCCCGACAGAAACGGCGATTGAGTATGCGACGGCGGCAAAGAAAGAGACTGCACCGTTATCTTCCAAAAGAGAGGAAACACCAAGATAAGTGTAAATCCCGGAAGCTATTGCGAGAACGCCTAAAGCCGCGGGTGTAAACGTGTCCAGCCAGGCTAAATGACTTTCGAGTTCCTTGGCCGTCCGCAGACCTTTTGCTTCTTCGGCCGTCAGTCGATCCCTATTCTCCGTCATGTCTAACTCGTGCTCCGAACTCATTATCGCAATGCAACAATAAATAATCATCTATTTGCAGGATTTACATCGAAGCGCACGTAACGTCACCGGGAAGGTTTTACTTGCGTGCACCCGCCAAAAATTTTGGAAGTTACGCCAAAACTAATGTGGGGATGACAACAATTCTTTCTCAAACCTGCGGCATAACCTGCGCAGTGTGGTCGACGTACCTATCGCCCGACAAATAATCGTCATTTCTTATCATATAGTACCTAAGAAAATACTTACAGCAGCCGCCTCTTCGCATGCCATCATTTTAGCTCGCCAATCAATAAATGAGAGGCGACGTAAGTACTGAATTTACTACAAACCATGATATCGACAACTTGACATGTCGAGATGTCGACATTATTCGATTCGCTATGAACGATGGAATCACACTTGAAGAGCTGAGCGAAAGAACCGGGGTGGAACCTCGAACATTGCGCTCATGGATTAGCGAAGGACTACTTTCCCCGCCAAGCAAATCGGGGAGAGGAGCAACCTACCCTAAAACAAATGTAGGGCGGGCCAAGGCGGTTCTGACGTTAAAAAATGCATACGGCATGACGCTGGCAGACATTGGACGCCGGTTCATGACTGCAACGGAAGAACAGATAGAAGAATGGGCTGAGGAGCTACTAACCACACCCAGATCGCGAGGTTCGGGGCGAGAATATCTCAGAAACATTGACACACAAAGAGAGGTGCCGCTCGCATACAAAATGGCTCCGATGCCGCGTGCCAGATCTGAAGGCCGACACAGCGAAGAAAGGCGCGAATTGTTCGGTGACAAGAAACCGCGTTTCAGTGAAAGGCGGGAAGCAAAACGCCTTGAGAGAGAAGAGAGCCTCGCCAGTATCGAGCAACTGATCGTCAGTTTGGAAGAGCTTTTCGAGGGCCCAGCGCCTCGTCGTGCCCGAGGCATGATCTGGAACCGAATCTCCATCACTCCAGACCTGGAGCTTTCGATCAGAGGAAAGCTTGAACCAAGAGAGCGCGCATTATTCGAACAACTCGCGGACCAGCTCCGCGCAATACTAATAGGAGGCAAGAAACGTGACTGATATTAACATTGAACTGAAGTGCCAATTTGACCGTGAGCTGTTTTGGGAGCGCGGCGACTCCGTTCGCTACTTGGTGGCCAAGGTAAGAGCCTCGGATTGCAACTCGTCTTCTAGACGCGACCGGGAACCATTGAACATTGCTTTGGCAATTGACGTCAGTGGCTCGATGTCAGGTGGAAAGCTTGAGGCAGCAAAGCAGGCAGCGTTGGGCCTCGTGCCGAAGCTATCAAGCCAAGATCGTTTGACGCTTGTTTCTTTTGGTTCGGACGTTGTTACTCACCTGGATGCTGTTTCGGTCGACGACAAAAACTTGCCAGAAATCCAGTTTGAGATTTCGCGCTTGCGGACGCGTGGATGTACAAACTTGAGCGGTGGGTGGTTCCAAGCTGTTGACCGTGCCGCCGCCGTTTACGAGGCGGACTCCAGACTGCCGCCACGGGTCATTATCCTAAGCGATGGGCACGCCAACGAAGGCGTTACGGATCCTCTTGAACTCCGCCGGCATGCGAGCGAATTGCGCAAAAGAGGCGTAACAACTTCAGCACTCGGTATTGGAAATGGATATGATGAACAACTGCTGCGGGGCATCTCTGAAGATGGAGGTGGAAGACTGCATGATGCCGAATTTGACACCGAAATTTCATCGGTTTTGCTCGGTGAGCTAGAAGACATCTTCTCTACCGTGGCCGACAACGTCGAAGTTTCAATTCAGTATCCAGCTGGGTTTCACGTAGAAATCCTCGGCAAATCCTCATCTCTTGGACACGCGGGACGCTTAAATGTCGATTTGGGGCCCATTCAAAACGAAGTGGAACGCGCGGTGGTAGCAAAGGTCACTTGTCCGACGTCCGCTCATAAACAGCGATTTGAATTCACAGCGAGCGTTTCTGCCAGCTCAGTGGAAGGCGGCGAGCCATTTCAACCGCAATACAGTACTGCCCTACTTACGGCTGCCGAAAGAGGAGAAAACGCAAGGTGTCCAAAATCATCGGAACTTGCGTCGATAGTAGCAACACATTGGCAGGCCCACGTATTGAACCGCGCGGGGCAAATGAACCGAGACCGAGCGTTTCGAGACGCGGCCAACTACGTTGAAAGAGAGTTACGGTATTTTGAGGCATATGTTCGCGAATTGCCGGGAAGCCGGGAACTGGTGCGTGGCCTAAAAGTACTCGCGCGGCACGTAGACCGTGATATTTCTCCGAGAATGCACAAAGAAATGACACTCACCTCGGAGCTTGCGTTTCATCGCCGCGCGGACCACCGTGGAACTGCAAAAAAATCCTGGGTGGATCGTATGGCAGGTGGAGATTGAAGGGTTGCCAAAAATTCAGGGATTCCGAGCCTTTTTGCACGCCGCCTACTGGCGTGCAAACTCGGCAGCATGGTAACCATCGCCTCCGAAAAACAGTGTCCAGATCGACCAGAGGCCAGTTATGCATCAAAAATCAGATTGGTCCGCTCAGGTGGGGCTGATCATGGCCTCGCTATAGATTGGCCGAAGCTCTCTGGCGGGAAACATCGATCAATGGAATTGCCTGATGCTCGAAAACAGCTCTGGCTCGCAAACGCGCGACAAAACGGACACCTGGGGCTTTGGAAGCAGTATGAGGAAGAGCAATCGGCTCAGAACATGAGCTATTGAAACTATCTGCCAGCAAAACTTTACGCACAGCGGTCACAGAACAGAATCATCGGATGCAAGCTTGGTATCGATTCTCTGCTTAAGAATGCTGGCAGCACCGCGCAACCCGGTTCGCGATTGCTTCTCCGGGAAGCACATCTTGAGGAATGTGTTCGCGCAGAGGATTTAGTAGAAGGTTCCTTTCACGACCGCCAGCTTCTAGAAAAACCGTCTTTGGTGCGTCGAAAACCGAAAGCAATACTCCACGGAGGCCCTCGGGGTCTCTAATCCTGAGATCTGAGGCCATGGACAGAGCGGAACCTTCAAAAAAGTAGGATTCTGCATTCTCCGTGACATCCCTCGCAAACCGCAGGACGTGACGCAGATGGCTTGGAGGAAGCACCTTCTTATCTGCCTCTGACATGCGAGTGATACAGCCAAGGCTTTCTGTCAAATAGTTTGTCATTAAACGACCGCTCCAGCTTGAAGTCCGGACAAACCAGCAGACTTAAATTGCGAAAGCCCGTTTAGCTCAAACGACTTGATTACCCGTCCAGCAAAGCCCTTCCGCACGGTCGACCTTGAAGCCTGACGGCTTCTTTGAGCCCAGATGTGAACCCTCACATACGAGTGTTGTAGTTTTTCAGTTACCATTGGTGTGCTGCCCATAACGTTTCGAAGTTACGTTATGATTTCCAAAAACCGAGAGATTTTCAACGCTGAAAGCTCACATATCTTATTGATTTTATTAATTAAAGAATAGATGCGCTTTCTCCAAGGATAGCCAAGAATAGTGACAAGAATAGATGCTGAAAACCAAGGATAGTGGCGTTGCGATTTTGCAACATGTCGTCTCTCTATCCTTTTTCAGACGGCAGCCATTTATCCTTGCCTACGACGCGGACCAGTATTTTCAAGAAAGACTTGGCCGGCTGTTATGACTGAAACGGAATACAGCTGTATCCAGAGTAGGGCGTTAAGCGTTCAGAAAAACATCTTAATCTGGGGTCAAATGGTACAGGTATGGTACACAGACCAAATCCGGTGAAACCAACCAGCATCCGCCTCTTAGGTTTTTTAATCATTTCAGATATTTAAATGGTGCCCGGGGGCGGAATCGAACCACCGACACGAGGATTTTCAATCCACTGCTCTACCCCTGAGCTACCCGGGCACGGGAACGGCGACTGCCGTTGGGTGGGGGCGTTCTATGACTTGCCACTGGCAGTGTCCAGAGCCTTTTTCACATTTTTTCAATGTGGACGTTGCAGCCCTTTATCTTCTGACGGCATGTCGGTTTCGACATCCTCTTCGCGCTGAGAAGGAACGGAATATGAGCCATTCAGCCACTTGGCCAAATCAATATCAGCACAGCGTTTTGAACAGAACGGACGAAACTTCGTAGCGGTGTCTTCTCCGCAGATCGGGCAGCTCACTTCAACACCTCCGACAGAGGGATTCGGCCCCGTTTGCGCTGCAGCTCGAAGTGCCCAAGCGGGGTCCAACCCGCCAATGTTGTCTCAATCGGGTCGGTCTTGAAAGCAGCACGCAGAGCCGATTCAAAACCGCGGCGATCTTTCTTGGGCATGGGGGCCAGATCCAAGGTGATTTGCCCGCCCAGACCGCGCACACGTAGCGCACGGGCCAACCCCTTGGCACAGGCGAAGTTGGCCTTGGTTCCTGCCGCCAGCGACGTGTCGGCCCCTGTATTTACATCTACGGCGACCAAGGCGCGGGTTGGCTGGATATAGAGGTGACCGCCCCCAGGCAACGGCTCGGAAATCCCTCGGGCGACGTCCAGAGCGTCAAGCACCCCGTGCGCATTAAAGCCGCCAGCCTGCGTTACGACCTCGGCCGGGTCCGTCCAGTCGCGCCATGCAAGAACATGTGGCCCATCGCCCTCCAGCAGGCGTTCCGGCTCGGTCCCTGGATCATTTATGACTTCATCAGCATGAGCCAACATCGCGTTGATATCCTCGGCGATCTCGCCTGCATCTTCCCCGACGCAGCACGACCGCAGAATCAACCCGTAGGAACTGCCATCCATACACTCATGAGCGATTTCCAGAAGGCGGTCACGCTCATCCTCGTCCCGGATAGAACGCGAGATGTTCAGCCCCGGAGCGTCGGGCGTCACGATCGCATAGCGGCTTTTGAACAGCGCCCGATCCGTGACCGGCAACGCCTTGCCCGGCTCGGCATAGCCGGTCACCTGAACCAGCATCAAGGCACCGGGTGACAAGCCTTTGACCTGACGCAAAAAAGCGGGTCCGTCCGGAGTTGTCAGGAACATGCCGCCCTGCCCTTTGACCGGACGGTCTGCGCGGGCGCGATATATTGTTCCGGGCACAGGCGCGTCCCCTGCGATCAGGAAATCGTCAAGTTTTCCGTCGACCATCAACGCCGCGGCTTCGCGGTTGTCGATGTGGTCCAATACGATGGTGCGGCCTTTCATGATGCCTCACGATATAGGGGGTAGCCGATGCCTTGCAGCAATGCGGCGGTTTCAGACAGTGGCAAGCCGACGATACCTGTGAAGGAACCGGAAATCCAAGGAATGAACGCGCCTGCTGGTCCTTGAATCGCGTAAGCACCCGCCTTGCCCTGCCAATCGCCGGTCGCCAGATAAGCGTTGATCTCAACGTCGGACAGGCGCTTGACCTTGACCTGAGAGACCACATCGCGCTGTAGCACACGCTCGCCACGCCGAACCGCGACCGAGGTGATCACCCGATGGCGACGCCCGGACAGAGCGTGCAGAAATTCGGCCGCCTGCCCTGCGTTCTCGGGCTTGCCCAATATCCGGCGCCCCAGCGCAACCGTGGTATCGGCGCAGAGGGTGATATCATCACTATCCGCCTGAACCGCCTGCACTTTTGCCCGCGTGATGCGGTTGCAATACGGGACGGGCAATTCGCCCTTCAGGGGCGTTTCGTCGATATCTGGGGCGCGGATGGCATCGGGCTGCACGCCAAGCTGGGCCAGCAGGTCCAGCCGCCTTGGGCTGCCCGATCCTAAAATAAACGCCATTGGGTGGGGCGTTACTTGAAGCGGTAGTTGATCCGACCCTTGGTCAGATCATAGGGGGTCATCTCGACCTGAACCTTGTCGCCGGCCAGAACACGGATGCGGTTCTTGCGCATCTTGCCTGCCGTATGTGCGATGATCTCATGGCCGTTTTCCAGCTCGACCCGAAACGTCGCATTAGGCAGGAGTTCCTTCACGACACCGGGAAATTCGAGCGTATCTTCCTTGGCCATGTTGTCTCCATCATTACGTTGCACTCGCAGAATCTGCGAGGATGTGCGCCTAAATGAGCCTATTTTGGGCTTATTTCAAGGCCGGAATCACTAAAGACGGGATAATGTGACCGATTCGACTCGGGAAGTCTGCTCGTCCCAATGGCTGCGGTTCAGTACATGACCGTCCGCACGAACCGTCGCGATGGCGTTAAGGTCGATTTCCGCGAAGGTCCAGCCGGGCTGATTTAGCGCACCTTCCGCCAGCACACCTGTTGCGGGGAACCCCTTGTCAGGCGGGCCAAAAATGCCGCCGGTGCCGGTGTTCATGTCCACAGCCTCGGACCAGTCATTGTTTCCCACGAGGGAAGCCATCACCGTAACGCATTGATTTTCCAACGCTCTGGACATCGCACCGATGCGTACACGCCAATAGCCGGACAATGCCTCGGTGCAGGATGGTACAAGTATCAGATCCGCGTCGCTCAGCGCGCGACCCAGCAAGGGGAATTCGCTGTCATAGCAGATCAGCACGCCGATCTTACCCAGCGCAGTATCGAACAGCTTGAGGGGGCCACCGGGGGCGATGTCCCACTCCTCGCGCTCGAACCGGGTCATGATCTGTTTGTCTTGATGATCCTGCCTGCCATCAGGTGCATAAAGCGCTGCTCGGTTCACCGGGCGGCCCGAACCGTCCACAACCGGGGCCGACGCGCCCAGAATATAGGCCTTATACTCCCGTGCCAGCCGCTGGTGCAGGGTGCGCACATCTTCCATCCGGTCGGATACTGCGTGGATTGACCGCTTCAAATCGCCCGCAACCTCAGCCCCATCCAGCGTAGACAATTCCATCGCGCCGTATTCGGGAAAAACCAGCAACTCGGCCCCCTGCCCGACCGCATCGCGGACCCAGCGTTCCAACTTGTCCTCATACTGCGCCCAGCTATCGATCCAATCGAGGTTATAGGCGGCGGTTGCGACTTTCATTTGGGGGTGATCCTTTGGGCCGATTTGCGCGACTTTAGTCAGTTGCGCCTCGATCTGTACAGTCTCATTGCAACCGCAGTGACGAACCCACATCCGCGTCCGATTTGGGCGAAAAGTAAGAGGCATTGAGTGTTCGGCCCCACGTCCGCGCCACCGGATTCGGAGGAAGCCCTCAGTTTTGCTATAATTTCCTGAATGGGAGGAGGAACACTATGGCAAATGCGTTTTCATATGCTTGTCGCGACTGTGAAGGCATGGAGGCTTGCCCCGCGAGCGTAGTGGCAGAAACGAAAGAAGAAGTTTGGAAGCTAATGGAGCTTCATGCGCAAGTCGCGCACGGCGAAAATCCGGGCGACTGGGATAGCCAAACGCGGGAATACTTAGGAACTCTGATCAAGCCAGTAAGCGTCTGATTAACCGGAATACGCAGCTGCACAGCCGCCCGAAAAGCATATCATGGTTGACCTACAAGTCTCTGATCCAGAATTGCAGCGGCTTCGGTGTCTCAGCGTCCTGCCCGATGTCTTTCCACGAAAACTGAGCGATCGCTCCGGGCAGAGGCGCATATCCCCGCGCGCGCCAGAACACGTCTAGCGGTCGGTAGTTCCCGGGCCGCATCGGATGATCCGCCGGGCGCTGCACCCCGCAGAAAGCGCATTTTTTGAAGCCCAGCGCACGTGCATGCGCCTCACGCAGATCGAAGAACTTATGGCCAACACCCTGCCCTCGGTAGTCAGAGAGCAAAACGGATTCCGCACAGTAGAAGATTTGCGACAGGTCCAGACCTGTGCCCTCAAAAGCCGCCGCAAAATCTTCGGAATGGTCGGTCAAAGGGGCGCCGGTGGACGCGCCGATCAGTCGATCGCCATCAAAGGCACCCACAACGATGACCTTGTCGCTATCACGGTAGGATTGCAGGTATTTCCGCTCGTAATCCAGATCGCCGTCATACAGGTATGGCCACGCCCGAAACACCTCGATCCGCAGGCGGGCAACGTCGTCCAGAGCAGCCTCAAGCGCCGCTCCGGTCAGAGGGCGGACGGCTGTAACCTCAGCCATTCGAGACCTGATTGGTCCAGTCGGCGAGGTTGTAGAAGGTCGTGACGCGGGTGATTTTTCCGTCCTTCAGGTCAAAGAACGACCCGGCGGGTAGACGATAGGTCTGGCCGTGCGCATCGGGCAACCCTTCGTCGGTTTCCAGATAGGTGCCGTTCACTGTGAACTCGGCCGCCGCGCGGGTGCCGCCTTTGGCGTCGAAAACCACGATATCGGTCAGATTTTCACGATAGCAGCGGTTCATATGGGCGCAGAAGGCCGCGAACTTTTCTTTGCCAACACGAATTTGGCCTTCGTTCACGTGGTGGGCCACGTCGTCGGAGAGACAAGCCAGCATGCCCTCGACATCACCTGCATTGAAGGCATCGAAATAGGTTTTGACGGTCTCGTTCATGATCACTCCGTAGGCTCGCCCCAGCGGTCTTTCAGATGCTTGATGATCTGATCGCGGGTCTGTCGGTAGTGATGTAGCTTTTCTTCCCGGCTCTCGCCCAGTCCAGTAGGGTCCATTATTGGCCAATAATCGACATCCAGGTGGAAAATCCGGGTCAATTCCAGCGCCCGGCGCTGGCTGGCGGGCGACAGGGCGACGATCAGGTCAAACGAGCTGAGGTCATCGCCCCATTCCTGCATCTCATCGAACGAACGCGAGCGATGGCGGGACAGCTCGACTCCGATTTCCTGGCAAACTGCGATGCAGAAACCGTCGACTTCCAGATCGTTGTGAACCCCGGCGGACTGGACATACGTGCCAGTGCCATAGAACTTTTTCATGATGCCTTCGGCCATCGGTGACCGAACCGAATTATGGTCGCAACAGAACAGGATGGACTGCGGCAGAGGCGTCACCCGTCACCCCCCAAAATGCAGCACGCAGATCAGCGTGAACAAGCGGCGGGCCGTGTCGGTATCAACTTTGGCCTTCCCTTCCAGCCGCTCCTGCAGGACCCGGCTGCCTTCGTTATGGATGCCGCGCCGGGCCATGTCGATGGTTTCGATCTGACTGGGCGGCAGGGACTTCACAGCGTCGAAATAGCTTTCGCAAATCTGGAAGTAATCCTTCACCACCTGCTTGAACGGTCCCAGCGAAAGATGGAACTCAGCCGCTTTCTCCTCGGCCTCTGTCGCGATGTCGAACACCAGCCGTTTGTCGCGGATCGACAGCTGCACATGGTAGGGGCCATCCGGCACCGCCCTGTCCTCACGCTTGGGCAGGACAAACGAGTTGTCTTCCAACAGGTCATAGATCGCGACCTTGCGCTCCTGCTCGATCTCGGGGGTCGGCGGAGGCAAATTGCGGTCGTCCAGTTCTATATGCGAAATGCGGGTCATGTGCGTGCAGTCCGTTCAGGTCGGATCAGGCTTATCGCAACAAAAATAATTGGACAACGCGGGAATGGGTCAAATCGGATACTCCGCTGGGTCAATTCCGTGCTTTTGCAACAAATGATCGACCAGAGCACCTTAATTGAAGTTCCCTATCTCTGCGAACATGCCGCGAAACCATGAACCAGGGAGGAACGGCAGTAAGCTCTCCACGAGCAGCTGCCATTTCCATCTCACCATTTCCTGCGGTTGCCGCGGGGAAAGAGATACTGGCTCTTTGTCTCCAGTGGCCGCAGTGCGTAGATATCCGCGTCAACCCAGATGTCAGCAGTCTTCTACAATAGCTTCAGCCGGAACAAATCTGCATGAACCGCCACGGACCGGTTGATCGGGTCGCGGTATATTTCAGGCACAGGTGTTCCAGAAAGCAGAATCGAAGTCCGATCCAAAGAGTTGCCACACGTTCCAACTATGATTTCTTGGTGCCTGACACCCAGCTCCAGGCCGCCGCAGATCAGAGGCGCGATTCAAGCCCCGTCAAACCAACTGATGCAGCGGCAGGCAGACAGAGACCACAGAGCCATAGAGGGTTCACTCGTTCAATCTTTTCAGCCGAGCTGTAACGGACAGTCCGTGCGCCTCAAGACTTTCTGAACCGGCCAACTGCTCGGCCGCGGGGCCAATCGCCCGCAGAGCCTCGGGCGTCATGTGGCTAAGCGTCGTGCGCTTGAGGAAATCCATCACACTCAGACCCGAAGAAAAGCGGGCTGATCGTGCAGTGGGCAACACATGGTTTGGGCCGCCAACGTAGTCCCCGATTGCTTCGGGAGTGTACTGGCCCAGAAAGATTGCGCCTGCGTGAATGGTTTTCTGACTAAGCGACAAAGGATCAGCCACGCAAAGCTCCAGGTGCTCGGGCGCGATACGGTTGGACAGGGCAGCAGCCTCGTCCAAATCACGCACCGTGATGATGGCCCCGAAGTCGCGCCAGCTTGCCCCCGCAATCACGCGGCGTTGCAAAGTTTCAAGACACTTTTCCACCGCTTCTGCCACGGCCTGACCAAAGGCGGCGTCATCTGTGATCAGAATCGACTGCGCACTTTCGTCGTGTTCGGCTTGACTGAGAAGGTCCAACGCAATCCAGTCAGGGTCGTTGTCCTTGTCAGCTATAACCAAAATCTCGGACGGACCCGCAATCATGTCGATGCCCACTTTGCCGAACACTCGGCGTTTTGCTGCGGCGACGAAAGCGTTTCCCGGCCCGGTTATCTTGTCCACTGGGGCAATCGTATCCGTGCCATAAGCCAGCGCCGCGATCGCCTGCGCTCCACCGATGCGATAAATCTCGTCCACGCCCGAAAGTTGTGCCGCCAGCAAGACAAGCGGGTTCACCTGACCGTCCGGCGTTGGCACGGCAATCGCCAACCTCTCAACCCCGGCCACTTTTGCCGGAATAGCGTTCATCAGCACCGAAGACGGATATGAAGCCAAACCGCCCGGAACATACAAACCGGCCGCCGAAACTGCGGACCAACGCCAGCCCAGTGTCGCGCCGGTTTCCTCGACCCATTGATGGTCAGAGGGCATCTGTTTTTCGTGATACACACGGATGCGATTTGCCGCCAGCTCAAGCGCGGCTCGATCCTCGGGCGAAACTTGCGCGACCGCGTCTGCGATTTCTGCCGGGGAAAACGCCAAAGTGTCAGGCGTAAGGTCCAGCCTGTCGAATTTGGCCGTCAGCTCAATAACTGCCGCATCGCCACGAAGACGCACGTCATCAATAATCTGCGCCACGACAGCGACCACGTCCGGGCTGTCCTCGCGCTTGGCGGACAACAGGGTTTTGAACGCAGTCTCGAAATCAGACGAAGTCGTATCTAGAAAAACGGGCATATTGTGCTCTCCGGGGCGTTTCATCGGGACATATCGCCCGGATGGTCCGGCCTCAACCCTTCCGCGGCCGGGTGCAGCGATTTGCGCATGGGGAAATGAGACATACCGATCAAATTGCCGGAACGAGACAGAAAACCGTTGACCTGAAACACGTCAAACACGGTCGCAAGCCGCAAATCCCAACCCGAAGGCAGGCTTATAAAAGCCCGAGCTATGCCGCGTTTATTCCGGATGATGCGGTGCCTGACCGGACAGAGCCTGATACGGGCGGGTGACATCTTTCAGGGTGGCGTCCAGCGCTTCGACCGTCAGGCGAATTGCACCATCCCCGGCCAAAGTCAGCATGACCTGCCCCGCCCCGTCATCGGCGGGCTCGAAATCGACCGACAGCAGAGACATGACCATGTCCTTGTCGCTGCGGTCTATGCCTTGGCTGGCAACCGAAAGAACCGAGTCGAAAACCAGTACTGACTGCACCCGCTCGAAGGGGCGATCCCGCATGGCTGCAGCGTCCCTGTCCTCCCACCGAAAACGGTTGAGCAGCAGGCCAAAACGACGTTCCGAGGGGCGCCAGGTCATTTCCGTGATCGGAAATACTGCGTCCTGCGTAAGCGTCGAAATCACCTGAAGATCATCGGTGTCTTCAGCCCCCAGATTCAGCGGGGCTTCGCGTCCATCGTGAAAACTTGCGTCAGTCATTGGCCCTTGATCCGTTCAATTTTGGCACCCACGCCTTCCAGCTTGCGCACCACATGCTCATAACCGCGATCCAGATGATAGACCCGACTTACGGTCGTTTCACCTTCTGCAGCCAACCCAGCCAGAATCAGCGAAACCGACGCGCGCAGATCGGTCGCCATAACCGGCGCTCCTTTCAGACGCTCGACGCCTGTTACAGTTGCCGTGCCGCCGTGCACTTCGATATTCGCACCCATGCGCACCAATTCCGGGGCGTGCATAAAGCGATTCTCGAAGATACGCTCCTCTAGAACCGAGACTCCGTCCGCGGTGCACATAAGTGCCATCATCTGCGCCTGCAGGTCTGTCGGGAATCCGGGGAAGGGTTCCGTGACCACATCCACGGCGTTAACCCGTCCATTCTTACGCGCGACTTTCAAGCCCTTGTCGGTTTCAGTGACATTCACACCGGCCACATCCAGTTTCGCCGCAAAGCTTTCGACCAGAGACATACGACCGCCCAGCAGTTCGACCTCACCCCCGCAAATGGCCGGAGCCAGCATGTAGGTGCCCAGTTCAATCCGGTCTGTCACAACCTGATGAGTCGCGCCGTGCAGACGATCAACGCCTTGAATCTCGATGGTCGAGGTGCCCTCACCGGCAATCTGCGCGCCCATCTTGCGCAGGCATTCCACCAGATCGACGATCTCGGGCTCGCGCGCGGCGTTTTTCAGAACCGTGGTGCCCTTTGCCAGTGTCGCAGCCATGACGATGTTTTCGGTTGCACCGACGGATGCAAAACGCATCTCATGCACTGCGCCTTTCAGCCCGCCGGGTGCCTTGGCATGCAGATACCCGTCCTTTAGCTCAATCTCTGCGCCCAGCGCCTCGAGCCCTTCCACATGCAGGTCCATGGGCCGCGCACCGATCGCGCAGCCGCCGGGAAGCGAGACCACAGCCTCGCCAAACCGCGCCAGCAGTGGACCCAGCACCAGATTCGAGGCCCGCATCTTGCGCACGATCTCATAGTCCGCCGTGTGGCTGGTCAGGTCATGGCTGGACATCGCCAGCACCTGCCCGTCCTGCAGCGACGACACCTCGGCCCCCAGCGATTGCAGCAGGGCGGACATGGTCTTGATGTCGCTCAGCCGTGGCGCATTGGTCAGCGTCAGCGGTTCATCGCTTAACAACGTGGCCGGCATCAAGGTCAGGCACGCATTCTTGGCCCCCGCAATCGGTATCTGACCATTCAGCGGCCCGTTGCCTGTCACCAGAATCGAATCCATTTGCTCTTATCCCTCGTCCTTGCCGGTCTTGTCCTCGGATGCCGCGCGCGCCTTGGCCTGCGCCTTGCGCCGCGCCATATTCGCCTTGAGCGCTGCCTTGAGCCGCTCTTCGCGTGCATCACCGGATTTGCCGTGTTTTTTAGGTGTATTTCTGTCTGCCATTGTCTTTCTCTACAGGAGGCGAAAAAAACCGTCCAGACACCCTTGCGCACCGTTTCGTTTGAGTCTAATCACCCGCCCACAGCGCTGCTGTAGCTCAGAGGTAGAGCACTCCCTTGGTAAGGGAGAGGTCGAGAGTTCAATTCTCTCCAGCAGCACCATCTTTTCAATAACTTAGAAGATCGTGTCTCGGAAGTGTGTGGACTGTTCCCACCCCATTCCCACCCCGATCTCTCAGTTCGCTTCCATTTGACCAATGGATCGAAGCGCTCTTCTTCGGGCCAGTTCGATACTCGCGATCTGGTCGTCGGCGCTGTGGACCAGATGCAACAGTTGAGCGTCCGTCAACTGGGTGTGATCCTCAACAATCAAAGGGGGCGACATTGCTACTCGCATCGCCTGAACACCGGCCTGCTCTTCCAGTTGCTTTTGGGCGGGCAAGTCTTCGAATGGAACCAGCACGTCGGTCGGCAGATAGTGGAGTGTATCCCCACGCGACATTTCAATCGCCCACTCGTGTCGGACCTGAGCAGGCGACATCCGACCTTCGCACCGGATGAAAGTCGCAGCTAACTTCAGCGATACCCGCCACTGTCGTTCACTTACAACTCGGGGGTCATCGTCGATCTCAGCGCCACTTCCGACCGCATAGCAGGCCTTATTGTAGGCGTGTGCCGCTCGGTGGATTTGCTGGATGGCGGCAAGTTCGTCGCGCCTGCGCTGCAAGTCCGTTGGGTTCTGTTCGACAAAGGCTGCAATCACGGCATCCTGTTCAGCCTGCGGCGGGTCGATGATCTCTCGTTCGCTATCAGGCAGCTGCATTTGCTTTCTCCTTTTCGTCGTAAGTCTCAAGCAATCTCGAAAGCAACTCTTCTTCATCACTCGGTGCTTCAGTCTTGTTTTCGGTTTCGCTGGGAAGTTCACCGGCCCAGATGCGGTAGTACGAGGCGACCCGGTGAGTGGCGTAAGGCTCGGCCACTTCTAGCTTGAAGCTCTCGCCGTCGATCACCTCCCACATTAAGTCAATTACATACGGCGCTGGATATTGGTTTCCGGGCTCGGTTAGCCAGTGGGTCATAATTGGCCGCACGATCATGTCCGACTGCACCCACATACCGGGTTTGATGTCGTTGGGTATGGCGTCGGCGGGACGGTCCTGACCCCAAGTGATCGGTTCGCTCCAGCCGAGCGCTTTATTCAAGTCTGTCATAGTTGATTTCCTTTTCATCGATTGATGCGCATCCCGTCAGATCGATTGATCTACCGGCGACCACCCGTGGAGGCGGGTTGGTGGTCAGGCGGGTTGCCTGACGCTCAGGATGCATTGGGTTGGCAAGACCGGACTTCCTAACAGGGTCTCCGAAATAGGGCAAACGGATCGTTCTAGGCTCTGGACCTACAAACAGGTCACAGCGTCAACGGCTGCTTTGACCCAGGAGCAGACACTTGCAGAAAACACGACTATGACCGGGTCGCGGACCAAGCGGTCACCTAAAAATGAAAGAAAGTTATCAGCCAGCAAATCTATTTCGACTTCGGCTATGTGTCAGAGGTGGAGATCAGGTGACTAGGTAACAGTGTAGTTTTGTTGCAATGGCGAGCTAGCGTCGAAAAATCAAAGTTCACTTCGCTGAAAGGGCAACTTACGACTCGATTACATTCCCACGGCAGACAGCCACAGTCGATCTATTTCCGCCAGTACGTTTTGATCAAAGGAGGCGTAGTGCTCCCAATACTTACCATCCTGGATCAAGTAACCAGCCTCGTTTTCCAGGCTTAGGGCTTTGTGGGAAAGTTCCGCGCTATAGTTGGTTAGCGGCAAATCACCGCTTAGCGCCGTGTGGCTAACTCTTGGGAAAAGCAGACGACTTTCCAATTCTTCCGAGAGATTGACGCACGCGCAGTGCTGTTGGGCAGCGATCGTCATAAGCCTTGCTGATTTGGCTTCCAAAGATAACAAAGTAATGTCTTCACGAATAGGATCAGGTGTGCCTAGCCCATAGAAGTGCGTGTTTCGTCCCGTGTAGACCATGTCACAGCCCAAGTAGGCTAGGACTGTAGGTTTTAGTGCGCTGAGAGCCCAATATCCAGCCGTGAATGCCATTGTCGCACCAGCATATACAACGCCACCAAACTGATTGTTTGCCGGAACATAAATTGATGAGTCAATCAGCCTCTGGGCGTGACTCTTCCGGTCAGGTCTATACTGTGTGGGAAAGTCATCAGGATACACACTGTAGTCCCAGTCATCCCGAATTCTCCATGCATTGTTTATGCTGACAATTTTGCACTTGTCTCGTTTCGGCCAAGTAACCGCGCGAATTGCGTCTGGAGCGCTGCCAAGAATAAGGGCGATCAACTCTTCTCCCATTTTGCTACCAAAGCTTCGCTTGTTGCCAATCAAAATGCCATCTCAGCAATAACTCGACATGTACATTTTTGATACGCAGTGACCTTAAGATCAGATCAAAATCACAATAGGCTTTCAAAGCAGAGTTCGAATTTTTTGATCGTTTCTCGACGTATCGCCTCGGTTTAAATTCTCGGCAAGGCGGAACGGCGGCTAAGGGCTCTGAGCAGTCGGTCAGCCAGGATTGCCCCAACGACAGCTTCCGAAATCCGAACGGCGGCTTTACTGCCCCGCCACGCCCAACAAAAGTTCGTCTGACAAGACCAGACGGAGGGCCCAAAAGTTGTTACGAATGGGAAACTCACATAGCTTTGGCCCGAGGGTAACTCAGTCAGGCTTTCCCCTGTCTATGGAATGGGCGATGAAATGCTCGGCACGGTTTTGATTATTGCACTCATCGCGTCAGAGGTCATTGCGATTGTTTTCGCGTGGCGCGCTATCCAGACGGCGCGTACTCCTCAAGGCGCGATCGGTTGGGCAATCTTTCTTGTAACAGCACCTTACCTTGGTGTGCCGCTTTATCTGTTTCTTGGACACCACAAATATCGTGGCTATGAAATAAGTCGTGCCTCAAGCGAACAGGTTCTTGAAGGTGTGGCGACTTATCGCGAACAACATAGGCCTAAGTCCAAACCCAAGAACGACACAACACTTTTTGAAAAGATCGCAGAACTACCCGGAGTAGACGGAAATGGTTTTCAGCTTCTCATAGATGGTGAGGAGACGTTCTCAGCGATTTTCAAGGCGATTGATACTGCAAAATCATACGTGCTTGTCCAATCCTATATCGTCAACGATGATGGCGTTGGCCGAGCCCTTTGCGATCACATGATCAATGCCGCTGAACGAGGGGTGTCGGTCCGCTTCATGGTCGATGCTGTAGGAAGCAAAAAGCTTCCTCCCACCTATTTTCAGCGCTTAAAGTCAGCAGGGGTAGAGTTCGTCGATCCGAAGTCGACAAGGGGGCCGAAGTACCGTTTTCAGCTCAATTTTCGCAATCACCGCAAAACAGTAGTTGTCGACGGTCATGTGGGCTTCACGGGTGGTTTGAATTTCGGAGACGAGTACAAAGGACTCGATCCACGTTTTGGTAATTGGCGCGACACACATGTTCAGATGACTGGCCCAGTAGTTTCCCAGCTTCAGTTGATTTTCGTGGAAGACTGGCACTGGGCAACAGACGAAATACTGATCGATGACCTGAATTGGAATGCCGATCGAGATAAAGCTGACATGACATCACTTTTGGTCGCTACTGGTCCGGGTGACGAACTGGAAACAGGGGCCATGTTCTTCATATCCTGCATCGCTGAAGCTAAGAAACGAGTGTGGATTGCATCTCCTTATTTTGTGCCAGATATCGATATTCTGACCGCGCTTAAACTAGCGGCGCTACGCGGCCTAGATGTGCGTATATTGGTCCCGGAGGTCATAGACCATACCGTTCCTTGGTTGGCTGCCTTCGCATACTTTGACGAGATCCGCGACGTAGGAGTCAAAGTGATGCGCTATGATGCGGGTTTCATGCATCAAAAGGTCGTACTTGTTGACGATACGCTTGCAGTTGTCGGAACCATGAACATGGATAACCGGTCGTTTCGATTGAACTTTGAAGCCATGGCGGTTTACTTTGATGATAGTGCTGCATCACAACTAGAAGCGATGTTTGAAGCTGATTTCGAACGTTCCTTCGAACTTTCGAAAAGGCTGTCGCAGCAACCAAAACGTATCAGAATTGGTGCTCCCTTGTCCCGACTAGTTTCGCCTTTGTTGTGATTGGTAGTTTGCACCTTCTTGTAGAGAGACTTCGCCGTCGTTGAAAAAAGCGGGCCAAGCAGAGTCGATTCCACAGCGCCAAACGGATAGGAGGCAATACGCCGCACATTTTCTTCCAGATGCTTTGCCTCACCCAGCCATTCCGACTATGCCGCCTTGATATCGTCCATTGCGAGATCGCGAAATTCAATGACAGGTTCCGGTTCTCGTTCAGCGCTCATTCGAGGCGCGACAAGCACCGGGACGACAGCAAGATCCAGGCTCAAACAGCAAGGATTCCGCCGCCCAGCGCTTTCCCGTAGTTATCGCCCAGACAGAAGAACAGGCAACGTTCCCAAAAAATAGGCCAATCACTGCAACAAGCATAGCAAAACCACTAAGCCAGATTGATAGCGTGCCACCGCAAGACGACGGCGCGCGATCTGATCGCCTGTCCCTTGCGGTTAAGAAATGAACAATCGTCGAGATGGCAATTTTGCAAGGACACTACGCGATTGAGACTATCTCGCTCAGAACACCTCAATTAAAATGACGTAGCCACGCCATACGTTTGAGTTTTTCAAAACTTTTCGCGTTTAGTGATCCTCGCTTGTTTCCGCAGACTAAACTGCTTTCTTCATACGTTCGTAGGCGGCCTTCATCTTCAGACCCAGCTCGCGGGCCGCTTCTCCGACTTCATCTTCGGACTTTTCGAACTGAGACTTACTCAAGAACGAGTCCCAGTCACGCATAAGGCTTTCCCATTCATCCTCTGCTTCTTTCGCACCAAGATGAAGTTGCAAACGAAGCTCGTCACGTGTTTGCTTGAGATCATCCATCCATTTCGCAATATCAGCCATGTCAATCTCTCCTATCGCTGCGGGCCAGAACTTATTTAATGATGTAAGTATTAGTTTAAATTCAAAGTTCTGTATACTCTCGCAGCGCTACAGTTTTGCTAATTTGGGATTGGAATTGAGATCCGAACCAAAAGCCAAACGCTTGACTGCGATACCCTCCAAACACTTGCATGCACGGTTCAACCACTGTTTGCTGATCCATTACTCGCCGTCATCGCTGCAGCCACGTTCAATCGATTACAGGGGCAAATAATGGTGGCTTAAAAAATTTGACAACCTGGCCGCCGTTTTGACACTGGTAGAGAACTTCATCGATATAGTCGCGCCCCTGTTAAGCGTAGACTATTTATCTCTACTGTCGAAGTCTGCGCGAAGTTGCTCAATTTCCTCTTCAAACTCTTGGCGTTTTTTGGATTGGCCTATATGCGACAACACCGATTGATTATTCTTTTTTGAAGCAACAGTCTGCTCTTCCAGTAATTGACCATCCGCTGACAGAACTATTGCGATCCACCGTGTTGCGGGGATTTCTGCACAAAAAACCATAACGATTACCGTCATCGGTATCGCTAAAAACGCGCCGATCCCGCCCCAGACAGTGGCCCAGAAAGTAAGAGCGACCATTACCATGAACGTGCTGAGGTTCAGAGAGCGACCTTGCATTTTCGGCTGTATGACATTGGCGATGAACTGATCCGCAAGGCCATAGCCAATCAACACGATTAAAAACGGCCTCATAGTATCGAATTGGATCAGAGCAACGAGAGAGGGCAGCGCAATTGCGATGAACGCCCCAATGTTTGGAATGAAGCCGGCTACAAACACGGTCAGTGCAAGTAGTGGCGCAAAGTCCAAGCCAACCCACGAAAAAATGGCGAATGCAACAACGCCGCTCATGGCACTTGTTACTGCATTCACCCACATATACTGCTTCACGCCATTGGAAATTCTCGAAAGCACTTTCTTGGCGCGATGTGCCTCTTCCTCCCCAGAAGCCAAAAGTGGCAATTTAGTAGCCCAAGCTAGTCGTTCAGCAGTCAAGAAGATCAAATAGAGCGTTATAAGGCCAAGCATTGAAAGTGCTCCGCCCACTCCGCTCATTGCTGCAGTAAACCAACGCCCTACATCGGCTTGCTCCATGGCTTGTTGGATTGCGATCACGATCTTGGGTCCGAGAAAACCTTCCAGTTGTTCCGACAAAATTGAGAAGCGCTCCCGGTATCTTGGCAACGCGTCTTGAACATCATCCGCTGATGAAGCGGCAACAAGACCCAGAAGAACGACCGCTCCGACTATCAAAACCGTGCTCAGAAGTTGAGCTAACCAGCCGGGTGGCGACCAGCCAATCAAACTGGTGTGCTGAATCTTATCAACAAGCGCAGAGGTGAGAATATAAAGAAGACCCGTTACCGCAAGAGGAATGAGAAACCCGCGCCCGAACCACAGAGCGCAAATCACGAGAGCGATAGTGACCATCGTGAGGAACCAAATCGGCACTTTTGTATTGTCTTCGCGAGTTGGGTCCAAACAATTGAGTCCTATTGGTAAACTTGTCTCAAATTGAACACGTTATGCATACAAAATACAACATCGCTTAATCGGCTGGGGCACTTCGCGCAGTTTGGGGGCCACTGTCCGACCAGTCTGGCAACTCCGACGTCCAGACGCCAACAAATTCGGACGCGGATGAAATGACTGAAATAAGCACCCGTGCATTTTTGGAGGATGAGGTAGCGAAAGAACTAAATGAACCAAAGAGCGCAGAGACGAAGTTGTTCTGCAAAATGAAAATGGCTCGTTAGCCACCAGTTCGTTTGGCTTCAGCTTTTTCCTGCGTGCTCTGCCATATGTATCGTTTGGGTGGGGTAGGCTAGCGCGGTGCCTGCCCTTGCGACAGTCTCTAAAACTTCTAGGGCAAGGCGTTCACTTGTTTCCAGATAGTCTGAATAAGTACCAGACTTCGTCCAGGCATAGAACTGAATGTCGATGGAACTGTTGCTGATACCCGATACGTTAACGTACTTGGGAGCATCATCATCGAGTGAGAAGGCCCCACTGTTCTTCAAGAACTCACTCAAATCACGTCTAACTTTTTCAATTTGGTCACGGGACGACGAAAGAACAAGTGGAATTGAAATCAGGATACGCCTGTGCTGCATTCTTGAGTAATTTTTAACAACAGAATTTGACAGATCAGCATTCGGAACATGGCGGGGCACTTGGTCGAAGCCAACCACGAGTGTGGAACGCAGATCGATCTTTTTAACCGTCCCCAGAAACTTGCCATCAACTTCTATGGCGTCTCCGGTGACAAATCGAGCCTCGCTTTGGTTGGTCATTCCCGCGATCAAATTCCGTACTAAGTCCTGTGCAGCGATCGCAAGCCCTGCGCCCAAAACACCGACGCCAGTAAGAGCTCCACTAATGTCGACGTTCCAGACCTTCAATATCGCAGTAAGTCCAAAGATAAAAATGGCGAAGCGAGTAACTCTAGTGGTCCAGTCGGCCTCAAGGGTTACATCCTGAAACTCACCTGTTTTTAAGATTGAAACAAAGTTACCCGCTAGTTCATACCAAGTTGCAAACACAGCCACTATGGCAGCGGTCGCTAGAACGCTCCTAAAGAGGCCACCTGTAAACTCGGGAAGTTCCAGAGCTTCAGAGACAAGGAAAATCGATAGGGCTACAAGAAGTACTTGAGTAGCCGAAACGAGGCGTTCACGCGTCGCTTCACCAATCTCGGAAGATAAGTTTGACAGCAATGCATTGAGCGCTGAAACCACCACCATGGCCAGTGCACGACGAAAAACCAAAACCGCCGCACAAAACACGATCGCGGCAAGGGCCGCGGGATGATCTACTGAGCTCCACCACCGTGACAGAGCATCACCGTAAGTGGAAAGTGGCTCTCGAAAACTGTTTTCTTCCATAAATTCGATTTGTAACTCCAGCAAACGGCTGTGTCGAACCCGCTTTAGAATTTGGCGGGTTCGTTGGCCCGTTAGCCGAGTGCCTCACCTGCCAGCTTGGCTGCTTTGCTCAAAAGAGCTTTTCTGTGAGAGTATTCCTCTTGTATCTCTGCTTTTCTCTTTTGGAACCGAGCTTTCGAATTTTCTGTCGCCGAGTCGATTTGCTGGTCAATTGCATCCAACCTAGCATCGAACTCCGCGTCGATCTCCTCTAGCCGAGCGTCAATGCGGTCATTTGCTTCTTTGACCTTTGATTTGGTCTTGTCGATACTTTCTTGGATGTCTGTCGCCATTTCTTCAGCGGCTTCGTCCAGTTCGTCTTCCATGGCAGTCAGCTCTTTGTCCAATGCAACCATTTCCGCCATCCTCAACTACATCCGTCCCGGCTTATAGCGATTGAAATGGCGCTGGACCGGAAGCTGAAGAGCCCTCCGTAACCTATTCGGCAGTCCTGTCAGAGACTTGAGCCGAAAACGTACTGGCAAGAGCTTTTTCCTGCAGCCGTGGTGTCGTTGTATGATGGCTAAACGATCATCGTTTTGATGAACACACCTGCGGATTATACTGACTTAAGAGCATCGTTGATCTGTTGCACGACATCGTCAGAGAAATCCGATATCAGCACCTCACCCTCAAAAGCAGACAGCTTTTCAAGAACCATTTCTGGGTTCTCGGTTCCACCCAATAGGAAAAGTATGGCACGACCATCTTCCAATGATCGTGCTGTTTTCTTCATAAAATCATCCGGAATGCCACGATCAGCGACCGATCCTCCAACGGCACCTGTGAGTGACCCAAACACACCGCTTGCAGCCAATAGCGCTGGATTCCCGCTCATCAGACCAATAGCGCCACCGATAACCACACCGACCCAAAGACCGCCCAGAGCCCCGAATTTCGTCATGTTGACGGTCTGATCAAGTTTGATTTCGCCATCTTCAGTGTAGACGACAACCGCGTCTTCTAACTGAACAAGCGCCTTTCTGGTTAATCCCGCAATTTTGCCACGCGCGGAGCGCGCCGCTTCAACATCTTTCATGAGAATTGCGACCAGGTTCATCGTTCGGTCTCCTTTGGTTCGGCCGCGGATCCTTCTGCGAGACCCATCGCATTATTGTTGGGCCCAAAGTTATGAAACTTCTGGCGGGCTGGCAGCCGGGTTTGAGGCCGCACTGAATCACCCAATAGCCTGCTTGATCAGGTTGCCTTTTTCATCTTGTCATACGCGGCCTTCATTTTGAGGCCGAGATCGCGTGCCGCTTCTCCAACTTCCTCAGCGGACTTTTCGAACTCGGCTTTTGTAAGAAACTTGTCCCATTCGGCCTGAAGCTCTGTCCATTCATCCTCAGCTTCTTTCGACGCAAGGTGCAGTTGCAGTTTCAACTCGTCGCGTCGTTGCTGCAGGTCTTTCATGAGTACAGTCAAGTCCATATGAATTGCCTTTATTTTGATTGAGAGCAGACGAATGTTGCCAGTGTCCGTCGTCAGGGGTTTTGGTACAGAAGGCGGCCATAGCTAAGAGAGGATCTGGCCCATCTGGTTTTTCCGATTATGCGGCGGATTTTCGGTGAAGCAAGCGCCTTGTTTCGATTGTCTTCCGTTTGATCCTTTCGCGTTGTTTCAGCATGGTCTGCCCGCGCCCGAAGTAGACATCAGCCGGCGTGAGGTTTTGTAGGCTTTCGTGGTAGCGACGGTGATTGTAATGCTCGACGAAGGCGTCGATCTGTTGTTGGAGGTCGCCGGGCAGATAATAGTTTTGCGATAAGATGCGGTTCTTGAGAGTTTGATGCCAGCGCTCGATCTTGCCTTGGGTCTGTGGGTGATATGGCGCACCTCGGATATGATCCATTTGTTGATCTTCCAGCCAGTCTGCAAGCTCACCAGAGATGTAACTGGACCCGTTCCCGCCCGCCATCCAATTCTTGATTGTGTGTTTGGACAGGCCTACCTTCCTACCGTTTACGGCTATGTCACCGCCCTTTGTCGCCCAGTCCGATACACGAAGCGCTGATTTCGCCAGAGACAACCCAGTGGCTTTGTGCAGCGCATCAGCGTTTGCCCCCAAGAACATCATCAGTGTTTCGGAGGAGGTTTTAGCGTCGTTCCCGCCGTGGACGTCAGTCGTATCAACATCCACAGCGTTGCCAAACCTCAGGAAGTAAGGGTCTAGCTCATGGCTCATATACAGATCAGGGAACAACCCCTTCAACAGAGGCATGACCTCGCTCGCAATCGCCAACCCTTTCTCCTCGGGAGAAAGGTTGCCCATACGCCTGACCTTATTGCGAAACTCTTCAAGCAAACGCGGATCGATCAGATTGCCGGGGCCGAATTTGTTCATCGGATCGCCTCCTGCCATGCCTGCTCCAGTTGGCGCTGCGCGTCACGGCGGAGGTCTTCCAACTCAGACTTGTCATACAAGGCGTCGAGCCCCTTGCGGGAATGGCCCAGTGCAAGATCACGAACATCTTGCGCTACACGCAATTCCGACAATGCTGTTTTGACACCGCGACGTAGACCGTGAAGGGCGATCTGCTCACCGTAGATCGTACTGAACTTGGCCACCCGCTGTGTCCAGCCTGAAATGACAACGCCGCCACGACCTGCGAACACAAGGTCCCCCGTTCGAGGCAACTGCTCCAACACGCTGACCAACAAGTCGTCCATGTAGACGACACGAGCAGCAGCAGTTTTGGTGTTCCAAGCAGGGATGGTCCAAACACGATTGACTAGATCGACATCCGACCAAAGAGCCTGTGCCGCTTCGTTACGGCGCAGACCGGTCAATGCCAATGCTCGCAGGTACCCGGCGAATACCTCATCGCCAAGTTTACTCGCGGCTTCCCAGAAGCTAGCCCAGTCCTTTTGACGAAGGGTCCAGCGATTGCCTTTACGTGCTTCTGTTTCAATCATTTCCGCACGGGTCGGTTCGATCACGGGGATCAGCAGGAATTCCGAGTTGCGAACAAGGCCCGCACCATTGGCCCAGTTCATCATCGACCTACCGAACTTCCGAGCATCCACGGCAGCGCTGAGGCCATACTTGCGGTGGATGCGGTTCAACGCAGTATCCCATTGGTACTGGGTCACGTGCTGGGCAGGCGTTTGCAGCAGCCCTTGGGTCAGCCGAACAAGACAACGTTCCTGATTGTCGATACGCGAAATGCCACGCTCTCGCTGACGTTCCAGAAATCTCTCGACCAAGTCAGATACGGATATCTCTTTGCTCGCAGTCTGTCGGGGGTCGATCCCCAGACGGGCCTGAGCGAGTATTTCTTTCGCACGACCGCGCGCCTCCGCCAAAGAGACAACGTCTGCCTTGCCGATTGTCACATCGATCACTGCACCTCGGCCTTTGCCGATCCGCGTTCTGACCAGAAAGCTCTTCGCGCCGGTCGGCGAGATCGTGAGGTGCAAACCCACGACATCTTTGTCGGCGACGCGCTGGCGCTTGCCGTTAGCTTTGAGGCTTTTGATGCGAGAAGTTGTAAGGTTGACCCTGTCCGAGGCGGGTCGGGGTTCTTTTTCCCTACGATCCGCAAGGCGAACCACGTTCGTTTGGTCGGTCATTCCATTCTCCATTGGCAGTTTGAATACAGTATCACGGGACCAGAGGCTGTCACACCCCATTCCCACACAAATGCCGCGTAGCTCAGCGTAGGCTAAGCGTAGGGAATTCGCGCAAAGTTCTTTATTTTATGCTTATTGATAGGGGTAGATCGGATCTAGTCGTATTCCGACCACTCCCTTGGTAAGGGAGAGGTCGAGAGTTCAATTCTCTCCAGCAGCACCATAATTCAACACACCTAAAACCAGAACACCAAGTGCGCGATCGTCTGGGCGCATATTGCCAACGTGCAATGGCACTGTTCCCTATGGTTGGTCGCACGGGTTAAATTCCGCGCGCGCCAAAAGCACACTTGTCCTATCGTGGCCGAGGCTCACGAGTTTACAAAGCTACTCGAAAGTGTTAGGCTCGGCGTTTTGAAATTAGTGTTGTGTTGTCAGTGTTTTTTCAGAAGTATCTATTTTGGCTTTTTTTTGCACTTTGCTGCACAGCAGTGATCTGTGGGCTAGCGCTTTCTGTCGACGGTTTTGTTGAGCGTCACTTGCAGGAAGACAAGACCATTGAAATGGCCGGAGCCTTCGCTTTCTTATTTGGTGCCGTCATGTGTTCAGTTGCCGTGCTCAGAGGCGCCGGCCTGACTGCCGTTGTCGTGGGCATATTGTGCTTCGTTGCATTTCTTGACGAAATGAGCTTCGGCGAACGTCATCTAGGGCTGGAACCGTTCGTGATAAACGGTGTGGAAATTGATGCCGTGCATGACTTTTTGCAATTGTCGTTGGCAATTGTAGGTGATCGAGGGCAATGGCTGGCAATCACGATAGTCATATTTTTATTGGCCGCGAGCCTATTGCTGTACATGATCCGAACCTCAGAGACTGTAAGAGCGATCGTTACCCACGGCACGATGCCGCAAATTGCGGCCGCTTTAACTCTCATAGCTGCCGCGCAGATTATTGACATAGACGTGGGGGTAGCGATCGTCAGCAAGACACTTGGTGAAGGCGCAAGTGTTTGGGTGTACAAGTCACATTTCGAGGAAGCCGCGGAATTTGTGGCCGCAATGCTGTCTCTATTTGCAGCGTATCAACTCATGGCCGGGCCAATTGCAGCCAAAAACAAGTTGCCCTCCAACAGCGTATCTCGTGGGCCTACTCTGTAAGGAACCTTCTACGCTTACGGGTCGTATGACAGGTAGACCGCCAAGTTTCACGCAGGATTCAAGGCGGGCACAGAACAGATTTTCTCGAATGGTACCGGCCAAGGCCAAGAAGAATTGAGGCAAACTTTCCGTGTGATATCCCGAATTTTTTGGGTTTTTTTCGAGTTAGTCAAAGCCTGACAACTGTCCAAGCACTCAATTGTCTCCAAAACGGAAATACTGTACACTTTTAGTTGCTCTGACGAGGACAAAACCATGAAGTCCCCCGCGCAATTATTTCTGCAGCATCTACATCGCAAACATGACAGCGCATCCCGACCTAACGCCTTGCTCTATTGGATTGAGGCTGCGACTGACGCCCAAGTGCCTGAAGACGAGCTAGGCCCGTTATTCTGGGAGGTCATCGCGGATGCGTGGTCGGACTTTGAACGTATCGACCACGAAGCATACGCTGAAGCCATGGCCCGCTTTCGTCCGTACTGGTCGCGGCACCGGTACTTTAGGGATTTGCTTGGCTTGCCGCGGACGATGACTGTCTATCGGGGTCAATCGGCAAATGCGCCTGAGGGCCTTAGTTGGTCGTTGAACCGGGAAATTGCAAAACAGTTTGCCCGAGGTCGGCGCGGACCAGCGGTATCTAACCCGACCGTTCTTGAACGCGTAATAGAGCGCAACGACATTGCCATGTATATTACCAAGCGCGACGAAGCTGAAATTGTCGTCTGGGGGACAGCCAAGGGCAACACAGGCTCAATACATACTATGCAGGCTGATCCGGTCGGCTGAAACGGCCACGATTTTATGCAAACGTATGGTGGAAGGACCGCGACCCGTCTTTGAACCGCAGGTACGGTGTCGGCAAGCCAGGTCAGTGTCGGATGCCCGGCGCTTTTTGATGATGCAAACTTGGCATACCCATAGCCGCCCCTGCATCACTCGGTGAAATGAGCTTCAAAATGCAATACGAGATGTTTGGGCTTCTGGCTGTTCTGCTGCACTTTCACGTCGTCGCGCGCTTCGCGCATCAGTCGCAATACCGTTTCCAGATCATCACTGTCGGTTTTCATAAGCCCGTAGGCATGTAAAATCTTTCCGGCAGGCTCGTGCTCACCAGCTAACGCCAGTTCCGTGGCGCATTGCCACGAACGGTCTTTGACCATGTCGGAATATATCATCGGTGATAGGCTCCTCGATTAGTCGTTCTGGGTTTCCATCCACCACCGGCACCATAACGTAAGCCTCTGTCCCACACCGCTGTATGATGATCCGGTTCGGTCCTGATACCTCTGTCATACAGGATTTCTTCGGATCGCACAGACACTTCAGCAGATACAGCATATCCGT
Source organism: Ruegeria sp. BC7 (assembly GCF_056539165.1). NCBI lineage: Bacteria > Pseudomonadati > Pseudomonadota > Alphaproteobacteria > Rhodobacterales > Roseobacteraceae > Ruegeria > Ruegeria sp. BC7. Next base: position 100,013 of record NZ_JBQFUL010000001.1, on the reverse strand, counting down.
TGGACAGTCTGCACAAAGCCCGACTTTGATTTCACCGGACCTCCAACCGGCCTCCAGCCCTGTCGCGTCAATTGCGCAATCTTGGCGTTCAATGAGGCCAAGGTCGGCTCTTGAATCAGTCTTTCGATATTCGCCATACGCCTATCTCCATTCCAATCACACAGATGATGTGGAACGTCACCAACAGGACGACATGTTCCAAAGCGCCAATGACGTGCGCTTTGCGGCCAAATCTGCCGGTTGCGCTTTGTCGCCGCACCTTTCGATCTAACAAACCGTGACCGCCGTTCGCGCAGTGGTCCTAACACACCTCATTGCGGAACACTTTCCGAGATTCGCGAAAATATGGCATAACCCTTCAGAACGCTTGTCTCGAAAATCTATGTTTCTCAGAAGCGGGAGTAGTGGATGGGTATCGGATTGCCTTCCCGGACGACCAAATCGACCAAATGTCCGAATTGCGGTGAGTTAACAAATGCATCCGCAACAACATGCTCGGCCTGCGGAGCGTATCTAACGGCGAACTGGTCAGGTTTTCAGGGACGGACGCTATGGGATGTTCTGAACCTGCTGATTGTGCCCTTTGTCTTGGCGGTTGGTGGTTTCTGGCTGAATGATATCGCGGTCAAGCGGCAAAACGAACTTCAACGCCAGGAAACCCTAAGGCAACGAGAGAGGGATGAAAGCAGGCTGCAAACAAGCGCGATGCAAGCCTATTTTGACGCCATTGGTGAATTGCAACTTGAGCAATCGCTAGGGAAAGCATGGGCCAGACCCGCAGTTTTGGCGATCGCAAGAACCAAGACCCAAACCATCATGAGGGAAATAAACAGCGAAAGGCAGGGACTGGTCGTTCAGTTTCTGAAGGACGCCAACCTCATCGTTCACAAGCGGACGGCGGCAATGGAACCACCTGCGCGCAGCAGCGACTGCTCTGCACAGATGACCGGTACGAAAGGAGCTCGTGCATTCCTTTCTCTGGAAGACACAAAGCTGATCGGGGTGTCTCTTGCCAATGCCGATCTGCAGGCTGTCGAACTGGCACATGTCGATATGCGCGAGGCCGATTTGCGCAACGCCAACCTCGCCTCGGCCATTATGGTGAGTTCGGACTTTCGCGGGGCCAATTTGAGTTCGGCGAACTTGGTCGGTGCAGATTTGACCGGCGCGTATCTGGTGAATGCGCAGTTGCGCGGCGCGGGATTAACGGGTGCGACGCTGCGATGTTCTTTCCTTAGGGGCGCGAATCTAGAGGCCGCGGATTTGCGCCGCGCCAACTTTCACGGCGCGTCACTGGAGGGTGCGAACTTTTGGGCGGCTGACGTGCGAAACGCCGACTTCTCGGAAACGTTTCTGCGCGAAGCTGATTTCAAAGATGCGTTTTTGGATGGCGCGGACCTAAGTTGGGCCGATCTGCAAGGCGCTTTTCTGGACGATGCGTTTCTATTGGGAACGTCGTTTCTGGGCGCTGACCTGACCGACGCGGATCTAAGCAACGCGAGTTTCATCGAAGAATTCTACGACACTGGCCAAGGCAAAAACGAAGCCGCCCAAAAAGAAAATTCTCAGGCTGCCCAGCGGGCGCTTCTGAATGCAAAGCTCTGCAATACCATGATGCCCGACGGTTCGATCGAGAACCGTGATTGCCATACTATTTCCGGCGCTGCATCTGGCGCGCCTCTGGAGATTATCCCCATCAAGGACGTGGAAAGCATTGTCGGGACGTATTTTATCGAAGGATATTTCGACGGATATTTCGACGACACGATAAACGCGTATATCGAAGAACGATGTTGCTACAATGGAATTGTCTCGATTCAGGCGGAAGAAGGTCTTGCGAATTATGTGCGCCTTCACTGGACGATAATATCCGATGACGAAAGCCAGCAACGGGCTGAAGGTGTCGGCCAAGTAACCGACGAGGGGCAGCTATATTTCATTTTCTCCATGGGCGAGTACAAAGGCGACGGCCTGACCTCTGTCACGGAAGACATCGGGATGTCGTCGAGGTTCAAATACCTGTTCAATGGCGGATTTGGCGGCGAAACATGGGGGTTGCTGGAAGCTCGGGAATAACTGGGGCTTTCCCGAGCTTTCGCAGACCACTTCTGGCTATTCTATCGCAGGAAGCCCGGTCACCGCTTCAAACGCCGCCGAGGACACCTCGGCATCCTTTGGATCACGTGTTCCCGGCAAAACCTCGAAGAACGGGTCAAAGTCGACCATGGCCTGCGCCAACACCCCAAGCATGGTCGCGTCGCCATCAAGAGTCGCAGTGCCGTCCGCCAACTGTTCATCCAGCGTTTTTTCTCCGGCCATTGTCAATTCTAGATCGCTGCGATTGATCGTCAGTGTCAGGTCAGGTGTGTCGGATTGGAACCCTTCGACATTGGTCAGTGTTGCATTGCGCAGTTCGACCAGAAACTTCTCGCCATTGTCGGGCGTCACGAGGTTTATGGCGAATGTGTGCCCTTCGACCTTGCGACTGTCCATTTTGATCGCAAGAAAGTTCAGAAACAGTTCCGTCGACATGGCGCGAATGACATCCGGGCTGGACGTATCGGGAATATCCCCTTCGGGAATACCAGAGCGCAATTCAAACGCACCGGACAGGAACGAATTCCGAAGCCCCGGATTCTCTTGCTGATAGCCAATCTGCTCATAGACATCGGCCAGCAGGTTCTTGGCGGCCTGATTGTTAGGCTCCGCGTGGACGAGCTTGTCCAGGATTTCGCTTGCCAGAAGATATTCACCGGAATCGTGCAGTTCACGACCCTTGGTCATGATCGCTTCGGAACCGCCCATCATTTCAACATAGAGCGGCGCCGAATCCTCGGGGGACAAGGGAATAAGCGTGGCCGGGTTGCAATCCCAGAACCCGATATAGCGCTGGACCACGCCTCGGCTGTTGTGCTGCGGCGAGCCGTGGTAGCCGCGGCAGTGCCACTTGTCCTGCAAACTCTGCGGCAGCTCGTAGACGTTGTGTATCCTGTTGATGGTCACGCCCGTGTTCACGAAGTGCAGAACCTGATTGTTCATGTGGGCATACAAGTCGCGCTGATCACGCAGGATCGCCTGAATCCGGTCGTTTCCCCAGCGGGGCCAATGATGCGAATAGAACATCACCTCGGCGTCTTCGCCATAGAGGTGCAGCGCACGAGATATATACTTGGACCATCTCAGCGGATCCCTGACAGGTGCGCCGCGCAACGTATAGATATTGTGAAGCGTCGCCGTAACATTCTCGGCCATCCAAAGCGCCTTCATGTCAGGAATATAGGTGTTCATATTGGACGGCGCTTCGGTGCCCGGAGTGTTCTGAAATATCATGCGAACCCCGTCGACCTCGAATTCTTCGATGTCGTCTTCAACAATGCGCGTCGGTGCAATCAGACCGACCAAGCCCGCAGACACACCCTGCCCAAGCCCCTGCCCCGCATATCCATGAGGGCTAGCAGGCAACAATAGCCCATATTGGTAAAACAGGCGGCGGTTCATCGCGTTCCCCGCATAGACGTTTTCCGAGATCGTATGCTCCATGAAATCGCGTGGGGCGATGATCTCGACCTTTCCTGCCCGTACATCCGCTTCGTCCACCACCCCGCGCACGCCGCCCCAATGGTCGCCATGCGAATGGGAATAGATCACGGCGGTCACGGGTAGTTCGCCACCAACGTGCTCTCGAAAGAAGTTAAGCGCCGCCCTTGCAGGTTCGGCCGAAACCAACGGGTCAATGACGATCCATCCGGTCTTGCCGCGCACAAAGGAAATATCCGACAGGTCGAACCCCCGCACTTGATAGATGCCCGGAATAACCTCGTAGAGACCGTAATTCTGATTGAGGCGCGAGATTCGCTGCAATGAAGGATGTATGCTGTCGAAATCCGTATCAGAATTAAGGAAATCGAACCGCTCTTTGTCCCAGGCCACATGCCCCGCATCGGCCATGATCTTTTTGTCGGGCATTTCCGCAATCAGACCGCGCTGCTGTTCATCGAAATCCAGTCGGTCCGAAAACGGAAGGGCATCGCGCGCCTTGTCCAGAACATCCAACGTGTATTGAGAAGGCGCTTTGCCGTTCGGGTGAAAATGTCCTTCTAGCGGCGCAGCTTCTTGCGCAAGCGCCGCAGAGTCATCCAGCAATACTGCGCCGGACACCGCAAAAGCTGTGCCGACACTTGGAATGGCCTTCAATACATCTCGCCGGGTCGTCATGTTCTTCCTCCTCCAAAACTCGACGGTTTTGAAGCCCGGATGACCAGACTAAATTCGGGTTGCTGTGATGTTTCCTAAATGGAACTACCGGCTGGCCCAATCCAATGCTTGCTCACGAATTCTGTTTCGTCGAGTAGCCAAAGCATAGGGAATTTTCTAAGCCGCTTGTTGATCTAGCTCAAACGCGAGAACTGCTGACACACAGGTCACCGCATCACCGGTCTCGCGTTACTGCAGTTGCAACCGCTTGAGTTCCTCGGCAACAGCCTCCAACGCCTCGGCCTGAGCCAATCTGCGAAAGGCTTTGCGGTCGCGGCTTTGCATGCTTTCCCCTGCATGCGCTGCTATCCTGCGGTCTTCGGCGGCAAGCCGGGACAATAGGCTTGCCCCCATCAGGATAGATTGCTGTGCCATTTGAAGCGTTTTCTTTCTTTGATGTTCAGTCATCTGAGAGTCTCAATCCAACGTAAGCTGGACCACGCCAAAGAAGCCCTTCTTTCGCATGGCAGGAATTACTGTTTTCAAAGTGACTCGCAAATAGGGGCACCAAGTCCAGTCATGGGAGTTGGCGCTTGCCAAAAGCATGTGATTTCTTGCCAAACCCGTTCCTGCTGGCAGCGCATTTCGGGAAACCATGCTGGTGTAAATGGTGCTCTGACCTCTTAGGCTGACCGCGCCGACCGACTGCCAGCCCATCCAGATTTGACAGAATCCCGGACGAGTGCTTACCTGACACGAACGCGACGGCGACCATCTGAATTTACATGAAGTTTCAGTGCCCTGAGACGCCAAAACCGGCTTTGGGCATGACGAATTTAACCTGGAGATTTGATCATGGATCTTTTGGCCGAACAACTTCGCACCTACCCGATCATGGCATTGTTCTTGTGCCTCGGCCTTGGCTACGGAATGGGCAAGCTCAAGGTTGGGAAATTTGAACTGGGCGGCATTGCCGGAACTTTGCTTGTGGCCGTGTTCGTGGGGCAGATCGGTGGGATAAACCTAAGCACGGATGTTCAGAACGTCTTTTTCTCGCTGTTCATCTTCATGGTTGGCTACAACGGTGGCCCACAGTTTTTTGCCGCGTTGAACCGCTCCGCGCTGACCAAATTGCTGGCGGCCTTCATGATGACGCTATGGGGGTTGTTCTTCGTTATCGTCGTGGCGCGATGGGCAGGGCTGGACAAAGGGCTGGCCGCGGGGCTGGCTGCCGGAGGTCTGACGCAATCGGCCATCATCGGCACTGCCGGAAATGCCATCGACCTGTTGGGGCTTGCCGCGGACGAGGCCGAGAAGCTGAAAACCAATATCGCCGTTGGGTATTCGGTGACATATATCTTTGGCTCGATCGGACCCATTCTGGCCGTCAGCATCATTCCAATCATCATGCGATGCGACTTGCGGCAAGAAGCCTTGAAGCTGGCCCAAAAACTGGGCGGCGGCGGACAAAAGCTGGAGGAAGGCGAGTTTCTTCCCATGAACCGGTTTGACGCCCGTGCCTATCAACTCAACCAAGGGTCTACCGCCATTGGCAAGACCGTTGCCGACATCGAAGGGGACTATGACGGCGATCTGGTGGTCGAGCGTTTCCTGCGTGAGGGTGCCGCACTTGAGCCAACGCCGGACACCGTGATCAATGCAGGCGACATTATCGTCGTGTCCGGGTTGGTATCCGCCCTGACAAAGTTTGACGGCACCGCCGATGGCGAAGTCGGAGAATACCCGCCCGAACTGGCGATCGTGGAAGAACGTCGCAATGTCGTTATCACCAACAGAGAGCTTGCAGGCAAAACCCTGCGGGAGCTGCACGAAGCCCTTTCCGCAGATCAACGGCGCGGGGTCTACATTTCTAAGATCACCCGGATGGGCCATGATATTCCTGTCCTGCACAACACCGAGATCCACGCAGGCGACGAGGTCAGCATCGTCGGCCACAAGGACGATCTGAACCGCGTCGCGAAACAGGCAGGATATGTGCCCCCTGCGGCTTCGGTGACGAACTTCATTGCGCTTGGGTTCGGCATCGCGATTGGTTACCTGATCGGAGAAATCAGCTTTGTCATCGCCGGAACAAAAGTGGCGCTGGGGTCCGGGCTGGGCTGTTTGGTGACTGGCCTGATCATCGGGTACATGCGTATTCGCAGGCCCAAGATTGGCGGCATCAACAGAGGTGCCGCGAATTTCCTCCAGAGCTTTGGACTGGCTGTTTTTGTCGGCGTTGTCGGCCTTAATGCGGGCCAGCCAGCGCTTGAGGCGATACAGCAATATGGCATCACCCTTTTGCTGTTGGGGGTTGTGGTCACCATGATGCCGATGATCGTTCAGTTCCCGATCAACTATTTCGCCCTGCGTATCCGCAACCCGATCGAAGCCTGTGCAGTGGTGACAGGTTCCCGGTCGGGCAATCCGGGGTTCGCTACCCTGCTGGAAAAGGCCGGAAACTCGACCCCGACACCGGCCTTCACGATGACCTATGCGGTGGCAAACATATTCCTAACCCTCTGGGGGCCACTGGTTGTGGCTTTCGTTCCATAAGTCACATCAGCACAATCACGATGACCGAGCCCCAAAGGGCAAGCAGGACGTTGCCCACCGCGTAACCCAACCCATAGCCAAGGGTCGGAACCTGACTTTGCGCGGCCTCCTGCACGGCGGCCAGTGCTGGCGCAGATGTCCCGGCGCCACAGCATGTTCCGGCCAGAACGCCCTCGTTTATCCCGAAAACCTTGCGCCCGACGATGATTGCAGCACCGTGGGCAAGAACAACGATGGCAAGCGATCCAAATATCAGTGAGGGCCCACTTTCCAGCACGCCCGTCACAAAGCTGGGACCAGAGGTAATGCCGACACAGGCCACGAAAACACACAAACCGACTGAATCGAAAATCCAAAGCGTCGCTTCTGGCACGAAACCGAATGTCCTGTGTACTGACCGCAACCAACCCGCGACCAGACCTCCGAGCAACACGCCTACTGACGTACCAAGGCCAAGCTCGATCGCACCGTATTTCAGCGCAGGGATGCCGATCAACCCGCCCAACAGGATGAAGAACGCGACAAAAACCATATCCGTCTTGTTGGTTGCACGATCCAGATAGCCCAGCTTGGCAGCGGCGGCCTCAATATGGCTGCGCGTACCCGAGACGGTCAGCACATCGCCTTTGTGAAGGGTTACGCCTCGAAAGATCGGCAGACGCTCACCACTGCGCATGATACCGCGCACAAAGACCGTGCGGGCCTCGGGGCGGGTGGAAAGCTCGCCCATTGATTTGTTGACCACTGCGCTGTTGGTCACGACGATGTCGCTGGTTTCAACAGGCAGGTCCAACAATTCGGGGTCTTCGACCTCCTCGCCCAGAACATCGGCATGATCGATCAGATACGTGCGCATCCCGGCGATTGCAGCGATATCACCCTTTTCAAGAACCATGTCACCGGACGTGGGAAGAATTCTGTCCCCCCGCCGCACCCTATCAATGAATGCGCGCACATGGTCGGGCACGCGCGCCTCAAGCTGGGCCACAGTGTGCCCTGCAAATTCGGGGTTGATCAGATAGGCTCGGGCCTCGAAATCCCGGTGCTTTGGGACCATCGGCGCATCGCTGTCCTCCAGTTCGGCCTCATACTCGGCACAGGCTTCTTTCAGTGACCGCCCAAAGAACCGGGGCGCAAGCTGCGTGTGAAAAAAGATCGTCGCGATGACACCGACGAAATAGGCCACCGCAAAACCGGTCGCGATTTCAGCGTCGAAAATCTGTTGCGCCGCTTCGTCTGCGCCCGTCTTGGCGAAGGCGTCTATGGCCACGCCCAGCGTCGCGCTTTCGGTAGCACCGCCAGCCAAAAGCCCCGCCGCAACACCAACAGACAGACCCATCAAAGGAGCGAGCAAAATCGCCAAAAAAAGCGCCACGACACACAGCAACACCGTCACCGCGATCTGAGGCAAGGCACCAAGGTTCAAAGACCGAAAGAACTGTGGCCCCGTCCGATAGCCGATTGAGAACAGAAACAGCAGGAAAAACGCCTGCTTCAGATCATCCGACACAACAACCCCGGTCTGGCCGACAAGTACTCCGGCCAGTAGACAGCCCGCCACCGATCCGACGGTGAAAGAGCCGATCGTGATCTTTCCGAGGGCGTAGCCGATAGCCAGACTGCAAAACAGAGCCAGCTCAGGGTGGGCACCGAAAATTGCACCGATCAATTCCATGCTGGGCTACCTTGAACGTTAATCATCCATGCAGCGGCAAACCTTTAGACGCGCGGTAGGCTTGCACATATCCTATGGCGACCGCCCGCACCGCTCGTCCGATCTGACGATAGGCGCTGTCGTCCAGATTGGCGAAAGAAACCCGCGCGGACCAGTTGGGAGCGTCAAAGCCGGACCCGTTCAGCAAAACGATCCCGTGGTCCTGCGCCAGCTTGAACGAAATATCCAGCGGGTGCACATTCTCTTTGATCCACTCGACCACCTCATCACCCACGTATTTGCGCAGCCAGAACTCAAAGTCGATGATGCCATAGTAGCGATCGAAAAGAGGGTTGTCGGGAACCTCAATCCCAATACCGTCAACCAGTTCGTCAAACCGATGCTTGAGGATGCCCCAGCAGAACGCCTGATAGGATTTGTCCTCATCCATCATCTCAACCAGCGAAAACAGCGTCATCATCACCTGTTGCGGCAGAGAAAGCCCGGCCGTGTGATTCAGCGCCACGTCTCGGCTGTCGGCGACGATACGGTCAATGAACTTAAAGCCGGAGGGATCAGGCGTCAGCGGCGTGTACCGGGCGTTCACGACGTCTTTGACCTCTTGCGGAGCCTCGGCAATCATCTTGTCAAAGATGTTGTTCTGCGCAACGGCGATCGCGCCCAGCCGCCAACCCGTGCAACCGAAATACTTGGAGTAGGAATAAACACCGATCGTGTTTTCAGGCAGATGTCCCATTACCGACTGAAAGTTGGGAACAAAAGTGCCGTAGACATCATCGGTCAGGATGATCAGATCAGGGCGACGCGTTTTGACGAACTCTACCAGCCGGGCCAGAACCTCAGGGCTGATGGCGACCGATGACGGGTTGCCCGGGTTCACCAGGAACAGCGCCTTGACCTTGGGGTCGGCCAACTGTTCAAGGTCGTCGTCCGTCAACTGGAAATGGTCCTCCTCCTCCGAAGACACATCGACCACGTTCAACCCGTAATCTTCGAGTACCGGCATTTCCAGGTAAGGGGTGAAAATCGGCGTACCCAGCGCGATGGTGTCGCCTGCGTTCAGCAGCCTCTGATTCTTGAGCGCCTTGAAAATATAGCACATTGCGGCCGTGCCGCCTTCGACCGCGTAGATGTCAAATTTCGCGTCCGGCCTATGCCCCGCGCACATTGCCCACATCAGGTATTCGTGCACGACCACCTCATTATGTTCGAGGCATCGGTCAGGCATGGGATAGTGATCACCAACGATACTGTCGGTCAGCTCCAGCACGAAGTCATCCGGATCGAAACCGAATTTCTGAATCGCAAAGTCAACGGAAGAAGCCAGCGTGTCCGCACCCGGCGGTGAGTCGCGCCCGTCACGCGCGGCACAATATGCTTTCAGCCGATCATAGCACCCCGAACCCTGAGGCATCCCGGCCAGACCGACCTGCGGCTCGTTGCGGTGCCGCTGTGCCTCCGTCATCGCAAACTGGCCAAGCAGAAAAAACGCTTCGCGCGCCTTTGTCGCGATCCAGTTCGGGTTACCCCGCCCTGCGTTCAAGTAAGGTAGTGTAGATTTACGAGACTCTTTCTGAGCCAGCTTGATGAGTTCGTCTTTGATTTCAAAGGGACTCAGGTTTTCAAATTTATGAAGGTCCAGCGTCTCTGACATGGCTACAAACCCTAAATTACTAGAAATCGGAAATACTCATCCGAACCGTAATCAAGGAAAGCGCCTTGTGTAAACAGTCGCGCCGAACCGACGCGGTATTGGCGGGTTTTCTCAGTTCAAGCGATTTGACGCGGCCAGCGCACCAGCCAGCGCGTTCTCGATCTCACCCGGAAATTCTCTGCCCTTTTCATGCAAACCGGCTGCGACCCAGCCCACAGTGTGACCCCGCGCACCAATATCGTTGGCACGCACCAATGAAGGTGAAGTGCGCTCAATCCGCACCAGCGCCATGGACTCTTCCACCTCGCTGTCGGTCAGGACCATTCGGACTGCGCTGTAAATGTCCAGTGAAACCTGCAACGTCTGGTGCTCTAACCGATGTGCGGATTCTGAAAGAAGGCGTGTGCAAAAAGCCGACAGAAAGTACCAGCGGAAAATGGTAAACACACGACTCTGAAAATCCCCTGTCAGACCAGCCCCAAACGAAGACGCGCGGGCGATCCGCTCGAACGCCGCTTCCGCTGCCTTGGACGCCTGACAGATTTGATGCTCGCGCTTTTCAACCGGAAATCCGCGCGAAGCTGGATTCACTACGACGTCTTGGGTTTCTAGGTTCATTGTGGTCCTCCAGCACTAATTCCTGAAGAGGACATAGGAAAATTCAATTTCATTAGAATGTTATTTTCTGCCTTATTTCACTTACACTGTCCGATTATTGGCAGTTACAAAAATGCCATAAAACGACGTTTAACGCAAACATATCCGCTTTTAGATTATTAAAAGCAGGTTTTTCGCGACTTTCGCAGAATGCACCAAAATGCGGCAGAGGCCCGTTTTCCTGCCCAATTCCCGCACGAAACCGTCATGATATGGCAATAGTTGTGCCCATTTCCCAACGTATAACCATCCTATCCCGCGGGTCAGTTTACCAGTAAGATTTTAACGAGGGGGTACGAGCGGGATCAGGGGGACGAGCGCCTGTCCGATCCGACTCGCCCATGGGCAGAGCAGCTCCCCCCGGCTGCCAAAGTTCAGTCAATTTTGCTTTTCTGCGCGTGCGGAGTGACGCCAAAACTCGAACGGTAAACCCGCGAGAAATGACCCGGATTTTCAAATCCGCACGCCATCGCCACCTCGGTGACCGAGGCTTCGGTCTGCAACAGAAGTTTCTGAGCGCGCTCAAGACGCAGTTCCATAAAGTACTTCTTGGGCGACGTATTGAGGTACTTTCCGAACAACCGCTCGAGCTGTCGGGTCGAAATCCCCAAATCGTCGGCAATCTGAGACGGCGACACAGGCGCTTCGATACAATCGCGCATGATATGGATGGCCTTGGCCAAATGCGCGTTGCGCATCCCGTTGCGCGACTGCAGCGAAACGCGTTGTTTGGCGGTCGCATTGCGGACCGCGTTGTAAACCATCTGGTCGGCCACTGCGATCGCCAGCTCCTCACCATGATCGCGTTCAATCAAGTGCAGCATCAGGTCCGCCGTCGCAGTTCCGCCAGAGGCCGTTATGTGTTTTTCATCTGCGACAAACACACTGCGAACAAGGTTCACCTCGGGAAACGCTTCCATGAAGGCGTCGTGGTATTCCCAATGGATCGCGGCCTGCATCCCATCCAGAAACCCCGCCTCGGCCAGCAGCCAAGCCCCCGAACACAGCGCGCCGATTGCGGTCCCTCGCGCGCGCTCGCGCCTGAGCGCAGCCAGCAAGGGGCGGGTGACGTGGCTGCGCATGTGAATGCCCGACAAGACAAACAACTGGTCCGTTTTCGGGAGGTCGTTCAACCCACCGTGCACCAGCGTCACCAACTCGTTCGAGCATATCGCCCGCTCGCCATTCTCTGAGATCAGGGTCCAGTCATACAGCTTTTTCTCGCTCACCAGATTTGCGATCCGCAATGGCTCGACCGCGCAGGAAAATGCGAGATGCGAGAACTCCTCGATCAGGATGAAAGTTATGTGCCGGGTTTGCTGCATGGGATGTTCCACTGCACGGGCCGCATTTGCCCAGGTTTCGTTCGGTAGGCTATGCTGCACGATTTTTTTCTGTATACAAGTTGTATTTTTTTAGAATACAGAGACAACACGACCAGCCGGGCGCGATTCGCGCTGGCATCGCAGGAGGGACGCATGAAAGACGACGCCAAATCCCGCAAAGCTGAACTGTCCGAGCACCTGAAGGTCTCGATCCTGACCCTGCGATTGCGCCCGGGCACCGATCTGGACGAGGCGCATCTGTCCGATGCGTTCGGTCTGTCGCGCACGCCTCTGCGCGAGGTGTTTCGGCAACTGGCAGGCGAGGGCTATCTGGACCTGCGCACCAATCGATCGGCGCGGGTGTCCGAGATGTCATATACCACGCTGCGCGACTTCTTTCTGGCCGCCCCGATGGTTTATGGCGCTATTCTGCGGCTGGCCGCAGGGAACGCAACGCGGGCGCAGATCGACGCGTTGAAGGACGCGCAGCAGGCGTTCAAAGCGGCCTTGCGCGCCGGGTCCGCCGAGGATCGCGCATTGGCCAATAACCGCTTTCATGACGTGACCGGAGAGATGTCGGGCAATGTCTACCTTCTGCCCTCGTTCAGCCGCCTGCTGATTGATCACGCCCGGATCGGGATGACCTTCTATCGGCCTCGAACGGCCAAAATGACCGAAAACCTGTCCGAAGCCAGTCGCCAGCACGACGCCATCATCGCCGCCATCGAAACGGCCGATGAGGCGGCGGCTGCGCATTTGGCCGAAGACCACTGGAACCTGTCACGGGATCAGATCGAACTGTTCGTGATGCCTGACGCGCTGGATGTGCCCATGGGCGCCCCGCTTTCAAAACCTGCATGAGGATGCAATGAACCCGATATTCAAGTTTGAGGGGATCTATACCCCGGTGGTCACGCCCCATCACGACGACGGCAGCGTGAATTGGGATGCCTTGGCACAGGTGATCGAGTTTCTGATCGAGAATGGCGTGCATGGGCTGATCTCGGGCGGGTCCACTGGTGAAAACTATGCACAGACCGTCGATGAACGGCTGGAGCTGGCGAAGTTTACGCATCAACAGTTGAAAGGCCGCCTGCCGCTGGTTGTGGGGACTGGCGCGATGCTGACGCCGGACTCGATCGCATTGGCCTCTGGTGCACGCGAGATTGGCGCGGACGCTATCCTGCTGGCCAGTCCACCCTATTCAGTGCCCACCGACCGGGAAAACGCTCTGAACGCGCTGGCCATCGACAAGGCCGCCGATCTGCCGGTGATGCTTTACAACTATCCGCACCGCACAGGCACTATGATGGGCGAGGAGTTCCTTGACCGCGTTGGCCGCAGCCGCAACTTCTGCGGCATCAAGGAAAGCTCGGGCGATATCAACCGGGTGCATCTGCTGGCGCGAGATTACCCTCATATCCAACTCGGCTGCGGCATGGACGATCAGGCGCTGGAGTTCTTTGCTTGGGGCGCACCATTCTGGGTCTGCGGCGGGTCGAACTTTCTGCCTGCGGAACATGCCGCGCTGTATCACGCCTGCGTGGTCGAAGGGAATTTTGCCAAGGGCCGCCGGATCATGTCGGCGATGATGCCCTTGATGCGAGTGTTGGAACAGGGCGGCAAGTTCATCCAGACGATCAAGCACGGCGTGACCATGAACGGGATTGACGCGGGTGTGATGCGGCCTCCGCTGAAAGGTCTGAACAAGGATGACAAGCGCGCGCTGGAACAGGTGACGCGCGTGTTGAAAAAAACAATCGCTGACATCGTGGCGGAGGAGTAAGGCAATGGAACTGCTGACACAGGAAGAATACACATCCATCGCCGCAGGTCTGGACCTGCCCACCGGGGCGTTCATTGACGGCGGCTACCGCCCCGCGATCTCGGGCCAGACGTTTGAGACGGTGAACCCCGCGACCGGTGAAAAACTGGCGGATATCGCCGCCTGTGGCGCGGCGGATGTGGACTTTGCCGTTGAAAAGGCACGCGAGGCGTTTGACGATGGCCGGTGGTCCAAGTTGCACCCGTCCGAGCGCAAGGACGTGTTGATCCGTCTGTGCAAACTGATGACCCGCAACTCGCGGGAACTGGCGGTGATGGAGAGCATCGACAGCGGCAAGACCATCTATGATTGCGAAACCGTGGACGTCCCCGAGACAATCCACTGCCTGAAATGGCATGCCGAGGCGATCGACAAAATCTATGATCAGGTCTCGCCCGCCAGCGACGATCACATCGCCATGGTGGTGCGTGAACCGATTGGTGTGGTGGGGCTGGTGCTGCCGTGGAACTTCCCGTTGCTGATGCTGGCATGGAAAATCGGGCCTGCTCTGGCGGCGGGCTGTTCCGTGGTGGTGAAACCGGCGGCCGAGACGACGCTGACCGCCCTGCGGCTGGCGGAACTGGCGATGGAGGCCGGTCTGCCACGTGGCGTTCTGAATATCGTACCCGGCGGCGGGGCCGAGGTGGGAGAACCCATCGGGCGGCATATGGATATCGACATGGTGTCCTTCACCGGGTCCACCGTCACCGGTAAGAAATTCCTATCCTATTCGGCGGAAAGCAACGCCAAGGAAGTAGTGCTTGAGATGGGTGGCAAGAACCCGGCCATCGTGATGGACGATGCCGAAAACCTCGACCGCGTGGCCGCGCATGTGGTGAATGGCGCGTTCTGGAACATGGGCGAGAACTGCTCGGCCTCATCGCGGTTGATCGTGCATAAGGATGTGAAGGCCGAACTGCTAAAGCGGATCGCGCATCACTCAAAACAGTGGAACATCGGAGACCCGCTGAACCCCGAGACCCGCATGGGGGCGCTGGTCAGCGACGGGCACTACAACAAGGTCTACGGCTATCTGGAACAGGCCGAAAACGTAGTGATCGGCGGCACCGCCAAAGACGGATTTGTCGAAGCCACAGTTGTTGAGGTGCCCGGCAATGACGCAGTACTGGCGCGTGAGGAGATTTTCGGCCCCGTGCTGTCGGTGATCGAAGTCTCGGGCTTTGACGAGGCCATCAGAATCGCCAATGACACCGAGTATGGCCTGTGCGCCTCGATCTTCACGGCCAACGCCAAACGCGCCATTCGCGGGGCGCGGGCAATCCGGGCGGGCACGGTCACCGTGAACAGCTTTGGCGAGGGCGACATCACCACGCCATTCGGGGGCTACAAGCAATCTGGCTTTGGCGGGCGGGACAATTCAGTCCACGCGCATGATCAATACACCCAGTTGAAAACCATCTGGATTGATCTGGCCGATGACGCGGATGAGGCCGTGGATTGAGCAGCTACACCGCCCGAACCCCGCCCCTCCACCGCGGGCCAGCAGCCTGGAGCGCCATCCTTGGCGCACAGCCCCCCGCCCGCGAGCTGGAAGGCGAAATCGCTGCCGATTTCACCATTTTCGGCGCGGGGTTTGCCGGGTTGTCGGCGGCCCGGCGCCTGATCCAACTGCAACCAGATGCAAAGATCGTGGTGCTCGAAGCCGGGCGCGTGGCCGAAGGCGCGGCGGGGCGGAACTCGGGCTTTATGATCGACTTGCCGCATGATCTGGCCTCGGATGACTATGCGGGCGCAGGCGATGACCGGGCGTTGATCGCTCTGAACCGGCAAGCCATCGCCTTTGCGCGCGAAGCGGTCGAACAGTACCAGATCGACCCGAACTATTTCGATCCGGCGGGCAAGGTGAACGGCGCGGCCAGTGCAGCGGGTCACGCCCATAATGAAAGCTACGCAAAGCATCTGGGCAGTCTGGGTGAGACCGCCGAGGTGCTGGATTCGCAGCAGATGCATGAGCTGACAGGTTCGCGCCACTATCGGTCTGGCCTTTACACGCCGGGGACAGTGATGCTGCAACCGGCGGGTTACGTGCGCGGGCTGGCTGCTGGATTGATCAAAGATGGTGTAGCGCTGTTCGAGAATTCCGCCGTAACCGGCTTTGCGCAACAGGGCGGTGCGTGGCAGGTGCAAACGGCGCGCGGCTCGGTCAGTACGGGTGCTGTGATCCTGACGGTGAATGGACATCTGGAAAGCTTCGGGATCGAGACTGACCGGCTGATGCAACTGTTCCTGTTTGCGGCCATGACACCCGAACTGGACGCGGATCAGATGGCTGACATCGGAGGCCAGTCGCGCTGGGGTGTGACGCCGTCCGACCCGATGGGAACCACGATGCGGCGCATTGATACCGGTCAGGGCGGCAACCGGATCATCACCCGCACCTGCGCGGCACTGCGCCCCGGCATGACCACCACTGCGCGCGATCTTAGCCGCGCCGGGCGTGTCATGCAGCGCAAGTTCGATCAGCGCTTTCCACAGCTGGCGGGCCTGAAGATGCAATACCAATGGGCCGGTCATCTCTGCCTAAGCCTCAATGGTGTGTCCGTCGCGCGGGAAATCGAACCGGGTGTCTACTCCGGCTGTGTTCAAAACGGGCTGGGCACAGCACGTGGGACACTGACAGGCATCGCAGCAGCGGAACGTGCCTGCGAGCACAGGTCCGACATCACTCGCCATTTCGAGGCCGAACAGCCCCCGAAACGCCTGCCGCCCCAGCCTTTCCGCGAACTTGGCGCGAATGCGGTGCTGCGGTGGAAGGAATGGCGCGCGCGGGATGAATGATCAGGGCAAGCTGAGCTTTGCCATGCGCCCGCCATCAATCGTGTAGACCTGCCCGGTGATGAAACTGGCATCCTTAGAAGCGAGGAAAGCCACCAGCGCCGCGACTTCTTCGGGTTTGCCGGTGCGGTCGATGGGATGGATGCGTTTGATATCGTCGGCGAACCCTTCGGGATCAGGCATCGAGGCGATGAAATCCACGTTCAACTCCGTGTCGATCCAACCCGGAGCCACGGCATTGCAGCGGATGCCTTCGGCCCCATGATCCACGGCAACCGCGCGGGTCAGCGCTTGCAGCCCAGCCTTTGACGCGCAATATGCCGCGTGGCCGGGATTGCTGCCCAACCCTTCGATGGACCCGATATTGACGATATTGCCCCTTGTCCTGCGCAGATGCGGCAGCGCGGCCTTGATCAATAGAAACGGAGCGGTCAGGTTGACCGTCAGAGTGCGCTGCCAATCGTCCAGATTCATGTCTTCGACCGAGGCTTCCTGCATCATCCCAGCATTGTTGATCAGGATGTCCAGCCGCCCGGCCTGGTCGATGACCTGATCGACCACCGCCTGCGGGCTGTTGGGATCGTTGAAATCAGCCTCGATCCCATTTTCATCCCCTCCGCGCTGAGCAGTAAACACCTGCGCGCCCTCATCCCGCAAGCGTTCGGCAATGGCGCGGCCGATCCCGCTGCGTCCGCCTGTCACCAATGCGGTTTGTCCATCAAAACGGGTCATGCGACGGGTTTGCCTCCGTTCACTTCTACCAACGCTCCGCACATATACCGCGCCGCGTCCGAGACCAGAAACATCACCACATCCGCAATATCCTCGGGTTCGGCAATACGGCCCAGCGGGACAGTCTGGCCCAGTTCGGCCACCGCACTGTCCGGGTCGAAGCCTCGCTTTGCAAAGCCCGAGCGCAACATCGGCGTATTCACCTCATTCGGGCAGACGGCATTGATGCGGATACCTTGGTGCGCGTGGTCCATGCCCATACATTGGGTCAATGAGGCGATGGCCGCCTTGGTCATGCAATAGACCGCGTGATTGGGACCGGGGCGCAACCCCCAGCATGACGCGGTGTTGACGATGGCCCCACCGCCCGCTGCGGCCATTATGGGAATCGCGGCGCGGCAGATGCGGAACGGAGCTTCGACATTCACGCCCAGTGACAGTGACCAATCCTGATCCGAGGTCTCGGCAACCGAACCACGTGTGATGACACCTGCATTGTTGATCACGATGTCCAGACCACCCAGCGCATCAAAGGCGCTTTGTGGCAGAGCGTCTGCATAGGTTGCATCCAGCAGATCGCCGGGCAAATGGGCGTCTGCTGCAATCCCTGTAACATCGCGATCAGCCACTACGACCCGCGCCCCGGCAGTGCGCAAGCGCTTCACAATGGCGGCTCCAATCCCGCCTGCGGCCCCGGTCACAAGGGCGGTTTTTCCTGTCAGATCCATAGTACCTCTGGTTTGAAAAAGCCCGCCCGAGGGGACGGGCGGGCAAGTTTCGGGGGAGATGACCTTAGTAGCTTTGGTTCAATTCGTCGGCTGCGGGAATTTCCCGCTCGCGGCGGGCGATATAATCTAGCAGAGCCTCGTTTTTGGCCTCGTCCAGCTTGGGTTCCTGGTACTCGGCCAGCAGGGTTTTGGCGCGGGTCAGGGCACGTTCGGTGATCTCGACACTGCCTTCGGCCTGCCATTGCTCAATCGAGTTGTTGTCAAACAGTTCCGGCATAAAGAATGCACTTTGGAAATTGTCCTGTGTGTGCGGGTGGCCCAGATAGTGCCCACCGGGGCCAACATCAGGCACGGCAGCGATGGCCTGATCGAAATCGCCCCATTTCGGCCCCTCGGCCATGCGGTACGCCATGGCGCATTGTTCTGCGTCAACGATGAACTTGGCGACAGAGCAGTGCATCCCGGCCTCATTCCAACCCGCGCTATGCCAGATATAGTTGGCACCTGCATGGATCACCGCCTGCAACGTGGTGGCGGATTCATAGCCAGCCTGCGCATCAAATGTCTTGGCCCCGCCCAACGTGTTCGATGTGCGCCACGGCACGCCGTAGTGCCGCGCCATCTGACCAATCATGAAGTTCATCAGGCTAATCTCGGGCGTCCCGGCCATCGGCGCGCCGGATTTCATCGAGACGGTCGACAGGTAATGCCCATAGATCGCGGGTGCGCCCTTGCGGATGACCTGCGTATAAGCCAGCGCGCTGAGGGCCTCGGCGTTCAACTGCGCGACCGTGGCGGGCACAGACGCGGGCGTGTTCGCCCCGCCCAACACGAAAGGTGAGCACAAGACCGGCTGCTTGCGGCGGCAAAACGCGCGCATCGCGCCCAGCATAGTCTCATCCCAGACCAGAGGCGAGTTGCCGTTGCAGTTGCCGGTGGTGACAGGGTGATCCTCAAGAAAATCCTCGCCGAACAGGATGGCGCACATCTCCATCACATCCTCGGCGTTTTTGGGGCTGGTGGTCATGCCCATAAAAGTCTTGTCCGAGTGTTTCATCGACGAATAGGTGATCCGCAGATGGCGCTGACTGATCGGGTGGTCATAAGGTTCGACGATGTGATGTGCGCTGGAATGCAACGCGGGCAGCATGTGCGACAGCTTGTGGAACATCGCCAGATCGTCCAGCGTCGGGTTCCGCCGTACATCCTCCAGATCGCGCAGGAAGGGCGCGCCGGTCATGGGCACAAAGATCGAATGCGGCCCGCCCAGCCGCACGTTCTTTTTCGGATCGCGCGCGTGATAGGTGAAATCGCTGGGGATGGTCGCGATTAACTCCCGCACCAGACCACGATCCAGATAGACCAGCTCACCCTCGACCTTGGCCCCAACTTTCTTCCAGTCCTCCACCGCGATGGGGTCGCGGAACTGGACGCCGACATTTTCGAGAATATCCATCGATGCGTTGTCGATGCGGTCAACCTGAGCGCCGTCCATCACCTCACACAAGGGGATGCCACGGGTCAGGCCAGGCAGCATGTCAAAGTTGGGCGCAGTGCGCAGGGCGCGGCGGGCAGAACGGCCGCCCGAGCGGGTCGAGGTACGAATGTTCACGGGGCAATCCTCCAATCTTGGAAACCAGACTGAGGGATTCGCGCACTGCGCACCTCTCTGATTGCGAAATGTGGTTGCAGGAAACGACACGGTTGCGGAAAGGAAAAACGCCGCCCCGGATAGGGCGGCGCTAATTTTCAGGCAATGTAGGCTGACTTATTCAGCCGCTTGCGTCGCAGCACCGTGCTTGTCACGCTGACCATCACGGAACAGCGCCTTGGCAAGCGACAGGCACATCAGACCCATCACCATGGTGAACGGCAGCGCCCCGATAATCATCGCATTGCGCAAGGCGTCCATCGGGTTGTTTTCACCGGCGGCCAGGATCAGCGCACCGATTACAGCCGTCAGGATAACACCCCAGATGATCCGGTGCTTGATACCGGTTTCCTGGCTACCGCCGGACATAATGGTGTTCATCACCAGAATGCCCGAGTCCGCCGAGGTCACCAAGAAGGTCATGATCAGGATCACGCACATGACGTTCAGCATGGACAGCAGCCCACCGTCGATCATGTAGGACAGCGTCACGAACAGCTTGTTGGTGTTCGAGGCACCGATGATCGCGCCTTCTGCGGCACCGGCCAGCTCCAGATCAATCGCGGTACCACCCAGCACGGTCATCCAGGCAAAGCACACCAGCGCCGGTGCGAACACACAGCCCAAAATGAACTCGCGCACCGAACGTCCTTTGGAGATGCGCGCCAGGAACAGACCTACGAAGGGCGAGAACGCGATCCACCAGGCCCAGTAGAACGTGGTCCAACCTGCCTGCCAGCCGAACTGACGGCCTTGCTCGCCCGCTGCATAGGCTGCGGCCAAAGTTGCTTCGTCCAGCTCGGCTGCTGCGCCTTCAAGACCGCCCTTGAAGCCGTCAAAGCTGCCCCATGCGTTGGTCGCGCCACCCATCAGATCAGCCGCATGTGCCTGCGCTTCAACCGGCAGAGCCGCCGCGAATGCTTCGGCCGACAGCGGACCATAGGCGTTAAAGCTGAGCGAGATGAAGTGCAGGATATAGTCAACCATCGCCGAGCCATAGGTGGTCATGGCAAAGACGAAGGACCCGAACACAACGAAGGTGCCCAGCAGGATGATCGACAGAACCAGGTTCAGGTTCGACAGGTATTTAACGCCACGACCGACACCCGAAACCGCCGAGATGATCGACAGGCCCATGATGACCACCAGACCCGAGATCAGACCCACTTTGCTTGGGCTCGGAACTTCACCACCCAGGTCCATGATCCACTCCATACCGGTGATGGCATAAAGACCGTCAATGAACTGGCTAACGCCATATCCGATCGTGACCGACACGCCGAGGATCGTCGCAACAACGCCCAGAACATCGACCACATGGCCGAAAAAGCCGTTGACGAAACGACCGAACAACGGTGTCAGCGCCGAACGGATCGTCAGAGGCATACCGCGCGTATAGGCGTAATACGCCAGCGACAGCCCGGTCACGACGTAAATTGCCCAGGCATGAAAACCGTAGTGCAAATAGGTGAAACGATAAGCCGATTGCAGCGCCTCGGGCGAGTTTCCTGCGACGTCACCTGACACGACAATCGGGTTCGATCCCCACAACCCCAGAGGTTCTGCTGTGGCAAAAACCATCAGGCCCACGCCCAGACCAGCCCCGAACATCATCGAGAACCACGAGAAGTTCGAGAATTCAGGCTTCTCTCCGGGCATGCCCATCACACGACGGCCAGTAGCCGGAAGGATTGCGACAACAGCCAGGAAGAAGAAAAATATACCCACGATAACGATGTAAAAGCTGTTGAAAACCTCCAGCAATTGACCGTTCAGACTGCCAAGCGTGCTGTTTGCATTGGCTGGGAATACAAGCGCCCAAAGAACCAGACCGACCATTATGGCCTTGCTGATCAGCGCAATCGGGACGCTGTAGTTTTCGTAGAAACCGGCATCCGCCGTTTCTATCTCAACGTCCGTAAAGGGTTCGGGTATCGACATGTTCTCCTCCGTGTTGTCGTCTTTGTTCTGGGGTTGACCAAATCCGGCCCAAGTCTCGCCTGGCCAACCAGTCCTGTGTTGAACTTCAAGGATGCTGACTTTGAGAGCGACGCAAAATCAGGTCCAAACCAAATTATCCTCTGGCAAAAACGTTTCGTTTTGACCCTACGTGAGTTGCAGTGAACTCAACCCATCTGGCATTCCTGTGAATAGCGATGCTTTCTTTCGGGGAAGTGTTCCGCGTGTCCATCAATTTCCCTGTTGGCCTTATGCTAGCGTCAGCTTGGGTCGTCGATCTGCGGCAGTACCGTCTTGCATTTCTGGGAAAGAGCCCCCAGATGGCCTACTGGACACGACAATTATTGGTGAGGCTGACTATAGTGTCGTCACCGTTGGAATTCGGCCAGAACCGACACATTGGTCAAATTTGGCGACATCAACCCTAAACGTGAACCCAAAAAACACCAAATCTTCAAGGCGCTCTGGCTTTCACCCGCAAATAAACTAATACTGAGGTGAAACAAACTAACCCGTAATCCAACAGTGATTCCCACGCGCCATGTCCAGACGTCACTATAACTTGCCACCCCTGACCACGTTGTCCGCGTTTGAGGCCGCAGCGCGGCACCTGAGCTTTAAGAACGCGGCCGAGGAACTTTCGGTCACTCCCGGCGCGGTCAGTCATCAGATCAAGGCGCTTGAGGGCGATCTGGACACGGCTCTGTTTCAGCGAAAACACCGGGGCGTTGATCTGACCGAAGATGGCAAAGCCTTGTACGAGGCGCTGTCATCCTCTTTCGCCCGTATCTCGAAAACACTGGGAACCATCCGGGATCGCGCCTCGGTCGGGAAGGTCACCGTAGGGTCCACCACGGCCGTTGCTGCCCTATGGCTGTCACCCGCTGTCATTCGATTCTGGCGCGACATGCCCGAGGTCAATGTTGATCAGCTCTCTCAGGACCGCGCGTTTCGAGATCGGCCAGATGTAGACTTTTTCATACGCTACGGACGCGACAGTGACGCCAGCCTATCACACACGCCTTTGTTCCGTGATCATCTGGTGCCGGTAGCCAGCCCCGACGTCGCTGACAGGCTGACCGGAGCCAGCTTGGAGGAACTTGCATCCCAGCGATTGATTCACCTTGAGTCAGAAGACCGAAGCTGGACGACCTGGCCCGAGTGGTTTCAGCAATTGGGGTATAACGGATCAATTCCGATAGAGTCCCGCGTGAATAGCTATTCGGTCGCCCTGCAGCTTGCCCGCAAGGGGGCTGGGTTGGCGCTGGGTTGGCAGCGGCTTATCCAACCAATGTTGCAATCTGGCAAACTGGTCGCCATCGGCCCTCATCAACTGACCGCGCCGAACCAGTTCTACCTCGTCGGTCGCCCTGATGAAGACCTGTCCGACAGCGCGCGGGCGCTGAAAAACTGGATCATTCAAGAGGTTCAAGACGGCTCGGTTTAGGTGAAGTCACTCTCTGATGAGGTTTTCTGATATTGAGAGGAGCCCTGCCCTTCCGCCAATACAGATCAAACGCATCCAGCACCACCTTCAGGAGAGCCCGATGAACAAGCATAGCCCGCTGTCCTCCGTTCTGGCCGATGTGAATGTCGCCAACGGTCTGCCCAACGAACATTATGTCGACCCGGTCGTGTTCGCCGAGGAACGAAAGTCGGTCCTTTATGCAAACTGGTCCGGGATCGGGTTCGGCAAGGATGTGCCCGAAGAAGGCGACGCCAAGCCGGTCGACTTTCTGGGAATGCCCCTGCTGATCGTGCGCGACCGCGACGGTGAGGTCGGCGTTTTCCAGAACACCTGCCGCCACCGGGGTATGATCCTTGTGGACACGCCGCGCAAGATCGGCGGCGCGATCCGCTGCCCCTATCATAGCTGGTGCTACAGCCTGAAAGGAGAGCTGCGCGCAACCCCGCACGTAGGTGGCCCGGGCCACAACACCCATGAAGACGTTGACCGCAAGGATCTGGGTCTGGTCCGCGTCCGGTCCTATGTCTGGCGTGACGTGATCTTTGTGAACGTGGACGGCAACGCCCCTGCGTTCGAGGACGCCCATGCTGCCCTGCTGGAACGTTGGAAGGAATTTGACCTGCCAGT
Source organism: Ruegeria sp. BC7 (assembly GCF_056539165.1). Classification (NCBI taxonomy): domain Bacteria; kingdom Pseudomonadati; phylum Pseudomonadota; class Alphaproteobacteria; order Rhodobacterales; family Roseobacteraceae; genus Ruegeria; species Ruegeria sp. BC7. The sequence goes on along the minus strand of NZ_JBQFUL010000001.1, from coordinate 76,166 downwards.
GTATCACGGCGGCGAGACGTCGTCGTTCAAGCTGGAGGTCAAGACCAACTGGAAACTGGCGGTCGAGAACTATTGCGAAAGCTATCACCTGCCGTGGGTTCATCCGGGCCTGAACAGCTATTCCCGGCTTGAGGATCACTACAACATCGAAGAACGCGGGCATTATTCCGGTCAGGGCACGCTGGTCTATCGCCAGTTGACCGATCAGGACGGCGCGACTTTTGATGACTTTGACGGCCTCAGCGACAAATGGGATGAGGGCGCGGAATATGTGGCGCTCTATCCGAATGTCCTGCTGGGCGTTCAGCGTGACCACGCCTTTGCAATCGTGCTTGAGCCGGTCGATCAGGAAAACACGATCGAACATATCGAATTGTATTATGCGAAAAGTGTCGAGGACACGCCCCAGCATGACGGCTTGCGCGCCTCGAACGCGCAGCTCTGGAAGACGGTGTTTGAAGAAGACGTGTTTGTTGTCGAAGGCATGCAAAAAGGCCGCCACGGTGTCCTGTTCGACGGCGGACGTTTCTCGCCTGCGATGGATGGGCCGACGCATAACTTCCATCACTGGGTGGCAACGCAAATCGAAAACGGTCGCGCGGAATAGAACCACGAACCGGTCGGCCTGCGCCGACCGATCCTGACGGAGACCCGATGGACAAGACGGATTTGGATCGTCTGTTGCTTGAGGCGCATGATCGCAACGATCATGACGCCTTGGTCCGCTATTACACGATGGCTGCTGACGAGCGCGAAGCTGCGCAAGACATTGATGCAGCCTGCTTTTATCTGACCCATGCCTTTGTTTTTGCGCTGGAATCCGGCGCGCCCGAAGCGGACTCGCTGAATGCGCGGCTGACCGCATATGGGCGCGCGCACCGGTTGGATTTCTGAGATTAGCTTCGCGTTAAACCTGCTCAACCCAGCATGAGAATTATGTCCGTTGTCCGGTCTGCGCCGATGGTGACAGAAAGCGCGAGGAACCCAACTTGGATACGGCAGGCTCATGAAAACGAATGCACAGGCGGTGGTGATTGGCGGCGGAGTGATCGGGTGCTCGATCCTCTATCATCTGACCAAACTGGGATGGTCGGACGTTGTGCTGCTGGAACGGGATGAGTTGACCTCGGGCTCAACATGGCACGCAGCGGCGAACATCCACGGGCTGCATGACAGCACCAATATCAGCCGCATTCAGCACTATACGATGACCCTGTACAAAGAGCTTGAGGCCGAGACTGGCCAAAGCTGCGGCGTATTCCAGCCCGGCTCGCTGTATCTGGCACAGACCGAGGAACGTGAGCATCAACTGCGACTGCAGGCAGCCAAGGCCAAGCTATATGGGATGAACTTCTATGAGATCAGCATAGAAGAGGCGCAGCGTTTGAACCCGCTGGTCAACTATGACGGCATCCGCTGCGTCATGTTTGAACCCGATGGCGGCAATGTGGACCCCTCGGGCGTGACCAACGCCTATGCGGTGGGTGCGCGCCAGCGCGGGGCTGAAATTCACCGCTTTACCCCCGTCACCGCAACCGATCAGCAAGAGGACGGCACTTGGATTGTGCGCACCCCCAAGGGCGACATCCGCACGCCTTGGGTTGTGAATGCCGCCGGTCTGTGGGGCCGCGAGGTTGCTAAACTCGCGGGGATCGAGCTGCCCCTGCAACCGACCGAACACCAGTATTTCGTGACCGAAGCGATGCCGGATGTTCAGGCGCATGGCACCCGCCTGCCCTCGGTCAGTGATCGCGATGGAGAGTACTATCTGCGTCAGGAAGGCAACGGCCTGCTGGTCGGCGCCTATGAGAAAGACATGAAGTTCTGGGCCGAAGACGGCACGCCGTTGGATTTCGCCCATGACCTGTTCCCCGACGATCTGGAGCGGATCGAAGAGAACATGATCAACGCCATCGAGCGCCTGCCCGCCGTGGGTAAGGCCGGGATCAAGCGTGTCATCAACGGCCCGATGATCTGGTCGCCGGACAGCAACGTGCTGATGGGGCCGGTGCCCGAGGTGGATGGCTATTTCTGCTGCAACGGGATCATCCCCGGCTTCTCTCAATCGGGCGGCATGGGGCTGATGGCCGCGCAGTGGATCATCGAAGGTGAAACCCAATACGACATGTTCGCCTGGGACATGGCGCGGTTCGATACATGGGCTACGAAGGACTTCACCAAGGCCCGCGTGCAGGACCAATATGCACACCGTTTTGCCATTCACTTCCCGAATGAGGAGCGCAGCGCCGGACGTCCGGCCCGCACGCGGCCCGTCTATGACCGGCAGGCGCAGATGGGGGCCGTATTCGGCCTGAACGCCGGGTGGGAGCACCCGCTGTGGTTCGCCGATACGCCGGGGGCTACCGACACCAACGGCTTTACCCGGCAGAACTGGTGGGGGCCGGTGGGCGAAGAATGTCGGATGCTGCGTGACCGGGCCGGGATCATCGACATCTCGAACTTTGCCAAATACGTCTGCCGCGGTCCGGGGGCCGAGGCGTGGCTGAATGCCGTTTTTGCCAATACGATGCCCAAGACCGTTGGGCGGTCGTGCCTGACGCCTCTGATCTCGAAACGCGGGGGGATTGCGGGGGATTTCACCGTGACCCGCGTGGCCGAAGATGAGTTCTGGATCATCGGGTCCGGCATGGCCGAGCGCTATCACAAGCGGTTTTTCAAACAAGTCCCCCTGCCGGACGGTACTGTTTTCAAAAGCAAGACCGAAGCGATGTGCGGCTTCAACGTCGCAGGCCCAAAATCCCGCGAGATTCTGCAACGGCTGACCAACACCTCTTTGGCCACCGATGACTTCCCATTCATGCGATCGGCCAGACTCGAGCTGGCCGGGATCGACGTCTTGGCCCTGCGTGTATCCTTTACCGGTGATCTGGGGTGGGAGGTCCACTGCGGGACCGAGGATCAGGCCCGGCTCTATGACGCTTTGCTTGAGGCAGGCAAGGAATTTGGCGCGGGTCCTGTGGGCAGCCGGGCGCTGATGTCACTGAGGGTGGAAAAAGGCTATGGCTCGTGGAGCCGGGAATACAGCCCCGAATACTGGCCGCATGAGGTCGGGTTGGATAGCCTGTGCAAGTTCGACAAGGATTTCCTGAACAAGGACGCCGCGCAGAAGGTTCTTGAAGCCCCCACCCGAGAACATCTGGTCTTGCTGCATCTGGACGAATCCGATGTGTCGGCGTCAAACGCCGATGCAACTGGTGGTGAGCCGATCTTCAAAGATGGTGAAGGCATCGGTCGTGTAACGTCCGGCACCTATGGCTACACTGTCGGCATGTCACTGGCTCTGGGCTATGTGAAGGATGCCCGGCCCGGCGATGAGGTCGAGGTGATGGTGCTGGGCCGTCCCCATAAGGCCGTGATCCTGCATGAGCCGCCCTTTGACCCGAAAGGTGAAAAACTGCGCGCCTGATCAAACCGTGATCAACACCTGACCTTACGGGACCCTATCCACGCGCCTGCTCAGTTTATATCCTGAACGCACCACCACGGTCGCTTTGGGAGGGGCGAACGCATGGAACATGAAACGGACATGCTGATCGTTGGCGCCGGGTTCTCGGGACTGATCATGGCGATCGAGGCGCGAAAACGTGGGATCACCGATATCGCGATCCTTGAAAAGGCCAGCGATATCGGCGGAACATGGCGCGAGAACACCTATCCCGGCGTGGCCTGTGATGTGCCTTCACACCTGTATTCCATGGCCACACATCTGAACCCTGATTGGAGCCGCGCCTACGCGGGCGGGGCCGAGATACAGGCTTATCTGCAAAAGGTCGCACAGGACGAAGGGCTTTACGACCTGTGCCACTTTCATCAGCGCCTGAAAGCGGCGCGGTGGGACGGGGCGCGGTGGCAGGTCGAAACCCACGAGGGGCAGCGCTGGTCGGCTCGGTTTCTTGTGTCCGCCATTGGCGCCCTGCATATCCCCAGTATTCCGGACATTCCCGGCGCTGACAGCTTTCCTGGCCCCAGCTTTCACTCTGCCGAGTGGAACCACGATGTTCCCCTTGCAGGCAAACGTATCGCAGTCGTGGGAACAGGCGCTTCGGCTGTCCAGTTCCTCCCCGAAATCGCAAAGATGGCGGCCCATGTCACGATCTTTCAACGCAGCGCGCCCTATGTGCTGCCCCGCCCCGATGGACCGATCGCGCCGTGGGTGCGCCGACTGTATCAGCGTCTGCCCGTATTGCCCCGGCTTCGCCGCAAACTGATCTATCTGATTTTCGAGTATCGCCACCGGGTCTTTCGCGGCGACAAGGGGGCCGTCAACTTTGCCATGAAGATGTGGCGCAATTCGCTGGAAAAAGCGATCTCTGACCCGGCCCAGCGCGACATGCTGACGCCCGACTATCAGATCGGCTGCAAACGTATCCTCAGTTCCAATGATTGGTACCCTGCCCTTGCGCGCGACAACGTGACGGTCGTGCCGCAAGGTGTGGCCGCAATCGAGGGGGATCAGATCATCGCCGCTGATGGCACACGAATTCACGCCGATATCCTGATCTGGGGCACCGGGTTCAACGTCACGGAAACGGTCGAGTTTCTGGATATCACCGGAACAAACGGGCTGAGTTTGCGGGAGGCGTGGTCTGACGGGATGAAGGCCAATCTGGGCACCGCAATCGCCGGATTTCCGAACTTCTTCATCCTGCTGGGACCGCACACGGGGCTGGGCCATAACTCGGTCGTTCTGATGATCGAGGCGCAGGTGCGTCATATCGGGCGCGTTTTGGACGAAATGAACCGAAATGGCACCCGGACCATCACGCCGGATGCTGAAAAACAGGCTGCCTTCTTGCAGGAAATGCAGGACCGGCACGTAGACAGTGTCTGGCAGGCCGGAGGGTGTACCTCCTGGTATCAGGATGCCGAGGGCCGCAACACCACCCTTTGGCCCGGCACCGTTTCAGAATATGAAAAGCGCATGGCGCAGTCCGGGATCGAGCAATACTCGATCGTCCCGACCCAAAGTGGAGAGCATTGAGATGACCACCTTATTGATTATCGTTCTTTTGATCGCCGTATTTTTCGGAGCCATGAACCTCTGGACCCGAAAGCTGACTCAGGACGGCTTAAAGCAGGTTCCGCAACTGGGTCAGATCGCTCCGGTACGCGGCGGCAGTATTCACTATGTCGAGGCAGGCGACCCAGCGAAACAGACCATCGTGATGATCCACGGCCTGGCCGGGCAGTTGCAGCATTTCACCTATGCAATGGTCGATATGATGGCGGATGACTACCACGTCATTGCGGTCGACCGCCCCGGCTGTGGGTATTCGACGCGCGATACAGGTGATCTGGGTCAACTGCACGAACAGGGCCGGATGATACAAGAGCTGCTGGATGCCAAGGGCGTGGAAAATGCCGTTTTGGTGGGGCATTCGCTGGGCGGAGCTGTCTCACTGGCGATGGCGCTGGACAATCCGGACAAAGTAAAGGCGCTGGCGTTACTGGCCCCGTTGACTCAGGTCATGCAGGGTCCGCCGGATGTTTTCAAACCACTGACGATCCGAACGGAATGGCTGCGCAGCTTTATCGGAAACACGGTTGCAGTGCCGATGGCCGCCAAGACCGCGCCTCATACTCTGGGCATCGTGTTCGGCCCTGAACCCGCGCCCGAAGATTTCCTCGATCGCGCAGGGGGTGCCTTGGGTCTGCGCCCAACGGCTTTCGTCACAGCCTCGCAGGATGTTGCGGGCATTGAAGACAGCATGGACACGCAGATCGCGCGTTACACAAACCTGAAAGTCCCCGGCGGCATCCTGTACGGCCAAGAGGACGCCATCCTGTCACCCGAAGCACATGCAGCGCCCATGACGCAGTTCGGCCTGACCGACGAACGACTAGAGGGGCTGGGACATATGATCCCGATCACCGCCCCTGACACCTGTGTCGCTTTTATCCGCCGCATCGCAGAGGCAGCGGGCACCACGGATAAGGCGGGCTGAAGCAGCGCCAAAAAGAATCCCGGTTTGGGGGTCATTTCCCTCTTGACCCTCTCGGGCCCCTCCCTTAAATCGCCTCTCACTCGTGGCGGAGTAGCTCAGTTGGTTAGAGCAGCGGAATCATAATCCGCGTGTCGGGGGTTCAAGTCCCTCCTCCGCTACCATTAAATTTCAGTGACTTACCGATACCTGACCCATCTCCAGAGCGGAAACTTTTTGCGAGTTGGGAGCTCAGTTGGGCGTTTCCGTTCACTTTCCGTACTGCTCCAGCTTCAGAATCGCGGCCTCAGCCAGCTCATTGGTGCGGCTCAGATAGTGTTCGTCGAGGATTTCCTGTACGCGGCGCAAAGTGTGTCCGGTGATCGAGGCAATCTCCGGTACGGTGCATCCAGCAACAGCTAGTCGCGTGACCGCTGTTCCCCTTAAATCGTGAAACGTCACACCTTCAATGTCCGCAGCGATACAGGCCTTTCGCCACGACGCTCGAAACCCGGAAGAGGTCCAGGAGGTGTCGTTCGTGGTTGCGAGGATCGTAACTGCGGTTCTGGGCGTTTTGTCTAACACTGCGCGTAGCGGTGTACCGACAGGGATCACAACTTTTGCGCCTGTTCGGCTTTGCTTCAATTTGATGGTCTTCCCATCGTAAGCACTCCAGGGTAGCGCGATCAGGTCTCCCTGCCGTTGTCCGGTCCACAGCGCCATCATGAAAGCAAGCATGAGATGTGATGGAGATGTCCTCAAAAAAGCCGCTTGCTGATTTTCAGACCAAATGGTGTCGACACGCTGCGACCTGTACCTTTTTTTCGGTCGTTCGAACGGGTTGCAGGGAACAAGATTGCGCTCTTCGGCCCAGGACGTGATCAAAGCCAAGACCGCAAACGCGTAATCAGCTTGCCTTCGCGACCGTGCGGCAAGTTCATCCCGCCAATCGAGGAACAAACCTCGCGCATCCTTTTCTGCAAGAGCTGCAACCGGAAAATCAGCGAACCTTTCCTCGATTCTGAGGATCTGCCGCCGGTAGTCCTTGCGGGTACGTTCCTTTAGATCCTTGAAGTCCAAGCTGTCCAGGTACTTGTCAAAGACGTGTTGCAGCGTGTCATTCAACACGCGCTTTCGACGATTGTGAGCCGCGCGGTAGGCGTCGACAAATTCGGGGCTTCCAGGTTTCCCATCAAGCCGCGGGCCACCTTTCCATGCATAATAATATGTCTTCTTGCGACCATTTTTTAACGTCTTTGACACCCGGTTCACACCCTTGAGGTCAACACGCATGTGCTTTCTCCTTTTGTTTGGTCTTCCAAGCTTCCAAGGGCGAAACTCCAGATGCACCTTCGGATTTATCGAGCCTATCTGTTCCCGAAAAAACACTGATAACTCCGTCTGGTGACACTTCGACGCGGTGATATCTTACCTGGGCCGCCTCAAGGCTTTTCATTACCCGGGTTAGATCCGCTTGTGAAAATTTTGCCTTCTTTCTTGGCATGCTCACCTCCTCCACTTCTTTTTCAGGATTTGGAGCGCCCGGTTACTCACTATTTGGTCCGTAATGCGGTTGAACCAGCGAAAGAACCTGAGGGTTTCGGTGACTACCCGTTTGTTTCCCAGTTTGGGATAGAACTGTTTACTAGCCTGAAAGCTCACGTTCGAGTCGCTGCAACTGGGCGGCAGAAAAACAGTGGCACCTTTTGTGGATCTGGCATCATGTGTCGTCGCTAGCATGTGAAGCTGTAAACAAAATTTATCAGTCTGCATCAGTGCCCTCGATTTTGGTCTTGTTAACCTCATACTAGCAGATCCGGCTCCCGGCCCAAAAGGCAAAAACCTGTAAAAATTGTAAAATTTCATATAGTTACATGATTATTTAGGCTTTCCAATGAGATGCCGCCGAAACTATTCAGAACCGCTTCACAGGGCCTTGCACGCTAGAATTGATTTATTTTCTGCGTATTACTTTAAGGTCACAGAAGTGATTCAAGGCTATCGCCAAAGTGGTGGAAAACAGCAGTAGAAATGCGAAGCACCTCATCAACTGGTTCGCAAGAATTCCCAAAAGTTTTCACAATTCTGCGCTCATCGCCCGATTGCTCCTACGCCTGTAAGTTGGGCGCTAGGTTGGTAGTTTCCCTTCCAACCGTCACGCGATAACGTGCGGAGGTTGACTGAGGAGGGCAACCCTTCAGGGCAACAAATTTGTAGAGTTTTTCGAGGTCCCTCATGAATGCCATCCCTCAGCCCGGTTCAGTCGTCAAAGTGCGCTCAGCGATTTGGAAAGTACTGGGGTTAAAGCAACTGCGGGGCGGTGACTGCGAAGTGCACTGCCGCGGTGCTGCTGGCTTAGTTCGCGATAAGGATGCTCGGTTCATATGGCGGCTGGAAAGTGAAGCTCAGGTTCTTGATCCGGCTGCGATAAGCCTCGAGCCGGATATGTCTTCGGGCCTTATGGACACAAAGCTCTTCCTCGAGGCAGCATTTCGCCACACTGCAACCACGACACGGCAGCCACTGACCTTTGGCCAAGCTGCGATTGACGACTTGACGTTTCAGCATTTGCCTGTGGAGCGCGCGCTATCGCAAGATCGCGTGCGCTTGCTGATCGCCGATGACGTTGGCCTTGGCAAAACACTCGAGGCCGGACTGATAACCTCTGAACTGGCGCTGCGTGGACGTGCGGATCGCATTCTGGTCGTCACAACACGGGCAATGCTGACGCAATTCCAAAAAGAGTTCTGGACCCGATTTTCGATCCCGTTGTCGCGCCTTGACAGCGCAGCCATTCGGCGGATGCGCAACAAAATACCCGCCCATTACAATGTCTTTGATCAATTTGACCGCTCCATTGTGTCCATCGACACTTTGAAACGAGATGCGCAAATTCGGGCCGCTATCGATGCATCATATTGGGACCTGATCATTATCGACGAAGCCCATAATGCGGCGCGTCGCAAGAATACAGCTGGCACCAACTCTCAACGGGCTGAGCTTGCGAAGCTGCTTTCGCGACGAACAGACTCACTACTCCTGTTGACGGCAACACCGCATGATGGGTCACATGAAAGCTTTGCAAGCTTGATCGAAATGCTTGATCCAACTCGCGTGCCCGATCCTACTAAACTCAAGCGCGAAGACATCGAAGATCTTGTCGTCAGGCGCTTTCGATCATCACCCGAGGTCATTGAAGATTTGGGGGAGATCGTGCCTCCGAGAAAACTGATCCGAAGAGATTTCCCTCTCAGTCCTGAAGAAGAGGAAGCATATCAATCGATTGCGGATCTTCATCTGGATCTTGACGAGGAAAACAAGCGCGGTCGCGCGATTGATCTCTTTCGCACAACCTTGGCGAAGGCCATTTTTTCTAGCCCTGCCGCCTGTCTGGAGACGCTGAACAACCGCATTCGCGGCATCGAGAAAGGAACGTCTCGCGGCACCGAAGAAGATCGAGGACGCCTGCAAGCGCTTGCGGATCAGGTTGAGAAAATCGGTGTAGACGAATTCAGCAAGTACAGGGATTTGCTGGAGGCTCTGAAGACGGCAAAATGGACTGGAAGCAAGAGGCGCGACCGCCTTGTTATTTTCTCTGAGCGCATCGCGACTGTGTCCTGGCTTGCCGAACGGATGCGAGAGGACCTCGGGCTCAAAGAAGATCAGATTGCTCGAATTGACGGCGGTAGCGTTGAAGCCGACATTAAAACCCAGAAGGTCATTGAGGATTTTGGGCAGGAAAACTCACCCATCCGGATTTTGATTGCATCCGACATGGCCTCCGAAGGCCTTAACCTGCACTTCCAATGTCACCGGCTTATCCATTTTGATCTGCCCTGGTCCCTTCTGCGGTTTCAGCAACGCAACGGTCGGATCGACCGGTATGGGCAGGATCGTGCTCCGCAGATCACGTATTTTGTCGGTGAGAGCACCCATCCAAAAGTTCGCCAGATGTGGGTTTTGGACAAGCTCGTTGAACGAGATGAGAAAGCTCAAGACGGCGTCGGTGACCCTGCTGTTTTCCTTGGCCAAGGGGATGCCGAGGGAGAGGAAGTTGTAACCGCAGAGGCCATCGCATCAGGTGCCGGTGAGGACGCGTTTGAACGCGAAATGGATGAACGGGCTGCTCTGGCAAACGCTCTTGGGGAAGATTTTGATGCCATCTTTGGCGACTATGCCGACGAAGTGGATGAGCCAGAAAACTCCGGTTCAACCAAAGAGGCAAAACCTCCGAGACTGTTTGAAGATACGTTTTCTTATACGGGCAACATGCTGGAACGATTGGGTCGACCTGAGGAGCAGGTGTTTGACGCGCCTCCAAGCGTCGACAAGGTTCAACGCCTCATAAAGTTCCAGATACCGGACGACATGAAGGCGCGAGATAGCTTTGGCTATGCAAGCGCTGGAGCTGTCGATGGGCGTTACATGCCTGAAGAGGCAGTGGATCGCGGCGGCCAGGTCGAACTGACGGATCAGGCGGACATAATCACCAGGGCTATTGATGAAGCGAAAATGAGAGAGCGGTCCTGGCCAGATGTTCAGTTTCTCTGGGATGGGCATCCAATTCTGGAATGGTTTGCCGACCGCTCAAATACGTTTTTTCCCCAACATTCTGCGCCGATTGCTTCCCTTAAGGGTCGCTTAGATAATGACGAACTGGCTTTTGTCATGCATGGCGCAGCGCCCAACTCGCTTGGAGCGCCTGTCGTGGACCGATGGGCTGTTGTTGTTCAGAGCCCGGCCGGAGACTTAAGAATTGAAGAGATCGATGATTTTCTGGTTCGCACAAACCTGAAAGATAATACGCCAAGCCAAACGATAAATGGTCAAGATAACGCTCGAAATGCCTTGCCTTCAGCTGTCGATTTTTTCCAAACCCACCTTCGGGACTTGCGCAATCATCGATCCAAAGAGATCGAGAAAGACATGGATGCGGTTCTGGCGCGCATGTCGGAATTAGAAAATCGCCACAAGGCCCAATTGGACCTCGATTTTGGAGAAGTCGTCACACCTGATGGCGCTTTGACGACGGCTCAAAAGCGCGCAATGGCCCGTCGGCAGGCCAAAGAGACGCGAATTGATCGCCTGTTTCAGGATTGGACCGAGTGGTTTGAAAGAACGCGAAAAGTCATTGATGACCCCAATCCGCATGTTGACGTAAAAGCAGTGTTCGTAGGGTAAGCTCATGGAACTCATTGGAATTGAAAATGAAGCAGAGTTTTTCCCTTCCGGGACCCTGTCAGATGTACTGAAAGAGGAATTGGCCGATATAACTGCCCGTTGGTCTGGGTTGGATAAGAAAAGGCACCCGGTTGACCGTTTGCAGAGCGTCTCCGGCGCGACTCTGGATGCTTACCGACAAATTCGGGCATCCAGTGAAACCTCAAGAAGGTACTCGCTGACACAAGATGCCCGCCACAAGGTGTTGGAAGCATTGGGCTATGAGTGGAAGCGGGAAGCCATGCCCGCAGGTTTGGAAGGGGACCCGTTGATACCGCTGCTCGGGAGAGTTTCAAATGCAGATGGAAAAGATGCGCTTTGGATTATCGAAGCCCCGGTTCCTGGTAATGAGGATGAGGCATCCGATCCATTGGACGCGAAGTTTGCCAAAGGCCAATTTGCAGATGAAGATCAAGACGCGGCTCTGTTGGACCGGACAATCGGCGAGTTTCTGGCCAAAGGCGTGTTTGAGTTGCCGGATGGGCCTAGAAACGTCCTGATTGTTGGTCTTTCCCAACTTGTCCTTGTCGATAAACGCAAATGGCCTGCGCGGTCGGTACTTCGCTTCAATTTGCAAGAGATCTTTGCACGATCCGAACGCGACACGCTGGTCTTGACGGCTTGCCTGATTGCAAGAGAGGCTCGGGTGCCTGAGCAAGGCGTGCCTATTTCCGACAGGCTGGAAGAAGAAGCGCAGCGCAATGCTAACACGGTGACATCATCGCTCAAGAAAACAGTGCGAGATGCTATTGAGTTGCTGGGGCAAGAAGTTCTCGAAGTCACCGAAGGCAAGTTTCCGTCGAATTATCCTATCAAGTCCAAACGCGGTGTATGGATAGAAGGTCCAGACCTGTCTCGTGAATGTTTGCGATACATGTATCGCTTGCTGTTCATGTTCTATGCCGAAGCCAACCCGCGGCTCAGCCTGCTTGATTTGAAAAACCCAATTTACAGTTCGGGTTATTCTCTGGAGGGTCTGCGAGACCTGGAATCCGTTCCGCTCAGAACCACCGCGGATCGAACCGGAACGTTCCTCTGGGAGAGCCTGCAAACGACTTTGGGTTTACTTTACACGGGACTTGATCTGGAAGATGCCAACAAAGGCACTGGGCTCCGACTGCCAGCGGTGAAAGTGTCCCTACTTGACCCACAGAGCACTCCGCTTCTGAACAGCCTCAATCTGCGCAATGAGGCTATCCAGAAGGTCATTCGGCGTCTGTCACTGCGATCAACCAACAAAAGCACAGGGCGTATTTCCTACGCCAAGCTCGGCATCGGACAGTTGGGCGCTGTCTATGAAACTCTGATTTCTTTCACTGGGGTTGTCGCCAAGAATGATCTAATTGAGCTTCTTGCCAGCAAAGGCAATAAAGCCGACGCCGATCCAGACGCTCCAGTAAACCGCGTAGATGATGTCGATCCGTTGGAACCCAGTTGGTTTGTGGAACGTCGCCGACTTTTGAACGGTGAGTTCACCTCTGATGAGGTGGTGTTCAAAGGCAGCGAAGCACTCATCTATCCGAAGGGGACATTCATCTATCGCCTTGCGGGTCGGGATCGAGAAAAGTCGGCGTCCTACTACACCCCAGAACCGCTGGCCCGATTGCTGGTCAAACATGCTCTCATGGAGCGCTGCAAAGATCTCAGCGCAGATAAACTTTTGGAGCTAAAGATCCTTGAACCAGCCATGGGATCGGCGGCCTTCCTGGTCGAGACCACAAACCAGCTGGCGGACCTCTATTTGGATCGTAAACAACAGGAGTTGGGCAAGACCATTCCGCAGGACCAAATTGTCGTCGAGAAGCAAAAGGTCCGCAGTTTCATCGCCGACCGAAATTGCTTTGGTGTCGACTTGAACCCTATTGCGGTAGAACTCGGCGCAATCTCGCTTTGGCTCAATGGCCTGCACAACAGCGCGTTCTCTCCTTGGTTCGGAGATCAGTTACATGCCGGAAACTCGCTTTTGGGCGCGCGCAGGGCATCCTATGATCCGAAGCTGACAACAGTATCTCGCGCAGCAGATCTCTGGCTCAATGCCAAGCCGCAGGAGATCGGTTGGCGCAACAAGCTGCCGGAAGGTCAGATTTGGCAATGGCTGCTGCCGGCCAAGGACATGGCAAAGTTCGAAACCGACGCTTCGATCCGCCCCTTTGCAGCTGAGGCCCAAGCCAAAATCCGCACTTGGCGCCAAGGTGGGTTTTTCAAAAAGCTTGAAAAGCACGAAGTCCAATTGGTCCAGAAACTCAGCAAAGTGGCTGAAGCTTTGTTCGAGCAAGTCGCCGATGATCTGGAGAAGACTCGTATTTCTTCCAATGATGAAATCACCATCTGGCCCGATCATGAAATGGCCGGCAACAAGCGGATGGATTTCCATGCCAAGGCCAAACTGACCGCGCATTTGGTGGGCGATGACCACGCTACGAATACCCTACCTTACAAACGGCTCAAAACGGCGATGGACGCATGGTGTGCGCTGTGGCTTTGGCCGTTGGATCAGGCGGACAAACTGCCATCGCGGCTCGAGTTCCTCAACGGCATGGCAATGATCCTTGAGGGCGGGTTTTCTGCGGACGGATCCCTTGAAGCACCAAGTATGTCAGAGTTCTCGGACCCGGAACTGGATTTCTTAGACCAGCTTGAACCCGATGCGCCTGCGCGCAACCTTTTCAAAGCGGCGGAGAAGACACAAGATTTGCTGTTCCGAGAAACCAATGTTGAGGCGCTGATTGAGACCTTCGATTGGCTTGGTGTTGCAACTCGGGTAGCCGAGCGGGAACGCTTTGTGCATTTTGATCTGATCTTTGCCGACGTAATGCGCGAACGAGGCGGATTTGACGTGATTGTCGGGAACCCGCCCTGGGCGAAACCTTCCTGGAACGAAGGGTTGGTGCTAGCGGATATCGATCCGTGTCATCGTGGGCTGTCGGCCACCGAGGTGCGGAGTGTTCTAGGCGAAGCATTGGACAACGCAAAAGACGTAGCGCGGTTCTCGCAGGAATATGTCTCGACCAAAGGCGCGATGGCTATAACCTCCTCTGAGGTGATGCAACCCTTTGCAGGTGCCGGGTCGAACAATCTTTATCGCTGCTTTATTGATCTTTCCTTCCGTTTGACTTCACGCGATGGTTTTGCGGCGCTCATTCACCAAGATGGTCACCTAGCCGATCCTTCATCGGGGCCATTGAGAGCTAACTGGTACAAACGAATTGTAAAGCATTTTCACTTTAGAAACGAATTGAAGCAGAAGAACTTCTCCGAAGTTGGAAACGCTCGCGAGTTTTCTTTGAATATTTACCGGGGCCTTACCAGTGGAGTTAATTTTGATAACTACACGCAAGCTTTCCTCGCCAGCCAAGTTGAGGAAAGCTATTTGCATGACGGCCTAGGCGATGTCCCTACAATAAAAAATGACAGCGGAGAATGGGAAACGAAAGGACATCTAGACCGAATTGTACGAATAAGCGAACCTGAAATAAACGCTATTTTTTCACTCTCTTCTGGCGCGTCAGATTCCGGCTATGAGGCGCGGTTTCTTCAACCAATGAGTAAAGCTGAAATTGAAGTATTCAAAAGAATTGCATCAACTCGGAAGCTGCAAGAAACAAATATTCATTGGCAGCTCAATTCCGTTTGGAACGAAACTAGCGCTGAAAAACAGCTGAAAACAATTAAACGTTCAACCAATTTCCGCAAGAAACCCAATGAAATGATAGTTTCAGGGCCTATGATATTTGTAGGCAATCCATTTCATCAATCTCCAAGAAGAAATTGTAGATCGCACAGAGATTATGAGCGGATCGATTTGGAAAACATTCCATCTAATTATCTTCCGAGGACGAATTATGAACCAATAGGCTTGGGAGAGAACTATGAAACATACCTTCCCAATTCTAAGTTTTCCGGCGTTTCCAAGCATACAGATCATCCGCGGTTCGCTTTTCGGGCGATGGCAGGGCAAAATCAGGAGCGGACTTTCATTGGCGCAATAATTCCTTCTGGGTTTGCTCACATTAACGCCATCAACAGTGTGTCGTTTGAGCGCGAACTCGATTTGCTAAATGCTGCGGCAGCATGGGTAACCGTGCCCTATGATTTTCTAGTAAAGGTTTCCGGGAAAACAAATATTCACGAGAAAGATATCGCTGGTCTTCCGTGGGTCGATCCCGGCAAGGAGGCGAGGCAACATATACTCCGGCTTTCTTGCTTGACTGAACAATACAATGAGTTTTGGTCGAGAAACGTTAGAGATGAGTTACCCGTTTGTTGGTCTATGGATGACAAACGGCTCCCAACCTTTTTGAGAAATAACGAGTGGACGCCAATGGCGCCTTACCGTTCTGATTTTGTAAGAAGGTTGGCGCTTGTTGAATTGGACGTTCTGGTCGCTCAAGCACTTGGCTTAACCCTAAACCAGCTTATCGGTATATACCAATCCTACTTCCCGGTTATGATTCAATATGAAGCTGGTACATGGTACGATCAACAAGGGCGGATTGTCTGGACTTGCTCCAAGGGCCTGCCCGGTGTCGGTCATTTGGTGCAAGACAATCACGGTAACTGGAAAAGCCCCGGTCGTAACGCATGGGAAGCAATCTTGGGGTCAAACCCCGACGAGCTAATCAGCCAAGCGATTGATGACACCCAACCCGGCGGCCCGCGCGAAATCACCCGCCGCTTTGTCGGCCCCTATACCCGTTGCGACCGGATCGAAGACTACAAGCGCGCCTGGTTACACTTCGAGGCGCTGAAGGCGCAAGGGGACAGCTGATATGAACCCGATCCTGCTCAACCGTCATGTGCAACAAAGCCTGCGTGAGCTGGTGCGTTCGACGCTCAATACCTCGACCAAGTCGTTTGAAGGGATCGTGGATCGGTTTCTCGAGACGCCGGACAACTTCATCAAGGGCCCGTGGATTTCGGTCGATATGCCCTTCCGTCAAATTGACGGAGCCGCGGATGGGAAGTGGGATCAGCCGTTTCCCGAGGTGCCACTGAAGTTTCCACCTTATCAGCACCAAATGGACGCCTTTGCGCGGCTGAGCGGTGACAGGAAGCGCTCTACCCTGGTCGCAACGGGCACAGGATCAGGTAAGACCGAAAGCTACCTCTGGCCAATATTGGAGCATTGTCGGCAGCACAAGGACGAGCCGGGGATCAAGGCGATCCTGATCTACCCGATGAATGCCTTGGCAAGTGACCAGGCGCGGCGGATCGCGGCGGCGATCAACGATATACCGGGATTACAGGGCGTTCGAGCGGGGATATACGCTGACGCAGAACCCAAGAACGCTACGATGGAGGTGACGCCAGACAGCGTGATCACACATCGCGAAACCATGCGTCAAAACCCACCCGATATTCTGCTCACAAACTACAAGATGCTGGACTATTTGTTGTTGCGTGGACGGGACAAAAGGCTCTGGAGCGAAAATGACCCTGAGACACTCAAGTTTCTGGTCGTAGATGAGATACACACCTTCGACGGTGCTCAAGGTGCGGATTTGGCACTTTTGATCCGACGTCTGAAGTATCGTCTGAACACGCCGGAGAAGCATCTGGTCTGTGTCGGGTCATCTGCAACACTCGGTTCCGGCGAAGACGCAAAAGCCGATTTGAGCGACTACGCCAGAACGATTTTTGGCGAAGAGTTCGATGATCAGGCCGTCATCACCGAAACCCGCAAAACCGCGGCAGAAGTCTTCGACGATCCTGAATACTCCGACCGCCCTTCTCCGGACGACATACGCACAGCTCTCAGTGCGGCAGAAGGCATGAGCCAAGCGGAAGCAGCCAAGCATCTTGCAAGATGCCTGTTTCCGAAAACGACCGATCCGGATCTTGAAGCGCTGCATGCAGGTGATCCCACCTCTCTTGATTGGCGGTTGCTTCTCGGGCGCCTGTTATTGGAGCAGCAACTGGTTCAGAGAACGCTGAAAACTATCGCAGAACATAGTGGGCCTGCTTCGCTCGAGGACGTTGCCGCTGGCCTGTCCCTGGTGAAGGCAATCCGCAAGTGGAGGCCAGAAGACCATCAAGCCCTGGCGGAGCTGACTGTCGCACTGGTCGCATGGGCACGGTCAGAAGGAAATCGCCCGCTATTCAATGTCAGGCTCCAGCTCTGGATACGCGAAATGGCACGGATGGTGTCAAACCTTCCAAGGCTTGAGGCAGGTTTGCAGAAATCTCACATCAATCTGCTGCATGGTATGGATCTGGATATTTCAGCGCTCAGGAAAACTTTGCCCTTGGTTAATTGCAATCGATGCGGGGCAACAGCGCATCTTGGACGCCAGAATGCCACTTCGGTTTCTTGCTGGGCACCACTCGACCAACTCTACGAAGAGTTCTTTTCCCATAACAACGGCGGCAAACTTCGACTGTTTTACCACGACAACATAGACCGCAAGGTGAGCGCGACCGCTGGTGGCGGGCGTATCGTCCAAGGCATGTTGGATTCGGAAAGCCTGGAATTCAGTCCTTCGAACCATGACGAGCTCGACGTCGGGCCATCATCGCCTGTCTGGATGTACGATCCCACAGACAGCAATGGAAAGTTGGATGCGACATGCCCGTCGTGTGGGCAAGCTCAAGGCGTTTTGTTGTTTGGAATGCGTGCAGCACGCCTGACACCGGGCATTACAAGTACCATGTACTCTTCCGAGCAGAATGAAGAAAGTCCGGACGCAAAACCCAGATTCCTGATGTTTTCGGACTCTGTTCAAGACGCCGCGCATCGTGCTGCCGTTGCTGAGACCCGCAACACACTCTCGGTATATCAGAAGTCGCTCTATCAGGTTTTGCAAAAGACTGACGCCGGTAAACTCAATCTTGAGGAGGTGTTTCAGGACGTTCCAAAAGACTGGCTTGCAAACCTGGGCGCGGACAGTTTCACCGCGATGTTCATTCCGAAAGAACAGGCTTGGCGGTCGCGGTATGCGGATTTGATTCAACACGGTATTTCCATCAGCGACCCCGTTTTCTTAGACCACATTTGCATGCGCCTAGGGTGGGAATATTTCATTGATCTCAGCTTTCGCGCGCATTTCAATCATACGCTAGAGATCAATGGGATTGCTGCCGCCGAAGTATCTGGTGAAGCGGTTCGCGACAGCGCAGAGCGTTTGTCGCGACAACTCAGGAATGAGTTTGCTGGCGCGCCTGAGCTCGACAATGACCTTGTGGCCCAGTTTTTACTTGGATTCATGCAACGTATGAGGCGCCAAGGTTCCGTCGCCCACCCATATGTCGAGCTTGCGGCCCGGGCATCGACTGGATCATACGGAATGAATTGGTTTGCAGCGGGTCGTCAACTGGGGCTTGGACAAAGCGGCACTTTGCCCATACCAGATACGCCCAGAAGACTAGGCCCCATCCCGATTACGCTGAGTAATGCTCTGACCGGTGTTGAAAAATTGACGCGTAAACATATCGCAAACTGGTATCGTGATTGGGTTTTCAGAAGCTTTGCAGGTGCAGACCTTAGAATTGGAACTGATCCAGACACGGTTTTTAAACTGGCGCTCGACAGGTTGCAGGCCGACGGTCTCGTCAAGCGCGTTGATGGCCCAGATGGGCACCGGCACGTTTGGCTGCTTGAGCCAAGTAAAGTTGTAGTCTCCTTGAATACGCATGGTTTAACCTGCGATGTTTGTGGGCGGCGCGAGGTAACGCTGGCAGTAAACGAAGACCTTGTCGTCGGTTCGCGCTGTACAAAAATCGGATGCCAGGGACATCTACAGGATGCACGACTCCCAATTCGCCCTGCGATGCGTAGGTCATTGTCCTCAAATCGGAATCATAGAGTTGTCGCCCGGGAGCACACCGGTATCCTCGATGCGGATCAAAGAAACCATATCGAAACGGGTTTCATAACCGAGGAAACCCGATGGGCGCCGAACCTGATCAGCGCAACGCCGACACTGGAAATGGGTATCGACATTGGCGATCTGTCAACGTTGCTTTTGAGCTCGGTTCCACCTGAAGAGGCGAACTATGTTCAAAGAATGGGGCGAAGCGGACGTCGGGACGGCAATGCTCTGAATCTTGTTCTGGCCAACGCCAGGCCACACGATATTCAATTCTGGGAAGATCCAACACCAATGCTGGCGGGTCAGGTCAACCCTCCGGGCGTGTTCCTCTCGGCAGAAGAAGTGTTACTGCGCCAGGTAACAGCGTTCACCCTTGATGCTTTCGTCATCACCACCTCCGAAAGCAGCGATTACGGAAAGGTCAGAGATGTCCTGAAGCGGAGAAATGACGGTACTTCGACAGGCTTCCCAAGGGAATGGCTCGATATGGTCAAATCCGACGGCGCAATGCTCGCTGACCAGTTCTTGGAAGGTCTTCCGGAGGCCATAAAGGCGCGATCCGATTTGACCGCACGAATTCGAGATTACTTGACCCAATCCGACCACCACTCGCTCCCCTGGCGCATCACAGCCGTCTTTGATGAAGCAGAAAATGACAGAGCACGCCTGGTGGACAAGCGAGAAGAAGCAACGAAAGAGCTGCAACGTCTACGCCAGCGCCAGGCTGAGTTTACCGAAGAGGAATACGACAAACGCAGGGGCGACATCGAGCGCAACCGAAAAGAAATCAACAGCATGATCCGCAAGGGTATCGACGATGTTCCCGTAATTAAATACCTCACAGATAAAGGTGTTCTGCCAAACTACGCTTTTCCCGAAGAAGGAGTAAAACTGACTTCGATTCTATTCCGTCGCGACAATGCAAAGGGTGAACCGGAGGAGCCGCTACAAATCGAATATTCCAGACCTGCCAGCTCCGCGTTATCCGAGCTCGCGCCCGGCCAGTACTTTTTTGCAAATGGCAGACAGGTTCAGGTGGAGCGACTTGAAATTGGCAAGGAGGATCTGACGTCGTGGACGTTTTGCCAGTCCTGTTCTCATATTGCTCCACGGCACGAGGGGGACGCGACCAGCAATTGTCCTAAATGCGGGGACAACATGTGGATCGATAGCGGATCCGAACATGAAGTGGTCAAACTGAAATCTGTTATTTCCGCCAGCAGCGAGGAAAAGGCTGCTATTCGCGATTTGGACCAGCGAGATCAGCGTCAATTTGATAGAGAATTGACACCGTTTCATGCAGAAGCCGACGTTTTGTCCTCCTGGTTTACAGATCAGGATTCTACCGCACCATTTGGATTTGAATTCATTCCAGATTGTACCTTCCGCGATTTCAACTATGGCGCAAAGTCATCGGCTCCGGTGGGTCCAATCATCGCGGGCGCCAAGCGCGCTTCTCAGCCTTTCAGGATCTGCAAACACTGCGGCACTGTGCAAAGGCCTCCGCGCAATGAAGATGATGTTGGTGTTCACCCACCAAGCTGTAAAACCTTGCGAGACAACATCAACCGCGAACATTGGGAAACAGAAGTCTTCCTGATGCGGGAATTCGAAACGGAGGCGATGCGTGTTATTATCCCAGTGGTGGGAGATGCTGACGACAATGATCTGAAGAGCTTTGTTGCAGCGATAAATCTTGGCATGCAACGTCATTTTGCAGGCAAGGTTGATCATATTCGCTCCACAATCTACGAAGCCAGGCTTAATGATCATGTTTCGGTTCGAAGCCTCTACTTGTACGACTCGGTGCCTGGCGGATCCGGTTACCTTCGCCAAGTAGGCGAACATCCAGATACAATGAAGTCGATTGTCTCTAAGGCGATTGCGGCACTCTCCCAATGTCGGTGCAACACGGCCGACCCGCCTCGAGACGGATGTTATCGATGCGTAAAACCTTACAGGTCGCAATTTGGCCCCGGCGAGCCAAGCCGGGACCGTGCACGTGCTCTAATGGAAAGTACACTCGGGAAATGGGACAGCTTGACCCAGACCTCGAGTAATATTGATGCGTCTATTCTTGGTGCATTGGTTGAAAGCAAATTGGAAGCCAGGTTTCTTGGAGCCTTATCCAAAACTTATGGTGACGACGCGCTGAAACCCCAGGTGTTATCAGGCGGGCGGCGCGGATACGTCTTGCGTGCAGGAAATGCAGACACCCCAAAACTCTGGACGATAGAACCACAGGTTCAAATCGATACCCGCTTCAAAGGATTGCCCAAAAAAAGAGTGGATTTCCTGGTTTCTCCAGTCAACGCCGCCGACCAATTGCCGGTCGTCGTGGAAATGGATGGGTACGATTACCACGCCAACACCATCGACAAGGACCTGCTGGACCGTATCGAAATGATCCGATCCGGAAAGGTTCGTGTTTGGACGCTTAGCTGGAACGACCTTGATGAGACCGCCGATTTGCCTAGGAACCCCTTTTCGGAAGCGACTTACACGTCCAAGCAGCGCGGAACGCTTGGACGGGTTCTGGCAAATGAACATTTTGCCGGTTTGTCCGAGCCGATAAAGAGCTTGCAGTCACTTCCAAATCTGAACGCGCTGATACGTGTTTTGGATGGCGTGGATACTGACCTAGAGCGAGCTTGGTCGGTGTTGTCTCGCACATTCGTACAGGCAGAAAACCGCGCGTTTGAAGATCTTCCTAGTGTTGGCGACCTACGGAGCGAGAATCTGGAGTTTCTGAAAGAGGCGTGGCGCGCGGCCCATTTTGGTCAAAAACCACTCGACGTGTTTGTCGCTTGTGACCAAGTGAGCCCTATTCAATGGGCAGAAACCAACAGGGACGTGCGCGTTGTTCTCCACGCCACTCTTCCAGACGTGTCAGATGCAACAACAACCAAACCGGTTCTTGAAGATATTTGGCGCGGGCTATGGCGTGCTGTGAACCTGCTTCAATCCTTGCCCGGCTTCCATGTGCAGGTAAACGGGTTGGATACACTGCTACCACCGGAAACCAGTTCATCCAGCGCCGCGGATGAAAAAGAAGATACCGCTTGGCTAGAAACACGATCTCTTTGCGATGAAGTGTTCCACCCTTTGATAGATGCGCTTATCGCGGCCGGTGTAACAGGGCCGGATAGGATCGGCGACGATCTCATGGTGTCCGGCCGAGTCGTCGGTGCAATGGAGTTTGGCTGGTCCAAGTATAACTTCTGCGTGTCTGAAGAAGCTCATGAAAATACTGGGTGGACACTTCTGACCTTCATTTCAGAAGAAAGTCACGTAAGCGAAACCATCGCCGAAATCCTGAAGGCAATTGAGGAGACGAGCAAATGAACCAACCAATTGCGAAACGGGTTTCGTACGACATCGGCTGCATGAAGAGCCTCAGGAAGCTTCCAGACAAAGTTTCGCTTAGATTCATGGATATGATGACCCGTTACATGTCGGCCCCCGAAAGCAACGGTTTGAACCTTGAGACGGTCGAAGGTTCAAAAGACAGTTCCATTAAGTCTCTGCGGGTGGATCAAGGCTACCGGGCTATAGCTTTCGAGCTGGGCCGTGACATCATGTTTGTGCATGTCGGTGAGCATGACAAGGCATACCGATGGGCGACAGGGCGACGGGTGAAACTTGACCCTGGGACCAATCGTGTCCGTATCATCCAGGAAATTGACGCTGAAACGGAAAAGCAGACCACTGCTGCTCAACTTGGATTGTTTGATGATTTTGCGGATAAGAAACTTCGCGCTCTGGGCATACCGGACGAAGAACTACCCGCCATTCGGCAAATTGCCTCGTTGGAAGAACTTGAGACGGACGAAGACAAATTTGATCCCCTCAGCTATCAGGTCCTTTACGCACTAGCAGCGGGGTACTCCGAAGAAGAAGTCTACGCGATGACGGGCGTTGCCGAAAGTGTTGAGGAAGACGCTGAACAGGGTGACGCGGACGTTTCGTTTGACAAGCTCATTGAGACCGACGAAAGCCGACAGTCCATTTTCATTCCTGAAAGTGAAGCGGAACTGAGGCGCGTTTTCGAGGAAGGGCTGGAAGGCTGGCGTGTCTTCCTGCATCCCGAGCAGCGAAAGCTAGCCTATCGCGATTATAACGGCCCGGCGATGGTACGCGGAGGTGCCGGCACCGGTAAAACCGTTGTCGCAATGCATCGTGCGAAACATCTCGCGGATCAAATCGCGGCTGATCCCAGGCGGGTCGGAGAGAAGATTTTATTCACGACGTTCACGACAAGCTTGGTGCAAGACATTCTAAACAATTTGCGCACACTTTGCCCTGAACACTTAGATTCAAAGCCGGCAAGGATTGAAGTTATTAATCTGGATCGTTGGGTGTCGCAGTTCCTGAGACGAAAAGACTTTGGCCGGCAAGTTGCGTATTTCGGCGAAGCGCGTAATCAACTTGAAGAAATTTGGGGGGAAGTGTTTGAAGCGCATGATTTACCAGAAAACCTGACCGAAGATTTTGTAAAAGCTGAATGGGGTCAGATTGTTCAGGCAAAAGGTCTGACGGACAAAAGGGCTTACCTGAAAATTTCGAGAGCGGGGCGCGGCACGCCGCTTGATCGACGAAAAAGAGCCGCTTTGTGGGACGTTTTCTCGGATTACAGAGCCCGCATGGTCAGCGCAGGCCTGGCCGAACCAGATGATGCTTACCGCGAGGCGACCGAGTTGTTGTTGTCTGAAGCACCAAATCTCCCTTACGTCGCCGTCGTTGTGGATGAAGCACAGGACATGGGTGAGCAGGCTTTCAAACTGATTAGAGCCATTGTCCCGGAAAAATCGACCGGCGATAAAAACACGATCTTTATCGTTGGAGATGCGCATCAACGAATTTATGCACGTCGTGCGAGCATGTCTGCTTGCGGTATAAACATCCGCGGCCGCTCACGCCGACTGCGACTGAATTACCGTACAACGCAGGAAATACGAGCCTGGGCCGTATCAATCCTGGAAGGGGTGAGTGTCGATGACCTCGATGAAGGCACTGATACACTGAACGGATACGTAAGTCTGTTGAAAGGGCCAAACCCTGAGCTTGCGTCCCATCCATCAGAAATTGAAGAACTGAAAGGTCTGGCCGATTGGGTAGGTAAGGTGATTTCTTCCGGCACTGCTCCTGAAGAGATTGGAATCCTTTGCAACCGGAGAAAGGACATTGCGCGTGTAGAGGATGCTCTTCACCGGATTGAAGTTCAAACAGTTGAACTGAAGGCTGGAGAAGCTGACAGCCGCGACAAACCCGGGGTGAGAATCACTACAATGCACCGCGCCAAGGGTCTGGAGTTTTTTGCCGTGGCAATTCCGTTCATGTCGAAGTCTGCTTTTCCACCGAAAATAGCTGTAGAGGCTGCTGTTGATGATGCGGACTTGAACGACATCATCGACCAGTACCGTTCCCTATTGCACGTGGCAGCCACTCGGGCAAAAAAGGAACTTCGCGTCTCATGGTCAGGGGAAGTGACTGACTTGGCAGCGATAAGTCGTAGCAAATAGTGCATTGCAAACTCGGAATCCGAGATTTGAGCGTTTGCAATTCGCAGGCCGGGGGGATGACAGTCCTTCTGTTCACCTGTTTAGAATGTGTTTTTCGTTCATTCGGCATGGTCCGTCTTTCTGAAAGCGTTGAACGCCGGGGGCGGTCAATAGTTTCTGAATTGCTCAGAAAGCCTGCGTCACGGGAGCAGAAAGCAGATCACCAAAAATTAGATTTATATGGTTAGAGGATCTATTTTTCTTAGTGTTTTCTATCTCTTAAACGATCAGTTCGTAAATAAACGTCAAGTGAGAGCCCATCTTCTCGACAAAATGCGTCACTTTGCGTCTGTCAGCGCAGTTGGGCTCTCACTGTCCTGAATGCCACAATGTGGCCTGGACCGGTTGAAAACTAAACGGCAATCGCGCAGAACATGTCCAGAACACGCGCCCTGCTGCCAAAAACAAGAAACGAACATGAAAAGATCGAGCAAAACCTTTCAGGCTCCACGTACAACCCGCAACAACCTGATCTCCGGTGAAATATTATCCAAGACCTTGGCGGTGGCTGAGACCGTCGCAGATGTCTTGCGGGACAGCGGTGAAAAACAGGAAAAGGCAAGCGCTCGAACACGGCAACCGGGTTATCTTTCTTACCAACCACTTGGAGAAGGCAAGGGATACGAAAGCCCCTCCGATTGGGTCTCACGCCTCAAGCGATACAGCGCGGATATCAATCCTGAATTCAGATGTCCGGCCGCGCTTGTGG
This sequence comes from Ruegeria sp. BC7, assembly GCF_056539165.1. NCBI lineage: Bacteria > Pseudomonadati > Pseudomonadota > Alphaproteobacteria > Rhodobacterales > Roseobacteraceae > Ruegeria > Ruegeria sp. BC7. Next base: position 50,926 of record NZ_JBQFUL010000001.1, on the reverse strand, counting down.
ATCTAAACCCGTCTCGGCAGATGACCTGCAATGCTCTGAAACTGATGCATTTCATCCTGGCCTCATGCGCCCATGCAAAGTCGAAAAAGGTCAGCCTGAAAAAAGGTGTTCTGTCAGATTTTCTTGGAGCAACGACACCACGTGTTGTTGATGCAATCCGCACATTGAACGAGTGCTTGCTCACACTGAATGCAATATCGGTAAAGTCCGGTTCCAAGCCGCGCCAATCCAAGTTGCTTAAGAACCTGAATGTTGGAAGATACACGGTGTTCTTGGAGCTTTCCGACCCTGTATGGTTGGAGCTGCGAAACCCTAGTTTCTTTGCTTTCGTCGATCTTCAGGTCGTTCGAAGCCTTAAGTCAACTCATGCGATCCTGCTGACTCCTCTCGCTTCACTTCTGAGCATTTTGCAGCGCGATACAAGGTTCAAGCTCCAACGCCATACCAACACCGCAACAGGAGCGCACCTAAGTACGTATTCTATTGAAGTCTGGCCATCAGAGTTCATGCAATGGCTTGGGTACACTCCAAACGAAAACGTGCACCGGGAACCTGCAAGACTGGTTAAGTCCGTTTCAAACGCACAAAAACAGGTCGAGAAAGGCTTCGGAAAAGATGCTTACGCGCCGTCGTTTTCTGCAAGGCCATTTGAGGATTACGAAGGTTTCAAAAGAGATCTAAGCAAGCCCGACAAAACAAAGCTCAAAATCACGCTAAGACCTGCGGCTCGAAACGTGATGTATGAATTCATGAATCGAGAGATCTATGAACAATTCAATCTCAGCGCACCGAAAGACCTCTACATCAGCCCAAAAAGGTTTATCGCCTTATTGGATGCGCTCCATCTGGATGTGTCAGCAGATTATCTTGAGGCGCATATGAATGTCGTTCAGCTGGCGTGGAAACACTTCCTGTATCAGAAGTACCTGAACGGTGTGACGATTGAACCAATCAATGGCTCGCAACTGATCTCAGAGTTCATTGATGAATGTCTTAATTTTGGCATTCAGACCGGACAAGAAGATCAATTGGTTGCTGCGGAGCTCGCGTTTGAGGATATTGTTTTTGGCCGGTTGAAGCCCGTTTCCGAAGCAGATGAGACCGACGAAGACGATCTGGGCTCGGTGTTTGCCCACCACCCCTCAGAAACACCGCGGAAATTTGCTCTCGAAGGGCCCGTGCGACGCCAACGGAGTGACGCAAACATTCTCACCAAATATCGGATCAAAACCAGCGGTGATGGCAAACTATGGACGTTCAATGATGTCGTCTTCGAAGACCGGCTGAACCCAAAAACCAAGACTATGGAAAGAACCCGCCTGCCGATGAGCGATGTCGTTTCCGGCAAGGTCAATCCTCAGAACTACGCTTTTAGACAAGTCGATCTCACCGCACTGGAAAGGTCGACCCTTTTGGAAGTCCAAATGCTTATCGAGCGTCAACGGGGTTTGGATACAGATAATCCTGAGCCAGTCACCGTCACTGCACGTTGAGGCCCAGGCGTTTTGGGCCTGCCAAAAACAATCTTCGACCCTTTTGATTGTTCTGTAGATTTAAGCCAAAATCTCCGTTGATGACATCAATCAACCCGTCCCAACAAGCCCGAGGCAGATCGCCATAGCCGTTATCAATTGTCACCTTGGACCCTTTAGGACCAATATATATGGTGTGATCCCCAGCGGCCTCCCTGAGCTTTCTAAACCCCCATTTGCGGGCAGCCCTTATCACCTTGGAAGGTGACGCTTGAACCGCGGCTGGTGCATGTCTCGGCGCGATTATCGGACGTGATCCCGGAAAAACCACATCGTAGGCAATGATGTCTTTGTTCCAGAAACCGGCAAACATGTTGGGCGCATACTTCCATCGGCTCGCATTGCCGATAGGGTCGATCATTGCAGTAGCCATACTTTGTTGCAGAGAATATTGATCTTCAGAAAACAGATCATGCTTGAATCTCTGACCTGCAACATAGCGTTGCACCCCCCTATATCCTGGTAAAGAACACGCAAGCGCGGATTTCACCGCGAAACGCTTAAAGATCGCTTGCATAGAAACAACTCCCGGCAGTTTAGGGAACTGTGTCGACCTGTATGGCTGTTCACCGAGACGTCGGATCACGTCACCATTTGCAAGCCCTTCTTCGATCAAGCGATCATCGAGTGGTCTCGTTAAGGCTCTGTAGACATTATCAAAATACGGGACGAATACTGGCCGTCCCGTGGCGATTTCAAGCCGTGTCGCAAAGCACTCACTCTTGTGGTGATACATCTCGTGCAAGAAAAGATACAAGAAAGAGGCTTGTTTCAGCTGCTGGCCAAAAATCATCTGAACAATTCTCGAGGCCTGCAATACTCGTTTCCTTTCAGCGAGTGTCATTGAAAGGAGAATCGCACGCGACAGGCTGGGCAACCGGTCACCCCGAATGTAGATACCGAAGTCTTCTTCGTAGAAATGAATTGGACAATACCAGGCCCAAGTGTCGAATACGGGTTTTTTCAATGCGGTATTGGCAAATTCGTCAAAGCTGCGATTGCCTTCAAGGATTTCATAGGCATCACACTCCTCGAGCCAGTCTCCAAAAAAGTAGTCACTTGGATCCCACATCTCGTCTCTATTATACTTGTGCGGCCTTAAGAAATCGTCCAAGTCCAACGCGACCCTGGAAGGCGATTTGTCATCGTCTGAGCCACTACGTGCAATCCCGTCACCGAGATCATTTGGCGGGAACACTTTCGGTGGTAATTCCGGGGCTTTTGTTGTCGGTCTCGTAAAGCCTAAACTTGACAATTCAGAAACAAGCTCGCGAATTTCCATAGTGAACTTCTCCAGTTTCCCTAAGATTGCGGTTCAAGACAATTTAATTGCTGCCGCCCAGCAGGTGATCGGTAGCAGAATGTCGGATTTTGAAGTCGGTTTCAGTTCGCTTTCTGAAGTGAGCTAGTTTGGCTTGCCTCGATTTTTGCGACTGTTGCAAGGACTGTCGCAATCCTCTTTTCATCTGGTGGATGTGTGCCCCAGAAGCTGAGCTGACCATTCACTTCCTTTGGGCTTTCTGGGCGAGCAAAAAAGCGAACGCCCTGCACCGGGTCATAGCCGGCGGCCTTGGTGATGTAAGTCCCGATGACATCAGACTCCAGTTCATAAGTCTGGCTGAAAGCTTGATTTCCCAAAGCTGATCCAGCGTACACCGCGTTCTCGATGTTCTGCTGTGTAATCGTTGGATCTGTGTAGTAAGAATTTGCACCTGCATATGCAGCAGCCATGCCAAGAATCAGAGCGCCAGCGACAGCTTGCTGCTCTTTTTTTGCAATGTGTTCAGCCAAGTGATGACCCACTTCATGCCCCATGACGAATGCAAGCTCATGCTCGTTTCGCGCATCTGCGATCATTGGTTTTGTAAAAACAATCAATGGCTCTCTGTTTTTCCCGTATGTCTGATAGGCATTGCGATAAGGCGTCTTGCTATCAATCATTATCTTGATATCGCAATCAAATCCCTTTCGATCCGCAGTATGCTGTCGGCAAAAGCTCTCGGCCACAGGCTCCACCCGACGCGCAACGCGATCAAACTGGCGTTCGGCCTGATTTGGAGACAGTTTTGTACCAGCTTTCGCAGTAGACGGGTGGCGTTCTTCAGCAAACATTTTCTGCGCAATTGCATTATGAGCATCTGTCGTTTCAGTAACCTGGTATGTGGTTCCGCACGCCGTCAAAACCCCAAAACCTACAATTGCAGTACACACCCGCATCGAAACATTCATATTCATCTATTTCACCTGCCGGATGCAAATGATCCGGCACTCCGTGTCAACCAATTCCTTACACGAATTGGTCACAACTGACTGAATTTGCTTCCGAACAGGTGCCAAATTCTTGTGATATCCCGCCAAGAAGACTGGAAGGCAACGAAAGCTCGCTTCAGTTTTTTGCAATTGAAGAATCTGCGAGTATTCCGAGGTTAACAGGCATCCTTGGATAGCACCGAAACCTTTCCTTCATTCATCCAGTTTATTGCAATAGCGTCGACCGGTTTTCCAGGAAATACAGCCTGAACGAGCCCGCAGTATGCTTCCAGCTGAGGATAGAAAGATGCAAACTTTTGCGTTGGGTATTCACATCGACCAGATTTGTGATCAAGGATCAAAAAACCGTCTGGACCTTCGGCCAATAGATCCACAACGGCATTGGATTGTGCGCCTGAGTTTTGCTCAAGTTGCATTGGCAGTTCGAAATGTAACTCACTGTATCCAAGAGTATTGAGCCACGCTTCAACTTCTAAAGCCTGATCGCGAACACGCCCTAACACCTTATCACTCAGACCGGTTGCAAGAGCGACTTGATCGGTTTTTTGGGGGTCCTGGAGCAGAACTCTGAATGCCAGGTGCAAGGCCGTGCCGCGTTCAGACGCGTTCTCGAACACACCGGTTTGTTCCGGTATGCCCGTAGCGAGCTGAATGGTCTTCACCGGCGGAATTCCGGAATGATTTGTCTCCTGCAACTGCGATGGCTGAATTCGCCAAGGCGTGCGCAATTGTGCCATTCGTTTTCGTTTCTCTCCAAACCGAATGTAACCTGCGCTTGCAGGTGGCGCGTGTTCAATGTCTTCAGGCTCCGTGGCAACCGTAACCCTCGCAGAAAAGGTTTTCCCTGCCGCCTCCAAACCCGTCCCGTCCAAGCTTACCGACAAGCCGGTTCTTTCAACCAACAGCTGGCCGAGAGACCTGGGGTGGTCTGGAAGTGTTCGAGGCGGTTTGGGAAGCGCCAGGATGAGGCGGTCCCGAGCCCGCGTCATCGCGACATACAACAGGCAAGATGCGGCAGAATAGCTGGCGTCCAATCTGGAAGCCAGAAATCGCTCCTTGTGCTCTGGTGCGCTAAAAGGTGGAAACCAACCCAATCCAGATGCAGGCAAAACATCTGAAAGGTCATCATAGTCGGAAAACTCTGTTCGCAGCGTGTTTTCCTTTTCGCGAAAGTCGTAATCCAGCCCGGCGACAATAGTGATCGGCCACTCAAGTCCTTTCGCTCCATGCCATGTGACGACCTCCACTCCTGGCTTACTCCATCCTTCCGGGTTGGGGTGACGGTCAAAATCTCGCTCTGTCTGCGCGGCCAGCCATCCTAAAAACACCTGTGGCCCAGATCCATAAAACCCTGCCGCGTTTTTCAAAGACTCAGGCAATTGATCAAAACTCTCAGCTTCAGCCTCAAGGCGCGTCAGATCCGCAAGTGCCTGCTCCGGATCATCAAGAGTGCTGGCCCACTCTCGAAGACCAGCAATATCGATTGCGTTTGCCAGCTGAGCGGCGACTGGCAGAGACCGTATTTTTTCGCCGCGCAGGGCTAGATTTTCCAGTGTTTCTTCATTCAGTAAGCTGCCGTCGATTTTTGCCTTTAGCGCTTCCTCCAACGGTTTTCGGGAGGGACCATGTGTGACCAGGTCAAGGGCTGCAAAACCATCTGTGGGATCATCGAGCAATGCCAACGCGGCCCGCGCCATGCGCGTGGACATGGACATCTGCCATCCGTTGCTTTGAATACGTACTTCAATACCACGCGCCCGTAGAGCATCCGCATGCTTCAAAGCCTTGTTGTGAGTATAACATAGTATTGCAATGTCTGAGGCTCGAACCGGCCGAAGCTCGCCATTATCTCGATCACATACCAACTCTTTGCCAGCGAGCAAATCCTCAACTCGCTCAGCAATACATCCCGCGCTGTGATCTCTCCGACCGCCCGGCAGCAACAAAGCTTCCAAAGCCGTTTGACCTGTGCTTGTTCGCTGCGGTGCCAGCGATTGATACCCGTTCGGGAAAAGGCTTGGTCCAATTGAATTAACAAATTCAACGATTTCTGGTGTGCTTCGCCAGTTGCGGTCCAATGGTTGAATATTGTTCGGATGTTGAGCTTCGAGCTCAGCGGCAAGCATTGGGTCCGCTCCCTGAAAGCCCATGATGGCCTGTTTTGTATCTCCAACAATCAAAACGCGCGGCGCCGCACGGGCAAGACACCACAGAACTGCAAACTGCGCTGGGTTCGTGTCTTGAAACTCGTCTATGACAACGCAATCCAGTTCCGCAACCACTGCCGCCAAAATGTCTTCCTGATGGCGCAGCATGGCTTCCGTGCCCGATATCATATCCGCATAGTCAACAAGACCGTCACGCGACTTGGCAAGCTGATAGGCAACCATGATTTCCTGTGCACCATCGACAAGTGCACGCAAATGTCCGCAGGCATCCTCAAGTGGTCCGGAATGGCGAGGCAGAGCATCCGCCGCATCAATGACTGCCTGGGCCAGTTCATCATAGGTTTCCGGTGTTTCCATTCCTCGCTTAGACTGTCTTAGGTCTCGCAAGCGTTGCCAGAGAGACCAATCCCAATCCAAGCGCTCCGGAAATCGCGCTGCTGACCTTATCGCGTTGTGATCATTGCGAAATGTCTTTTCCACGGAAGGTTTAGCCACTGCAATATGTGCAATCCCATTTGGAAACGCATCGTAAAGGGCCATGGTTGCACTTTTGAGGGCCTCCGTCAGATTTTCAGGATGGCAGTCCACCTCTCCATAGATGGCTCTCAATTCATCTAGTGCTCTATCAATTACCGTGGGGTCGGCACCACGTTCACCCAACCCACGCAATAGATCGATTGTTCGAAACACTTGCCCTCTGAATTGATCTTCTGCACTTTCTCCCCTTACAAAGCTTGGCCTGTATCCGTAGCGTGCCAGATTGCTTATCACGGGTTGCAAAGACACTGATCGAGCCATTTCACGACGCAGGAGAAGATCACGCTCTGCTTCGGTTACAAGCCGGGCAGCTGGTGCATGTCCTGCGGCAAAAGCGTGCTCGGTTAAAAGGCGTTGTCCAAGCCCATGAATAGTTCCGACATATGAACGGTCGATTCCCAGCGCACTATTTATATCCCCTGATTCCAATAGGATGTTGCGCAAACGCTCTCGAAGCTCGCTTGCCGCTGCTTCAGTAAAAGTAACAGCAAGAATGCGATCCGCACGGATTTCACCCGTTCTGACGAGTTCAGCAAGCTCAGTTTCGATTTTGTAGGTCTTGCCTGATCCGGCTCCCGCCGGAACAATCGTAAGCCGTTCAGACATTGGGGAATTCCTCCGGCTCTGATTGTGTCAGCAGGAAAGAACCAACAAACATGTTGTCAAGCAACGCGTAAGGTTTACTTCCGCGCTCTTTCTCCATTCTTTCAAGATCGCCTTCATTATTAAGGCGCACAAGCCCGGTTCGAACCTCTTCTATTTTTGATGTGAGATAAGATAAGGAGTTCGCCGAAATATCGTGATTGACGGGTTCTGCGCCCTGAAGCGCAGGCGTACCCACACCACCGAGCAAAACGGTGTGGTCAAGTGTCAAATGATATGCCGTCGCGGCATATGACCCCGGCGGCACAACCACCTCTTTTGCCTTTTCTGTGTCTGGATTGGCGAGCATCTCCGCGTAGAGTGCAACCTGCAAGTCCCAGCCTTTTCGCATTTGGTCCCTGCGTCTGGCAGAACCTGAGCGCTTGTGGTCGACAATGACGATTTGCCCCTGTTTGGTACGGAGAATGCAATCCGCAAGTCCAAAAAGACGAAGTCCAAAAGCGGTTCCGCTAAGGCCAATTTCATTTGCGACTATACTGACGTCGTTCACCCTAAGAAAATCCGCCCAGGCATCGCAAGTTTTTTCGGCCTCGCGCAACAATCCGGCTCGCTCAATTGACCAGCCTGAGCCGGCCAGGAAGGCCGCCTCTTTCAGGATTGCGTCCTGCATTGCAAATGGTAGCACCTTCTTAATTTGCCCAGCCGTTGGTACAGCCTGCTCTTGCGGGAAGACCCGTTCCAATACGCCGTGGATAACACTTCCCAACACCAGCGGATCGACGCCTTCCGGACCCCAAATTCGTTCTCTGGCACCCAACTCGTCCATGAGCCATGCAAGGGGACTTACGATCAGCTTTTCTAAACGTGATGGTGATTGGGTTGCTGGTCGCCCTTTCTCATCGACGCGTAGCTTGAGCAAGTCAGTTTCCAGACGGATTTGTCCATCAGAAGGCACGTCTGGCCTTCCCTGGTTGGGTGCGGGTGAAAGAAGTCGATGGCGACATGGCCATTGTTCCTGACTGGTGCCACGCAAATCCTTGATCAACGCCTCCGGCTTGTGTGCTCCAAGACATCGCCCAAGTAAGGAAAGCCCAGGCGAAGATTGCTGGCGTTGACCAAATGCATCCCTGGCGGGAACGAGAAAATCAATACTGTCCGAAGCCGCACATAGCTGCCGGCGAAACACTTCAAGGTTTCGATCTAGCCGTTGCTTTCGTGAAAAGATTTTAAGACCCGCGGTGTTTTTGACATGTGCGAGTTCGCTGTCCGTAAAGAATGGACTTGCTGACGGGGTTCGCGGCCATTGCCGGCCAGAAAATCCGAGAACAATCATTTTTCTGACAGTTCTCCAGGGAATGGTGGTTTCCTCAAAAACACTTATCCCTTCCACATAGCGGTCGATTACCTGTTCTCCCGACCTCCTTGTCGCAACAGCCTGGTTGACCGCGGCCCAATCCAACCCATCGCACTTCGCCAACGCAGAACGAATTTTCTGGCACCTACCTTGGAAGTCGTCTCGGATTTCAGCAGGCGCTAAGGATTTTGCAATCACCCCAAGCTTGGCCAGTAGTTGATCCGGGCTCTTTGCAGGGCGCAATGAGGAAAGGACTTCAGAGGCGGCGCCGGATTGCTGGTTCGCAGTCTTCGAGCGACCAATGTCCATCAATTCGCGCACCATCTGGTGACCCAAAGCTGCATCCCAGGGCATCAGAGGAGAGCGGTAGAGCGTCGCGAGCGCCAGCCTGGGAGCCGGCCCTTGCAGAATTGCAAGAAGAGCGGATAAGAGTTCGCCGCAAAGATCCCGCTCTTCGTGCCTGGCTGCAATGCCAGACAAAGCGAGGCCCATTTCAGAGAAAACATGGCCTAGGTGGTTGTGGTAAAGTTCGTTGTTCGGAACGAGCAGACCAATTTGTTCCGGTGTTTCAACCTGACACTGATCCAGATAGCTCTGAGACAATGCCGCTGCAAATTCCATTTCTTCAAAGGGGTTGCTCAAGCCAAAGAAGCTTAGTGAATTGTCCATTTCAGAAGGAGATGCAAATCTCAGCAAGTTTTGCTGAATGTATCCAAGCGCCCCAGTTCCGGGCGGAGGCGCATCAAGCTTCAGACGGGTCTGAATAGCATTTTCATGATCAGCCAATCCATGATGTGACTTCAGTAATTCTACCAGCCCGATTTCATCTGGGGTTCGGAATGGATCCGGCGCGTCACTTAGGAGCGGCAGGCTCTCGATGCAATCGTCCGCCTTCGACATCAGTGCATTCCTGACGACCCAGAGGTCCTCAGGAAGACCATCATCAAGCGCTTCCCAGACCTGTTTTATAGCTTCAAGATGCGTCCTGGCCCGACCTTTGACATTCTCCAGATGCAGGTTCTCTACAGACAAACCAGGCGTCGCCTTCGCAATCTCGACCAAGGTATTTACAGCAAGCCTGATGACATCCTGCGGTGCAACATCAAAGCTAGCAGCCCAAGGCAGACCAGGTATTCCAAAGGCGCCTTCAAAATCCAGTTCAGGTGGAAGCGGGCAAAGATAGCTTTCTTGCAACAGGGACGGCGTGACCGGGCGAATAGCTCCGGTGAGTGGGTGGCATGTATGCAGAGGGCCTATTTGCAAGTTATTAATCCCAATACCTGTTTGCGAAGCGTAAGCCAAAAAGACAATGTCTTCCTCCAGCCACCGTGTCTTTTGAACAGGAACACCAAATAATCGGTTCGTGACAGACGATAGCTTTCATCCCCCAACGCCTTGTGACTTCTAATGTTGGACAAGTTTTTTTCAAAACCTCCCCGCCCATTTGTCGGTGGTCGAGTTCAGGCTGCGTGGTTGAAGCGTCAAGTGAAACAATGCTCATTTCTGGCCTGGCCTCAGGCTTATTTGTAGCGCGCTAAGATCAAGGTCATCGAATGTTCTGTCAGCTCTTTCCAAAAAAGACAGGAGATCATCTTGCCGCGGTTGCCCAAACGCGAGTCGGTAAAGCGCAACGGATCGCTTAAGCCAACTCAGCAAATTTGTCTCGCGGCTGAACGGTAAAGAGAGAACATAACGTTCGATACTGGTTCTGCCATCGAGCAGCCAAAATGGTTCAAGGTCTCCCGGTCGGCTGGCATGTTTATGGGCAACAGAAAACATGAAACGCCATGGGTCAGAGATCTCCCGCTCCTTCAGCGCATAAGCGTAGCGCTCTGCGAGATTCAACCTGACGGCGTGGTTCTTGAAGCGGTGAATACGGCCTTCCCGTTGCTCGAGATCCACCGGGTTTGCCGGCAGGTTCCAGTGTACCAGCCGATGGCAGTACGGATGAAAATCAAGGCCTTCCTGACCAACTGATGTGGATGCCAAAACGAAGGGTCTGAACGGCGAGTTGAAAGCACTTCTGACAGTGTCAGTGCGTTGCACAACCCCTTCTTCCTGGCCCTTTTGCAGCAATCGGGTTGCAAAGCGACCGCGCATTGTGAGCGCACGCTGAACATCAATTCGATTGGTATGCGCCGTGTAGCTTTTTATATCGATTTGTGCTGGTTTTAGCGAAATTGCATCTTCAACAGCTTCAGCAAGGATCGCGACAGCCGCACCGGGTTCGGTATCTGCCAATCCTTCCGCTTCAGGAAGCGTATGAACATATTCGTCCATTACCGATTGCAAGTCGTACTCGACGCAATAATGAAGCACGGATTGCCAATAGACTTCATCCGTTTCTCCACGAAGCAATGCCTGACTTTCGGGTTGATTGAAGAGGCTACGAAAAGCCATACCAATCCGCGTGGCAGCGCTGAGAATATCAGGGTCATCAAGTGGTAAGTCGGGTGCAATGCGGCTGAGGGATCTAAGCGCGCATGTTGCCGGACTTCCAAGTGCAAGATCACACAAGTGATCCAACAACCTCTCCTGGTCCGGGTTACCTTGCAAGTCAAAAGAACCCGCGGCATCACGCAAGGCGGACAGGTGGTCAAGCCATGCGACCTGACCGTCCTCACGGATCAGATCTCCAAAGTTCCCGTCTTTGGAAATCCAATCGGCAAAACCTTCCTGCTCAAAATCCAGCGCGGCCGCGCAGGCCCAATCCCATGTTTCGGCACGGTCTGAATATATATCATGGCCAAGTTCAAACCCGGAGCCAGGGCTGGCTTGTTCATGCAATCCAGACCGGTGAGGAGGTCGAAGCCATCCTGTGATACGTCGGGCAAAAGGCAAAAGCGCGGGTCGAACAGCCTCCCTCATCTCTTTGGAACTCTCAAGCTTTCGCCCAGAACAAAATATCTTCAGGGGATCTACCGCCCGCGCCAAAGTCGGGGACGCCACCACCAAGGGCAACACACGCAACCCCGTCAGCCTATCTTTGCTTCGCCTGAAACTAAGAAGTTGCGGGTGTCGTGCAGAATAGCCGCGACCAAGCTTGGCCATGCCCATAGCTCGCTCGCTTTCGTAGGAAAGCAGTGCCGCAATGGCATCAGGAACCATGGCCCATTGAGAAAAAATCAAGACCTTGCTGGCGAGAATACGAGACCCGAAATATGGCAAGCTTGGGGGCATCCACAAGCGTCGAGCCATGTCATCGCGGAACGCAATACTTTTTAATGCACGTATCCGACCGTTGTTTTCAGGTATTGGCTGGTACGTTTCAACAGCTTTGGGATCAATTTGCGCCGAGGAGGCATCGCGAATGGCCGACAACAACTGGGGCGATGGAGTGTCTTTTTGCTCTTCGAGCTTTTGTCCCAGTTTGTATTCTCGCAGGAAGCTCAGCAAGTAAGGCGCGGATTTCCAGTATTCGACGGTGTTCGGTGCTTCCGCGGCATCGGCAACGCGGGCAACAGCGCGTGCCTCTATCAGATCTTGAGCCTCTATGGTAACTGGTACTTTGACGTCACGCATCATGGCATCGCGGTCTTCGGTCTCCGAAACTCGCTCGGTTCTGGAAATAACCCGCCGCAGGGTAGCTTCAATCCCTGTCTTGACTTCAAGTGCCTTGTCGAAACTTGCAGGCAAGCTTTGCATTGCAGATCGGAAACGTCGCATTTCCTTCTCCAGTTCCACGCGGATTTGCTCGCCATGCTCTGCTCCAAAGAGGAAGCCCAGAACATCGAGAAACTCTGCGTAGTGATCTCCGGAATCCGCCTCGTCATCACGCAATGACAACATTTTGTAGGGCGTGGCCGAGAGTAGCAGGACTTTTGCCTGGTTCCCGTCGGGATCAACGGCGTCAAAGAGTTTTTGCGCCAGTTCAGCAGCTTCGCTGTCACCATGCAACAATTCGGTGAAACGTTGAAATTCATCCAAAACGATTAAATCGGGTTCCAAAGCCTCCGCACTCTCGCGGGCGAGGATCGTGCGAAATTCGCCAACAAGCGCTTCCCGACGTCGATTTAGATCCGTGTCTTTATGGCGAAGTCCCTTGTAGGCCTGTGCGCAATCTTCAAGATCACTCAACAATGCAGGGCGCTTTTGAACCGCAGCTAAGAAGCGGTCTTCGATTTGCGGCTCAATTCGTTGTGCATCAATCCACTTTCTTGTGGAGCGCCATCCATGTGGGCCCGCATAACCTTGCAACATTTTTGCGACCGCGCGACGGTCTTCAAGCAGAGGCCAGATCAGGCGCAGAATGAGCGCCCGCTCTTGCTTCGTTCCGCCACCCTGCTTGAGATCCAGCGAAGTACCGGGTGTTAAGCTGAAGAAGTTAACACCCTCACTATTAATTCCACCAGCGCGCGCAAGCTCCAACGCCAACATTGTCAGCCGCGTCGGTAAAACACGCGTGCGTTCGCCACCCATAACGTTCAGGCGAGACACGTTTTGTTTTGCGATTGCCCCGTTCGAACAGATGTAGACAACGTCGATGCGAGGGACCGTGTGCTGCAATGCTTCAATTGTTCTGGCGATAACTCCTCTTGCAACCATGGTTTTTCCCAGTCCGACTTCGTCGGCGACCAGAAAATGGCGTACAGAATCCGGGTCAGTCAGGAGCCGGGCTGACACGTACTCAACAGTTGCTCGCTGAAAGTGCTTGAGCGGGCGTAACGCATTCTCTGCATTGAAGATTTCACCCACTTTGCGACACCTCTTCCGAAATCACTTCTCGGAACGTTTCCCAAAGCGAAATAAACTCAGGAGGAATGACCGCGTCCTCCTCGGACGCGGTATCGCCAAGGCGGGTCACCAAGCGCTCGATATCGTGCAATTGCCTGCCGTCTCCAGACAGTGCGCGTACCATGTTTTCCAGGATCATTGCTTCCCGACTGCTTCCAAACCCAGCTGAGAACCCAGCACCGGAACCAGCGGCGAACAGAGCTTTTGCCGCTTCTGAAACATCACCCAGAAGCAATCGTATATACCTCAGAAATGCTTCACGGTTGTCGATGATAGAGCGCAGGATTTCAGCAGTACGGGTTTCAGGCAATCCTTCCAACTCGGTGCCGAGCGTGAAAACCTGTTCAAATCCGGTGTCCTTGTCTCGAATGCATACGCCAATCCAGCGGGTGACATCCTTCAAAGCAAGATGACCGAGCAAGCGAGGTTTCTTATCCAAGAATGTCAGATCGACGCCATTGTTGCTTCCGGTTACGAGAGGCCAGATGCGTAATCCGATATCGCCTGGAAAAAACATCTGGTTCTTTGCAGCAAGATGCAAAGCAACTCGGTTTTCAGCCGCTTCGCCGCATTGAAGGACCAATTCTGATTTGACGAGTTCACGCCGGAATTGGTCTAACTTGAGATCTGCGGCCTCTTCATCGGCAGTATCCGGAGGTGTAAACGGCGCGAAATCCCGAAGAAAGCGACCCAATCGTTCGGGCTGGAATTGATCGTTGATCGATCCAAGGTGGCGCGTGTATCCGGAAAGGGTCGCAAACACTTCAACATTGTTGCCGGTTAGAAGAGCCGCGTTTGTGGCATTCCCGGATCCAATAGTAAGTTCTGTGCTTGAGTAGCGTTCGGTCATGAATACCTTGGCGTGCAGACCACGCGCAGGCACACTACTGCGTTGCAACCCTTCGGTCTCTTCACCATCTTCGGTTTCAGCGAGCTCGTCCAAAACCATAATTTTACCGAAACGTTCCAGGGTTTGTGGTTTAAGCAGGGCCATTTCTTCGCCGCGCCCCAACAGATAGGCTTTTGCCGGATCGACAAATTTAGCCAGTTCCATCAGAGCGCTGTCGGTCATGAAAGGTGAGATAACGCCTAAAGAATTTCCAATACGCGGGCGCCAGACCTCATCTGACAGCCCATTGACCGCGAAGGATATTTTTCGAATATGTTCAGGGTTTTCCCAGCGCGTCGTTCTTAGATCTGAGCGCAGTTGGTGAACAATTTCAACCGCCCTTTCTGGAGCTGAACGACCTACGGCCAGTTCTGGGAGTGCACCAAGCAGCTCGATCAATGCAGAGTTGACTTCTGACACCTTCTCTCCTGGAGCGCCATCAAGGCAAAGAGACATGTCCCAGGATGCATCTGTCGTCAGGTTTCTCGATAAGAGTGCAAGTCGTAGACGTGGTTGCCCACGGCCATCAATTGGTGTGAAGCGCAAAATCCAGATCTTTGGGTGAAAGGCGCCCCCCCGGGGAGCAACAACCTCTGTTACAGTATCTTCGAGCAACGCCGTCAGCCGGTTTGCGCCTTTGGGGATCGCTTTAATCCGACCGGCTTCACAGAAAATGGCGATCCGGGTCGAAAGGCGTTCCAACCCTTCAAGCAACGCAAGAGGCGTGTCCAACGTTTGCTGGCGATTTTCTGCGGAATGAAGCGCCAGCGTGGCGGGAATGACCAAAGCGGTTTCAAAATCAAGCGTATAGGTTGTGGCTAAGGCAATGTCGATCTCGTACCCGCTCGGGGCTCGCAGAATCTCCCCGTATAGCGCACGATTCTCCGGATCCAAGGCGGTTCTATCGTGCATCGGCAATGTCTTTCAGATGGTTAGAGACTACAGGATTCCAACGGTAGTTCAGAGGCGAAGTGCCAGATGCGCCACTCCAACGAGAGAGTGCTCCATCGTTGCGGAACCGCGATTTCACGCCCTTCAGTCTGGTCTCCCGGCTCCGGATCAATGATCGCGCAACCTGATCCTGAACAACCTCGCCGCCAGTACGGACAACAATCGCACGCCATTCTTCGACAAAGCGACGGGTTGGGTGCTTTACATCGTGGGATGAATTGCGGGAAAGCGTCCAGAGATCATCAAGATCCCAACCGGAAAAAAGACCTGCCGGCGTTTCTGTAGCCCAAAGCTGAAGGCGTACCTGATAATCCTCGACTTTATTGTGCCAATCTGATTCTGCGGTTCCATGCATCTCAGCGGCCCGTTCAGATAGCATTAGGTTGTAGAGAAGAGATGCGCCATGCATGAGCTGCGAGAACCGCTTTGCATGATCCACCAAGGTGCGGATTGGAGCTGGCCAATTTTCACGTTGAGGATGTTGCCAGATCATTTGACAGTCGGATGCGCCTTCTTGGCGTGCAAGCCAGGTAAAGAGGCTACCGGGCGCTTCATCAGTCAAGCGATCCCTCAAAAACCCGGCCTCCTCCAAAGTTAACGCGAACGTCGTTGAACTGTCTTCTGTCGCAAGAAAACTTTCCGGGGCGGAGGGCAATCCTGCGGCCCATAATCCGCTTTCCTCTCCTGGCGCGGCTTCAAGGCAAGCCGACCGGCTTCCTTGAAAGCGGCGGATACCTAGAGTTAGAAGGCCCGCCCAGTAAACATCACTGGGCAAACGCTTAAGCTTCTCACGGGCTTCGCTTCCAATAACGTTGCGTGTTTCACCCCCGCGCACCAACGCTTCAATCAGCCGTGTTTCAAGTGCTCGAGCCAAATCTCGACGAGCTGTAGCTGACCCGGCTTGTTGCCCCGCGATTTGATAGATCCAGGGAACGAACAACATGTAGCGTATTCTGGTTTGGATCGTGCTTGTGCCGGGGAACATCAAATCAGACAATGCATCACGGACAGAACCAAGGCCGAGTTCGTCGCGACTTTCTTCACTGTCAAACAAGTCCATGATCCGCCGCGCACGGTCTCGATCCGCCTGATCAAAATCTATCCAGGCCAGAAATGACATCTGAGAAAATCCTTTTAAATCTGTTTCTTTACCGGGTGGTGGGGGCTTTGCGGAATTGATTAGAAAGCAGCCCTCCGGTCACATAGACGATGCCTCCAATTGGATCGTGGAGCAGTTCGGACAGACTGTTCCAATGATCTGAACCCTGTCCGGCTATTGGGCCGCCCTTCATTTCTTAGTCTCACTATCTGCGGCCAGACCAAGCTTGACGAGCTCGCGAATTACCTTTGTTCGGGCTCGAATCTTGTTTTGGAAACCCCAGGTATCAATGGCATCAATCTCAGACTGTGGCAGGTAAATGTGCAAACGCACTCTTTCTTCACCTTCGGTGTCATTTGTCATGTTCGCCTCCGTTACATCAGGGTGGTGGAAAATTCCCTTTGTGTCAAATGGGTCATTGACACAAACGCAAAATTTTAACACAAAAGACCCACTTAGCACAAAACTGGAGGCGCTCATGTTTGAGTTCATCAAAGTAGCGTATCACCAACTGCACATCGCGGCGGTTATCATCCATGTCGTGCTCGTTTTCGGCGAGCTGCTCCACGTCATTCCTCACGCGTAAAGGAGCCAGACAATGATCCAGTGCCTTCAGATAACAGGGCCGGTGCAGCCACAGGTCTTTACCGTTCAATCAACGCCTTGATGACCTAACGCGCGGCAACCGTCGCAATTTTGGCTGCACCGGCTCCTCAATTTCCCTAGTCTCCAAAAACTTCAGCAGGAAGAACTTCGTGTTGTCGGCTTGCCTACACATCCAACAACCAATTTCATATTCCTTTGCCTCAAGGGTCACGGTGCCAGACAGGTGAGGTAAGCGTTCGGATTTTCGGTTTTTCAGAACCGTCAGTCTCGCTTTGTGGGTTATCCTGACGCCTGATCTTCGTTGATGAATTTCAATATCGATGGCGGCTTGGGAAGGCAGCGTGACCTCGACAGTCGCTGTCGCGAGATACTTTTTGTGACCAAAGTCAAGAATGCCCAACCACTGTGAGTTTGATGACCCTTTGTGAACTCCGTTTTGAAAGAGTTCTGCAATTCCAACTTCTGACATACGCCATGCTCATTTTATTCGAAGAGCAAATGTCATTCGACTTGCAAAACACAACGCACGGATGGTTTCGCAGTTGATTTGTAAATTGCGTAACCCCGGCAAACTCTTTGATTACGCACAATACAAGTTGTGTCGCTAGCACACTGAGCTGGAGAAGACCTGCATGAAGAAAACAAAATACCGCCAATCGGAGCCAATTGGCCTGCGCATCGATCCAAACTTGAAGCAGCTACTGGTCCAAGAGGCAAATGCACAAGGGGTATCACCAACATCCTGCGCACGTCAGATTCTTGCCCAAAGCCTGAACTATAACGTTAGCCTGCCGGCTCAAACGTCACCCAGACGTCATCCCAGGAAGCCTGTTTCTTCCGACCTACAAAAAGCGGTCGCGTTTCTTGCGTGCATTCAAGATGTCCGCAGTGAGTTACGCGCCATCTCGCGGTCACTTCGACAAAACCAAGCACCCTGGTCGCAAAAGCTAGCCGCGATTTTAGCTCTCAAGCAAGTCAACATAACTTTGTCCCGGCTGCAACACAGCCTGATCGGAACGAAGGAATGATCATCAAGTCGAGCCGCGTTCGAACGGAGCGCACAGCCGCAATAGCAAGGTATCTGACCGCGCGGGGCACAAATGAACGGATCACGTGGCAATCGGGTTCGCCTGAAGATATGCAGATAATGGGAGAAATCTCAAAGCTCGCTGGCAAATCCTTTTCCGTCCGACATGTCGTCATCTCACCTGGCGAAAAGACCAGCAATCGAGACCTGGTAAAAATTCTTAGAGAGATATGCCTCGAGTATAATGTGCCATCGGCCGCTGCAAATCGCCTATGTGTTGTCAAACATCAAAAGGCTCGAACCGGTTCTGACTTAAATGTGCATTGGCACGTCGCGCTTGCGGAAACAGATACTATTTCGTTGCGAACCATGGAAAGCTCTTTCAGCCGAATTCGGGACGAAAAGCTCTCCAGAATTGCTGAACTCGTCTTGGGTCATTCCGTAACGCCAGGTCGATTCAACAAGGAGATTTACCAAACCCTGTCCCGGGAGCGAAAAGACCTGGACCTCGAACCGTTTCGGCAGGCCCTACAAAGCGAATGCAGGAGGGCCGGGTTGGAGTATTCCAACTGGCTTTACGTTCGCCGGATACGAAAAAAGCATGCACCTCAGAGTGATCCGGATGTGTTCTCTACACCGTCACCGCGGAACATCCTGTGGGACATGTCCCCGGAGCTTTGAAACCTTTCAAAACTGTAGCCAAATCTTGTTCTACAAGCTCACGCTCAGACATCAGCCTTCTAGCCAAAAACTCAACCGTGTTGCGTTGAGAAACTAGGATAGTCCGGGCCTGTCGCTGCGCGGCTTCCAAATGCGCGATGATCCTCTTTGCGATATTGGTATCTTGCAACAAGGCGTTCAGGTTTTCCTCAGTAACAGGCCTCCAAATCAGCGGCTCCTGCCCAAACCCGTGTTGTGTTTCCAAACGAGCGGCCAAGAGCGTCGCTTTGCTCAAGTCGCTTTCTCGTCCGCCCCCTGCGCCGGTGGATACGGAAGAGAGCATTAAATCTTCGGCTTCGCGCCCGGCCAACAAGGTGGCCAATTGAGCTTCCATCTGTGGCAGTGTCGGATTGGGATGGCTTTCACGAAATGTCACAGAGCCGCCGTGATTTCCAACTTCTGCGCGCAGAGGCACGCCCAGACCTAGCTTGAAACCCACAACGCTGTGCCCCGCCTCATGGTAGGCAATCCTCGCGATGTCCTTTGGAGCGCTTTGGGGAGAAACAATAGTCGCCGCCTCCAAAAGATCGTCGTCGCTCAGATCCCGACCGTTTCGGCGTGCAAGACTTCCGGCATGCCGTACAAGCGCCGCCGCATCCGCACCGCTGCAACCAACAAGATGTGTGGCCACGTCATGCACCGCGGTTTGCGAGACAATGGACCCAGCATGGTCGGACAGAATTGCCGCGAGAGCGGCTTTGCCGGGCAACTTCAATGCAACTTTGAGATCAAATCTTCCGGAGCGCACAAGTGCGCGATCAAGTTTTTCGGGATGGTTGCAAGCACCAATAACCAAGACGCCTTGATTTTTTGTAACCCCGTCCATCGCCTCCAGGAGGCCATTCAAAGCGGCGCGTGTGTAATTCGCATTCTCTCCAGTTGCGGTCGCGCGGTCTTCAAAAGAGTCAATCTCATCAATGAAAAGCACGGAAGGCGTACGCCTGCTCGCATCGTCGAAAGACCGGCGCATCGCGGCTAGGAAGTCTCCAAGGTGGCCATGCCGCTGCCAATCAGAATAACTGGTCGCGATGAAATGCGCACCAATCTGTTCCGCAAGCTTACCGGCGAGAAACGTTTTTCCCGTACCTGGAGGGCCGTACAACAAAACACCTCTTGGAATATTTTCCCAGCTAAGCTCGCCGCGGCCCCATGCCTGCATGTCAGCAGCTAGTTGCTCCAATAGAGCTCTGCTTGCTCCCAGCCCCTTCACCTCGTCTAACGCCTGGTGGTTCGAAGCGGTTACATTCCCAGCTGCGAGACTTGAAATCTTCGCGGCCATTTTCTGGAATTCAGCGGGTCGCACGGAAACTGCCAATTGATCCGGGGTAAGGAGTTGCAAAGCGTCGTCGACAGGCAGTTTGTGGCTGGCGATTTTAAGTGTTTGATCAGGTTCTTTCCGATGGATTACCTGGTGGAGTTGCAAGACGACTTGTCTGGAGACTTTTGCTAGCCGCACAACTTGTGACACTGATGACCTGAAGGGCGCGGGAATGGCTTCCACATCCCGGACAACACAAACAATAGGTTGTGCATTTGAAATGCCGTCCTTGAGGGTGTTCTGGAATTCTTTGTGCCGACTAATGGGATTTCGCGAAGAGTTGCTGAATCTGTCGGTCAATACCGAGACTGCTGGCAGGTATCTATGAGCCCTACGCATTGCAGGAAGTAGTCCACTTTCAAATGCGTCTGCTACATGCTCAATCCAATCCGCGTCAGGTGTTTCAATCACCGTTACACTGAACGGATCAAAAAGGGAGCCCACCAGTGCTGCGGGCTTAGCCTTTTGCGAAACAAAAAACAGGATCAAAGCCGCAGCTGAGTGAATATTCAGCGATGACCTTTGCTTCAGCCATTTTACACCCGGCTCGTTCTCTTCAACTTCTTCTGTCCAGTCAGACGAAAATACATCGCCAGTGTCGAGTTCTCGCAAGGCTTCATCAAACCAGCGGTCTAGTTCAAGTGTATTGGTGAAAGAGTCATTTACAACACACGTCACTGTGCATTCCTTTTTCGCATATATTCTGAAACAGCAGGTAGCGCACGCAATACGAGCGCCAAAATCAGCTGAGAGATATCAGCTGTGCCAACGCGTATGCGCGCAAATCAGAAGGCAATGCGAAACAGGACAAAGAGATCTCCAAAAAGGGCTCTCAATCTACTATTATTTTTATTTATTATCAAGCGCAAAGCTTGAAAACTTTCCGATCTATTTTGGCTTCAGGGTCAAGACAGCGCTGATCGCTTAAAGGTTGGAACGTGCGCTGGAAAAGAGTACTCGAGAGCTTGACTGAAACCAAGCACGAGCTGGTTCTATGGATGCCCGGGCGAAAACAAAATCAGGTGCCTTCAGACTTGCTTTGGCTATCACATTCAGTTCAATCCGTTTATAGAATGGACCGTGCTTGAAGTAGCACATTGGCGGGAATTCAAAACTTTTCGGCGCCACAAAAAAAGCGACCCCGCCTTCCCGATCTCATATTTGATTTGAACTTGACTGACGCGAGACACCATGTTTCCGGCACCGCCCATCCGGTGATCCACCAGTGAGCGATCCAAACCGAGAGGCACCGCCAGTGTCGTGCTTCGCAGGTATCAGTCGTTGTTAGATTTAGCTTGCCGGAAGGAAGTCGCATGCACCTAAAAACAAAACATGAAATCGCGACACTGTTTGTATTAGCTGAAAAGACCATAGACCATAACGGAAAACGTGGATTCTTTGGCAAAGACAAAGGCGCTGAAGCTGCGAAGTTGATGATAGACCAATTGGATCGCGTTGTGAAAATTGCGCTTCAAAACGGCGATCTACAAGAAGCAAAATTTACCGAAATCATGAACCTCGTCAAAAGGGGTACAGAACACGCGCGAATTCGTGATGATGCAAGTCACGTTTTGGCACGCGTGATTGCGAACAGGTGCGGTTTCGATTTTGACCAGCTGTTGGAGCAAAAAAAATCTGAAGAAACAAAAAGGATTGCTGAAGAGATCGAAGACGCTATCGACAATCTGGTAGAGTTTGCCCTTGCTTTGTCGGACGGAGACAAGAAACGTATCGAGTATTGGGGCGAGCAGCGGGACTCGTCCTACGACACTTTGTGCCGTTACAATGTAGATGAAAAGGAAATCGAGCGTCGCGTCGCAGAAGAACTAGCAAGCGCGCAGGAAGCAATCCGATTAGAAAACGAAACCCGTCGCGCACTTAGGACACTGACCTATGCCCGAATGGAATTGCAAGCCGATGACCTCGACACGAGTACAAATGGGCAGATTGAGGCGTTGCGGTTTCTACGCGAAAACGGTGTCACCGGCCAAGAACTTGAAGAAAAGATTCAAGAGACACGGGAGACAGTTGTCGCCGCAGCGCAGAGCGTACTTGAGGATTTTGACGCTGAGACGGTTATTGATAACGCGATTTTTGACATCGCTTATGTCGAATATGGAAAGAAGACCAACCAAAAACTGGATGAACAGGACTACAAAGATGTAATAACTGCGGTCGAGACACTTCGGCGCCTTAACGTAAGTGAACAAGAGGCGAAGCTACGCACTGAGGCTGAGGTGGAGCGACTAATGTCTGACGATGCCCAAAAAGCGGCTATTCACGAGAGTGAAGTTAAAGCAGAGCGCGAAAAATTCGACGCCTCCGCCCTGGTTCTCGCAACCAACCGACGAGCGGTTCAGACCGCCAACCGAACGCTGCCTTCTCATGAGCGCGTGAAACCCGGGCCAGAAACTGACGTGCAAACACCTGAAGGTCGCGAAGCAAGCGAACACCTTCTCGAGTATTTCACGCCCGAACAAGTAGAAAAACTCATTGAAGTTCAGTCTGGCGAACTTTGGTACTCCGAAGCACTTGAAAACGCTCGAAAGTCTCAAGAGGAATATTGGGGAACCTCTGCACATGAGGCTTCAGAATTAACAAGAGAGCAAATATCCAACATGCGCTTTGTTGGGCATTTCCCTCCGCGACCGGAAGGTTATCCGCCGATAGCAACGTCTGTAGATTTCTGCTTCTATATCGATCCTTCAAAAACCCGGAAGCCTATTAAAAGTTGTCCCAACTAAAACCCATAAGCGCGCTACTTTGGCAATGTAAACACACCTAGGCCTTGCGAAATAAAAAACGACCATTTGTTTTGCCTGCTTCAACTGATTGCAGCAAAAAGGAATTCGAATGTATCACATCATACCGGACATACACGGGCAGGCCGACAAGTTAGATGTTACTCTGGCGCAACTTGGTTGGAGAAAGTCAACGGCTGGCTGGCAGGGTCCTAGCCCGGCTCATAGGATCATGTTTCTTGGAGATTTCATCGACCGAGGCCCTGAAAACAGGCGTGTCCTTGAAACAGTACGGTCGCTAATGGACAGCGGGAAAGCCGAAGCCGTCATGGGTAACCATGAGTTCAATGCAATCCACTTCCACACAGAAGTAGATGGCAAGCCTTTGCGAGAGAGATCGCGGAAAAACACTGGCCAGCACAAGAGCTTTCTTGAAGAGTTCCCGATAGATAGCTCTGAAGCTCGCGAAGCAATCAAATGGATGATGACACTTCCGTTGTTTGTGGAGAACCAACAATTCCGAGCCGTTCATGCGTGCTGGTATTCCCCGGCAATTGATCTCTTGAGGTCCGAACTTTTTAACTCACGTTTGACCGACGAGATGTTGCAGCGCCCTTCTTGGCAAGACGGAGATATCTGGGACGCGTTGCAGTGCGTCACGTCCGGCGTCGAGTTTGAATTACCAACGGGTCACTCTTTTTTCGACAAAAGCGGATATGAACGACATCATATTCGAATGGGTTGGTGGCTATACGGCGCTAAAACCTGGAAAGAGGTCGCCCGAAGCGTACCTGATGCCTCTAATTTGCCGGACGGCGAAATTCCCAGTAGCGCCGCAAAATTTGTATACCAAGACACCAAGCCCGTCTTTTTTGGGCACTACTGGTTAACTGGTACGCCAATTATCGAGGCGCCCTATGCTCTTTGTCTCGACTATTCAGCAGGAAAAGAAGGGCCGCTGGTGGCATATAGGTTTGATCCGCAACAGTTGGAAAATGACGTCCGGAACATCTTTAATCCTGTAACGGATTTGAATCATGGACAAGGTTGAAAGCATGAGTGAATTTCCAAAAGCTGGCCCGGTTAGCGTGATAGTCGAGTGGGGTTACGACCTTCACGAGATTGTTCTAACGAAGAGAAATTGGTCATTGATACTACGCGGCAAGCCGCTTCGAATTCGCTCGCGTGGCTATTACGAAGGCGCCTGCCAATGGGAGTACTGGAATTTCGCTGGTGGTCTAGACGGAGCGCTTTTGGTTGAGTACGGCGAGAATGGCGCGGTAGGGTTTGAAGGACACCTAAAGGACGCGATTGTTAAGGCCACCGAGTAAAATTAATTTGACCCAAGGTTAAGCGGAATGAGTTAAAGGCGAAAAATGGGTCGTACGAAAATAGCGAGTCCTCTAGGAATATTCGATGACAGTTTCCAATGAGCCGGACGACGAATTGACAAAATTCTCAACTTGGATACCCAAATGCCGTCAGCCAAGCGCCTTGGTAAATGTAGCGCTGCATAAAGAACAAGTTGCGTTAAAAGGTAGAATTTAAGGGCACCCACCGCGGGCAGGGTCGCAACCCTTTGCGACAGATGTCCTGAAATCTTCATGCCAACCATAGCTCTTGCTGCAACTGTAGACTTCCGTTTTTAAGCCCAGAGCCCAAGGCTGTTAGATATCTCCAAGATCACCAAAATCATGCTCTCCACTGAGGAATCCGTTCCCGAGGTTCCATTTGTGAAACCCTGACGGTAGGCGCTGGTTGGATTGAACATATTCTTCCAAAAAAGCCCTAATTCTTGTTCTTTCAGAAGGGCGATGTATCCCGGCAACTCCTCGCGTAAGGTGACCATCAAGTTTGGCACAGTATTCTTCGATTTTTCTTTGAAAGGGCTCAATCATCAGAGCCCGGCCCTGACTCTCTTTTCGTTTTCGACTCTGCTCTCTTCTGAGCAGTAACGCTTCTCCTCGGCGAAATTGGTCGGAAAGCACAGTATCAAAAGGCAGTAGCGTCTCTGCAATCTTGTCGATATCAAATTCTGACAGCCGCTCGCCGATGTCCTCCAGCATTTGACACAGTCCATGGTACAGGTCGGCTCCACGACGTAATCCATCGACCGTTTCAAGGTGGATTTCATCCGCCTTGTCCTCAGGATCGACCATTTCTTGCTTTGCTGACAGCGAGTAAGTCGCATTGTCGTGCCGTTCAACTATGAAGCTCCATGACCATTCCTGCCCAACCATGTTTCCATTGGAAAACCGAAGAACTTCTTTTTGCATCGCTCACCTTTCAATTCAGACGTGCCAGGTTCATCCACAATGAATAAATGGGCACCCGAACCTGCCCTCTAAGTTTAATATTTCACGCGCATCAGACGGGACTTCTTTACCGGCGTACTAACTATAACTACGCGGTGCGACACTGAGAGGCCTCTTTTGACTGGTCCAATTTGATGTTAGTTCATCATTGGCCTGTGATCCATCGGGATGATGGTTTCAAAGCTGGTGGGCGATAGCCCAGAGCACTGTGGGGCCGCCTTGTGTTGTAGTGTTTCCTCCATTGCTCTACTCGCGAAGTGGCTTTGGAGCTTGAGAAACAAGGATTTGCTCTAGAACCCAACGAAATATCCGTCAAAACTCGCCAAGTCTTTGTTCAACTACGCGAGCAGGGTGACGCCTAGGACGTCGTCCCAGTATTCTTTTAAGAAGAGTTCTCCGAAGGAGTGAATCAGAATATGGACTGGTTTCAAAAGATTACAGGTTTTGCAGAGCAAGGATACGCAAAAACGCGGTCACTCCTGTCAATACACGACGGATATCTGGTCTCTGAAAAAAGTAATCGAAAATGTGCAGTCGGAAAGCTGACTTTAACTAGCCTTAATACTCTTCGAACATCAGTGCCGCGTCCCTGCGATAGGGGTATGCTTAAAGTCACAAATGCGAGCGCCGATGTACGCGAACTCCATAGCGTTCCAGAAAACAATGGGGCGGTTTTTCAAGTAGCCTCTCAGTTCAATATGCTGGAGATGATAGACCCTGATATAACGCCAGAGGACGGGGTTACGCGATATCAGTTTGACAAAACTCAAGGCCCTGCCTGCGCAATAGCCGGGGGAGCCGCGACAATATTTAGGAATTACTTCGCGCAAGTGGGTGAGAAATCCGGGCAGACCGCAACTAATCAGCTCAATGGATTAGAAGGGCTTGCTGCCACACTTGGTGATCAATTGGGAATGAATAGCGACAAGATATTGCCTGTTCGAAACGGCTATGCGTTGCCGTGTTACGATTCCTTGGTTGGCATCAACCGAGGCTTGGAAAGCTTGAACGCACAAAGCTTGAGGAATTTGGAGGGAGCTCTGGAGGTTGGTGTTCACGTTGATGTTGAGGTGACAGATCAGACGAGTTCGAACCCCAACACCGTAACGCAAGTATTCTGTTCGGCTATGCCCGTTGGCTATTCAAACGTTAACGCATCCCTTTGGGAGCCGCTGGCTCGATTGATTTTGAACTCAGCATATGAAGCCACGCTTTGGGCCGGGCTAAGGAACAAACTTGAAGGCCGATCTCAACGTGTGTTCCTCACTCGCCTTGGCGGTGGGGCCTTCGGCAATCGAGATTCTTGGATCGACGATGCCATGAAAGTGGCACTCGCCAAGTTTCGCGGCAGCGGTTTAGAAGTGATTATTGTAAGTTATGGTGAGCCGCCGCAATCAATGCTGGACTTGTCGCGAGAATTTGGAGGTAACTGAAGTGTCCTGGGATATGTCGTCTGACGAAAGCCGCAACGGCGCCTTCAGGAACCTATTGAATACGGTTGAACTCGACCTCGAACGTCGGGCGGAAGAGCTCTGGTCAGTGTTGCCTGAACCCAAGTCGGAAAGTGCAGCGGCTATCGCCAAAAAACTTGACCTAGAAACGTCCGGCAGAGCTGTCATACAAGACTTGCTTCACCTAATGATCGCAGAACACGCGGAATTTAGGAGAAATTTGCTAGTAAAATTTGGCGCATACGCGGACGCCAAAGGCGTGGGAACGGGAATGCAGATTGATAACCGGGAGCAAATGGCATCGCATCTTGCAGCACGTCGCATGGAAGCTCGTTTGACAGGACGGACACCTCCAAGCGACTTCGATGGATTGGTTGAGGATTGGATGAAAGTCTAAATGAGCGAGCCTTAAGTTCCAGCCGCCTTGAATTGCATCCAGGACAAGACGGTAGCTGAGAGGGCGACCTTGGTGGAATTGAACCAACTCATCCGTTGCGATTGATCAAAAGAAGCCCACTCAGCACACGCCGATCAATAATTTCGGCTTGCCGTGGCTTTTAGTGAATGGCTGACGACGCTCCAATTGATCTTCAGTCAAGCAGAATAGTTTGGTCTTTAGCAGCTCTTGAAACTCAATGGCTTACCTCGCAGAGCCGAAATGCGGGCAAGCAAATTAATGGCCGCCCAACCTAGTAAATCAGACTATGTGATTAGGCCAAAGTGCAAGTCTATGGCGATCAACTAAAATTACGCCATTTTCTTCTGCTAGTTTCCGTGCTCCTGTTGTGAAACCTTCTGCATTGGTTATGACAACTCCAATCGACCCTTTATCCGTGGGATATCGTGTTGCAGCGTGCAACACCTCATGTACAGGTTTTTCATTTAAGTAGCGCTCATCCTGATTGGTGAATTTACACTGGACCAGAACAACATCTCCTCTCTCAATATGTTCCATGTGTAGATCGAGACCGCCGTCACCAGTTGCCGGCGTATCAGCGACTCTCCATATTCCGACGGACTTGGCCGTATTTCTCGTCCAAACCTCGAAGGCCTTCCAATCGAGGCTATCTATCTGAGAAATATCGAACTTATTCTCGTTGGTTAATCCGCTGATCATAGCACTTTGGTCTGCATCAAAATCTTCAACCGGCATCAAAATATCGCGAAACAGCTTTCGCTTTCGGATCATTATGTCGTTCAGAATGCAATCAAAACTCGCGCGTTGATGATGCGGGTGAACGGCAATAGGGATGTGGATAGTTACATCACGGTCCTGACCAATTCGATATATGCGGTCGTTGCACTGTTCCTCGATAGCGGGATTCCACCAGCGCGATAAGTGTATGATGTGTGTCGCGGCAGTCATGGTGATCCCAACTCCCGCAGATTTCGGGGACAGAATTCGAATGTCAAACAAACCATCCCCACGCGTGTTTTGGAACTGTTGGACGATCTCGCCGCGTCGACTTGGCGTCGTTTGCCCGTTGATGATTGGAATATCGGAAAGGTTATATCTTCTCGACAATAGTCGCCTGAGCTGATGTTGCATCTGATGTGTTTCAAGAAACAACAACACCTTTTCACCTTTCTCACTCAAGCTGTCTAATATCTTCAAAGTCTGCGCAATTCTTGCAGACCTTTCGGCTAAAACAGCGAGAGGGTCTGGATCATCATCCAATTGATCAAGACTGCCAGGATACAAGGAAACCGTTCTCAGCTGATGTAGGACTTTGAGGGCCTTACCTCGTGTCTCGCTCCGGAGTTTTGGAAAAATCATGTCGTACGCCTGAGCCTGCAAAGTCGGCATTGCTTCAGGGTAAAAGCGATAGTTCTTAAGCGGCAATTCGGCGACAGTTTCGCTTTTCATTCTACGGATACCTAGCGCAGGCGCTGCGAGGTCGTCTTGAGTTTTGTAATAGCCCACATCAAAGATCTGTTTATTTAATTCGCGGTATTTCGGCTCTGTCGCGTCCTTATACTCGCCGGCGAAGTCCTTCAGGCTACCGAACGAGCCTGGTGCCAGAGTATCCATAATGGCCCACAGCTCCGTAATTGAGTTTTCTACCGGCGTTCCTGTAAGGCCAATCTGAAAGTCAGCTTTAAGAGACTGAGCTGCGCGATGCGCAAGTGTGGTAACATTCTTGATTGCCTGAATTTCATCAAACACGACGGCTCCAAAATCGATCTTTCCAAACTCTACTTGGTTTTGAGCCAAAGTCGTGTAAGTCGTCAGAACCCATATCAGCTTGTCATTTGGGTTTGAGAGGCCTTCAAGGCCCAGGTCCAAGTACTCAGAACCATCATGTGCAACACGTTTCAGATTTTTTAGTCCGGAGCCATAGGCATCAATTCTCGTGCCCAGTCCAAACTGACCGTCCATATGCGTTTCAACCTCATGAGACCAGTTTCTCAGAAGCGTGGTTGGTGCCACTACAAGGAGGGGCTTTTTTTCCAACGGCGGTGCCGCCTTCATGTTCTCCTGAAGCCAAGCCAGGAAAGACATGGTCTGAAGGGTCTTTCCGAGCCCTTGGTCGTCAGCGTTTAGTATTCCCGGCAGCCCACCAAGATATGCGTCCACCTGCCAATCCATCGAAGTTTCTTGGTGGCTCATAAGCGACGTCATTATTTGGGAGGCCCGGTTTTGACTTGTATATCGCTCTCGGGGGAAAACCTGCCTACGATATTGTTCCTCTTCAAAATTGTCTTTGACTAGGAGAACGGTGTGCTCGCCTGGTTGCTTTGGAGGGTTGGCTCCCCCATCCGGAGTTTCTGGTGAAACCACAGAGACAAGCTGTGACAATACAGATTTGACCGCTTCGGTTGCCGGAATCTGTCTGCCGTCGAACTTCACTGTCTTTTGTCCGGCTTCGATGGCCCGCTCGATGTCCTGGCGAAGGTTGTCTATTTCCTTCGGTGGGATGGTAACAAACTCATTTCCCAGATAAATTCCGAACTCCTCTGGCTCCCACGAATTGGGTTGTTTCTTTATCCAGGGGACAACTGGTGGCTCCCAAAGGCCAAGACCTGTCACTCGATCAGAGTATTCACGTGTTTCAACAAAAACCGACGAAATGAGCCTTTCCAGCTGCTCTTCTTGTATATCATCGGCCAAGTCTTCGTTTGAGGTAGACTGAATTTGCTCTCTATAAAGTCCAACAAGAGCCTTGGCTGGGTTTCTTGCAAATTCTTCCCGCTCTTCGGGCGGCGCAGCCTCCAGAGATCGAATATGATCCACCGCCGGAAATAGTGTGTCGTCAATTAAGATGTACTCGCCGGAGGCTAACAAGTACGTACGCTTTGCGGAAGCCGATGCGAAAAAACCTTGGCTCGGGTGGCTTTCAAAAACGACCCGCTCTTCGTTATTTAACAGACTATCTTGTTCACTGATTGTCTTATTTTGCGAATCTGGGCATCTCTCAAACAATACCGGAGTGATCTTGTACCCACTTTCATTTTTGAATTCGACCGACACTGAAAGCGCTCGTGCCATGCGAACTTTGAATTGGGAAAGCGCACCTTCAAGTTTCACTTGCAGTTGATTGCTTTTCTCAGAATCGCTTTCTTCGACGCCAATTGACGAGAAGTCCTCTTCTAAATTGAGGCTCTCGTTAGTTTGCGTTCCATTGATCAAGGAAAGAATGTCCGCGACTAGATTGACTCGTTCCTGAACGTTGCTCTTTTTGTCATCTCTCAACTCTTCGAGGCGTTCCAAAATGGTGAAGATTGGATTAGGAATTACCCAGTCCTGTCCTTCTGCCCGTAAGATGGCGCCGAAGCGTTTTGCGAGAATGGGGCGACCTTCAACTTGCCAAATTGGAACAACCTGGAAGTCATTGCTTGCAAGACTTCCTCTTTGTTGCAAGCTGAACTGAAACTCTGGATTCGTAGGTAAATTCAGAGCTGCTAGTGTGTTGTTGCTCAACTGAGCCAGCATCGCATGCTGGATAGTGATCACGCCGTCGCTCTCGGCGATCAATCCCGGCTCTGCTTCTTTGAGACGCAGCAATTCAAAATATGCGAGCGCACCCGACGCTCCCGAAGCTTTTGACCACTCACGCAAATCAGTTGGTGTCAACTTTCTAGACATGCCGAAAAGACTACGGGTCTCTTCTACGAACTTGATTTCCACACCATATTTGGAACGCTTGAATTCAGTCTTAAACACTTCTCACCGACCTACTTGTTTCGACGTATGTAGTCCCGAGTTTTTTGCATCCAGCGATTGTTCACATCATGTGTGAACGCTTCGTCACAACCTGAGGCTGGCACCACCAATTGGTGGTATTGATAGTCTCGAAGGCCCAGGTTGGGACCTCTACTTGACTGATCTTTGAAAAATCGAACTTTGAAACTGTGGGTTCCTTCGACGACGGTTAGACGACCAATTCTCATAATAAAATAACATTTTTCTCCACTATCGCTGATTTTTCCATGAGTTTTGAAGGTCGGATCGCTGTATTGCTTCGCCAAATTTTGGGCGATCCTTTGACCGTCCCAGTTCAACACAACCCATGCATCATCTATGAGATCGTCTTTGTCTGCCTCCATCCAGAACTTTCTACGCGGTTCCCACATATGGCTGCCCTCAAACCGGTCGATAATATCGAAGAAAACTTTGAGGGATTTGCTCGTCAACCAACGCTTGACGATGGCCAGAGCTTTGTCAGATACACCAGACCACGCCGGCAAACTGACTCTGGGGTCATTATAGGTGTCGACCAAAAAACGCTCCAATTGATCTCTAAGCGCAGCAGGTCCTCCTTTCGCAAATGGGAGCACTAAGGCGTCAACACCTTCAGCCCTGCCTATCTCAGCTTTGGTTTGTTGGTCAGGTCGTAGCCATTTCATTACTTTGTTGAAAGCTTCTTCATCGAACGCGTTTAGTTCGCCGGACAGCTCTTCGAGCATCGCCTTGAACGCCGCGAAAAAGAACCCTTGCGCATGAGGAGACCAGGCTCCGAGCTGCTTAAGTTCCGTATACGGATTGGCGGACTTTGCCATGCGCGACCCTAATTGAAGATGACCGACGCTGGCATCAAATACATCAACACAATCAAGGAGTTCTTTTTGTCCTACGAAGTTTTCGTTCGCTTTAGACTTAAGAGTTTCCTTTAGTTTGATAGCCCTTGGTGTGTTAGAGCCATATGTCAGTAGGTACGCGTCTAGTGCAGCACGGCAAAAGTTTTTCCTGTCTGTAACCTTGAGGGTTTCCAACAGGATTTCGCAGACTTTCTCCCATCGGTTTTCTGACAAGTCTTCACTTGAAAAGAAGGACCGCAGTAGGTCCGATGCTTCGTGCCAAGGATATCTGTCCCAGTTATTGCTGGAGTATCGCGTCTCAAATTCCGTCAATCTCTCCGCGAGATCCGTTGGACTGGAACGCTCTGCCCCAACTCCATACATCAATTGAAAACGCTTTACCGCACGCTCGAGATTGACAGTGTTGCCGCCTCCGTCTCTCAGTTCAGGAGGTGAATAACTTACGAGAAGATCGGACAGCTTTCTAGGTTCTATCATTCGCCCACCGACCTCTGAGCTGCATCCTGAACCGCAGCCACGAGCTGCTTGGCCTCACCCAAATCCTTGGGCGTAGTCATGATGAAACGAAGATCGATCCGGCGATTAGCATCGCGAGCGCTGGATGTATCTTCGAATTCCACGGGGCGCGTGGCAGCATACCCCGAAACAGACAGGACAGGTTGTCCAGGGATTGACTGTTGATCCTTCTGATTGAGAACGTAGTTGGCATTTAGGTAGGTGCTCAGCGCTGGGCGATGCAGTACAAATTCACGATAGGTGGTAGCCGCACGCTTGGCTGAAAGATCCAAATTGTCACGAACGCTGCTCGATGGTCTTACAGGAATAGCGTCTGTATGTCCTTCTATCTGGATGGCCTCAACAATTGACAAATGTTGATTGCAGCTCTCATCGATGGTCGAGAACTCCCCCAAAGTAAAACAACTCAACTCTTCCGCAAGAATATCAGCGACCAACTTCATCCTGTCCCTGACCTGTGGTGTAGGTTCGAAGCTGGCGCTCCGAAAGCGGATGACGTTTTCGTCAAATCTAATTACGCCACTAACTTCGTCCACTTCTACCTTGATACCATTTTCGAGCAGTCGCTCCTGAATTGTGGAAAGCAGCCGCCGCCGTGTCTCTGAAATATTCGCCAAAGTATCCGACAGACGTTCTTCAGATTGCCGACTTTGCTCCAATGCAGCCACGACCTCTCGCAGCCTTTGATTGTCCGCCCTCAGCGCAGCAATCCGATCTTCCAATGTGGCATCACCGTCGAGCTCAAATTCTAAGGTTGCAATGCGGGCTCGGAGCGTCTCATTTTCATCTTTCAAGCGCGCATTCACTGCTTTGAGATTGTCAATCTCCACAGTTGCAGCGGCATAAAGTTCTCGGATTTTGCTCTCGCTGGCCAAAATATCCTTCAATCGCTGTTTAAGAATGTCATTCTCGCGAAGCAACTGCGCGACAAGACTGGTTTTTGCCTCGAGGGCGCTCTCCAGTTCCCCGACGCGTTGCCTCAGCTGTTCGTTGGCGTTCGTTAGAACCGCATTTTGGTCCGTCAAATCTGCAATTTTCTCATCACGAACTGACACTTCTTTATCGAATCTTTCTCGTGAAACCGTGTCTTGATCAACAAATGACTTTGCGAAAAAAGCCATCAAGATCATCACGATGAATAAGATAGAGATCATCAAGTCAGTCATCGAGACGAAAACCGACTCTTCTTCTTCCTCTCTTTGGTATCGACGGGTAAGAATTGCCATGACTAAGCACTCATTCTCACGGGTTCAAACTCGCTCAAACCGTCCATTACACTCTGGATGGACTGAATGCCTTGGGTGAATTGACCGTTAATGTCATCGGCAAATGCTTTTACCTGCTCTTGGGATGCCACCAACCCTTGTGAAATCTTCTCGAACGCCTTGCCAAGCCCCGCATCAATGTCTTCTACGTCAGATACAACAGTCTTAAGTTGTTGCATCGTTAGATCCAGCGCTTTCATCGAGCCATCAACGCTCGTTTTAGTGGTTTCCATCAAGGCGACATTGCTCTCAAGAGCCCGTCGAATGGTCTCGTTGATGGCCCCAATGCGTTCAACGCTGTTTGCAATTGGTTTTCCGGCCTGAACAAGCGAATTAGTTGCTTGAGACAATTGGCTTGCCGCGTCGGTCTGGCTGTCCGTTGCAGTTTCAATCGCCTGTGCATGCCGACCAAGTTCCCGGTTTGAGGCCGCGAGGTTTTGAGACATCTCGCGGATCGGACTAGCAAGCTTATCCTCAATTCCTTCCTGGAAATTGGCAAGATTTTCGAGAATGGCCCCAGTCACGTCAGAAAGACGAGAGTTAAGATCAAGGCTAGCCTTGCTCAAACTATCAGTTGCGTGGTCCCCGATGGCGGCTACCGTTGCAGTGGCCTTCGCTGAAGCAGCATCACCAGCCTCTGCAATTGAGCCGGCCAGGTTCTGGGCTGCTTCGGAAAGGTCTGCGGCCGCGCTCTCCAGCTTGCTGCTGCTTTCACGCGTATTGTTTTCGATGGCGGCCAAAAGGTCTGCCATTGCTCTTTGACCCTGTGCCCGTTCAACTTGCAATTGCTCTTGTGTGGCCTGACTTTGTTGCTCCATTTGCAATCTGAGGGCTTCAGCAACACCGTTTAGATTTGCCACACCATTGGCCATTTCCGACCCAATCGAGTCTCCGCTCGAAACGAGTACGTCTGCTACTTCAACCAGTGTTTTATTGATTGTGCCAAGTGTGTTCGACATCTCATTCAAGCTTTCATTTAGCTTTGCATGCAAAGCCTCTCCCAGGTTGGAAACCATCCCGCGAACCTCGTTTTGCGAGGTATTGCCCATTGTCTCAAAGACTTCGCCAAAGTTTTCCGAGATCACTTGCCCAACGTGAGCACCGACTTGTGCGCCCAGATCGTTTCCCAGAACTTTGAGTTGTTCAGATTGTTCCTGAACCGCTTTTAACTGTTCTGCCGCAATCTGTTCCGGTGCTTGAAACAACACGCGGTACTCAATTTCATCTGCCAAACTGGCGATCACATGGTCAAGTTGGTAGGTCCGGTATCGGTAGTAAATTCCGAATATGATGGATGCGAACAAACCCGACAAAGACATTATGAACTTTGATTTTGCCGTATTCAGGAACAACCCCATTCCTTGGTTGTCGAACGCAAATCCGCCTTCTTTCCCAACCAAGACTCCAAAAGCGGCGATAATTCCCAAAAAGGTCAAGAATAGCCCTACGGACACAAATATACCTGGTAAATGACGCCAAAACCCATGATCAAAGCCTAAGTCCACACTGTTGAAGAAGTAACTTGGACGCACAGTGTTACGGATGACTTGGCCACTTGTGTGCACTTCAGGGAGTACCAGCGTTTCCGCATACTCGTCCCATGCTCTTTTTATAGCCCAATCAAAGGGTCGGCTTTTTCGCTTTTCGTATGGAACCGAACCGGTCAAGCTTTCATTGATGCTTTGAAACTCACTCGTAAAGTCTGACCGAGATGAGCTTAACTGAATGACCTTCAGGGCACTTATAACAGCTTTATGCCTCTTTGCGCTTCCGAGCTGGAATGAAACAATCGAAATGACAAGCGCGCAAAAAATTAGACCCGCGGCAAGACCCGCGGCCCCCGGGCTAGCGACAGCACTCGAGATACTGAGCACAAAGCTTTCAATATTTCCCCCAAATCCTAAGCCGGTCATGTTCATTCCTTTTCTAATTCCAAGGTCAATGCTTGCTTTGATGCTGACCACAGGTTTACCCAATACGAAGCCTTCACTCTGCTTGGCAGCAAAAGTGGGCAAATCTATGGACCTAAGCCGGATTGCGCTCCCGGTTAGAAGGGAGCGCTGAGGTAGGATTCACCTGTTATTTTATTCATTTAGTAAATATGTAACTCGATACTTCTGCACTTTGCGCAGGATGCCAAAAACTTTTGATTTTCTGCCAAACTTTCTTTTTTTGATTTGTTTGAAGTACTTTGCACGTCTTGAACTAGCTATGCTGGCGAGGTTTCGAAGTGGCGTTTCTTCCATCGGTGTAGCTAGTGTAGCCGAAATCTCTTCTTGGCTAACTTGATCGCTTTAATGCGCTCCAGAGTAGTCACGAGGTGCGAGACCGCTCCAACGTTTAAACGCCGTTGAGAACGCAGCTTGATCAGCATAACCGAGAGCAAACGCAATTTCGGACAGCGCCATGTCATCTTTTATGAAGGTCTTTGCCAAATCAAATCTCAGTTCGTCTACAATCGTTCGAAAAGTGAGACGCTCTTCTTTTAGCCGGCGTGCGAAGGTCCTTGGACTCATACCAAGACTAGCCGCAACTTCATCCGCTGCCAGGATTCGCGCCGGCAGCGCCTTGGTCAAAAGACCCTCAGTTCGAGACCTAAGCGATTGTTTTCCCTCGCCGCGTTTTTCCAGCAAACGCTCACCATACTCGGTCAGGTACTCCCTCAATCGCAGATCATAAGTGGGTATGGGCAGATCCAACGTGGCAAGCGGTAATATGATCTCCAAGCTTTCGGCTCCAAAGACTACCGGGAAACCCGCCAATTTTTGAAACTTTTCTGCTGACTTCTTAACCTCGTGATCAAACCGCATTTCAAGAGGATAAAAGTCGGTTTGCGTGATCGCCCTCATCCGCGATAGGACACCAAACAACAGGAACTCCGTATGCCGATGAAACTTTGCATAGCTCGGGTCCTTCCAAACCACTTCGAAAGAGGCTGAGTTGCTAGAAATCCTTAGACTGTACTGAACAGCTGGGTCGATGATTTCATGAAAACGCGCTGTATTTTCAATTGCGGCCCTCAAGTCCTTTGAGTATTTGCTGATATAGCCCGTCAGACTATTAGACACTCGCCAAGTAGACCCGGCTCTCGCTGCAAATGTTATGTCGCCAAGAGCGTCACAAGCTTCTCTTACGAATCTAGCTTCTTTATCATAGTCGAAGTATTTCGCGTCGAATGAAGCATCATAAAGTGATAAATCGCTGTTTTTAAGTACTTTTCCGATGATACTTTTATCAACGGCTGATTTGTCCAGTTCGGCTACCAAGTGCCGAAGCCGACTTGCATCCACCTGCATCGTCTCGCCTGAAACTGCAATCAATGTACTCTCTTTTCACGAACGGAAATTGCACATGCAAAAGCTTGCATCATCCTCAAATCGTGTTCAAGGCGCTCGGTGATGACATCCGCCTTTCTTGTTAGTCTCATTGGGCAACCCAACCGCCAGCTAAACTGGTCTCGCTGAGTTAGTCTTTCCACAATAAGCTCATGGCAATCATTGATTTGGCTGCCATGAGCGCCGTTTCGAAGTCACCATGAATTCTCATTCTTCATGGATCCAACTTACCCTTGGTTCGGACAACTTCAATTTTCGACATACGCTCCTCAATGGCCTTTCTGCCTTTTTCGCCGCCATTGGAGAGCTTCATAAATTCACGTTGAGCGATTTGCTTTTCTCTTTTTCGAGTAGCCGCAGCCGCCTGTCGCTCCTCGTGCTCTTTTCGGCGCTGGGCTTTTTGCTCTCGTTCGAGCTTCTTCTTGGTCCTGAGGGCTTTTTCGTGCTCTTTCTTGAGCTTCTTTTTCTCGGCCTTAGCAGCTTCTTCCTTTTTGCGAGCCTCCAATTCAGCTGGCGTTTCTCTCCGGCGGGAGGTCTTTGTCCAGCTTGAGTTGGGGGTGATCAATGTTGATCCGCCAAAATATGTTCCACGCCTAGCCATGCTCAGGGACCGAACTTTTTGGGCTCTTTGCGCTCGACCGTAACCTTAGACATGCGCTTCCGTTCAATCTCTCGGCCGGTCTCACCAGCGTTGCGAGCCTGGGCACGCTCACGCACTTCTAATGCCCGTTCTCTTTTCTTGGGATCTGTGGAAGTGGACTTGATGTCGCTAAGGGCTTCCTGCCTGCGCTTTTTGCGAAGCTCGTAGCTTGCCTCTTCCTTCTGGCGCTGGGCATCCTCTTTCTGGCGCTGCTTCTCTTCGAACTCAAGCTGCTGCTTTGGCGTGCGTGATATTTGCTTGTCCTTTGAGAACCAGTCTGATCCAGGGTTCGCCTGGGTTGATCCACCCAGATATGTTCCGCGCTTAGCCATGGTTTACATCCTTGGGGCAGTTGTATCCTGCTTCACTCTAGTCTTTTCGATCACAACCTCCCGGGCCGCAACCGGTTAGTGCCACAGAATAAAGTCAATAACTTGAATGCGATCAAATCGCGTGTATGTCACGAAACACTGGCTGCTCGATACTTCTAAAATGGAGGATCAGTAAGATCCCAATCATCTACGTTGGATTTGGGTGATCCAGTACTTATCGACTCTGAGGGGCGCTCTTGTTCGTTGGTTTGCTCCCGTTCAAGTTTGAAAAGTTTGCAAGCAAAACCATCCAGCACCACCTCGGTCCTGTAGTGTTTTTCCCCTGCTTTATCGGACCAGCTTTTTGTCTGGATCTTGCCCTCAACGTATACCTTTGCCCCTTTTGGGAGTTGTTCAGCTACCTTGACTAAGTCTTCACGATACACTGCAATTAAATGCCACAGAGTACGTGATCTCAGCTCTCCGGAAGCGCGATCCTTCCAGCGTTCGCTGGT
Organism: Ruegeria sp. BC7; assembly: GCF_056539165.1. Lineage (NCBI taxonomy): Bacteria > Pseudomonadati > Pseudomonadota > Alphaproteobacteria > Rhodobacterales > Roseobacteraceae > Ruegeria > Ruegeria sp. BC7. The sequence continues at coordinate 12,988 of NZ_JBQFUL010000001.1, read as the reverse complement.
TGCAAGACTTAGATTGCAAACCTTCTTCCCACTAGAGATTTCATTGATCTTTGGATCTCTTCCGAGATTCCCCACCATGATAACTTTGTTAACACCTGCCAACGTGAGCACCCTCTCTCAACTTGTTATAGCGCTGCCATCCCAGATAGTTTTCAGGGCTGTTCCTGCCTTTGCTTGCGCCTTGAGAGTACTTTAAGTACCGCTCTGCATCCTCAAGCCCAGAGCCGCTGCGTTCGAACAGATCCATGAATGCAGCCGCACGCTCTGTCGCCAAAATGCTTCTTTGCATATCTGTCAGGTCGCGCCGAATTCGTGCTCCAACCAAACAATCTGATGCTTCTAAAGCAGCACGCGTATCCCAAGACCAACGTCGGTAATACGCGAGGTGGATCAGCAAATCGGCAGGCATGTTGTCTTCGACCTGACTTGCCCAATGCTCGACAATACGCCGCCCAATTTTGATCGAAGCAGACCAATGCTCCGAAAAGTTCTCTAGCTTCTTTACGGCTGAGTAGAATTTATGTCTCGTCTCACGATCAGTCCGCGAAAACTGCGTTGTCCATGCCCATTTGACCAAGCGAAGTTCATCCAGGTTTTGAATAGAAACAACTGGGAGACCATTGCCCGACAGTTCGTTGATGATTTCTCGACGTTCGTTGGCCGGAGTCTTCGTTGTTTGGATCAGATTGTGTAAAGCATGATCCCTTGGAACGATAACAATCCAATTCGAAAGAGCCTGTCGCAGGAGTTTCCTGACAGCTCCGTTGGCGTCAGAAACTTCGAATCCTGCGTTGTCTACGCCGCGTACAATATATTCGTCTTCGTTGTCCGGATTGTACAAAAGAATGCCGTCTGTTGGACAATCATCGTTGGTCGTCCAAACATGGAAAAACTCATGTAGCTCGAATTCATCGTCCATAGCAGTCTCCGCACGCGCAGTCTAATTCTACCTGTTGACTTGTAGCGTGGGTTACTTGTGAAAAGCGGCCAATTGCTTGTTTGGAAACGCCACTCTCTTGAATTTCTGATGTTTCATTCTGTTCTTTAGACAGTGGAAACACCGTTCTCGCTTATCCCTCAGTATCAGTTTTGCAGGTAGCCCAATGTTTAACTTCGATAATGTTCAAAGATTCCTAAAACGCTTCGAGTACTCCGAGGCTACAACGCTCGGTTTCTGCTACTTCCTTGGCCTGACGGCGCTGGTCGCCAAAGGAGAAGAGACTACTATCACCGACATTCAGAATCGCCTCGCTCAACTTCCTACAGTAGACATTGATGGTGAAATCGACAGCCTGCTAGGACCTCTGGATGATCGTGATCTTTACACGGTGTTTGACGAGCTGGTGTGGCGTTTTCGAGGTGAGTTCGAACCAAGAGAAATAAAGGTAAGTAAGACTGCTGAACCCGTTTTTGTGTATAAGTTTCGCAATCACGGTCGCATTTTCTCAGATACCAGAAAGGTTGATGACTTACACAGTGCTGAGGAGATCTTCTCCGAAGCTATGCGTATGTTTGGAAGGCCCTTCCAAGAGAGCGGATATGACCCAGTGAAGTGCTTTAAAACTGGTCTAATTATTGCAAATCTCAGGATACATGCGGATACAAAGACCTCCCATGCTTCTTTCGCTTTCGTCGAAAAATTCTTGCCTCTGGTTTTTGGCGCGGCCCACCGGATGGCACGCGCACCCTTTATAGATTGGAGTCAGCATCTGGATGTGCAAGTTCCCCTTCAAGTGTTTCTGACGGGAGTAAACCCTGACCTGGGAGAAGTGATTTGGGCGTATCAATCTCACATCCATTACAAAGACGGAAATCTGAAGCCGGGCGTAACCGAATTGAATGACCTAGATTATATGGCTGGGTGCAAAGAAGCAGCGATCACTTTTTTTGAGAAGTACCCAACTCAATGCATCGAACTAGCTTCTCAAAAGTTTCATTGGAACTCATTTTCGCCCTTCAGAAACGGTTTTGACGAACGAGATGCCATCTTGGACGTTATTCACAAAACGCTTGGCTATAGCAGTAATGAGAAAAGCAGTTATTCAGATCAGTGCACTCTTAAGGCACTAATTATATTTGGCTACTTCTGCTCCTTATGTGAGACGATCCTGCTTGAACAAGGCAAGACCCAAGAGCATTAACTTCATCACCATCAAATCCATTAAATTATGTTGATCGGCATGTCCAAGCACATGTCGCCGACTCGGCCAGTCAAGCATGAGATGAGTAGCGAATTAAGTAATGAGAAAAACACCAACCATAAACTCGACAACTTGACATGTCGTAATGTCAATATTATTTCAACTGCCATGACTGATGGAATCACACTTGAAGAACTGAGCGAAAGAACCGGGGTAGAACCTCGAACATTACGCTCATGGATAAGCGAAGGACTGCTTTCCCCACCAAGCAAATCGGGGAGAGGAGCAACCTACCCAACAACAAATGTAGAGCGGGCCAAGGCGGTTCTGACGTTAAAGAATGCATACGGTATGACGCTGGCAGAAATTGGACGCCGGTTCATGACGGCAACTGAAGAACAGATAGAAGAATGGGCTGAGGAGCTACTGACCGCACCCAGATCGCGAGGTTCGGCGCGGGAGTATCTCAAAAGCATTGAGACACAAAAGGAGGATCCGCTCCCATTCAAAATGGCTCGGATGCCGCGTGCCAGATCTGAAAGCCGCCACAGCGAAGAAAGGCGCGATTTACTCGGTGAAAAGAAACCGCGTTTTAGTGAACGACGGGAAGCAAAGCGCCTTGAGAGAGAAGAGAGCCTTGCCAGTATAGAGCAGCTGATCGTCAGTTTGGAAGAGCTTTTTGAGGGCCCAGCACCTCGGCGTGCACGGGGCATGATCTGGAACCGGATCTCCATCACTCCAGACCTGGAGCTTTCCATCAGAGGCAAACTTGAACCACGAGAGCGCGCATTATTCGAACAACTCGCGGATCAGCTCCGCGCAATACTAATAGGAGGCAAGAAACGTGACTGACCTAAATATAGAACTGAATTGCCAATTTGACCGTGAGCTATTTTGGGAGCACGGCGACTCCGTTCGCTATTTGGTGGCCAAAGTAAGAGCCTCGGATTGCACCTCGACTTCTAGACGCGACCGTGCACCTTTGAACGTCGCTTTGGCAATTGACGTCAGTGGTTCGATGTCGGGAGGAAAGCTTGAGGCAGCAAAGCGGGCAGCGCTGGGCCTCGTGACGAAGTTGTCAAGCCAAGATCGTTTGACGCTTGTTTCCTTTGGTTCTGACGTTGTTACTCACCTGGATGCTATTTCAGTCGATGACAAAAACTTGCCAGAAATTCAGTCTGAAATTTCGCGCTTGCGGACGCGTGGATGTACAAACTTGAGCGGTGGGTGGTTCCAAGCTGTGGACCGTGCCGCCGCCGTGTTCGAGGCGGACTCCAGACTGCCACCACGGGTCATTATCCTAAGCGATGGGCACGCCAACGAAGGTATTACGGATACTTTTGAACTCCGCCGCCATGCGAGCGAATTGCGCAAAAGAGGCGTAACAACTTCAGCACTCGGTATTGGAAATGGGTATGATGAACAACTGCTGCGGGGCATCTCTGAAAATGGAGGTGGGCGACTGCATGATGCCGAATTTGACACCGAGATTTCGTCGGTTTTGCTCGGAGAACTGGAAGATATCTTCTCTACCGTGGCCGACAACGTCGAAGTTTCAATTCAGTATCCGGCAGGATTTCACGTAGAAGTCCTCGGCAAATCCTCATCTCTTGGAAACGCGGGACGCTTGAATGTCGATTTAGGGCCCATACAAAACGAAGTGGAACGCGCGGTGGTAGCAAAAGTCACTTGCCCGACGGCTGCTCATAAACAGCGATTTGAATTCACAGCGAGCGTTTCTGCCAGATCAGTGGAAGGCGGCAAGCCATTGCAACCGCAATATAGCACTGCCTTGCTTATGGCTGCGGACAGAGGAGAAAACGCAAGATGTCCAAAATCATCGGAACTTGCGTCGATAGTAGCAACACATTGGCAGGCCCACGTATTGAACCGCGCGGGACAAATGAACCGAGACCGAGCGTTTCGAGAGGCGGCCAACTACGTTGAAAGAGAACTACGATACTTTGAGGCATATGTTTGCGAACTGCCGGGCAGCCGGGAACTGGTTCGGGGCCTCAAAGTACTCGCGCGGCACGTAGACCGTGATATTTCTCCGAGAATGCACAAAGAAATGACACTCACCTCGGAGCTTGCGTTTCATCGCCGCGCAGACCACCGTGGAACTGCCAAAAAATCTTGGGTGGATCGTATGGCAGGTGGAGATTGAAAGCACGTCTTGCGGCACATTCTTGGCCTAGAAGGCAAAAAACGAAGGGACAATTGCAAGCTTGACTCGTTTTCAAACATTGTTGACCTCAATTTACTGGCGGTGATCGACCAACCTCGGTTGCATCCACTCGTTCTTTCTCTGGCCGGACTGAAAACAGCTCGGAAGAATCTTCAACGGACGGGACAAACTGTTTTAAGTCTTTCGTTGCGCTTCAAAATCTGGCTGAGTGAGTACTAAAAAAGGTTATGATACCTACTGGCACAGCCCCCGCCGACGTCTATCACGGCCGCGGCGCGAAGATCCTGAAGATGAGAGAGAAAATCAAGAAACAGACAATCCGAAAACGCCGGTTGCAGCACCAAGCCGCTGCTGCCTAAACTCAAACAGAAAACGAACCAGAGCCTCTGTTACGAAAATGCTTCAGCTCTCCGAAAAACTCTGACGACGGACAATTATGGCATTTGGATATCAAAAGGTTGGCTTCCCTGAAGCAGTTGTAATTCTTGGCTCTAGCGAAGTTGAGACGCTCGTTGAAAACTGCGTGGAGCTCGCAAAATCGCAAACAGTTGAAGATAAATATGTTGATTTTGCCAGAAGTTGTGCTGCGTCAGTTCTGGTTGGGAACGGTGCAACATGGGAACATGTCCTAAATCGGGCCCTATCATTATCTGGTATAGCAAGAAACAATTTAGCTAGCTTTCAATTCGTACAAAGCGTTCAGAAAGAGAATAGCCAGACGCTAAGCCAAGAGTTTTCACCGGCGCTCCCAGTGATATTCCAAGAATTGGGTTTCGTGCCCACCCCTGTGATCGGGGAAGCAGATGTAAGGCGCATAGCACAGCCGATCTTTGATGGCATCGGGAAAGCCATACTAGTTGAATTTGATCTGTCAAAACCAAAACGTCTGGGTTTGACGCGACTAGGTTTAGTTTTGTGTGAAGAAGAAACGCTTAAATGGACATCGGTCGCGGATCTTGCGAACCCAGAGGCTGCGAGGACTTTAGAGCAGGTGCACAAAGCGATCTTCCGTAGCGAAGTTTTCGACCGATTGCAGGAAAAATGGGCCAGTATCACACCGGACGGCCGTTTGAACGTCGCCATCACTCCATTGGGTATTTTAGCGGTTAACACACAAGTCGTCAGGCAACTCTGGGAAGAACAAAACTCACAACGTAATCTGGATTCCTTCTATCGAGAAGGCAAATCGTTGCGGCCCTTCTTAGGTCCAATCGCGCCCGGGATGCTTGGAGTTCCTGACCCCGAAACCCACAACACGACCATTTGGCTTGTAGATCAGCAGGATCCAGTAAAAATCGGAGACCTGAGCATTTTACTCCGCATTGCAATGTCGATCATCGACAAATTCGATACAGATTTGATCTTCGCGTTTGTGGGATACAAATGGGACCTCAGGTCTTATTTTTCACTTCGTGGGTTTGAGGATTCCGACTCTCCTGATCTTCCCGAGCCAACCGGGATAGAAGTTGCACCTGCTGATCATGCAAAAGAAATCATTCCAGGCAGAAGAGTTGAAGACGCAGATCTAAGCACTGAAAACACTCTCTTGAAGAATCCAAATCATTCTCGTTTTAGGAGATTTGTTTCATGGGTTCTTTCTTCAACCTCTGAAGAAACCCTAAGAGATGCGGACTTGGCAGTAGCTCATAAGGACGAGGATTTACACACATCTCAAAAAAACTTAGCGCCAGCGGCGGATCTGTCGTCTGGACAGCAAGCGAAACTGGTGGTTGTTCAAACTCATGTTGGGCAAGATCCGAACGATCCAGTCTATCGACAAGAAACGCTTCTAAGCCTGACGGCGCGCGAGTTAGACCAGTTTTTTGAACAGTTCTGGAAGAAATGTGATCCGACTATCGAACAGCATTTGTTGTACGCGGAGGGCTTGGAGCTTTTCAATGAGCGGATGGGTAGCAAAGAAGGAGCTCAGCATGAACCTTGGGAAGTCACAAAGTCATATGTGCACATTCAGTCATCGGATCTCCTCAAGGAGCGCATAAGCAGTAAGATGCGAACCCCCGCGATGAAGGTATTGGATGAAAGCCCGCAAAGGCTGCCCGAGACCGTTGTTTTCCCAGAGCTGGGCCTTTCTCAGAAATTTTTGGAAGGCGAAGAAAGCATTAGGCAAGCAGCACAACCGCTGTTCGACAAAGGAGTGGCCGCCGTGCAGCTGGCGTACTTCGATGATAGAAAAAACCCTGAGTGGCACAGGCAAGAAGCTTGGCTCCGAGTTGAAGAAGAAGTCCTTATAGTGCGGAACCGTAGATTGACATGGTCGCACAAACTTGGAGATGAGGAAATTCCTCGGGATTTGCGCGGTAAGATCCAAAAAGCTGTCGAAGATAGTGCCTACATGTCGGCAGTCGATCAGCTTTTTCAGTGCCATGTACCAAGGCAAGGCCATAGCTTGGCAGTAACGCCGTTCGGTATCATCGCGGTATCAGGGGCACTATTCAAATCAAATCTAACCGATATCTTGGTGTCCAAGAATAGAGACAACGCAGATTGGTCACTTGAAGCTGGTCGCTTGCGAACTTTGTTGGGGCCTTTCAATGGGGGTCTAACGCGCGATGGAGACTTACTTCCACCGGAGCCGTTGGCTTGGCTTGTTGATCCCGTTCGTCCTCCCAAAATTGGATCTCTTGAAGAGCTTCGTCAGATAGCCATTCGAATGTGTGAAGTTACAGGGGCAATGGGACCCACCGTTCATATGGTTGGACATGCTATTCAGGCCGGCCGACCAGGTTTCGTTGTTAAGACGCAATAGTCGCAGCCGAGGATGCGCGACAGTTCGGAGCCAGAACTTGAGCGTAGTGACTTCGGATGTATTGAAAGGAGGTCTCGGACTCGAACCGGGTCAAGCAGACTAATCTGGAACTTTGGCCCCGGTCGGTCCAATATCCCAGAAAGCCCAGAGCGAGTGCAATGACTGCCACGGCTAGGCTGATTGATCGTCTGTCTCGGAGTGAGTAATGCAACTATTCCGTCGCCAAAATGACGAGTCCTTGGTTGGAAGACTCAGCCTAACCCATTGGATTTATTACCCTTGAAATTGTGTCTTTGGGGATTTTTTACTTACTTTTCAATTACCCAGAGCGGAATCATAATCCGCGTGTCGGGGGTTCAAGTCCCTCCTCCGCTACCAAAATCTCCTATAAACATCAGACGCATACACAAACCTCACGTCGCTCATACGTGCTCAAAGTGTGCTTTGGGTGACAATTTGGGTAACAGCAGACAAGCTTTGCAGTCGAAAAGAACTGGGAATCGTCATCAAAGGGTGAAAGAGGCCTTTCGCAACGGGTGCGGGTCAACGCGGCCAGATCCGCAAATGTGGATGTTTGCATCTGAAATTCGACAACATAAGCGAGCTGTATGGTCTGTGCAGCTATTTGGCGTTAGGGGAAGGCCCGCATGATACCGTTCGGCGGCGATGCCTTGTTGTTTTAAGAATTCCGCGACGCGCTCGGTAGCGTTTCGGGTCGCACAATAGACGACCGCCCCCGACACACCCTCGCGCGGAAGCTGGGCCTCGATCGTGTCGAGGATATCGGTCATCTTGGTTGCCCGCTGCGTTGGTAGCACCTGGAAGCTCAGGTTCGACCGCGATGCGCCACCGTCGATTAACGCCAGCTCGGACCCCAACCGCTCTTTGAAATGACTGCGGATGTCCTGCACGACGTCCGGCTTTGCTGTTGCGGTCAAGCAAAGCACCGGAGCCGGTTCGTCGCCTGAGCTTTCCTTAATAAACCGCGAAACGTAGCGATAGTCGGGTCGGAAATCGTGCCCCCATTTAGACACGCAGTGCGCCTCGTCCAGAACCCACAGCCCCACCTCGCGCTGTGCCAGAACGGCCCGAACTGTTGTGCTGCGCAGTTGTTCGGGCGAAATCAAAAGGATCGCAGCATCCCCAAGCCGCACCTTGTCGAGCGCATCCTGACGCTCGGGCAAAGACAATGGCCCGTTAATCGTAACCGCCGAGGAAATTCCGGCGCGTACCAAGCCCTGAACCTGATCCGCCATCAGCGCCACAAGCGGCGAAATAACGACGGTCAAGGCCCCGGTCTTGTCGAACCGAGACAGTGCGGGAATCTGATAGCAGATGGATTTACCTGTGCCCGTCGGAAGGATGCCCAATAGATTGTCGCCTTCCATGGCCGTCGCCACGATCTTTTCTTGAAGCGGGCGTCCGTCCTCGTCGACTGGCTCCGGGCGGAAACTGGGAAAGCCGAACCAACGTTCGAGTGCACGGGTGGGATCATTGTGCTCTGCGCAATAGGCACACTGGGGATCACAACAATTCGTATCCCTCAGGTCTTTGACGAGCCGTGCTGCGTCACGAAACTGCGCCCGCACCCAAGGCGGCATGACAGAATCCCCACCAGCGACTGAAATCCAGGCAAGGGCATATGCCATCGGCCAGCCCAGCCCAGTGTCCGAGAGTCGCTCGAGCAAAGCGTCCACCTGCGCGCCGCAGGCCAAGTCTTTAAGCAACTTCTGAATGGCCCCGTGCGCTTCTGCTTCTGTCGGGATGGGCGCCCCGCGCACGTCGCTGAACAACCGATCAAATCCGTCGCTACCAGGACCTCGGCAGCACAACCAGTGATAGGCCATCATAGTATCTGGCGACAACGTGTTCAGCGATACGAAGGCGTCGATCTGGTTGCGAAGAACCTCGAACACAAGACGCGCGTCGAGCTCAGGATCATTGACGTGACCACTTTGAAGCCGCCCATCATGGTAGTGCTTGACCAGATGATGGTAGGGATTGCGCGGGAACGCCAAGGGGTTGAGCCACAGCGTGTCAATCGGTCCGTCCGCGAGCTTTGCGAAGCGCGGCGAGACCGCCATGAGATGCGGCAGGTCATGGCGCAGAATATTGTGTCCAATGACATGTGCGAAACCAGCGCAAAACAGGTCGAGCTTTTCGAGCGCGGCTTTCAGGTCGCCTTTTCGATGAACAATCCCCTCTCCATCGCCTTCGGGCACGGCTGCAAAGGCGAATACCTGGGCTTCCTTGGGGTCGACTTCCAGATCAATCGATAGGCAGCGCGACAAGATTTTGGATTGCTCCCGCGGTATTTGAGTACTCTTAATTTCTGGCGGAATAGCCCCTGGCTTTTCAAGCGGCTTTGGTCCGCCACGGCCAAGGGCCCTTGATATGCCACGGGAAATTAAGTTTTTCATATTGGCAGGTTAATAATTATTCCCAAGGAGCGGAACCTTTGGAGACCATTTGACAAAATATGTTGTCCCGGTGCCATGCCAGGTTTGCGAGGTGCGGCCAGTTTCTTTTTCTTCGGGTTTGCAGATCTTTCTATCCGGAACCAACAGCCGGTCGAGACCATCACTCGGGAACTTTTTTGCGAGACCGGAGCTGGCAGGTTCCAGACAGGCTTGTTGGTCAAAGTTCCCACCCAAACGACTAATGCTGAGCTCAACACATAAGTCGCCTTTGGGCTCGAAGTAGACATTCGCCATAGGTCCCTCGAACGACCACTATGCGGACAAAGTTGCCATTCGGCAAATTCCGCCGAAAGTCCGCTTTCAAAAAAGCACCAAAGCCAAGGCGTTCGTTCGGGCAGCGAATTTCATACGTCGTCACGGGAATACTTGCTACTCTTTTCTGCCAAGAAATCAATCATTGCACGGGTCTTCGCCGGCAAATTTGAGCGGCTTGCATAGATGACATTCACTCCAGCGGGTGGCGAGCCGTACTCTTCCAGGATCGGAACTAACAAGCCTCTCGAAAGCTCCTTTTGGCAAGCAAGTTCTTAGCTGACATGGCTAGGCGTGTGCCCAAGCACGCGTGCGGCGGCGCTTAAACGGCATCGCCATCACCGGGCGCCGCGACTTCCGTGGCACCAAATCCATTTTCATTCGCGACCCCGACCGCAACGTGTTGGAACTTGTCGGACCAGGTCCGTCCGTCGAGGAACTTATTGCCGAGCACGTGCACGGCTAACGCCCCACCTCGAAAGGAAACACTACCCACGAAACCTTTGTTCAAAGGCGTGCTGACGGCACAAGTACGGTTTCGAATTTGGTTTAATCAAAGCTCTCACAACAGCTATTGGTTGAGCGGGTGAAAAAATTCATTTCCTGTGATTGACACATTCTCTTTCAAACGCAGTTTACAGGCTATACATCCGCACCAAATACCATTATCGCCAGGTCTTTCCCGGCATTTGGTGACCCATGCAAGATTTCTCTGACCTTCCGCAAACCTTATCCATAGCACTTTCCCAAAAAGGCTACAGCAGTTTAACGCCTGTACAAAAGGCTGTGTCAGATGAAGCGCTGGCGGGAAAGGATTTGCTTGTTTCTGCGCAAACCGGTTCTGGCAAAACCGTAGGCTTCGGGCTGGCAATGGCAAAAGAACTTCTCGACAAGCACGGTCGGTTCGACCGACCAGCAGTGCCGTTGGCTATGGTCATCGCACCCACGCGCGAGCTGGCCTTGCAAGTCCGGCGAGAGTTCGACTGGCTGTTTGCTGAGGCCGGGATCGTCACTGCGTCAGCCGTCGGTGGCACGGATGCCCGCACAGAGCGCCGGACGATCGAGCGCGGCGCGCATGTCGTGATCGGCACACCCGGACGGCTGCGCGATCATATCTCACGTGGCGTCATCGACCTGAGCGATTTGCGAACTGTCGTTCTCGACGAAGCCGACGAAATGTTGGACATGGGGTTCGCCGAAGACCTTCAATACATCCTTGACCAAACGCCTGAAAGCCGCCGCACCTTGATGTTCTCGGCCACTGTTCCGCGAGGCATCGCCAAGCTCGCCCAGACTTACCAGAAAGAAGACGCGCAGCGGATCAAGGTCGGAAGCACAGAAGCTCAGCATTCGGACATTACCTATAGCGCATTGAATGTTGCCCCGTCAGATATCGAAAAAGCGATCATCAATTTGCTGTGCTATCACGACGCACAGACGACGATTGTGTTCGCGAATACCCGATCCATGGTTGCGCGTCTGACCGCAAAATTCTCCAACCGGGGGTTTTCCGTTGTCTCTCTGTCGGGGGAACTCAGCCAGGCAGAGCGCTCCAACGCGATGCAGGCTTTGCGTGACAGGCGTGCACAGGTCTGCGTGGCGACGGACGTGGCCGCCCGTGGTATTGATCTTCCGGGGTTGGAGTTGGTGATCCATGCAGATCTCCCGTCGAATGCCGAAACTTTGCTGCATCGCTCTGGACGCACGGGCCGCGCCGGGCGCAAGGGGATGTCTATCTTGATCGTACCGGGACGGCAGCGCTCAAAGGCGCAACGATTGCTGAAAACGGCCAAGTTAGAGGCCGAATGGGGCGTCCCTCCCTCAGCGGATGAGGTGCTCGCTCGGGAAGAGGAGCGCATCATTTCCAACCCTGCCTTGGATGAGGTGCCAAGCGTCGAGGAAACGGCTTTTGCAGAACGGCTGCTAAGCGGAAGGACACCAGAACAGGTCGCCGCAGCCTATTTGCGCCTCTACCGAGAGCGCCACTCAGCACCAGAGATTCTGGGGGCGGTGTCAGAGACTAAAAAAAGCAAATCTGATACGCGTGCGGCGTTTGGGCCAAGCACTTGGTTCTCACTGTCCTTGGGGCGTAAACAGCGGGCAGAGCCGCGTTGGTTGCTGCCAATGCTGTGCCGCAATGCGGGCCTATCCAAAGACGCCATCGGCGCAATCCGCGTTCAATACCAAGAGACTTTTGTCGAGATTGCCAATGATGCAGTGCCCGCAATGAAACAAGAATTGGGGGCCGGACTCACCATAGAACAAGGCGCGACCCTGACCGAGCTGGCGGGCGCACCAGATTTCGATGCCTCTCCTAAGGGGCCGCCTGCGGCACCACATAAATCGGACGACGCCGCCAAGAACAAAAAGCCGCGTTCAGGCAAACCGTCAAAAACTACGCGCAGTTCCAAACCTTCAGAGCAAGATGCCCAAATCGCGCCCAAACACCCAAAGGGCAGAGGGAAGTCCGCCGCAAGCACATCGCATAAGCCCGCGAGCAAGGACAAACCAAAGCAGGCCAATGCTACGCACGCGCAGCGGACCAGCGAGCGCGGAACGGCAAATCCGCAACCCGCCACGAAGGATAAGAAGCGGCAAAAACGAGACAAGAACGCCTCGGACGCTTCCAAATCTCTGAGAGAACGAAAGACACCTCACAAGACCAAGAAAAAAGACACCGCGCGTTCAAAAAACAGAAACGGCAAGGGCGGAGAAGCAAGACCGTTCCGCAAGCCTTCAAAGAGAAGCTGAGCGTTCAGATAGCTATCGGTAGGCTGATGGAAAAATACCGAATGTGTCATTTTGCATGGGCAAACCACAATAGTATGCCCATGCGACACGTCCACTTCTTTTGGCAGCTATTAAAGGCCAAAATTTGAATCCAATGCCCCCCCGTTTGCCATACTCTGCGTGAACGACTGCTATGCGGACAAAGAAGACCTTCCACCTATTTACGGACCCACAGCCCCGAGCAACTCAAAGTGCTCGATGCTGGCCGAGGCAATCAAATCTCGCTCTTCAGGCTCGATGCGCGCTTCGTGCCAGGTATCTCCGGTGAAAGCCTTTATCGAATCCAAGTCGCGCCATAGCATGGTCATGCAGAACGTATTCGGATCGCCTCTCCACGGCTTTCCAGCAACTACCCAGATCAGGCCATCTT